>JAUHXC010000031.1 GCA_030427205.1 bacterium | reverse complement strand
CGGCGCGCGAGCGGACATCGCCGAGCTTCTCGTAGACCGGCAACTCCTCCTCCCGCCGGATACGCAGCGCCTCGTCCAGCTCACCACGGCTCCCCAGGATGTCGGCGATGTAGCCCATGGTGACGGCGCGCGAGCGGACGTCGCCGAGCTTCTCGTAGACCGGCAACTGCTCCTCCCGCCGGATACGCAGCGCCTCGTCCAGCTCACCACGGCGATACAGGATGTCGGCGATTTGGCCCATGGTGACGGCGCGCGAGCGGACGTCGCCGAGCTTCTCGTAGACCGGCAACTCCTCCTCCCGCCGGATACGCAGCGCCTCGTCCAGCTCACCACGGCTCCCCAGGATGTCGGCGATTTTGCCCATGGTGACAGCGCGCGAGAGGACGTCGCCGAGCGTCTCGAAGACCGGCAACTCCTCCTCCCGCCGGATACGCAGCGCCTCGTCCAGCTCACCACGGAGGGTCGCGATATCGCCCAAGGCATCCCATACCTCGGCGGCCTCGGCGTCGTCACCCGCCTCTGCGCACAGCGGCAGCGCCTGCCCACTCAACAGCGACTCGGCCCGCTCGACATCGCCGAGCCGAGTCAGGAGCTGCCCCAGCCGCCGCAGCACCGCCGGCCTCTCCGCGGCTGAAGCGCGCTCGAAGGCCACGCCGCCCGGCGACCAGTCTGCGAGAGCGAGCTCGGTCCGCTCGCGGCGCAGGCGCAGCTCGGCGCGAAGCCAGTCCTGCCCCAGCCGATCGGCCTCGACGCCCGACAGTTCGACCACGCCCAGCAGATCTTCGGCCCGCTCCAGCTCGCCCGCGTCGATCGCCTCAGCGACCGGCTGCAGCCCGTCGCTCAGTGGCGGCCTCTCGTACGCCCTCCAGTCGAAGCTCGAGCGGCTCGAGTCGCCGCCGGCGAGCGCAGGCCGCCCCGGCGCCGGGGGCGACCGCCGGGTCCGGATCACCGCGTAGTCCAGGAAGTCGGGCGCGGTCTTCATCAGCACCGGGCGCAGGCTCACGTGCACCAGCAGAAACCACAGCCCCGGGTAGTCCCGGACGAGGCTGTCGCGCTGCACGTTGAGCTGCACGATCCGGCGCTCGCGCTCCGCAGGGGGCAGCTCCTCGAGCCCGCTGAAGATCCAGCCGCGCGGCGGGGGGTCGCCGCCGAGCTCTGCGCCCAGCTCGGCCCAGATGTTCTCCCCGGGCAACGCCGCGAGGTCGAAGCGCCTGACCGGCACGTCATGGGGCATCTCTGATCGGAGCCACCCGTCGACCGCCGCTGCCTCACGGGGGTGCCCGACCTCGATGATGCACATCTGAAAACCCGGCGCGCGCGCCGTCCGGCGGATGAGTCGGCTGATCCGCCGCCGGTCGTCGGTGGACAGCGCGGCGTCGAGATCCGCCGGCTGGCTCTCGAGTTCAGACACCGCTGCTCGGTGTGCCGGACGCGCTGCGCTTCGCTCGCCGCGCCAGGCCCGCCGCCACCTCGGGCAGGTCGGCGAGCAGCGGGTGCACGTCGTACCAGACGGTGCCGTTGTACTTGAACGCCAGCCGATGAAAGAGCACGGCCAGCGCGTCTTCGCCGCCCTCGGGCCGCTTGGTCTCGGCGATGCGGCCCAAGACCGCCGTCCAGTCGTTGTTGAAGACCTTGTCCCGCAGCGTGCCCGCCCACTGATCGCGAGAGACGCGGACGTCGGCGACGCTGATGGACTCACCGTCCGCTTCGAGGGTGGCGAAGTAGGTGAGCTGCAGCAGCTCGCGGATGCTGCCCCCGCTGGCCAGTATGAGCGCGTCGCGCGCCGCGGGCTCGGGCAGCAGCCGATCGAGATCGATCCGCCGGGCCAGCGCCTCGTTGAGCAGACCGCGCGCCGGCTCGGCGACGGTCTCGTACGGATCGTCGGGGCCGCGCAGCTTGACCGACGGCATGACCTCGACGTGGAAGTGATCGGTGAGGTTGCCCGACTTGGGGCGGTAGTGAAGGCTGATCGGCGGCGTCAAGACGAGGTTCGCCTGCAGCTGACACAGCCGGTCGGCCTGCCCGATCAGCAGCTTCTCGGCCTTCTCTGGCAGGTAGCGATCGAGGTTGTCGATGATGATCAGCAGCTCTTTGCCAAAGGCCTCCTTGAGCTGGCGGTGAGCGGCCGCCAGCAGGCGGTTGACCGCTGCGTCCAATGAGCCCGGGTACTTCTTGAGGACCTCACGCAGCTCGTCGCGGTGTTCGCTCGCGACCTTGGCGTGGGCCGTCATACCGCCGAGGAGCTTGATGAACGGGACACGGGGCGCGGCCCCGACGCTGGCCTCGACGCCCGCGCCGAGGGTGCGGCCGACGGTCGTCGTCGAGACCTTCTCGGCGAACCACGCGCTCACGTCGGCGAGCATCTCGTCGGGCAGCGGGCGCTCGACCGCCTCGCGCATGAACCGCTCGACCTCGCGACACAGCAGCAGCAGAAGGTCTTCGATGATGATGTCGTAGGCGTCGAGCTCGACGTTGGCCTCGAAGTACAGGCAGCAGAACTTCTCGCTGAGGTCGTGCCGCAAACGGTTGAGTTCGGTCGTCTTGCCCGCGCCGCGATGACTGGCGAAGACGACGTGCATATACCGACCCGGCTGCTTTCGCAGCAGGCGCTTGCGCAGGCGGTGCAACACGTTGTTGCCTCGCGCAGGCGACAGGTCGACCCATCGGGGGTCACCGCTCTCGAGGGGATCATTGAAGTCGAGTGTGCGCGACGCGGCGTCGAGCGTCGTCGCAGGCGTGGGCGTGAGGTCGGTCATGTACGCGAACTGGCCTTGCTCGGATCACTGAGAAAACGAAACACGCTGGCGGGCAGGCCAGTCAAGAGCGGCCTGTTGACCCCACATGGTCGTGCGTGCTGCGCCACAGTAGTCGACGGACATACGACCGACAACTCGGTCGACGCGCGCTCGTCAGAAGCGCCGATGGCCACGACGAACCCGCTGCGGTTGCACTGTGGTAGACCCCGCCCATCGGTGTAGGCTGCCGATCGGGAGGTGCTGATGATGCTGATCCGCAAGGGGCCGGCGGCGCTCGCCGGGCTGATGACGCTGGCCGTCGTATCGAGCGCGTGGGGCCAGGGCCAGCCGCTGGGGCCCGATCCGGCGCTGGAGTTCGAGGGGCGGCTGGGCTACGCGGCGACCGCCGATACGCTGATCGCCTGCGGCGCGCCGGCCTGCGGCGGCATCGGCGGGGCCAACTGCATGGGGCTCGACGGCTCGACGGTGACCCTGGACACCTTCCCCGATTCGCTCGACCTGCGGGTGGTGCACGCCCGGCTGAACTGGGCCGCCTCGACCGCCGAAGACGACTTCCCCGATGTGCAGGTGACCCTGACGGCGCCGGCGGGCGAGCCGATCGAGGTGCTGGCCGATCCGATGCGCTCAGAGCGCTTCATCGACGGCCTCGCCGCGGGCGAGTGCGGGTTCCTGGGGGCCATCTGCCCGGTGCAGCCGGCGTGCAACCTGGGCTTCTACTCGAACCACGCCGACATCACCGCGCAGGTCGAGGCCCATCGCCAAGCGGGCATGCCGCTCAACGGCGAGTGGACCATCAGCGACGTGCAGATCCCCGGATCGGACGAGAATGATCCGGGCACGGCGGTGGCGGCGGTGGGCAGCCTGACCATCGGCGCGTGGTCGCTGTTGGTGGTCTACGAAGAGCCGGGCGAGCCCGTGCGGCGCATCTATTACTACCAGGGCTTCGAGCTGAACTCGGGCATCAACCGCTCGCTGTTCCCGCGGGGCTTCGAGGCGCCGCCGCCCGATCCGGCGCTCGACATGACGATCATGGTGCTCGAGGGCGACCAGCCGACGGTGGGCGACCAGCTGCAGGTCAACGGGCGGCAGATCAGCGACGGCTGCAACCCGGTCAACAACGTCTTCAACTCGACGGTCAATACGGGCACGGCGGACGGGCAGTGCCGGCAGGGGGTGCAGAGCACCGATCTCGATCGCTTCACGGTGGTCGGCGCGGTCGAGGCCGGCGACGACGAGGCGCGCATCGACCTGATCATCCCCCGCGGCGACGGCCTGATCACGCCGGGCGAGCAGCTCTTCACCAACTGGATGGTGCTGGCCTTCGACCATCGGCTGCCCGACTTCGAAGGGCTCAAGCCGGAGAAGGAGTCGGTGCCGCCGACGGGTTCGAGCATCTCGCCGGGCGGCGCGATCAGCTATCGCATCCAGGTGGAGAACGACGGCGACGGGCCGGCGGTGGGCGTGGTGGTGCGCGATCCGCTCTCGCCGCTGGTGCAGTACGTGCCGGGCAGCACGCTGCTCGATGGCCGGCCGGTGCCCGACGGGCCGGGCGGGGCGTTCCCGCTGCAAGACGGCCTCGAGCTCACCGGGCTGCCCCAGGTGGGCGATACGATCGAGATCGATGAGATCCACCGGCTGGCGTTCACGGTGCAGGTGCGGCGCGACGCGCCCAACGGGGCGACGATCGAGAATACGGCGACCATCGCGGCCGATCTGATCGATCCGCTGGAGACCGAGACGGTGGTGCACACGGTGGTGGTGTCCGATGGCGGCCTGCCGCCGCTGCCGGCGGACGCGGGGGTCGACGGGGCGGTCGAGCCGCCGGCGGACGCCGGGCGGGACATGTCGGTCGGGCCGGCGCGCGACGCGGCGCCGATGTCGATGGATCGTGGGGCCGACGGCGGGCCGCTGCTGGCCGACGCCGATACGAGCAACCCGTGCGGGCCGGGTACCCGGCTGAACGACGAGGGCTTCTGCGTCTCGGTGTGCGGGCCGGGGCTGCGCTGGGATCCGACCTGTGATCCGGGGCGCTGCGTGCACGAGGACGAGCCCGACTGCGACGACGACGGCGGCGGCGGCTCGCCGGGCGGCGGCTGCGCCTGCGACGCGGGCAGCGGCGGGCCGGCGGGTACGCTGCTGGCGGTGTTGCTCGCGCTCGGCTGGCGTCGGCGCCGCTGAGGCTCAGCGCCGGTCGTCCGGCGCCTGCCCTTCGAGGGGCGACCCCTTCGACCGGATGACCATCAACACCGCCCAGCCGGCCACGCCCAGCCCCAGCCCCAGCCAGCCGCCGCTCGCCGGATCGGCCGTCAGGTCGATCAGCCAGCCGGCGACCAGGGCCATCGCGGCCTGCCCCGCTTGCAGCGTCATCAGGTTCAGCGCGCTCATGCGCCCGAGGATGCTGCCCGGCGTGCGGGCCTGCAGCTCGGCGGTGCTCGTCACCCAGTTGTGGCCGCTGCCCATGCCCCACAGCACCAGCGCGGGCACGAAGACCCACGGGCTGTCGAAGAGCAGGAACAGCGCCAATCCGACGAAGGCCATCGGGGTGCCCAGGTTCGCCTCGCGCGGGATCCAGCGGGCGGGCAGCAGCGGGCCGACGCCGGTGCCGACCGCCCGCAGCGCGTGCATCACGCCGAGGGCCATCGCGGTGCTGCCGGCCATGCGCGGGCCGGCGACGAGGTTGAGCGTGACCCAGCCGGCGGCGTTGGCCATCGAGGGCGGGGTCTTGGCCATCAGCGCGGCGAAGAGCCGCGGGCGCGGGCGGGCGTAGGTCCAGCCGACGAGGATGTCGCGCAGGCCGGGGCGCGTGGGCGCCTCGTCGCCCGGCGGCGGCGGCAGGGCCGGCAGGCGGGTGATGATCAGCGCCGAGAGCAGGAAGGTCGCCGCGTCGGCCAGGATCGCCTGCCCCGGCCCGAACCAGCTGGCGATGAAGCCGCCGAGCGCGACGCCGGCGGTGAACATCACGCTCCACGTCAGCCCGAGCAGCGAGTTGGCGGCGTGCAGCTCGTCGGGCTCGACGAGCTGCGGCACCGCGGCCATGCGGGCGGTCATCGCGACGCCCGAGATGCTCACCCGCAAGAGCAGGCAGATCTGCATCCAGACGATGGCCGAGGCTTCGACGGCGCCGTACATCACCAGGGTCAGCAGCGAGGCGCCGACCTGGGCCCAGATCATGATGCGGCGGCGGTCGAAGCGGTCGGCGAGCGGGCCCGAGATGGGGCCGAGCACCGCCATCGGCAGGGTGTGGGCCACCAGCACCATGCCCACGGCGACGGCGCTGCCGCCCTGATCGACGGCGACGAGGCTGACGGCGACGTAGCTCAGCCAGTCGCCGATGAGCGAGACCATGTTGCTGTACCACAGCCGCCGGAAGTCGGCGCGCTCGGTCAGCAGTCGGCGGAAGGCGCCGCGGGCGTCGCTCAATCGGGATCTCCCGGCGGGTGGCGTGGTCGGGCAGGATGCGCGGTCGGCCCGTCGACCGCAATCCGTCCGCACCCGGACCCGCCAGCGACTCGCGGTCGAGTCGATCTGCCGCATCGGGTAATGTAGCGCCGAACGTGCCCTTGGAGTCCCGGGTGAATCGCAGCCCCCGCCCCGCCCCCCATCAACCGTCTCGGCAGCCGTCCCTGTCGACGCTCGCGGTGCTCGCGCTGGCCGCCATCGCCATCGCGCTGTCGGTCGGCGGCTGCGACGAACCGCAGGAGACCCCGCCGCCGGCCCCCGACGCCACGGTGCCCACCAACTGCTTCGCCGACGGCTGCCCGCCCGGCGAGTTCTGCCAGAGCAACGGCCGCTGCGCGACGGCCGATCAGATGGCGGCGGGGGTCCAGGCGTGCACCGCCCTCTCGAGCTGCCTCGGGCAATGCCCCGACCAGCTCTGCATCGAGCAGTGCCTGCTCGAGTCGTCGGACGAGGGCTATCGGCGCTACGTCGACATCGTCGACTGCCTCGACATCGGCGGCTGCTTCACCGAGCAGGGCGTCGACGAGGACTGCATGTTCGATGCCTGCGCGCCGGAGTACGTCGGCTGCTTCGGCGAGCTGCCGCCCCGTCCGCAGGGCCGCGCGCCGTGCGGCGCCTTCGTACGCTGCATCAACGACTGCCCGGTCGAGCCCGCCGAGGACGAGGAGGCCTGCATCGACGCCTGCGTGACCGACGCCTCGCCGGCGGCCTTCGAGCGCTACGTGGCGGCGGTGGACTGCGTGCAGCGCGAGTGCGCCGGCGAGCCGCCGACCTGCCAGGAGGAGCGCTGCGGCGACATCCTCGACGCGTGCTTCGACCACGGCCTGGGCACCGGCGTGCTGACCTGCGACGAGGTGCTCGAGTGCGTCTTCTCGTGCCCCGACAGCGACTGCTACGCCCGCTGCGAGCAGGACGCCTCCGCCGAGGGGCTGTCGCTGTGGCGCGACTTCGTCGACTGCGCGGTGTCGACCGGATGCGGCAGCATCGATCGCTGCCTCGTGACCTGCCCCACCGAGACCCGCGCCTGCCAGACCCACGACGGATAGAGGCGTCACCCACGAGATTCATGACGAGGGTGACGTCTATCTCGGTGTACCATCGCCTCGTTCACGAACCGCGGGGCGCGCGAGCACATGACCGAGCCAACCGAGCCGCCATCAGCCGTCGAGTCACCCTATGTGCCGCCGGGCGATCTGGCGTTGCTGGCCAACAAAGCCCTCGACATGCTGTGCATCGCCGCCGACGGGCGGCTGGTCGCGGTCAACCACGCCTTCGAACGCGTGCTGGGCTGGTCGGCCGAAGAGCTGACCAGCCGGCCCTTTCTCGACTTCGTGCACCCCGACGACGTCGAGGCGACGACGGCGACCTGGCTCGGGCTGCTGGACGACGCCGAGGTGGTGGACTTCGAGAACCGCTACCGCCACTGCGACGGCGGCTGGCGCCGGCTGCAGTGGCGGTCGGGGCGACTCGACGGCGGGCGCTTCCACGCGGTCGCCCGCGACGTCACCAACCAGACGCGGGAGCGCGCGCTCATCGAGCGCACCCACCGCATCGCCCGGGTCGGCGGCTGGCAGCTCGACTTCGCGAGCCGCCAGATCTACTGGACCTCGGGCACCTTCCGCCTGCACGACCTCGAGCCCGGCTCGCCGCAGCCCGAGCTCGACCAGGGGCTCGGCTTCTACCTGCCAGAAGACCGCCCGCGGGTCGCTGCGGCGGTGGAGCGGCTCGCGGCGGAGGCGCGACCCTTCGATCTGGAGGCGCAGATGCGGACGGCGCGTGGCCGGGTCATCACCGTGCGCGCCGAAGGCATCCCGATCATCGAAGACGGCGTCGTCGTGGGCGCCTTCGGCGCGGTGGGTGATATCACCGAGCGACGCCGCGTCGAGCACCAGATGCGGCGCATGGAGGCCGTCATCCAGGCCTCGCCGCACGCCGTCCTGTTCTTCAGCCCCGAGCGTCGGCTGCAATGGTTCAACCCGGCGGCGAAGGCGTTGATGGGCCTCGACGAGAGCGACCTGGGCAACCACTCGACGACCTACTTCAGCGCGGCCACCATCGCCCGCTTCGACCAGTACATCATGCCGAGCCTGCGCGCGGAGGGCTCGTGGCGCGGGCGCTCGGAGACCCGCGCCGCCAACGGCGAGTTCGCGCCCACCCGGGCGACGGTCGTGCTGCATCGCGACCCCGTCTCCGGGAAGGCGCAGTTCATCTCGAGCACGCTGGAGGACCTGCGCCACGAACACTCGCTTCAGCAGCAGGTGCGGCACAGTCAGCGGCTCGAAGGGGTCGGGCGCCTGGCCGGCGGGCTGGCCCATGACTTCAACAACCTGCTCACGGTGGTGATGGCCAACGGCGACGAGCTGGCCCACGCGCTCGGCGGCACGCCGCTCGAGCCGCTGGCCCGGGAGATCCTCGAGGCCGCCCGCAAGGGGGCCAGCCTGACCCGCCGGCTGCTGGCCTACGCCCGGCGCGACGTCGCCCGGCCCGAGTCCATCGACCTGCTCGCGGCGTGCGTCGACCTGACCCGCATGCTGCAGCGCACGCTCGGCGAGCAGATCCGGGTGCGGGTCGATCCCGGCCCGGACAACTGGCCGGTCTTCATCGATCGGACCCACCTCGACCAGCTGCTGATGAACCTCGCGGTCAACGCGCGCGACGCCATGCCCGCGGGAGGTGAGCTCTGCTTCGCGCTGCGGGCCCTGCCCGGCGATGGCTCGACGCCGGCGCGCATGCAGCTGACCGTCAGCGATACCGGCCACGGCATGGCGCCGGCGGTCGTCGAGCAGGCGTTCGACCCGTTCTTCACCACCAAGGATCACGATCGGGGCACCGGCCTGGGGCTGGCGACCTGCCTCGGCATCGTGCAGCAGGCCGACGGTCAGATCCGCATCGACAGCGTCGAAGGCCGCGGCACCCGGGTCATCGTGCAGCTGCCCCGCGCGCCGTGCCAACCGCCGATGCGGGCGCTGACGCCCGCGCACCCCATGCCCGCGATCCGCGGGGTGCAGCTGGCGGTGATCGAAGACGAGGCGGGTATCCGCCGATCGCTGTCGAAGGGGCTCGAGGCCGCCGGCTATCGCGTGCAGACCTTCGAGAGCGGCGAGCAGGCGGTCGACGCGGTGAGCCTGGCCCGGTATCAGCCCCAGATGATCATCAGCGATGTCATCCTGCCCGGCATCGACGGGCCGACGGCGGTGCGGCGCATGCGCGCGGTGCTGGGGCCGGTGCCGGTCATCTTCGCCTCGGGCTATGCCACCGACCGGCTCAGCTCCGTCGATCTGGCCGACCCGACGACGCGGCTGATCAGCAAGCCCTATACGTCGCGCACCGTCGAGCCGCTGATCCGCGAGCTGCTGGCGTGACCCTCAGCGCCGGTCGCGCTCTGCGTCGATGGCGCGGACCTCGTCGAGGCGGCCGAGGCGCATGAACTGATCCCGGGCGAGGGCCCACGCCGCGTCCGCCTGGGCCTGGGCCCCGGCCTGCGCCGCGACCCGGGCGGCGAGCCGCGCGGCCAACGCCACGTCGACCTCCACCACCCGCCCCGCGCGCAGCGGCTCGATGGCCTGCCAATGCGCGCGCCAGCGGGCCCAATCGCCCACCGCCGCGTCCCCCGGCAGCAGCAGCAGGCAGGCGAGCACGTCGTAGTGGCTCGGGCAGGCGGCGCCGCGCACGGCCTGCAGACGGGTGCGGGCCTCGGCGAAGCGACGCTGCTCGTTGAGCAGTAGCCCGAGGTTCAGGTCGGTCAGCCGCACCGCCTGGGCGCGTCCGAGGTCGAGCCAGATGGCGCGGGCGGTCCACAGCCAGCGCTCGGCGGCGTCGGGCGCGTCCCGCCGGCGGGCGATCTCGCTGAGCAGCCGTGCGATCATGCCCAGGCCGGCCCGGTGATCGATGGCGGCGAAGGCGGCATGGGCGTGCATCGCCCAGCGCTCCGCGTCGGCCAGCGCGCCGCGGGCGGCGGCGATCTCGGCGCGGCGGGCGGCGATATAGCCCCGATCGGCGTCGTCGGCGGCGCCCGGCCCGAGGGCCTCGGCCGCGTCGAGGCAGCGCCCGGCGCCGTCCAGGTCGCCGACCCGGGTCAACAGGCTCGCCCGCCATCGCTGCCCGCGCACCGCCAACCGCACCGCCGCCCGCAGCGGATCGTCGGGCGCGTCGGCGTCGTCCGCGACCGCTGCCGATAGTGCCAACCGGCGCACCGCGTGCTCGGCGGCCTGCACGGCCTCGGCGAACAGCCGCTCGGTGTGCGCCGCGTCGCTGCCGCCGGTCGCCGCATAGGCCCAGGCGAAGCGCACGCGGGCCGCCGTCAACGGATCGAGCCGCAGAACGGCCGCCAGGGCCCGACGGGCGTGGCGCGTACCATGGCCCGCGCCGCGGGCACACAGGGCCCAGAGCGCCCGCAGCTCGGCCCGGGCGGGATGCGCGTCGGGCAGACCCTCGCGCCACGCGGCCCGCGCGGCGTCGATCACCGCCCGCCGGGCGCGTCGGTCTTCGCTGACGGCCCAGGCGCGCCATGCCAGTCGGGTGAACAGCGGGCGGGCGCGCCCCGGCAGGCCGGCCCGCTGCAGGTGGTGGGCGCGGCGCCGGTCGCGCCCCGGTCGGCCAGCCAGGACCTGCGCCGCGAGGTGATGCCAGCGCCGCAGCCGGGCCCCTTCTCGCGACCGGCGCAACAGCGACTCGCGCAGGATGCCATGCGCAAAGCGCCAGCCGTCGAGCGTCTCGACCAGGAGCCGCCCGTTGACGAGCCCGCGCACCGCCCCGTGGGGCACGGCGAGGCCCGCCGCGTCGCACAGCGCGGCCCACTCTTCGGGATCGACGCCCGAGCCGAGCACGGCCGCGCCTTCGAGCGCTTCGAGCGCCCACGGCTCGGCCCCTTCGACGGCGCGGGTCAGCCGGGCCCAGCCCAGGTCACCCAGCCCCACGGGCAAGGCGTCGCGGGCCGTCTGCCGCACCCGAAAGCCCCCGCGGCCGGCCTCGAGCGCGCCCGAGTCGACCCAGTGCCGCACGAGCTCGGCGGCGAACAGCGGGCTGCCCGCGGCACGCCGCTCGACCAGCTCGGCGGTGCGCCCGTCGAGCCGCAGGCGATCGTCGATCATCTGGCGGATCGCCCCCGCGGCGAGCGGCCCGATCGTCAGCCGGGTCGCCCGCTCGGCGATCGCGTCGAGGCGGGGGTCGCCCGGCGGGCCATCGTCGCGCCGGGTCAGGACGAAGAGCGCCCGCACCGCCGGTCGTTCGAGCGCGGCGAGCACAAGGGCCAGCGCGTCGTCGGCCCATTGGGCGTCGTCGACGAGCACGACCAGCGGCCGAACGCGGCTGAGGAGCGCCAGCGCGAGGCACCAGCCGGCCACCCGCGCCGGCTCGCCGCCGAGATCGCGCGCGTCGTCGGCCTCCGTCGGCTCGAGCGCAGCGGCGATGCGCGCGGCCCGCGGATCGTCGGCGTCCAGCCCGAGCGTATGGCGGATGCGCCCCGCCGCCCGCTCGCCACGCAGGCCCCGACAGCCAAGCGCGCCGGCGAGCATCGGCACGGGCACGGCGTCGGGCTCGGGGGCCGGGCCGTGAACCGCGGTGAGCCCATCGGCCAACCCCAGCTCGTGGGCTCGATGGTGCAGCCAGCGCGCCAGCCGGGTCTTGCCCACCCCGGCCGGGCCGGCGAGCACGACCGCCGCGCTGCCGCCGTCGCCCGCGGCCGACATCGCCGCCAACGCGGCCCAGAGCCGGTCGCGCTCCGATCCGCGCCCGCGCAACCGCGGCTCGCGCAGCGCCACCAGGCTGCGTCCTACGTCGACGAGCGGTGACGCGGGCGCCGCCGCGGCCGGGCGGCGCCAATCGACGGGCGCCGTCCGCGCACATGGGCCATCGGATACATCGGCGGCCCCGTCGAGGGCCCGCAGCGCGGCGGCCGCGTCGGCGGCGAAGCGGAAGCGCGCCCGGTGGTCGATCGCCATCAGCCGGTGAACCCAATCGGTGAAGCCCGCGGGCGTCGGGTGGCGGGTCGCGAGCGGCGGTCGCTCGGCCTCGCTCTGGGCCCGCATCACGTCGAGCGGCGCCCGCCCGGCGAAAGGCGGCGCGCCGCTGGCCAGGGCGAAGGCCATGCAGCCCACCGCGTAGAGATCGGTCCATGGCCCGAGCGCCCAGGGCTGCCCGCGCACGGTCTCGGGGGCCATGAAATAGGGGGTGCCGACGGTGCGCTTCGCCTGCGCGACCGCCCGATCGTGGCGCTCGACGGCCAACCCGAAGTCGGTGATCACCGGCCCGCCGGGGCCCAGCAGCACGTTGGCGTCCTTGAAGTCGCGGTGCACGAGGCCGCGGGCGTGGGCGTGGGCCAGCCCGTCGAACAGCTGCAGCAGCGTCCGGCGCAGCGCGGGCCACGGCATCAGCCCCCGCCGCGCCCGAAGCGCGCCGCCGCCGATCCAGCTCATCGCGAGCCAGGGGGCCCCCTCGGGCAGCCGCTGTCGGGTCCGCTGCGCCAGCGCGGCCGGCACGACGCCGTGATCGAAGACCCGCACGATGCCGTCGTGATCCAAGCGAGCGACCGCGCGCACCTCACGGCCGAACAACGCGCGATAACGCTCGCCGCGCGCCTGGGTGGCGGTCATCACCTTGATGGCGACCGGCACGCCCTCGGCGCGATGCACCGCGCGCCACACCTCGGCCATCGCCCCCGCCCCCGCGGGGCCGGTCAACTCGAACGGCCCCAGGGTCAGGCCGCTCACCGATCGGACTCGGCGTCGAGCCAGCCCAGGGCGCGGGCCTGACGATCGGCGAGCGCCAGCGCGTCGGCCGCCCGACTCCCCTGCCCCGCCGCCCGAGCGAGGCCCGCCGCCCGGCGGGCGCAGTCGACGATGTCGGGGTCGGTCAGCCGCCCGTCCGCCGCCTGATCCAGCCGGGCCCAGGCCCGATCGAAGGCGGGCCAATCACCGGCGGCGGCGTGCACCGTCAGCAGGCACGCCGCCACCAGCGAGGCCATGCGGGCGTCCGCCTCACGGCCCACCGCCTCGAACATCGCGCGGGCCTCGGCGAAGCGATCGAGGCCCAGCAGCGCCAGGGCCTCGCGCACATCGGCCAGCAGCATGCCCTCCCGCGAGCCGACCGCCCGGCAGAGACGACGCGCCTCGGTATACGCCGCCCGGGCCTGCTCGGTGCAGTCCAGGTTGCGATCGATGTCACCGAGGATCATCCACGCCTGGGCCAGCCCCCAGCGGGAGCCCGCCGCGCGGTACATGGCCAGCGCCTTGCGCCCGTGGCGGGCGGCCGGTCCCGGCCGACGACGCCGACGCAGCAGCTCGGCCATCGACAGGCGCGCGTCGGCCAGCGGCCAGGCGTCGGTGCCGATGGCCAGGGCCTCGGTCAGCAGCGCGTCGGCCTCGGCGAAGCGCCCGAGCCAGATCAGGCTGTTGCCCGCCCGGCTCAGGGCCAGCGCCAACAGGTCGGCGTCCCCGACCCCGCGGGCGTCGGCGACGGCCTGCTGCATGACCGGCCAGGCGCCAACCATGTCGCCGAGGCCCATCAGCGCGATGCCTTCGACCAGCCGCCCCCGCACCCGCAGGCGGGGCACCGCGCTGCGCGTCGCCCGCCGGGCATGGCGCAGCGCGGCCTTCGGCTGTCCGACGATGCGACACATGCGCGACCAGCGCACCGCCAGGGCGGCCCAGGGCGGCGCCCCGCGCGGCTGTCCGCCGGCCCGCAGCGCCTTCATCGCCCGCACCATCGCCCGCCGCGCGGCGAGATACTCCGAGCGACCGAGGTGCCCGTCGATGGCCATCATCAGCAGCGGCAGCGCCTCGGTGGGCCGATTGGCCGCCAGCAGGAATCGAGCCCGCCGCTCGGGATCGGGCGCGCCGCGGGCCGCGAGGATACCCGCGCAGATCGCGTTGTGCGCCGCGAAGCGGCCGCGGCTCTTCGCCCGCTGCACCAAGGTCTCGCGCAGCATGGCGTGGGCGAAGACCAGCCGCTCGTCCTCGGCGCGCATGAGATGGTCGTCCAGCAGGCGCTCGGCGAGCAGGCGCGGCGGCGGCAGGCCCGCCGAGAGGCACGCCGCCCGCCACTCGTCGGGGTCGACCGATACGCCCAGGGTCGCGGCGAGCTCGAGCACTTCGTCCGCGCCCCGTTCGAGCCCGGCGAGCACCCGCCGCACCCGGGCCCACCATACCGAGCGCAGCCCGTCGGGCAGCGTCGTCTCGGCCCCATCCCGCGGGCGGAAGCCATCGGCGGTGCTCTCCAGCGCGTCGCATTGGATCCAGTGACGCACCAGGGTCTCGCCGAAGAGCGGGTTGCCCGCCGTGCGCTCGACGAGGCGGTCGAGCACCGTCGGCGCCAGCGGCAGGCGGGCGCTGAGCAACCGGGCCTGCGCCTCGGCGTCGAGCGGGGCGAGCCGCAGCACCGCTGCCTGGCGCCGACCTTCGATCCGCGCGATGGCGTCGGCCTCGGCCGAGCCGGCGATCAGCGCGTCGTCGCGCACGACCACCGCCATGAGCACCGGCGGGCGCTCGGGCAGGTCGAGCACGTGCTCGACGAAGGCCAGCGCGTCGGCGCCCCATTGCCCGTCGTCGACGAGCAGCAGCCGCGGGCGCACCGCCGCGACCCGACACAGCGCCGAGGCGATCGCCGCGTAGCGCTCGCGGGGCGAGCCGAGCTGCAGGCGGATCCCATCGGCGTCGAAGCGACCGTCGCGGTCCATCGCCGCGGCGATCGACCGGGCGAGATCGACGTCCGGCTCGGCCCCGGCCGCCGCCAGCCCGCGCTCGATGCGCCGCAGCGTGGCCGCCGCGTCGAGCCCGCCGCAGCGAAACAGGCGCCGCACCGCCGCCGACAGCCCCAGATCGGAGCCGGGCATGCGCCCGTGGTTGACCCGGATCGGCAGCGCGGCCCCCAGGGAGGAGGCCCGCTCGGCGAGCCACTCGACCAGCCGGGTCTTGCCCAGCCCCGACGCGCCGCGCACCAGCACGACCCGCGGCTCGGGGGTCTCGATGGCCCCGCGCAGCGCGCCCCACAGCGCGTCGCGCTCGGCGTGACGGGCCACCAGCGGCGCCGGGCGCAAGGTGAACAGCGAGCGGCCCACCCCGGCCAGCGGCGGCGGCGGCGCGGGGCGCGGTGGGGCGACCCACGACGCGGGCAGCGGCGGCCGACCGCCTGGGCGGGGCCCGGACCGCCACGCGACGTCGTCGACCGGCACGAAGACCGGCGGCGCGACGACGGTCGCGTCGTCTTCGGGCGTGGGCAGCGCGCCCGCGATGGCCGGCACGCCGGCGTGCTCGGGCAAGGCCATCAGCGCGATCGCCGCGTCCGCCGCCAGCGCGAAGCGGGCCGAGGCCCGCCGGGCGGCGAGGCGGGCGATCCACTGCTCGAAGCCCACCGGCACCGCCACCAGCGGGCGCAACGCGGGCCACTCGCCGCGCAGATGGGCCTCGAGGATGCTCGGAATCGGCCGCCGCCCGTGCGGCGCGCGCCCGCAGACCAGCGCGTAGGCCATGCAGCCGAGGGCGTAGAGGTCGGTATGGGGCCCCGTCGAGCGCCAGTCGCCGCGGATCTGCTCCGGCGCCATGTAGTTCGGCGTGCCCACCATGCCCCGGCCGTCGGGCTCCACCGGCGCGTCGGGATCGCCGGCGGCGAAGGCCACGCCGAAGTCGGTCAGCACCGGCCCGCGCTCGGCGCACAGCACGTTGGCCGGCTTGAGGTCGCGGTGCACGATGCCGCGGGCGTGGGCGTGGGCCAGGGTATCGAGCAGGCCGAGCAGCGTCGCCCGCAGCGCGGGCCAGGCCAGCCGGCCCCGACGGGAGACCAGCGTGCCGCCGTCGATCCACTCCATGACCAGGTAGGGCGCGCCCGGCGGCAGGCCCTCGATCGGCGGCAGCCCCGCGGTCGGCACCTGCCCGTGGTCGTGCAGCCGCACCACCCCGGGATGGTCGAGGCGGGCCACCGCCCGCACCTCGGCGGCGAAGCGGTCGCGAAACAGCTGCGCGTCGGCCATCTCGGCGGTGACGACCTTGACCGCCACCGGCGTGCCGCTGCCCCGGTGCACCGCCCGCCACACGTGGGCCATGGCCCCGCGGCCCGCCGGGCGCAGCAATCGGAAGGGTCCCAGATCGACGTGCATGACCCGAGCCTACCGCCCGCCGGCCGCCAATGCGATGCCCGCCGCGTCCATCGGTCAGCGCCCCTTGATCAGCGCGTCGAGCGCCGCGATCCGGGCCAGCAGCCCATCGAGCCGGTCGAGGGGCAGCGCGCACGGCCCGTCGCACTTTGCCCGCGCCGGATCGGGGTGCACCTCGAGGAAGAGACCGGCGATACCTTGGGAGACCCCGGCCAGCGCCAGGGGCTCGGTCAGCGCGCCGCGTCCGCCGGTGGCGTGGCCCAGCGCCCCGGGCAGCTGCAGGCTGTGGGTCACGTCGAAGGTCAGCGGCACGTCGAGGGCCTTCATGGCGCTGAAGCCGAGCATGTCGACGACGAGGCGCCCATAGCCGAAGAGCGTGCCGCGCTCGCAGATCGCCACCGCCGAGGCGCCGAGCGCGGCGCATTTGGCCACCGCCGGGCCCATGTCTTCGGGCGCCATCAGCTGCATCTTCTTGAGGTGCAGCGGGCGGCCGGTGGCGGCGGCGGCGGCGAGCAGATCGGTCTGCCGCACCAGAAACGCCGGGATCTGCAGCAGCTCGGCCACCCGGGCGACCGGCGCGGCCTGCTCGGGCAGGTGGATGTCGGTGACGATGGGCACGTCGAACTCGGCCTTGATGCGCGCCAGCCACTCGAGCCCGCGCTCGAGCCCGGGTCCGCGGAAGCTGTCGACGCTGCTGCGGTTGGCCTTGTCGAACGACGCCTTGAACACCCAGGGCAGCCCGTGGCGCGCCGCGGCCTCGCCCAGCGTGCCGGCCACCCGCCGCGCGAGGTCGAGCGATTCGAGCACGTTGAGCCCGGCGATGAGCACCAGCGGCCGGTCATTGGCCAGGACGATGTCTTCACCGAGAGTGATGGCATCGGGCAGGCTCATGGCATGTATCCCATCCCATAATGACTCATGCGATCACGCCAATCACACCATCACTCCCATCACTCCCATCACACCTATCACTCTGCATCACTCCGCCGGCGTGCGCCCGCTGAGCAGCGCCCGGGCCCGCGCCAGATCGGCGGCGGTGTCGACGCCGACGCCGCGCCAGTCGACCTGCACCATACGAATCGGCCAGCCGTGGTGCAGCGCGCGCAGCTGCTCCAGCGACTCGATGGCCTCGAGCGGAGACGGCTCGGCCGCGGCGAACGCCTGCAAGCGCGCCGCCCGGAAGCCATACACGCCCAGGTGCAGCCGCGCGGCGGCCAGCTGCCCGGCCGACGCCCGCGCGAACGGGATCGGCGCCCGCGAGAAATACAGCGCGTCGCCGTTGGCCGCGCAGACCACCTTCACCGCGTCCGGATCGACGAGTTCGTCGGCGTCGATCCGGGTCATCAGGCTGGCGATGCCCACGGCGGGGTCGGCGAAGGCGGCCACCAGCGCGGCGAGGACCTGCGGGGTGAGCGTCGGCTCGTCGGCCTGCACGTTGAGCACCACGTCGGCGTCGAGCCCGCGGGCGGCGAAAGCCACCCGATCGGTGCCGCTCGGATGCCCGGCCCCGGTCTCGATGACATCGGCGCCGAAGTCGGCGCAGGCGCGGGCCACCTCGGGCGAGGCCGTCGCCACGTAGACCGCGTCGATACCGGGGGTCGCGCGCGCCGCGGCGAAGACCCACTCGATCATCGGCCGACCGCCGATCGGCCGCAGCACCTTGTTGGGCAGCCGGGTCGAAGCCAGTCGGGCGGGGACGATCGCGACGACGCGCGGCGAGGCCTCGGCGCTCACAGGGCGAAGGGCATCACGATGCGCATGGGATCACCGGCGAACGCCGGAAAACGGAAGGCCCGGACCTTGCGTTCGATGCACGCGCCCACCTCGGTGCCCTTCTGCGGGCCGCTCTTGACCTTGGCCGAGGTGACCCGCCCCGCGCGGCCGATGACCAGCTCGACGGGCACGGTGCCGCTCGCGCCGCTGTCGCCCTTGCAGGCGGTGATCGTGCGCGCGTTGCGCTTGACGACGGTCAGGATCTGCCGCCGGGTCAGCTTCTCGGGCAGCAGCGGATCACCGCCGCTCGGCGCGGGGCTCGCCGCCGCCGGCGACGCCGCCCGGCTCTTGGAGCCGCCGCCCGATCCGTCGAGCGCGCCGAGCAGGTCGTCCACCTCGCTGGTCGACTCCTTCTTGG
The DNA here is from genome assembly GCA_030427205.1 of bacterium. Taxonomy (GTDB): domain Bacteria; phylum Myxococcota_A; class Bradymonadia; order UBA7976; family UBA1532; genus JACKDM01. Next base: position 100,692 of record JAUHXC010000031.1, on the reverse strand, counting down.
CCGCGGGCTTGCGCGCCGCGGGCGCGCGGGCGGCGGGCTTCGGCGCCGCGGGTCGGGCCGCCGCGGGCTTCGCGCTCGACCGGCGGGCCCTGCGGGACGCCTTGGGCTTGGCCGCGGCCACCTTCTCCCCGGCCCCGTCGTCGCCCCCGACGCCGTCCTCCCCTGCCCCATTGTCGCCGCCGGCGCCCTCTTCGGCCGCCTTGGCCGCCGCCTCGGCAGCCAGTCGCTCGGCCGCCTTCTCCGCCGCCAGCTTCTCGATCGCCGCTTTCTCCAGGGCACCCTGCTCCGCGGCGGCCTTCTCGGCCTCCGCCGGTCCACCGACCGAGCGCTTCGCCGGGCTGTCGGACGCCGCCACGGGCGCGTCGCCGATGACGCCATCGTCGCTGAACAGCAGCGGGCGCATCACCACGAAGGCGAGCAGCGCCGCCGCCACGACCCCCGCGCCGGCGATCCAGCCCGCCCAGCTGCGGCGCGTCGGCACCGCCACCGGCGCCAGCGGCGCGGCCACCAGCGGCGGATCGACCATCTCGTCGGGCGGGATCATCGCCATCGGCCGCGACAGCGCGCTCGGGCGCGCGCCGAAGGGCAGCGGTTCTGCGGGCAGCTCTACGGGCGGTTCAGCGGGCGCAGCGTCCATCGGCGCAGCGGGCGCAGCGTCCGCCGGCGCAGCATCCGCCGGGGATTCGACCTCGGCGGGCTGCGGCCGGGGCACGGGATCGCCGACCGGGCTGTGCACCAACATGCCGAGGAAGTCACGATCGAGCGGCGCGACATCCGCCGGCATCGGCCCCAGACCCAGCGCCGCCAGCACCGCGTCGTCATCCGCCGGCGGATCGAGGATGCCGCGGTCGACGAGCTGCGCGGCGACCACCGCCTGCGCGCCCTCCGCGCTGGCGGAGACGTGGGCCTCGAGCTCGGCGTCGAGCGCGCCGACGTCGCGCAGCGCCTCGAGGGCGCGGGCCGTCTTGGTGCCGCTCATGGCTGCCCCTCGATCCAGGTGCGGATGCGACCCAACAGCCGATAGATGCGCTGACGCGACATGCCGGTGCCCCGGGAGACCTCCGACACCGTGCCGCCGGCGAGCAGCCCCTCGATGACCGGCGTCGCCTCGGGTTCGTCGGCGAAGACCTCGCGCACCCGCTCGACCACCAGCGCCGCCACCTGCTGCCCGCGGGCGTCGCGGCTGCCGGGGCGGGCCTCGGGCAGATACTCGCCGCCGAAGCGCCGCTGATAGCGATCGCGCCGGCGCAGCTTGTCCTTGGCCCGCCAGCCGATGCGGGTGCGCAGCATCGCCAGCAGGTTGAGGTGCGCCGGCCGGCGGGCGCCGAGCCGGTCGGCGGCCGCTTCGAGGAAACCGGCGAGCGCGTCGGCGTCGGAGAGGGCGTCGGCGGCGGCGTCCCACAGGGCCTCGGTCCAGCGGGCGTCGCCGTGCACGGCCCCCGGCTCGAGGCCGATGGCGGGCAGCAGCCAGGCGGTCATCCGATTCGCCACCTCCACGCGGGTCTCCACATCTCGCAGGGCCGCGGCCAGCCCGCGCAGAGCGGTCGCGTAGGCGGCGGCCTCGTCGATGCCGGCGCCTTCCAATGCGAGCACTCGCTCGAGCGGACCTTGTGCGTCCACACGCCTCCCCGCGGCATACGCCCCAGAGCCGGTGAGCTGTCCAGCGCCGGGCGGCGGCCATTTCACCACACCCGCCGCCCGCGACCCAACTCCCATGGCCGGCGGCGGCCGGCGACCGGCCGGGATCCCCTTTCGCAGCCGCCGTTTCGGTGACATGCTGAGGCCATCGCGCCCGACGCAGCGTCGGCGCCCGCGCCAGACGGAGCCGCCCGTGAGCAACAGCCCGACCCCGAGCCGACCCGCGGCCGTCGAGGACTTCGCCCCCCCGGAGATGCCGCTCGCCACGCTCGAACGCAGCCTGGCCCACGCCGCCGGGCTGACCGCCGAGAACGCCGCGCTCATCCAGCAGCAGGATCACGCCGCGGCCCAGGCGACGCTGACCGCCGCCGTCGAGCGGCTGCTCGCCACGTCGGGGGGTGCCTGATGGCCGCCGCCAAGCCGGGCAAGCCCGCCCCACGCCCCGAGTCACCCGTCGAGCACATCGAAGACGCCCGCACCGTCGGCGAGACCGCCGGCGAGGTCGTCGAGAGCGTCAGCACCGCCAGCGGCCCGGTCGCCGGAGCCGTCGTCGACAGCGGCCGGGCCCAGGCCCTGAGCATGGCCATGCTCGACGCCGCCGGGCACCTGCGCCGGGTCGAGACGCTCTCGCTCGCGGCGCTCGCCACCGGCCTCGAAGCGATCCTGGCCGGCGAGGCCGACCGGGGCGCCGCCGCCATCGAAGCCGCCGAAGCCTCGCTCGACAAGGCCATCGGGCGCCTCGCCCGGGTCGTGGCCCTCTCCGATCCGTCGAGCGAGAGCTGACCGCGGTGGGTCTCCGGTGACCCGCGAAGCGACCCCCGACCGCGCGGGGGACGCCGACTCGGCGTTCGGCCCGCGCTTCGAGATCCGCCACCCGCTCGGCTCGAGCGGCATGGGCGTGGTCTACGCCGCCTGGGACACCGCCCTCGAGCAGCACGTCGCGCTGAAGACCACCCACCGGCTCGATCCGCTCGGCCTCGCGCTGTTCAAGAACGAGTTCCGGGCGCTGGCCGACATCGACCACCCCAACCTCGTGCGGCTGTACCAGCTCTTCGGCGACCCGGCCGACGAGCAGTGGTTCTTCACGATGGAGCTCGTCGACGGCCCGCCGCTGCTGGCCTGGCTCTGGGGCGACGACGGCCACGCCGGGACGCCGACCGCGTCCCCCAGCGAGCTGCTCGCCGAGACCGACCCCGCCCTGCGCACGACCTTCGAGCCCGGCCCCGGCCAGGGCGGCCCGTGGCCCGTCCGGCCGCCGCCGCCGCCCGCGGTCGAGCAGCGGCTGCGCTCGGCGCTCATCCAGCTGACCCGGGGCGTCTCGGCGCTGCACGCCCGCGGGTTGGTGCACCGCGACATCAAGCCGGACAATGTGCGGGTCGACGGCGACGGGCGGGTGGTGCTGCTCGACTTCGGGCTGGCCGTGCGCCCCGACGGCACCGCCGGCGAGGGGCACAGCGGCGGCTTCGTGGTGGGCACCCGGGGCTATATGTCGCCGCAGCAGGCCCGCGGCATGCCGCCCGGCGAGAGCGACGACTGGTACTCGGTGGGCGCGCTGCTCTACCACGCGCTCACCGGGCGGCCGCCGATCCGCCTCGACGATCGACCGCCGCCGCTCGACGCCACCGGCCGGCCGGCGACGCTCGTGGCGCTGACCCGCGCGCTGCTGCAGACCGAGCCCGACGCGCGACCCGGCGCCGACGACATCCTGCTGCAGCTCGGCGCGCCGCCCGCCGCCCGCCGCGCGCCCGCCGATCTCGTGGGGCGGCGGGCGATCTTCGGCGCGCTCGACCGCGCCCGGGCCCGCTGCGCCGCCGGCCAGCCCAGCCTGACCCACCTGTGGGGCCCGTCGGGGGTCGGCAAGAGCTTCGCCGTCGAGGCCTGGCTGGGTGAGCACGAGACGGGGGTCGGCGACGGCACCGGCGCGCTGGTGCTGCGCGGCCGCAGCCACCGCCGGGAGGACGTGCCCTTCGGCCCGTTCGACTCGCTGGTCGACGATCTGGCCCGGCGGCTGACCCGCTGGCCCGACGAGACCCAGGGGCTGGTCCCGGTGCACGCCGCCGCGCTCGTGCGCCAGTTCCCGGCCTTGACCCGGGTGCACGCGCTCGCCGGCCTCGACGCCCCCGAGGAGGCCGACCCGCGGGCGCTGCGCCAGCGCGCCCTGGCCGCGCTGCGCGAGATGCTGCTGCGCATCACCCGGCATCGGCCGGTGGTGCTGTTTCTCGACGACGTGCAGAACGGCGGCCTCGACGCCGCGGCCCTGCTCTCGGCGCTGCTCGCCCCGCCGGGCGCGCCGCCGGTGCACATCATCAGCTGCGCCCGCCGCACCGACGGCAGCCCGCTCATCGACGCCCTGCAGTCGGCGGCCGAGGCCAGCGGCACCCCGTGGGCCGAGTGCTGCGTGCCGGTGGGTCCCCTGCCCGCCGCCGAGAGCCGCCAGCTCGCCCAGCGCCTGCTGGGCCCCGACGCCAGCGACGAGCGGGTCGAGCGGGTCGTCACCGAGTCGCAGGGGCACCCGTTTCTCATCGCCGAGCTGGCCACCCGGGCCCGCATGCGCCTCGACGTGCCCGAGGCTCAGCTCTCGCTCGACGAGGCCATCCGCGCGCGGGTCGCCGATCTGCCGCAGGCGGCGCGGGCCGCGCTCGAGATCATCGCGCTCGCCGGGCGGCCGCTGCCGCCGCGCACGATCCTCGCCGCCGCCGGCCTCGAAGCCGACGGACACCGCGCGCTGGCGACCCTGCGCGCCGCCTCGCTCGCCCGGGGTGGCCTCGCGCCGCGCAGCCCGATCGAGCCGTGGCACGACGCGATCACCCGGGCGGTGGCCGACGGGCTCGATACGACGAGCTGCCGGGTGCACCACCGGGCGCTGGCCGAGCAGATCGAGGCCGGCCGCGATCCGGACGCGCCGGACGACGCCGCCGACTTCGAACGCCTCGTGCGCCATTGGGAGGGCGCTGGCGAGCCGCTGCGCGCCGCGGGCCGCGCGGTGCAGGGCGGCGAGGCGGCCATGGCCCGCAACGCCTTCGAGCAGGGGGCCTTCTTCTTCCGCGAGGCGCTGCGCCTCGGCCCGGCCGACGCGCGGATACAGCGGGCGCTCGCCGGCGCGCTGCAGCTCGGCGGGCGGGCCGACGAGGCGGCCGACGCCTGGCTCGAGTCGGGCCGCGCGGCGCCGCCGACCGAGCGCCGCCTCGCCGAGCGCACCGCCGCCGAGCAGTGGCTCATCAGCGGGCGCGTCGGCCGGGCGCGGGCCCTGCTCGCGGCGCTGATGAAGCGGGCCGGCCTGCGCCGCCGGAGCCGGCGGCCGGCCATGGTGGGATCGGTGGTCCGCAGCGCGCTGACCGCCTTCGTGCGCGGCCGCTTCGCCCGGCTCGAGCCGGCGGGCGCGGTCGATCCGAAGGCGGCCGAGCACTTCGACCTGTGCATGGCGGAGCTCGCCGGCTGGTACGCCATGAGCCCGCTGGAGATCGCCTGGACCCTGGGCCGCGCCAGCCGCCTGGGGCCGCGGGCCGGCGATCGGCGACGGGCGGCGCTGGGTTTCGCCTTCGCCCGGATGTTCGTCGAGCTCTCCCGCCTGCCCGGCAGCCGCGCCATCGCCGAGCGGCTGATGGCCGCCGCCGACGATCTGGCCGACGGCGGCCCCGAGGCGCGCATCCCGCTGGCGACCATCGACATCGCCGTCGCCGTCCGCCAGGGCCGCTGGACCGAAGCCGTCGAGGCGGGCGCCCGGCTCGACGCCGAGCTCTCGCAGAGCCCGGCGCTCACCGGCTGGGAGCCGCTGCTGCATCGGGCGCTGTACTGCTTCTCCACCGGCCTCGCCGGGCGCTACGACGCGCTCGCCGAGCGGCTGCCGGCAATGCTGAGCGACGCCCGCCAGCGGGGGGCGCGGGTCGAGGAGGGCCTCATCGCGCTGCTGGGCGGGGTCACGGTGCATCTGGCCCATGACGACCCGGACGCGGCCGACGGCGCGGTCGACGACTTCATCGAGCGCTGGGACGAGGTCGAGGCCAGCGCGCTCTCGGTGCTGGCGATCATCAAGCGGGCCCGCATCGCCCGCTATCGGGGCGACGCCCGGGCGGCGGTGGAGATCATCCGCGCGGCGTGGCCCCGCATCGGCGCGTTGAGCGGGGGCCGCTTCAACTTCCTGCGCGACTTCACCCACCTCGAGCAGGGGCTCTCGGGCCTCTTCGCCCTCGGCCGGCTGCCCGAAGCCGAGCAGCAGGTTCAGCAGAGCATCGGGGTCCTGCGCGACGGCACCTGGGGCGCCGGCGCCGCCTGGGCCGAGGCGCTGGCCGCCGGTCTGATGGCCGCCGAGGGCGATCGAGCCGGGGCCCGCCGCCGCCTGATGGCCGCTCGCCGACGCTTCCCCACCGGCGCGCCGCCGCCGCGCATCGCGCCGCTCTTCGATCTGCACGCCGCCCGCTGGATCGACGACGCCGAGGCCATCGCCGCCGCCGAGGCCGCGCTGCGCGCCCAGGGCGTGCGCGTCATCGCCCGCTGGGCGCACGCGATCGCCCCGCTGCCCGTCGGCCCGAGCGGCGAAGCCGTCACCCACGGGTAACGGCGGCGACAACCCGAGCGCCCGGACCGCCCAATGTCACCGATCGGTGCCATCCCCGGGCGTGCATCGCGCAGACGCCGCGGCCTCGCGGTGACATCGATCCGCTCGGGCGTCGTTTTTGAAACTTTCGGGAAAGAGACCCGCGCCGCTGGCCTACGACACTCTATGTACGTGTGCCGCCGTAACGCCGGAGGACCCCATGGATGCACCACGCCCCCACCTGCCGATCATCCTGATCGCGTTCGGCCTGCTCGTCGCGGCCGACGCGAGCGGCTATACCCTCTTCGAGTCGGACCCCGTGCGGCCCATCGCCGCGGCCCCCGGCGGCCACCGGCTGGCCGTCGCCAATACCCCCGAAGGCACCGTCGAGATCTTCCGCGTCGCCGCCGACGGCCTGCACCCCGTGGGCAGCGTGCCGGTGGGCGTCGAGCCGGTGGCCGTCGCCTGGAACGGCCCCGACGAGATCTGGGCGGTCAACCACGTCTCCGACAGCGTCAGCATCATCGCGCTCGACGGCCGCGCCGAGCGCGACCCCCGCCGTCCGCCGGGCGTGGTCCGGCGCACGCTGCACGTCGGCGATGAGCCGCGGGACATCGTCATCACCGCCGATCGGGCGTTCATCACCACGGCCCATCGCGGCCAGGCGGGCCCCGACCCGCAGCTGGGCACCGGCGGCATCGGCCGGGCCGACGTCTGGGTCTTTCCGACCGCGGTCGATCGGCGCAGCCTGGGCGGGCGCCCCGAGACCATCATCACCCTCTTCGCCGACACCCCGCGCGCGCTGGCGGTCAGCCCCGACGGGCGCACGGTCTACGCGGCGGGCTTCCGCACCGGCAACGGCACCACCACCGTCTTCGACCGCGCGGTCGAGGCCGCCGGCGGGCGCCCGGAGCCGCTCGAAGACGCCGCCGGTGTCCGGCAGCTGCCCACGGGCCTGATCGTCGGCCACGACGGGGAGCACTGGCGCAGCGAAGACGGGCGCATCTGGGACGATCTGGTGAAGTTCGACCTGCCCGACCTCGACGTCTTCGCCATCGACGCCGCCGCCGATCCGCCCGCCGCCCTCGCCGGCCGCGCCTGGGCCGGCGTGGGCACGGTGCTCTTCGGCATGGCGGTGCATCCGGAGACCGGTGAGGTCGTGGTGGCCAATACGGACGGCCGCAACCGGACCCGCTTCGAAGGCTTCGGCGAGCGCGCCACGACCGTGCGCGGCGACCTGCACCGGGCCCGGATCAGCCTGCTCGACGGCGACGATCGGGTGCGCACCCGCTGGCTCAACCCGCACCTCGCCGGCCTCGACGCCCCGACCCCCGCCGATCGCGACGCCAGCATCGCGACGCCGATGGCCCCGGTCATCAGCGACGACGGCCGCACGCTGTACGTCGCCGGCTTCGGCTCGAGCGCGCTGGGCCTCTTCGACATGGCCGATCTGCGCGCCGACCGCCACGGGCCCGCGCGCCAGATCGCCGTCAGCGGCGGCGGCCCCTCGGGCATCGTGCTCGACGAAGACAACGGCCGGGCCTACGTGACGACCCGCTTCGACAACGGCGTCTCGGTCATCGACCTCGCCGCCGGCGTCGAGATCAACAAGCACCTGCTGGCCAACCCCGAGCCGGAGGCCATCCGCGCCGGCCGACCGCTGCTCTACGACGCCCGGGCCACCTCGGCCAACGGCGAGGCGAGCTGCGCCGGCTGCCACGTCTTCGGCGATACCGACCACCTCGCCTGGGATCTGGGCGATCCCGATCAGACGACGGTGCTCAACCCCAACCCGCTGGTGCCGCTGATCACTCAGCCGCCGATCGAGTTCACCGTGCACTTCCAGGCGCTCAAGGGCCCGATGTCGACCCAGAGCCTGCGCGGCATGGACAACCACGGCCCGATGCACTGGCGCGGCGATCGCACGGGCGGGGCGTCGGCCGCGAGCGTTCAGCCCGACGGCGGCGCCTACGACGAGCGGGCCGCGTTCGAGAGCTTCATGCCGGCCTTCGTGACGCTGCTCGGCCGCGAGAGCCCGATCGATCCCGACGACATGCAGGCGCTGACCGACTTTGCGCTGGCGCTGACCTATCCGCCCAATCCCATCCGCCGGCTCGACGATCGGGACACCCCGATGCAGGCCCGCGGGCGGGCGATCTACTTCGGCGAGATCACCGACGGGGTGAGCAACTGCAACGGCTGCCATACGCTCGACCCGGCGGGCAACGCCGAGTTCGATGTCGAGCGGCCGGGCTTCTTCGGCAGCGATGGCCGCTCGTCGTTCGACGGCATCTCCCAGATCATGAAGATCCCGCACCTGCGCAATGCCTACCAGAAGGTGGGCATGTTCGGGGTGCCGGCGACCGACGCCTCGCTGCCGCTGCAGCCCGACTTCGGTCAGCACACCGGACCGCAGATCCGCGGCTTCGGCTTCGCCCACGACGGCGCGGTCGATACGCTCTATCGCTTCTTCTCGGCGCGGCAGTTCGCTCCGCGCGAGCCCGGCTTCCTCGGCGATGACGACCCGGGCAACCCCGGGCTGGGGCTCGACCTCGGCGGCCTCGTCGACCGGGCGGCGCTCGCCGCGTTCGTGCACGGGTTCCCCAGCAACCTGGCGCCCATCGTCGGGCACCAGATCACCGTCGACTGGCGCAACCGCCTCTTCGCCCTGCCCCGGCTGTGGCTGATGCGCGGGGAAGCCGAGCGCGGCGCATGCGACCTCGTCGCCCACGCCCGGCCGCACCGCCGGATGCGCGGCGCGCTGTACGTCGGCGGCGGGCAGCTGCAGGTCGACGACGGCGGGCTGGTGCGCTTCGAGCACGCGATCTGGATCGATCGGATCACCTTCACCTGCGTGCCGCCGGGCGAGGGCGACCGCTACGCCTTTGATCGGCTGCGCTGAGCCGGCGGAAACCCCTTATGGGCTAACCAGATCGGGTTGAGGGCAGCCCCTATTGCATCGGCTCCCCCCGGACGGCATGTTGCCAGCGACAGCGACGAGGGGAGTCAGATGCAGCCGATGCAGCCATTCGCTCATGTCTTGTTCCTCTGCGTCGCCAACTCGGCGCGCTCGCAGATGGCCGAAGGCCTCGCCCGCCACCTCTTCGGCGATCGGGTCACGGTGCAATCCGCCGGCTCGAAGCCCAGCCGGGTCAACCCCTACGCCATCGAGGCGATGAAAGAGGTCGGCATCGACATCACCGGGCAGCGCTCGGAGTCGGTGGACGATGTCGACCCCGAGCCGGTCGATCTGGTGATCACGCTGTGCGCCGAAGAGGTCTGCCCGCTCTTCCTGGGCAAGGCCGAGCGGCTGCACTGGCCGATGCCCGACCCCGACCGCAAGCACGCCGACCTGACCTACGAGGAGCGCATGGTGCACTTCCGGGTCGCGCGGGACGCCATCCTGCAGCGCCTCGAAGAGCTGGCCGCCGAGCGCCTCGGCGGCTGAGCGCTCGGGGGATCCGGCTATCGCCCGGCCGGCGCTGACCAATGGCTCAGCGCGTGCCACGCCGCGCGGGCGATCGACCGGCTCTCGGCGTCGGCGAACCCGATGACCCGCCTTCGGCTGTCGGTCGAGCCATCGCGATGCCATGCGTCGATGGTCGATGTGATGAGCGCTGCGCGCTCGCCCGGGCACGCCGCGATGGCCGCGTTCAACGCCGCCTGCGCCTCGACCAGCCCGCCCCGGGCCATCGCGCCGATCAGCGTGCGGGCCCGCTCACAGTCGCCGCGGCCCGCGGCTTCGGCGGCGCGTCGGGCGAGCACCGCGCCGACCTCGAGACCCGCCGCGTCGGGGACCCGCGCCAGCGCGTGGGCCGCGGCCCAGCCATCCCGCGGGTGATCGAGCCGATCGATCAGCGCCGCGCGGGCCCGCGGAGACCCCTGCTTACCCAGCGCCTCGATGATGGCGCCGCGGACCAGCTCTTCGCGTTCGGACGCGAGCTGCACGATCAAGAGGGCTTCGCTGTCGGGGTGCCGGCGCCAGAGCGACTCGGCGGCCTCGGCCCGCACGTAGAAGACGGGATCGAGCCGCAGGGCGAGGCCGAGGCCCGCCCGCACCCGCGGATGATCCACCGGGCCCAGCGCCCGCGCCGCCGACTGGCGCACCCGATCGGGCATCTCGCGGTCGGTGAAGCGCAGCAGCGCCAATGAGATCCGATCGATGGCGTCGGCCTCTCGCGGCGGACGCTCGGCGAGGCCCCGGGCATAGGCGTCGAGCAACGCCGACGCGTCGGGCGCCGACGGATCGAGCGCGGCGAGGCCGATCGCGCGGTCAGCGTCGTCGCCGAAGCCCGCGATCTGGCGCTGGCGGATGGCCCGCAGCGCCGGATCGGCCGCGTCCCCCGTTTCCCCCGCGCCGAGCGCGGCGGCGGCCGACTTGGCCAACCGCGCGCCGACGGGCTGGGCGGCGTCGAGATCGGCCAGCGCGCGCATGAGCGCATCCAGCGCCGCCGGACCAGCGTCCCGGGCCGCCCCCTGCAGGGTCTTCGCCGCCTGCCCGTCGGCGACCCGCACCAGCAGGATCGCGTCCCGGGCCACTTCGGCGTCGGTATCCGTCAGCAGCGCCCGGGCGCCCTGGCCCACCGACGCCAGACGCCAGACCGGGTGATCGGCATCGAGCAGAGCCAGATGCCAGAGCGCGCCGACGATGGCGCGCCGCGGTGTATCGGGCGCGTCGAGCGCGCGCAGCAGGTCGGGCACCGCGGCGGTATCGGCGCGCAGCAGGCGCACAATGCCGGCGCGAGCAACTTCGGGCGCGTCGCCGTCCAGCAGCCGGGCGGCGAGCCGCGCCCGCGCCCGCGGATCACCCCGCTCGGCGAAGCCGCGCACCACCGCCTCCCCGACCGCGGTCGAGACATCCCGGCCCAGGCGTTCGAGCAGGGCCGCGCGGTCGTCGTCGGTGCCCACCCGGACGAGCCCTTCGGCGGCGGCCGCCTGCAGCCCGGGCGCCGTCGGCGGATTCAGGAAGCGGCGCAGGTGCGGCGCGGCGGCCACGTTGCCGGTCCAGCTCATGGCGTCGAGCAGGGCGGCGTGGTCCCCAGTGTCGTCGAGCTGCGCGTGCTGTCGGCGCAGGTCACGCAGGACCGCCGCTCCCGGGTCGAGCCCGGCCTCGCGGATCGCCACGGCGAGCCCCGGCAGCACGAGGTGGGGGCGCGGCGCCGGCTCGGCGGCCCCCTGCGCGAGCACGGGGACCAGCCAGGGCGTCGGCTCGACGGGCCACGGGCGATACACACCATCGATCGTGACCCACGGCTCGGGCAGCGTCCGGCCGGCCTGCGGGCGCAGCGCGACGATCGGCGCTCCGGGCGGGCTCAGCGCGCCCCAATCGCCGGGGCCGTCGACGATCACATAATCCAGGCCGACATCCGGGCCCCAGACGGCCTGCTGCCAGCGGCCGCCCTCGAAACGCCAGACATCGAGCGCGCTCGGCGAGTCGCCGGCGGTGTCCCCGACCACCACCAGGGCCTCCCGGCCGTCGCCGTCGAGGTCACGGGTGATCAGATAGCCCGGGTCGCGATAGCCGCCGGTGATCACCGGCGGCGCGAAAGGTGTCGGCAGCCCGTCGCCCACGCGATACGCGCGGTATTCGGTCTGCCAGGTCCCCTCCCCGGTGTACTCGGTGACCTCGATGATCACCTCGCGCGGCGGCTGCCCGTCGAGCTCGGCGCTGCGCTGATCGGTCAACCAGCGGGCGCCGAGTCGATGCAGCTCGGGATCGCCGGCGGCGATCAGACCGTCTCGCTCGGCGACGGCCGTGATGACACCCGCCGGCAGTGGCCCCGGCGGCGGCGGCTCCGGCTCGGCCTGGGACGGGCGCGCGGCGAGCAGCGCGGCGACGATGATGTGGCGCGGTCTCATGGGCCGGCATCCTGGCCCGCGGCCGATCGCGGCGCAACGGTCAATGCGGGTTGACGCCGCAGGTCGCGGGCTCCAGCATGGCGCGCACTCAGACGGAGGATTCAGATGAGCGATCACAAGCAGGCCGGCGCGGCGTTCCTCGCCGAGAACGGCAAGAAGGACGGCGTCACGACCACCGCCAGCGGGCTGCAGTACCGGGTGCTGACCGCGGGCAAGGGCCGCAGCCCCAAGGCCCACGAGACCGTGCGGGTGCACTACGCCGGCAAGCTGCTCGACGGCACCGAGTTCGACTCGAGCCATCGCCGCGGCCAGCCGGCCCAGTTTCCGGTCAACGGCGTGATCGCTGGCTGGACCGAGGCCCTGCAGATGATGCAGGAGGGCTCGAAGTGGGTCCTCTACATCAAGTCGGACCTGGCCTATGGCGATCGGGGCTATCCCGGGCTCATCCCCGGCGGCGCGCTGCTGACGTTCGAGGTCGAGCTGCTCGAGGTGCTCTGAGCGTCCGCCCCGCGATCAGCGCCCCGCCCTCGCGCGGCCGTCGCGGGCGCCGCCCCCCGCTCGGTGCGAGAGTGATTGCCTCCCATCACCCATGATGGGATCCCATGGCATGCGCTGCTGTCCGATGCAGTCTCATCGGCGCTCGGGCGCTGGCGAGAGGCCGAGCGCGGTCAACGCCCTTCCGGCGCACTCGATATAGGCCGGCGGCACGATGATCGCCCGCACGTCGTCGGGCCAGGCCGGATCGACGTGCACGATCACCGCCGCGTGCCCCGGCTCGATGGGCGGCTCGACGTCGATGACCTGCCGGCCGCGCAGCCGCAGGCCGAGGTCTTCGATGGTGGCGGCCAGCGCGCCGGCGGGAGGATGAATCGACATCTGCAGCTCCTCGGCAGGGTCCGTCCGCATCACAACACACCCCTCCTGACAGGGTCTGGCAGCAGAGTGGGTCCGGTGGCTGGCGCCCGGCCGATGCGGGTGACCCGTCCGGGCAGCGCGGGCGCCCGAGGCGCGCTATACTCCGCCGGCCACAGCCGGACCGAGCCGCCGTTGAATCCACCCGCCGAGCCCCTCATCGGGCGCGCCACCGAGCGCGCTGCCCTCGCCGAACTGCTCGCCCGACGGCGTCTGGTGACCCTCGTGGGGCCCGGCGGTGTCGGCAAGACCCGCCTCGCCCTCGACGCGGCGCACGGCGCCGAGCCGCCGGGCCTCTTCGTCGATCTGGGCGCGGCGGAGGACGTCGTCGGCGCCCTGGCCGCCATCACCCGGGCGTTGGGCGTGGAGGATCCGACCGCCGAGTCGGTGGCCGAACGCGGGCAGCTCGTCGGCGAGGCGTTGCGCGCCCGCGGCCCGAACCTGCTCGTCTGCGACAACCTCGAGCAGGTGCTGCCGCTCGCCGGCTGGCTCGTGCGCTGGCTGTCCGCGGCGCCCGAGCTGACCATACTGGCCACCAGCCGCGCGCCGCTGGCGGTCTCGATGGAGGCGATCCTCGAGATCGGGCCGATGAGCAGCGCCGACGCGCGCGCGCTCTTCGCCGCCCGCGCCTCGGGGCGCGCCCCCGCCGACGACGCGGCGGTCGATGCGCTGCTCGACCGCCTCGATCGGGTGCCGCTGGCGATCGAGCTCGCCGCGGCGCGCACCCGCTTCCTGGCGCCGACGGCCCTGCTCGAGCGGCTCGACGCCGGCCAGGTCGGTCTGGGACGGGGCGCGTGGCGCGACCGCCCGGCGCGGCAGGCCGACCTCGCCGCCTCGTTCGCGTGGTCGTGGCGGCTGCTGACCGCCGACGCGCGCGTCGATCTGACCCGCTGCGCCGTCTTTCGTGGACCGTTCGACCTCGACGCGGCGCTGGCCGTGCTCGGCGACGACGGGCTGGATGGCCTCGCGGCGCTGCTCGATCAGAGCCTCGTGCGCCGGGTGGGCCCCGAGCGGTTCGCGCTGTTCGGCATCGTGCGCGACTTCGCCCGCGCAGAGGGCGAGCCGGCGGTGATGCGGGAGGCCGCGGCGCGCCATCGGGCGTGGTACGTCGCCGAGGGGCGCCGACGGGCCGCCGAGGCCCACGGCGCGGACGGCGAAGCGGCGTGCGCCTGGCTGCTCGACGCCCAGGCCAACATCGTCACCGCCATCCGCGACGCCCTCGAGGCCGACGCGCCCGACGAGGCGGCCGACGGCCTGCGCGCGCTGCGCCCGCTGCTCTACACCGGCGCCATCGACCCGGCCTATCGCCCGCTGCTCGACCGGGCCTGCGCGAGCGCCTCGGCGCTGGCCGTCGGCTGGGCCCGCTGCCTGCGCGGCGAGCTGGCCCGGCACCGCGGCCGGCTGCGCGCCGCGGAGGCCGATCTCGAAGCGGCGTCCCGCGTCGCCGACGATCCGGGGCTCGTCGCCACGGCGCACGCCGAGCTGGGCATCGTGGCCCACGAGCTGGGCGATCTGGAGCGCGCCGCCGAGCATCACCGCGCGGCGCTGGCCGGCTTCGAGGCCATCGACGACGCGCGGGGCGTGGGGCGGGCCCAAGGCAGCATCGCGATCACCCGCCACGCGCGCGGCTTCGCCGACGAGGCCCGCGACGCCTACGAGCAGGCCCTCGATACCCTCGCCGCGGCGGGCGATCGACGCTCGGGCGCCATCTTCACCAGCAACCTGGGCGACCTGCACCTGGAATCGGGCCGACTGGGCGAGGCGGAGGCGTGCTACGAGGACGCCCGCCGCACCCTGGCCGCCCTCGGCGACCGACGCATCGCCGCGGCGATCACCGGCAACCTGGGCGGCGTCCTGCTGGCGGAGGGCGAGGCGCAGCAAGCCATCGCCCGGCGACAGGAAGCGGTCGAGGCGCTCACCGCGGCGGGCGATCACCGGCTCGCCGCGGTCTTCCGGGGCTATCTGGGGCTGAGTCGGCACGTGGCCGGCGACCTGGAGGCCGCTTGCGACGACTACGCCGCCGCCGAGCGGGTGCTGGCCGAGCGGGGCGACCGGCGACATGGCGGGGTCTTCGCCGCTCACCGCGCGGCGGCGTTGGCGGCGCGGGGCGACATCGACGGCGCCACTGAGGCGCTGGCCGAGGCCGAGGCGGTCCTGGCGGTGCTCGACGAGCCGGCCGCCCGCGCGGTGCCGGCGATCCAGAGAGGGCACCTGCACCTCGCGCGCGGCGATCGAGCGGCGGCGGAGGCCTGCCTGACCACGGGCGGCGACGAGGGCGAGGACCAGCAGATGGCCCGCAAGCTGCTGCGCGCGGCGCTGGGCGAGCACGAGGCCCCGACGCCGCCATCGCGGCTGCGCGTCGCGTCCGACGGGCAGTGGTTCGACGCCCCGGGCAGCGGCCGGGTCGACCTGGGCCGACGCTTCGTGCTGCACCGGCTGCTCACCGCGCTGGTCGAGCTGCGGCTGCGCAGCCCGGGCGCGGGCATCGACCTGCACGGGCTGCTCGAAGCCGGCTGGCCCGGCGAGCGCATGAGCCACGCGTCGGGCGCCAACCGGGTCTACGTCGCTGTCGCGACGCTGCGCAAAGAGGGCCTGGGCGACGTGCTGCTCAAGCGGCCGGCGGGCTATATGCTCGACCCGACGCTTGCCATCGACGTGGCCGAACCGAGCGCCGCCTGAGACGGTCCCGCGACCCGCCCGTCACCGCAGCGTGCATCAAAAACGGGCTCTATGAGAGCTATAGGCTTTATCGGCTGGCAATCGCCCGGTCGACGCTGAGAGGGTCGGGCCCGGAGGTGCCCTCATGCGAAATACCGTGTTGCGAGGTCTCATGCTGCGAAGTCCCGTTCTGCGAACCCCCCTGCTGCGACGCGCCCTGCTGATGCTGCTGTTCACGAGCGCCAGCGCGCTCGCGGGCTGCGGCGACGACGTCGAGGACGACGTGCCGCCCGACGCCACCCGCTTCACCCTGAGTCCGGCGGGCGGCACCTTCCTCGGCGAAGGGCCACTCGCGGGCGTGCGGCTCGACGTGCCGCCCGACGCGGTGAGCGAGACGTTCGAGCTGTGGATGGCCCCGCCGGAGAGCTCGCCGCCGCTGCCCGAGACCGGTGAGATGGTCGGCCCGGAGGTCGAGTTCGGCCCGGGGGTCGTCCCGCTGGCGGCGCCCGCCGAGCTGACGCTGCCCTTCGAACCCGCGGCGGCCGAGCAGGTCGGGGTCGCCCGCTTCAACGTCAAGGTCTGGCGCGTCGGCCCCGACGGCTGGCAGATCGACGACCCGGTCGAGCCGCCCTCCGCCGACGAGGTCACCGTCGTGATCAACAGCCTCGGGCACTTCGGCGCGGGCGTCGAGTTCGAGGCGCAGTAAGGCTTTCGGCCGCCCGCCCTGCCCCTCTTCGAAGGCCGTCTTAAGGGCCTTTAAGTACCGACCCACCCCGCCGTTTTCATAGGTTCACCTCGAACGCGAACCCACGCAATTCGAGGTCTCCATGCCACACTTCATTCGTACCGCAGCGCTGGCCGCAGCCTGCCTGACCGCCGGCGGCGCCCTGGCCCAGACCGGGGTCTCCGACGACCGGGTGAGCCTGCCCGAGGGCCCGGGCTCTCTGGAGGGCATCGGCGAGAACGTCTCGCTCAACCCCAATATGGGCGTGATGGCCTACGGGGTGCCCATCGAGGTGCCGCGGGGCTTCGCCGGCGTGACCCCGAACCTGCGGCTGGCCTACAGCTCGGGGGCCGGCAGTTCGGTGGTGGGCGTGGGCTGGTCGCTCGACGTGCCGCACATCGAGCGGGCCACCCTGCGCGGCCTGCCGAACTATGGCCGCGGCGACATGTTCGCCGCCGACGGCGGCAACGAGCTCGTCGAGATCCCCGGCGCCCAGCTGCCGACCTACCGCGCCCGCTACGAGGGCGGCTTCGTCCGCTACAGCTGGCTCGACGCCGGCGACGGCCGCGAGGGCTACTGGCGGGCGGAGTATCCCGACGGGCGCGTCGCCACCTTCGGCGCGACCGCCGACGGGACGCCGGTGCCCGAGGCCCGGGTCAGCGGCCCGGACGGCACCTTCCGCTACATGATCGTCGAGACGGTCGACGTCTACGGGCACCGCATGGTGCACCGCTACGAGAAGGCGGGCGCGGTCTCGCTGGTGCGGCAGATCGAGTACGCCTTCGCCGACGACGGCACGGCGCACTACGCGGTCAGCTTCGAGTACGAGGCGCGCCAGGACGCCACCGGCTTCGACTTCCTCTCCGACGCCAAGCCCGGCTTCGACGAGCGCCTCACCGAGCGCCTGTCGGCGGTCAACGTCTTCTCCGGCGACGACCGCATCCGGCGCTACGAGCTGGCCTACGAGCCCTACGCCGACTCGGGCGGCTTCACCCGGCTCTCCGAGGTCGCCATGCGCGGCGCCGAGGGCGGGATCTACCCGGCGGTGCAGCGCTTCAGCTACTCCCAGAGCCTCGACGGCATCTGTGACGATGCCATCGGCTGCGAGCGCCCCTTCGTCGTCGACATGGGCAACATCGGGGTCAACATCGGCGTCGGCCGGGCCACCTTCGTCGACATCAACGGCGACGCCCTGCCCGACCTGCTCGATACCACCGACGACGGCGCGCACCGCTTCCTGCTCAACGTGCCCACCGCCGACGGGCGGCCGCACTTCGCCGATCAGCCGACCATGAGCGCCGTCGGCCAGGGCAGCGGCTTCCGCCTGGGCACGCCCTTCGTGCAGGTGCTCGACGTCGACGGCGACGGCTTCGCCGACCTGCTCGACGCGCGCAACGCCCGGGCCCTCTTCAACCGCGCCGGCGGCGACTGGGCCGGCCTCGAGCCGCTGGCCGACACCGCCAACGTCGGCGACGCGCTCGACGCCGACTTCGACCAGGGCGAGGGCGAGCTGCGCACCCTGCGCTTCATCGACCTCGACAACGACAAGCGCATCGACCTGCTGCGCAGCACCCGCGAGACCACCAGCGTCTGGTTCAACCAGGGGCAGGGCGGCTTCGTCGAAGACGAGGACATCGACCTGCTCGGCTACGACCTGCAGGTGGACGACATCGACCTCGCCGACATGAACGGCGACGGCCTGCTCGACGCGGTCAAGCTCAACATCGGCGGCCTGCGCTACAAGCTCAACCTGGGCCACGGCCGCTGGGGCGAAGAGGTCGAGGTGCTCGGCCTGCCCATCGACGAGAGCGAGCTCGAGCTCGCCAGCCTCGACGACATCAACGGCGACGGGCTCTCCGACCTCGTGGTCGTGGCCGGGCGAACGGTCAAGTACGCCATCAACCGCAACGGCGAGACCTTCTCGCAGATCGCCGAGCTCGACAGCGACGCGGTGGACGGGGAGCTGCCGCAGCGGGACGCGACCGTCAACGTGCTCATGGCCGACATCAACGGCAACGGCTCGACCGACGTGGTCTGGCTCGACGCCCAGGGGCAGGTCACCGCGCTCGAGCTCTTCCCGGTGCGCCCCAACCAGCTCGCCCGGGTGGAGAACAGCCTGGGTCAGGTGACCGACATCGCCTACTCGACCAGCGTGCAGATGATGGCCCGCGACGAGCAGCCGTGGCGCCACCCCCTGCCCCACCCGATGCTCGTCGTCGAGCAGATCGACCGCGTCGACCTGCTCACCGACGTGCACGACGTGACCGCCTATCGCTATCGCGACGGCTTCTACGATGGCATCGAGAAGCGCTTCCGCGGCTTCGCCCACGTCGAGATCTCGACCCTCGGCGACGAGACGCAGGAGAGCGGCCTCGAGGTGAATACCTACGACGTCGGCGCGGCCGATCCCTATCGCGCCGGCCTGATGCTCACCCAGCAGACGTCGAGCGACGACCGTCCGCTCAGCGAGACGGTCAACACCTTCGACGACTGCCCGCTCGAGGAGGTGCCCGCGACCTCGCCGGCCATCCGCTACATCTGCCAGACCGCGGTCGACACCCGGCTGATGGAGGGCGCCGCCGCCGCCGAGCACGTCCTGCTGCGCAATGAGAACACCTACGACGGCTACGGCAACGTGGTGCTCCAGGCCAACCTGGGCGTCGTCGAGACCGGCAGCGGCGGCTGCGCCCCGTGCGAGGGCGACAGCGAGACCTTCGGGGCGCCGTGCGGCGCCGAGTGCCGCGGCGACGAGACCTTCGTCGAGACCGAATACGTCACCCCCGGCCCCGATACCGACGGCCGCTGGATCCTGGGCGCGGCGTTCCGCATGTCGGCCTATGGCGACCCCGAGAGCGCGCTGCGCACCGAGTCGCTGGCCTACTTCGACGGCCCCGCGTTCGAGGGCCTGCCCCTCGGCACCCTGACCCACGGCGCCGTCACCCGCACCACCGAGAAGATCGACATCGGCGGTGACGCGGTCATCGAGGCGGCCCGCCACCGCCGCGACGCCCACGGCAACGTCGTCGAGACCCTCGACCCGCTCGGCACGCCGGGCGGCGCGGCCCATCGTCGGCTCTACACCCACGACGCACTCGGCCTGCGCATCACCGCCATCGACCTCGGCTTCGAGGACGCCGCCGGCGAGCCGTACAGCCTGCGCCGGGAGATCCGCTACGAGCCGCTCTTCGACGAGGTCATCGAGGCCACCGACTGGATGCGCGTCGACGCCGCCGGCACGGTGCGCTCGTCGCGGCGCAGCACGCAGTACGCCCGCGACGAGTTCGGGCGGCTGGTCGCCATGGCGAAGCCGGGCGATACCCTCGACGCGCCGACCGAAGAGTACACCTACGACCTCGGCAGCCCGCTGTCGCGCATCATCGTGCGCGCCCGCAGCGAGAGCGGCGGGCCGCTCGACATCGAGACCATCGACTGCGTCGACGGCCGCGGGCGCAGCTTCCAGAGCCGGACCCGCCTGGCGGACGGCCGCTATCAGGTCTCCGGCTTCCAGGTCTTCAACGTCAACGGCCAGGCCTACCGGATGTATCAGCCGTACATCGGCGCGTCGGCCGAGTGCGACCTCGAGCCGCCCGCCGGCGTGCTGCACGCCGAGCTGTTCCGCGACGCGGCGGGCCGCGTGGTGCGCTCGACGACCCCCGATGGCGAGATCTTCGGCGACGCGTCGACCGGGCGCACGGTCTTCGGTCCGCTGACGGTGACCACCTTCGACCAGGAGGACAACGACCCGCAGAGTCCGCACGCCGATACGCCCGTCGTCCGCCACCTGGACGGCCTCGGCCGCATCGTGGCCCTCGAGCGCGTGCTGGCCGACGGCCAGGTCTCGATCAGCCGCACCACCTACGACGGCCTCGGCCGGGTGCTCGGCGCCGGCGACGCCGCCGGCAATACCAAGCGGCAGACCTTCGACCTGCTCGGTCGCGCCGTGCGCATCGACGACCCCAACCAGGCCGGTCCGGTGCGGCTGACCTACGACGACGCGAGCAACGTCATCGCCCGCGAGGACGGCCGCGGCGTCATCCTGCGCTCGCGCTACGACGGCCAGAACCGCCTCGTCGAGCAGTGGGACGACGCCGACCGCGAGGGCTCGCTGCACCGCATCATCTACGACGTCGACCCCGACTGCGACGCCGAGCTGTGCACCCACACCGCCGCCCGCCCGGCGCGCGCCGAGTTCCCCGGCGTCGACGGCGCGGTCAACCTCGAGCGCTATGGCTACGACCTGCGCGGCCGCCGCGTGCGCAGCCGCCACGTGCTGCAGGGCGTGCCCTTCGACTTCGCCAATACCTACGACAACGCCGACCGCGTCATCGCCATCACCTACCCCGGCGGACGCACCCTCGACTATCGCTACGACGCCGCCGCGCGCCTGGTGGGCGTCGACGGCCTGGTGCCGTCGGTCGAGTACGACGCGCGCGGCCAGCTCCTCGCGCTGACCTACGCCGACGGCTCGCGCCTCGAACAGCGCTACGACCCGGTGATGCAGCTCGCCTCGCGGCGGGTCGAGAGCGGCGCCGGCGAGACGCTCCAAGCGTTGCAGTACACCCGCGACCGGGTCGGCAACATCCTCGACCTCGCCGACGTCACCGGCGTGGCGGGCCCCGACCTGGGCGGCAGCTTCGAGTACGACGCGTGGTACCGCACGGTCACCGCCGACATCGCCCCGACGGCTGCCGACGGCGGCGAGCGCCTGACGAACACCTACGACCTCGTCGACAACATCACCGCCCGCGCCTCGACGCGCAGCGACAGCGGCCTGGCCATCGGCGACTATCGCTACGACGGCTTCGGCCCCCACGCCCTCACCCGCGCCGGCGCGCTCGACCTGAGCTACGACGAGGCGGGGCACGCGGTGCTGCGCGGCGGGCAGACCTTCGCCTGGGACGCCCGCGGGCGCCTCGCGGCGGTGCACGACGCCGAGACCGACGCCGAGCTCTCGCGCTACGCCTACAGCCTGGGCCACAACCGCGCGGTCGAGGTCGTCGGCGACAGCACCACGCTCTACGCCGGTCCGACCTTCGAGTTGCGAGACGGCATCTCGACCCTCTACGTGGCGCTGGGCGCCAACCGGCTGCTGCGCATCGAGGACGACCGGCTGGCCACCACCGCGCTGAGCGACATCGCCCCGCTCGATGCCGCGGACGGCCGCATCGACGCCGCCGACGCCTGGGTCGCGCTCGCCGCCGACGCCGGCGTGCTCGAGGCCCCGGCCGAGCCGTCGGCCGCCGGCGCGCTGCTGCAGAGCGCCGTGCGCCGCATGTTCGTCGACGCCGGCCCCGAGGTGACCTTCCTGCACCACGACCACCTGGGATCGGTGGTGATGGCCACCGACGGCGACACCGGCGAGGTGATCGGCCGCCGGGCGTACTACCCGACCGGCGTCGAACAGCCCGGCAGCGTCGGCCACGTCGACACCTATGGCTTCGCCGGCCAGAAGCACGACGCGCACACCGGCCTGATCAACTTCGAGCACCGCCTGCTCGACCCGCGCACGGGCCGCTGGATGAGCCCCGACCCGAACTTCGCCCTGGTGAACGCCGAGCAGCTCGCCAACCCCGCCGAGGCGCTCAACGTCTACGGCTACGTCGGCAACAACTACGCCAACTCGGTCGACCCCGACGGCCTCGAAGGCGAGGGCGCGAAGAAGGGCAACGGCGCCAGCGGCGACAAGGGCGGCGCCAAGGAGAAGAAGGCGACCAAGGACAGCAAGCTGCGCGCCAGCGTGCGCAAGCTGTGCAAGGCCTGCAAGAACACCAAGAAGGCCGTCGGCATCAAGATGCGGCGGATGATGGACGACACCACCGCCTTCAGCACGCCCGAGCTGGAGCGCAAGGTCGAGAAGTCCGAGAGCCGGGCGGCGCAGCTGCGCAACCCCAAGACCATCAAGCGGGTCAAGCAGGCGCTCAAGGTCGCCTCCGCCGTCAAGGGCGCCGGCGAGATCGCGATCGGCGGCGCCGAGCTGGCCGCCGGCGACCCGATGGGCCTGCTGGGGATCGGCGAGGGCGCCATCGACGTCGTCAGCGCGCTCAAGGATCTGCGCGCCGTCAGCAAGCTCGACCCGAGCAAGCCCGAAGACGCCGCCAAGCTGCTCGCGGACATCCCGCACTTCATGGAGAAGGCGGCCAAGCACTACGAGGCCAAGGTCGCCAAGTACCGGCTGGCCATCAACGCCCGCGTTCAGCAGCAGCTGCTCGACACCGGCATGCCGGTGCCCCGCGAGCTCACCAAGATCACCGGCGACGGCCCGAATTGACGCCGGCGGGCGCGCCTCACACCACGCGGGGCGCGCCCGCGCCACTCGACGACCCGATACCCACACCCGATTCCGACGGAGCCGAACCATGACCCGCTTGATGACCCACCTGCTGACCTTCGCCGCCGCGCTTGCCCTCTTCACTGGCTGCGACGACGGCGGCAGCGCCGAACCGACCGACCCGCCGGCCGCCGACAGCGGGGTGCCCGACACCCCCGACCCCGAGGTGCCCGGCGCCTTCCTCGGCATCAGCGCCGACGCCCGCGCCTGCGAGGTGATGTTGCACGATCCGGAGGGTCAACTCGGCGCGCCGGTCTTCGGCCCCGCGGTCGAAGGCCGCAGCCTGCGCCGCGGCGACCACCTGGCGCTGGCCTTCGCTCACCGGGCCGACGCGCCCATCGCGGCGGGCGCGGTGGGCCTCGTCACCCAGGGCGATGGTGATGGGGTCGCCGTGGCGTCGGCGAAGTGCTTCGACGCGGCCGGGCATGCGCTGCCGGAGGCCGTGGTCTCGCTGGACGCGATCTGAGGCGCGACAACCGGCACCGTCACGCGCATGACGATCTAACGAAATTGGCGCCCAAAGATGCCAAACACGCCCCAAAAACCCGTCAGACGCGTGGCGACATCAGATCTCCAACATGTGCCTGGCACCTCCCGAGGCAGATCTCCAACATGTGCCTGGCACCTCCCGAGGCACCTCCCGAGGCAGCACGCTGAAAGCCTCCACGACCGAGGAGGAGGCACGCGCCACCCACCAGACCCTGAGCAAGCGGCAAGACGACGTCGACCTGCAGCTCAAGGCGGTGTTCGACGAAGTGGTCGAGCTGGTGGAGTAGCGCTGGCGCGCGGCTGCGGATGGTCACCGCAGCGCGCGGCAGGGACGGCCGCTCACTCCGGGCGGCGCAACCCCTCTTCGCCGAGGATCGCCGTGAAGGCCTCCGACTGAAGCGCCTCGATGAAGGCCTCGCGGGCGGCCGTCTGCTCCTCGTCGAGCTCGACGTTGCTGCGGATCACGAAGAAGGTCGGCGTGCGATTGCCCGCCAGCGGCATCTGCCCCTCGGCGAGCACGTCCGGATCGTCGGTCTCGCCCATGCGATCGCTGGCGAGGTACACCGCGGTGAAGGCGTCGGGGTTCTCGCGCATCGCCACGATGGCCAGCTGGTTGAAGAACAGCCCCGCGTCGGCCTCGCCCGTCGCGATGAGGTGGGGCACCGAGCGGTGCATCGGCGGACCGATCGACGCCACGCCGGCCTCGTCGAAGAGCCGAGCGACCAGGGCGTCGGCCTCCGCCGCGATCTCCTCCTCCGAGGCGCCGGGATCACGGGGGTTGTTGATCGCGATGTCGCGCACGCTGTTGCGATAGTTGTTGTACGAGCCGCCCTCGGCGGGGTGCGAGCTGGCGAAGCGCCCCGGCTCGATGTCGGCCAGATCCCAGAAGCTCTGGATGCGATCGTCGCCGCGCCGCTTCAGGATGACGTTGCCGTAGGTGAAGATGATCGGGATGCGCTCACCCTCGGTGAAGCCACCCTCCTCGAGCGCATCGATCGTGCGCCCCGGCCCCGCCATCACATGGGGCTGGGCGTCGACGTACATGATGTTGCCCACCTTGACCCGCCCGGTCTGCGCCTGCGCCAGGGAGATCGGCGGGCTGGTCGTGAGCAGATAGCTCGACTGCACCTCGGGGTTCGCCGGGAAGTACTGCTCGGCGAGCAGCCGCCGCAGCGACAGGTGCCAGTTGCCGTTGGTCGAGAAGATGAGCCGCGTCGCGGCGGCCGACAGCGTGGCGTGCACGTCGAAGACGTCGTTGTAGAACGGCTGGCTCAGCGACGGGATCGCCAGCCGCTCGGCCGCGTCGCCCTCTTCGGGCAACCAGCGGTCCATCCGCCACTCGACGCGGGTGGGCAGGGTCGCCCCGGGCTCCGGCTCGGGGCACTCGGCGGGCTCCGGCTCGGGGCACTCGACGGCCGCGTCGGCCGGCTGCGCGTCGGGCGGGTTCGACATGTCGACCTCGACGGCCGCGTCGACCGCCGCGTCCTTGGTATCGCCGCCGTCGTCTCCGCCGCAGCCTGCGAGCGCGCAGGCGGACGCCAGGACGATCAAGCCGGTGCAGCTGTTCGCCAGATGAAACATGGTCCCCTCTCCATAGGTGCTGTGGTCGGTCCCCATCGCCCGGCATCTGCCGCCGCGACGGCTGTACGATACCGACACCCGTATGAGAGTCACGAAAAATAAAACGCCGAGGAGATTTGACCGTGGTCCGCCGGGCTTTAAGCCGTCTTAAGGCGCGCCGTCCCCCGCGCCTGCCTACCCTCGAAGCCACCCGCAACCGCTTCAACCGGCCGCCCCACCGGGGCTTCGAGGACACCATGCACCGATCGCTACCCTGGATGCTGCTCGCGCTGACCCTGGCCCTGACCGGCTGTGGCGACGGCGGCGACGGCGACAGCCCGCCGCCCGAGCCCGACGCCGCGATCTGTGATCCGGGCACCCTCGACTGTCCGTGCGACGAGGGCGCCTGCGAGGCCGACTTCGTGTGCACCGACGGCACCTGCCTGCCCAACCCCTGCCCCGCGGGCGGCGAAGGCTGCGTCTGCCTGGCCGACGAGAGCTGCGACGGCGACCTCCTCTGCAACGACGGTGCCTGCGAGGCCCCGCCCCCCTGCCCCGCCGGCAGCGTCGGCTGCCCCTGCGACGCGGGCGCCTGCGGCGACGACGACGCCGCCTGCGACGCCGCGACCGATACCTGCCAGCGCATCGGCTGCCCCATGGGTGAGGCCGGCTGCGGCTGCGGCCCGCAGCAGACCTGTGGATCCGAGCCCGACGGGGCCCCGCTCGCCTGCGTCGACGGGCTGTGCACCAACGCCGAGTGCCCGCCCGGCGACGCCGGCTGCGCCTGCATCGGCGGCGCCGACTGCAGCGCCGGCACGACCTGCACCGCGGGCTTCTGCATGGCCGACGACTGCGTCGCGGGCCAGGAGGGCTGCCTCTGCGCCAACGGCACCTGCGATCCGGGCCTGCGCTGCCGCGCCGATACCATCTGCGTGCAGAATACCGGCCACACGGCAGGGGCCTGCTTCGACGACGGCACCTGCGTAGCCGGCAACCGCTGCCGGGACGACGTCTGCACGCCCTGCGCGCCGGGCAGCGAGGGCTGCACCTGCCGCGAAGACGGCGGCGCCGACGACGCCTGCAACGCCGGCCTCGGCTGCGACGCCCGCGGGCTGTGCGTCGACCCCCGCGGCCTCGCCGGCCAGGCGCCGGGTGAGCTGCGTTGCTACACCCCCTGCACCGACGGCATCCAGCTCGCCAGCGGCCGCTTCGTCGCCTGCCCCGCCGACGGGCTGATGCCCGGCTGCTTCGGCGAGACGTCCTGCGTCGAGGGCCAGTGCCTCGCGCCCGGGGCCACCGCCGCCGCCTGCCTGAGCGACATCGACTGCCCCGACTTCCAGACCTGCCTCGTCGGTCGCTGCGTCTCCAACTGTGACACCGCCGACGACTGCCAGCCCGGGGCCACCTGCCACCGCCACGTCTGCCGCCAGACCTGCACCGTCGCCGACGACGAGGGCGCCTGCGGCCAGGGCAAGCACTGCCAGCTGCTCGACGGCGACAGCGGCGTCTGCCGCACCAGCGTGCCCGCCGCCGACGGCCCCGCGCCGAGCATCGACGAGCCCTTCACCCTCGACCTCGAAGCCATCGAGCTCGACACCGGCGACGGCCGCGCCGAGTTCCGGCTGACCAACAACGCCCCGACCGCGGTCGAGTTCACGCTCACCCGGCGCAACCACTTCGCATTCGGCGGCGACGGCGACCGCGAGGAGCTGGAGTACACCGCCGGCTGCGAGGCCCCCGACTGCCCGCTGTGGTGGGTCGACATCAGCGTCGACGGCGCCGCGCCGAGCAACGAGCCGGTGCAGACCTTCACCGTCGACTCCGGCGTCTCGGCGCTCATCGTGGTCGACGAGGGCCGCGGCTTCGATCGCCCTCGCTGGCAGGGCACCCTCGAGCTGGCCACCGAGACCAGCGGCGTGCGCGCGCTGATCGTCACCCGCAGCGTCACTCCCACCGGCAAGTGGACCGGCGAGGCCTACAACTTCGGCAACTTCAAGGACGCCGGCATCGACGCCTGGATCGCCGCCAAGGACGACCCCGCCGCGCTCGAAGAGGTCGAGAACGCCTTCTTGCGCCTGTGGGGCAACTTCCGCCAGGGCCGCCTCAGCTTCGAGCAGTTCCAGGCGGGCCTGATGGCGACGCGCACCGAGTCGTGGCGCGCCCGGCGGCTCTACGAGATGGGCTGCGACGAGGGCAGCATCTGCTACCCCTTCACCAACTTCGACGGCTTTCTGACCTACACCACCGACCCGATCAACGTGCCGGTGCCCTCGGGCGTCGTCGAGCTGCCGATGGCGCTCAACATGCGCCCCGCCGTCGCCGGCGAGGCCGCCGAGGGCTGCGCCGACGGCCAGTGCTTCGTCGGTCGTATCGAGAGCCCGCAGGCCCTGCAATACGGCGGCCTTCCCGAGCTGTCGCTGGCCTTCTCCTCCGACCCGAGCGCCTGCGCCGATCGGCCCGGGGCCGAGTGCCTGACCTTCCTCGACGACCTCGTCAGCGAGCTGACCGTCGGCGCGCGCTACCACACCACCGGCGACGACAGCTTCTGCAATGGCGACCCGCTGCTGCGCCACGCCCGCATGCCCTGGCTGCTGCCCGGCTTCATCGGCCGCAGCGAGCTCGACGAGGAGAGCGGCCGGCGCTACACCTACAGCTGCCTCGACATCGAGGCCCCGCTGCCCGGCGCCAACCCGGTGCCCGACGGCCGCCTGCGCTACCGCACCGTCGAGCTGATCGACGGCGCGCTGATCAACAACTCGACCCTCTTCGTCATCTACCGCGAGCGGCTCGAGACCTTCCTGTGGGAGGAGCCCAACTCCGACAACGGCATCGAGGGCTACGGCTACATGATCCTGCGCAAGTCGCCGCTCGAGGTGCCCGCCGATGAGTTCGTCGGCCTCGACGTGCCCCGCCGCGACAACCGCGAGCGCTACCTGCGCCCCATCGAGTGCACCGAGGACTTCCTGGCCCCGCTCGGCGTGAGCCGGCGCGACTTCGACGCCGATCCGGCCGTCTTCGCCGACGACATCGCCCGCGCGGTGGTCGACGGGGTCGCCGGCGACCTCGACGCCCTGCAGCTCGTCGACCCGGCGGTCGAAGCGGTGCACTACCTGTGCGAAGACACCGGCCTCTTCGACGGCGGCCCCGGCGACGACCGCGTCTTCCGCCCCGAGGAGCAGATCCCCTGCCCCGCCGGCAGCCTGGTCACCTTCTTCACCCTCTCCCTCGCCGCCGAGGACGCGCCGCTGCTCGAGAACTGCGGCGGCCTCGACGTCGCCGACTGCCACCAGGCCTTCATCGCCTCGCGCCCCTGCCAGCAGGACGGCACCTGCGGGGCCCAGCTCGACCGCTGGATCGCCGACGCGCGCCACGGCGTGCGCCCTGACCCCTATTTTCAGTGCGACGACCCCAACCGGGCCTTGTGCAATGATGACCGCCAGGACCTCACCCGGGACAAGGTCTTCTTCGCCGCCAACGAGGACGTGACCGTCTACCGGCCCATCCGCGCCGACGTCGCCGAGGCCTTCCGCTACCGCACCCGCTTCGTCAACCGCAGCGGCATCAACATCGGCTTCGTGCCCGAGATCTGCACCCCCGGCGTCGACCTGGTGCCCTACTGCTACGACCCCGAAGCCATCGAGTTCCTGCGCACCCGCGTCGAGTGTGGCCTCGAACTGTACACCGATCACTTCGAGCAGCTCGGTGAGGACGAGCGGGCCAGCCTGCGGGCGATGCTGATCGAGAACTTCTCGTCGGCCGAAGAGATCGACGTCTTCAACCAGCGGCTGACCCGCCGCGGCTTCGAGTTCCTCGACGCCGAGCTCATGATCATGCTCGGCGACGAGCACTACACCCGGGCTCTCGGCTCGCGCTTCGACCTCGCCGGCAACCGGGTCGCCTCGTTCGAGGGCGATCTCTTCGAAGTCGACGGCATCCGCCTCTCGGGCGTGCCCGGCGCCGAGATGCACAACCTCTACACGGCGGTGCAGTACTACCAGTCGACCCTCGACCGCTTCTACGACCTGGGGCCGATCATCGCCGGCTCGGTCAAGGCCGAGCGGGAGCAGAATCAGCCCACCTTCGTGACCACCGCCACCGTCGAGTCGTACTTCGGGCGGCTCATCCGCGCCTCGACCCAGAAGGCGCGCGCCTGGGCCGACATCGCCGAGCGCTACCAGAACTTCGGCCGCCCCGACCTCGCCCGCCGGGTCATCGAGCGCTCGTACACCGCCAGCTACCTCGAGTCGATGATCCTCACCCGGCTGATGCAGGAGATCGTCGACATCACCGCCCCCGAAGAGATCGCGCAGCTCCAGCAGCAGATCGACACCGCCCAGCGCACCTATCGGGTTGCCCTGGCGGTCATGCGCCAGCACTACGCCGACATCACCGACGACGTGAACTTCTTCGGCTTCGCCCCCGACTTCATCCCCTTCCCCGCCCTCGAGGGCCTGCGCGACAGCAGCTTCGAGGTCTCCCGCCAGCGGGCGCTCGACCGCATCGGCCTCGCCGAGGACGCCGAGCTGCGGGCGCTCGACGCCAACAAGTCGTTCAACGTCGACACCGCCAGCTTCCAGAACGAGCTGGCGCGCATCGAGAACACCTACGACGCCCAGCTCTCCGAGGTGTGCGGCACCTTCGAGGCCAACGGCCGCGTCTTCCCCGCCACCCGGCGCTACGCGCACCTCGACCCGGCCACGCTCTCGGTGGGCGACCCCTGCGGCATCGTGGGCAACGGCCAGATCCACGGCGCGATGAGCGACCTCGACATCGGCATCACCGAGCTGCGGCGGGTGCGCCAGCAGATCATCAACACCCAGATCGAGGCCGACATCGAGGAGCAGCGCTGGAACGACGCCTGCGAGGTCAACGACGCCTTCGCCCAGGTCAACTTCGAGCTGTCGGGGCAGGTCAACACCATCCAGACCAGCATCGACGCGACCCGCAGCGTGGTCGCCGCCGCCGACCGGCTGCTCAACGAGTCGCTGACCGTCGCCAGCCTGGCCAAGTGCAGCGTCATCCTGGGCACGTCGAACGGCGGCGACTGCCCGACGGCGGGCATCGCGGTCAGCACCGCGCTCGGCGCCTTCGCCGTCTACGAGGTGGCGCGCGCGTCGCTCGACGTCGGCATCAACTTCGCCGAGCGCAAGATCCGCGACATCGAGCGCGACATCGACTTCGCGCGCAACGCGCTGGCGTGCGACCTCGTCGAGATCGACGGCAAGGCGCGGGTGCAGACCATCCTGCTGCGCATCGCCGAGCTCGAGCTCGACGCGCTCAAGGCCGAGTACCAGATCAACCAGCAGATCGCGCAGATCCGCCAACTGCACAACCAGGCCACCCGGCTGCAGCAGGAGCAGGCGGAGACCGAGGAGCTGACCATCAACGTCGAGGCGGCGCGCAACAACCCCAACGTGCGCATCTACCGCAACGACGCGATCATCAACGCCGACGTCACCTTCCACTCGGCGCTGCGCGAGGTGTACAAGGCCACCCGGGTCTTCGAGTACTACACCAGCCAGAGCTACGGCCCGCTGGAGCAGCTCTTCCTGACCCGCATGGTCTCGCGGGGCGACTACAACCTGCGGCTGTATCTCATCGAGCTCGAGGACGCCTTCCGCGAGTTCGAGGACCAGTACGGCCTGCCCTCGCGGCGCCTCGAGATCATCTCGCTCAAGGACGACATCCTCGCCATCCCCCGCCTCGACGCGGCCACCGGCGGCGCGCTGACCGAAGCCGAGCGGACGCGCCGGTTCCGCGACGCGCTGACCGACCCCCGCCGGCTCGACGAGAATGGCTACCTGACCATCCCCTTCTCGACCTCGGACGATACGCTGTCGCCGCTGACCCGCAACCACAAGATCGCCCACGTCGAGGCCGAGATCATCGGCGGCGGCCAGGGCGATCTGCTCGCGCGGATCTACCTGCGCATGGCGGGCACGGCGCGGGTCTCGGCGCTGGGCACCGACGAGCCGATCTTCTACACGTTCCCCGAGCGGCTGGCGGTCATCAACCCGTTCTTCGAGGGCAGCAAACCGATCCACATCGACAACGAGATCTACAAGAATCGCAACCTGTTCGACCGCCCGCTGGTGAACTCGCGCTGGGAGTTCGTGCTCAATACCCTCGACGAAGAGGTCAATCAGGACCTCGACCTGCGCGGGCTCGACGACGTCCGGCTGTACGTCTACTACAACGACTTCACCGAGTTCTGAGAGACCTCACAGCGGGCCGACTCTCCCGGGCGCGGCCCGCAACCCGTCAGTCCGCCGAGCGGCGCAGGATCCGCACGCCGGTCGGGCTGAGGACCTGCCTCACCCGGGACTCCGCCCAGGGGAACTCGGCGAAGAAGATCTCGTCGACGCCATCGCCTTCCAGGTCGCCGGTCCAGACCCCGGACCACGCGCACGCCTCGCAGTAGCGATAGCCCAGGATCTGCCGCAGGCCGAGGCCATCCCAATCCCACGCCGCAATGGTGTCTCCGAGGTTGATCACCAGCTCGGCGTCACCGTCGCCATCCAGGTCGCCGAACGCCGTCGCGCCGTCGTCCGTGGGGAAGCCGGCGGGCGAGACGTAGTCGATCCGGGCCAGGCGGACGTAGCGGTCGTCGTCGACGGCGGTCCACACTTCGAAGACCAGGCAGTTGAGCAGCGAGCCGCCGAAGAGGAACTCCGGTCGCCCGTCGCCGTCGAGGTCGCCGGACCCGCTGAACTGGGCGCCCAGCGCGCCATACGGCAGGCGGGCGGTGAGTTCGTAGGCGTCGTCGCCGCGGTTCTCGAAGATCCGGGCATGCTTGGCGTACCCCATCAACTCGCCGTCGGCGATCGGCTGCATGCCGGCGTAGCCGTCGATGACCAGCTCGGTGGCCCCGTCGCCGTCGAAGTCGCCGTGGGTGACCCGGCCAAACGCGCCGCCGCCGAGCTCGATCCGCTCATCTCGGGGATCGGCCTCCAGGGTGCTCCACACCCGCTCGAAACGATCTCCGCGCCACTCGAGCAGATAGCCGGCGAAGGTCAGGAGCTCGATCAGGCCGTCGCCGTCCCCGTCCAGGGGCCTGGCGTCGAACGGGGCGCCATAGCCGTACAGGGGGATGAGCTGACCCCGCGGATCGACATCGGTGAACAGCTGGACCGAGCGGTCGTATCGCAACGGCGCCTGTGGCTCGTCGGCCCGCACGCCGATCGTCGTTGCGATACCGAGCGTCTGTGGGTCCAGGAAGACCTCTGAGCCGACCATCGCCAGCGTGCCTTCGAGGTCGAAGACTGCAAACGGATATATGCCGACGAACTCCCCGTCATCGACGATGCGTTCGGTAGGCGGGTCCCAAGTGAAGATCGTGTAGCTGATGGCGCGGTGAGTCTCGCCGGCCGGGACCTGGTCGACGAGATTCCGGGTCTGGGCGAACAACTCGACGCGGCCGTCCCCGTCGATGTCTCCCACGAGCTTCAGGAGGCCCAATGGCGCCTCGACCAGTTCGAAGCCCCCGGGGAGGTCGGCCTCGATCGGCGTGTTCGGAGCACAGGCCGGGTCGGGCTCGTATGGGAGCGGGATGCGCGCGGCATCAGCGGGCTCGCGGTCGGCGCCGGCGTCCATGCTCATGTCGGCCAGCCCTCGATCTCGAACCGCTGCGTCGGCGACACCGACGTCCTCGGGCGCGGGCCGGGCATCGGACCGGGCCGCGTCCCCGCCGGTCGGGCGGGCGTCGTCGGCGATGCCATCGTCGGGAGGATCGGCGTCTCCCGACCCGGCCGCGCCGTCGCGGTGCTGCATCATGTCGGCCGGGGCGCTGTCTCTACCCATGAGATCTCCACCGGCGGTGCACGCGCCGAGCAACAGGCAGGTGACAACGACAGGCATGCCTCGAAGCCTGCCTTGATCGCGGGCGAGCGAAGCGTGATGCATCGGTGCTGTCAGATGGCGTTGATTCATCCGCCTTCGGGCCATGGCTTCGGGACAATGCATGGTGGGCTCCTCCAGGGCTGCCGGCACCACAATACGTCGAGCACCCGTACAGCGGGCGATCGCCGCCCGCGTTGGACGAGACCGCGTCCTGACGCCGGAAGACGCGTCACCGCGGACGCGGCCCCGTCGCCGCGGACGCAGAAAGCGCCCGAACCCACTGAAATACGCGGTCTGCGGCTGGCACGCCGGCTGCGTTGGCACCGGGGCACACCCACTGCCGGAGCGCATCATGAACCGCCATCACATCCCCCGCCCCCGCCTCGTCGAGCTCGCACTGCTGACCCTGACCGCCCTGCTCGGCCTCACCGCCAGCGCCCACGCCGAAGCCGTCTGCTGGAAGGACACCTACGGCCGCGGCGTCGGCGAGGTCCCGCCGCACTGCGCGCATGGCCAGCAGCGCATCGGCGCCCTGTGCTACGACCGCTGCCGATCGGGCTGGCAGAGCCGCGGCTTCGCCTGCGAAGAGCCCTGCCGCGCGGGCTATAACGACGACGGGCTGACGTGCCACCGCCCGCTGCGCATCGTCGGGGCCGATACGTCCCAATGCCCCTGGTGGGACGCCTGCGGGCTGACCTTCGCCCGCGGCTGCTCGCGGTGCCCGGCGGGCTACATCAATGACGGCTGCACCTGCCGCCGACCGCCCCATATCTACGGCCAGCCGCGCTACGAGCGCGCGCCGCATATCGCCAACCGCTGCGACGCGGGCGACGAGATGGACGCCGGCCTGTGCTACCCCCGCTGCCGCTCGGGCTTCTACGGCGTCGGCCCGGTCTGCTGGTCAGAGTGCCCCGATCACGCCGGCGTGGACTGCGGCGCGCTGTGCGGCAGCTCGGGCGGCGTCTGCGCCGAGGTCATCGCCAACATGGTGCTCGCGCCGGTCGAGCTGGTGGCCAACGTCGCCGGGCTGGTGGGCACCGGCGGGGCCTCGGCCGCCGCCCGCGCCGCCGGCCGCGCCGCCGCCGAAGGGCTGGCCACCGAGGTCGCCCGTCAGGCCGCCCGGGATCAGGTCGAGCAGATGATCCGTGAGACCGCCGCCGCCGAGGGCCGGCGCCTCTCCGACGCCGAGGTCGCAGAGCTGGCCGCCGCCGTGGTGGGCGCCAGCGCCGACGGGGCCTTCGACTGGAGCGCCCTCGATCCCATCGGCATCCTGGCGGTCATCGACGCCTTCGACCAGCCGCTCTGCGGCCAGGAGCCCGACAACCGCATCGTCTGCGACGGCGAGCGCTGCACCGACGCCGACGGCCGGCCCATCGTCAGCGGCTGGCTCGAGGTGGACGCCCCCCACGCGGGCATGGTGCTGCACGCGACCGCCGACGGCGACGGCTACGACGAGATCGGGCAGACCCCGGGGCAGGTCTTCCCCGGCAATCGCTTCGTCGAGGGCGTAGACGGGCTGGCGCTGGATATGGCCGGCAACCGCGAGAGCGGGGTGCTCTACGAGAACAGCGGCCGCCGCTTCGACCTGACCGCCGCCTGGACCCTCTCGGCCTGGGTCCGCCCCGCGCGCAGCGGCAGCGACTGGCGGGCCGATCCCATCATCTGGAAGATCGGCACCCGCGGGCAGAACGACGATACCTTCGCCTTCGGCTGGGATCGCGGCGATCGCTTCCGCGCGGGCCTCGAGCGGGCGAGCGACGGGCGGGACTACACCGTGTACGGCCGCCAGCAGACCGTCGGCGACTGGGCGCTGGCCACCGCCACCTACGACGGCGACCACCTGCGGATCTACGTCGACGGGGTGCTCGACGGCTGCAACCGCATCGGCCGCCACACCGCCTACACCGGCCCCGACAAGCTGCGCATCGGCTCGCTGCGCGACTCGAACCACGGCAACCGCGGCCACTTCGACGGGCAGATCGACGACGCCCGGATCTACGACCGCGCGCTGAGCCCCGACGAGGTCGTCGACCTCTACGTCCACCACGTCGGCGCGCCGCCGGTGGGTACGCCGATCGTCTGCCCCTGAGCGGGTCCCGCCCGACCGTCAGCCGCCGCCCGGGCGCTCGCCGCCCTCCCCCGACCATCGCAGGCGCAGCCACGCCGCGCCGATGGCCCCGCCGGCCAGCGCGAACAACGCCAGCGGCAGTACGTGGCCCAGCAGCAGATGCGGAATATGCCCCACCGGGCACCACAGATCGGTCACCACCCACGCCGAGGCGCCGGCGATGACACCAAACGCCGCGCCGAGCAGGCCCGGGTGATTGGGCTCTTCGTGCCGTCGCATCCACACCAGCGCGAAGAGCGGGCCGGCGCCCGAGAGCATGCTGATCTGCAAGCACGGGATGCCGATACGCTCGGGCCACTCGGCCATCGCCCCCTCGAAGCCCGCGCTCCAGCCCACCTTCCAGGCGAACAGCGCGATGGGCGTACCCACCAGCACCGCCAGCAGCAGGCGCGCCGGCCGGGCGAGCATCGAGCGCTGCCCGGCGCCGAGCCACAGCGCCAGCCCGGTGATCAGCGCCGAGCCGGCCGTCGTCGCCGCGATCAGCACCACCGGTCGCGGGCCGCCGCTGTCGCGCAGGCCGCCGTAGGCGAAGAAGACCAGCATCGACAGGATCACGCAGCCGCCGGCGAGCAGCGCGCTGCGCCAGCGGGACGCGCGCCGGGTCGGTGAGGGCGACGCGTCGAAGAGCTCGAGCATGTCGTCGAGCAGCTCCGGCCGCAGCGGCGGGGTCGGGACATCACGCTCAGCCTGCTCGTTGACGTTCATCGGGCCCCTCCCGCCGATACGCGCACACCATCCAGCACACTCACCGCCCGGTGCACCAGTGATTTGATCGCCGAGGGCGTCGTGCCCAACGCCTCGGCGGCCTCGCGCTGCGACAACCCCGCGCCGCGGGTCAGCTCCAGCGCCGAACGCTGCCGCTCGGGCAGCCGGCCGATGGCCGCCTTGAGCCGCTCGCACATCTCACTGGCCGAGGCCCGCTCGTGCGGGCTCGGGCCGGGATCGACGAGCCCGAGCCCGCGCACGTCCACCTGGGGTCGCCGGCCCCGGCTGCGATCGATGATCAGCCGCCACGCGATGGTGAACATCCACGGGTGCACGTTGGCGCCGGGCCGGAAGCGGCCCCGGGCGCGGTGCATCTGCAGCAACGTCTGCTGCATGAGATCTTCTGCGGTCGCCCGGTGGCATGTCCGGGCGAAGATGAAGGCCCACAGCTCTTTCGAGATCAGGCCATACAGCGTCTTGAAGGCGCCGGGTTCGCCGCGAGCGTAGGCGTCCATCGCCTCGTTCGCGGCTCTCCGGCGCCGCTCCTTGTCGGTCGGTGGTTCACGTTGGCTCCTCCCCTCCGTGTGTACCGCCATGATGTCTCACTGGTGCAGGGTGCTCCTGCCTCCTGTTCGTTATATCCCGGTCACATTACGGCGGCATGCGTCGGGGGTTGCGCAGAAAAAAAACTTTCCTGAAATCCGCACCCTGAATCGCTCTGCGCCGTAGTGACGACCAGGAGGGGCGCCGCCGATGCACCTGGCATCCGGCGGCACCGTGACAGCAACGAGACGATACAAACGTCGCGATTGCGCCCGACGCCACCGGTGTATTCGACACGGGGGAGAACGCATGTACCCGATATCCTGGACCCGGGCCTGGCTCGCCGCCGGGCTGCTGACGTGGCTCGGCGGCTGCCTGCCCGCAGAGCCCGACCGGCCGGACCCCGTCGACGCGGTCGACGGCGCGCCCGATGGGCGCCCGACGCTCGAAGTCGACATGGCGCCGCCCGACCCGTCGCCGGACATGACCCCGTCCGCGCCCGACGTGGCACCGCCTGCGCCCGACGTGGCACCGCCTGCGCCCGACATGGCACCGCCCGCGCCCGACATGGCACCGCCCGCGCCCGACATGGCACCGCCTGCGCCCGATGCCGACGGAGACGGCGCGCCCGATGCCCTGGACAACTGCCCCGACACCGCCAACGCCGAGCAGGTCGACAGCGATCTCGACGGCCTCGGCGACGCCTGCGACCCCGACGACGACAACGACGGCGTGCCCGACGACCAGCCGGACTGCGCGCCGACCGACCCCGACATCGGCGGCTGCACCCTGTACTTCGCCGACGCCGACGGCGATACGTTCGGCGATCCGAGCGCGTCGAGCTGCCGCTGCGCGCCGGGCGACGGCTACACCGAGACCAACAGCGCCGACTGCGACGACAACGACCCCGCCATTCGCCCCGGCGGGCGCGAGATCTGCGACGGTCTCGACCAGAGCTGCGACGGCCGGGCCGACGAGGGTGAACCCGACCTCGACAACGACGGCGTCGCCGACTGCGTCGACCCCGACCGGGACGGCGACGACGTGCTCGACGAGATCGACGGCTGCCCCGAGCACTTCGACCCCCAGCAGACCGACACCGACGGCGACGGCGCGAACGACCCCTGCGACGACGATGACGACAGCGACGGCTTGCCCGATCGAATCGACAACTGCCCGCTCACGCCCAACCCCGATCAGAACGACATCGACGGCGACGGGCGGGGCGACGTCTGCGACGACGACTGCGACGGCGACGGCCTGCTCGACGACCGAGACAACTGCCTGTGCGTGCACAACCGCGATCAGCGCGACCTCGACGGCGACGGGATCGGCGACGCCTGCGACGACGACAGCGACGGCGACGGCGACGCCGACGCCGTCGACTGCGCGCCGGCGGATCCCACCCGCGGGCCGAGCCGGGCCGAGAGCTGCGACGGCGTCGACCAGGACTGCGACGGCGCGGTCGACGAGGGCCGCGACGCCATCGGCTGCGAAGACTGGCGGCTCGACGTCGACAACGACGGCTGGGGCGACGAAGGCGCCGAGGGCCACTGCTACTGCGGGGCGACCGGCGACTATCGGGTGCAGCGCGCCGGCGACTGCGACGACGCGTCCGAGCGCATCAACCCCGACGTCGACGAGCGCTGCAACGGCCTCGACGACAACTGCAACGGCGTCGCCGACGAGCTGTGGCGCCGCCTGGGCCGCGCGTGCGACGGCGACGACGCGGACGCCTGCACCGACGGCGTATGGCGCTGCGCGGCCGATGGCCGGGACGCGATCTGCGACGACGGACAGGTGACCATCGGCGGTATGGAGCGCTGCAACGGCGCCGACGACGACTGCGACGGCGTCGTCGACGAGGTCTGGGCCGATCGGCTGGGCATGCCCTGCGACGGGCAGGACGACGACGCGTGCCAGAATGGCCGGACGATCTGCGCGCCCGACGGCCGCGGCACGCAGTGCGGGCGGGAGAGGGTCACCGACGTGCGCGAGGCCTGCGACGGCGTCGACAACGACTGCGACGGCGCCACCGACGAAGGCTTCGGCGACGTCGTCGAGCTGTGCAACGGCGTGGATGACGACTGCGACGGCGCCGTCGACGAGGCGCCGCGGGGCGCGGGCGCGCCGTGCGCCGTGCCCGGCGCCGAGGGCATCTGCGCGACCGGCGAGCAGGTGTGCGCCGGGGCCCGATTCGGCTGCGAGCAGACGGCCTTCCCCGAGGACGAGGGCTGCACCGGGCGGGACGACGACTGCGACGGCGCGGTCGACGAGACCGGGCCGGTGGAGCTCGACCGCTATGAGATCAACGACGCCGCCCCGAGCATCTTCCCCTACGGCGGCTACCCGACGACCGGCGGCATGCGCTTCGGCAGCGAGGCGACGCCGGCGTGGACCACGACGACCTGGCCCACGACGATTCACCAAGGTGATCTGCAGGACTGCTTCCGCATCCGCGACAGCCGGGCCATGGCGCCGGGCGGGTTCGGCTGCAAGTTCGTGGCGGAGAACCCCGACGCCCGCGCCCGGCTGCTCCTGTCGTGGCGCGCGCCCAACATGGGCGTGCCCATCGATGACCCTCAGCAGTCGGTGCGCGACTCGAACGAGCGGGAGTCGATGCAACTCGAGAACGGCCCCTGGGGTATGGAGGACGTGGAGTACTACGTGTGCGTCGACCCGGTCAGCGGTTTCTCCGCCTGCCGCGACGGCTACGTGCTCTCGTGCGCCATCGGCCCCGGCTGGTCCATCGAGCTCGAGTCCCGCTGACGCCGGGCTCGGCGGCCGACGCGCGTGACGCGCGGCCGGGGCGTCAACCCTCGCCGCCGCCGGCGAACTCTTCGACCGCTTCTGCCTCCTGCATCTCATCCCCCGGCCCCTCGACGCGCGGCGCCTCGACCGGGGCTGCGTCGCCCATCGGCGCCACGTCCGCCGCGGCCTCGACCTCGGCGTCGGGCACGCCGTCGCCGTCGACGTCCTCGGCGACGCCCTCCAACTCCAGCAGCTCCTCGGGCGAGAGCGCGTCCTCATTGACCGCCATCGGCTGCCCCGCGCGGCGACGGCGGGCCTGCTCGGCGGCGCGGCGGATCTGATCGTCGAGCGGCGCCATGAGCCAGGCCA
Source organism: bacterium (assembly GCA_030427205.1). GTDB lineage: Bacteria > Myxococcota_A > Bradymonadia > UBA7976 > UBA1532 > JACKDM01. Next base: position 61,655 of record JAUHXC010000031.1, on the reverse strand, counting down.
GGGTGCCCGGCGCGCGCCGGTGGCGGGCCACGATCAGCCCGACCACCGCGAAGAGGCTGTCGTAGGCCGTATTGCGCAGCGCGATGACCTCGCCCCAGGTGACCCCGTCGGGGGCCTGCAGCGACGCGGCGTAGCGCGGCTCGATCTCGCGCAGATCGTCCAGCCAGTCGGCGATGCGCACCAGCCGGGCCAGGCCGTCTTCGCCGTCGACCGCCGCGATGAAGCGCCGCATGCGCGGCAGCTGCTCTTCGTAGACCACCTGGGCCATCACGCCCATGCCCGCCTTGCCCCGCGCGTCGGTGAAGTGCGAGAGCACCAGCTTGGCCGCCGCCTTGCCCGCGGGGGTATCGCCTCGCCGCTTCGCGAGGCCGTCGAGGATGGCGAAGATGCGCCCGATGACGAAGTCGGCCTCGGCGTCGACGGCGAAGGTCACCCCGCCGTGCCGCGCCGCCGTGCGGTTCTGGGCGATCCAGCGCTCGATCGCCACCCGCCAGCGGGCGTTGTCGTCCAGCGCGGCCTGCGCCTCGGCCGCGACGACATCGTCATTCTTGGTGGTCGCGCGGTCGCGCATCTGCTCGAGGGCGATGGTCGAGCGGGCGTTGCTCAGGTAGGGAACGCTCGAATAGGGCTTCGAGATGGCAGACATGATGACTCCGATGGGTTGCCAGTGAAGAGAAGTGCCTGTGCGAACAGTGATCACCGTGACATATGCGCCCGTCAACACAAATATTGTGACAGCCGCACTTTGCACGCATACAGCAAAACTACACGGTCATGAATCGAGCCAGCCCACGGGTATCGCGGCGCGCTCGGGCGCCGATCGATCGGCGCCCAAGCGCGCCGTTCGTCGCCGCTGGGCGGTGAACGGCGCCCCGACCGCGACATCGGCGCTCGGCTCGTCATCGAACGGCACCCCGACCGCGACATCAGCGCTCGGCTCGTCATCGAACGGCACCCCGACGACACCCGACCCCTCCCCGGTGGCGTACGCCGCCCACCGAAACAGCGGCCGACCCCCTGCCGCTGGCGATCGAACAGCGCCAGACGGGGCCGTTCGCCGTCGGCGCGCGATCGTTCGACGGCCCGACCGGGCCATCGGGCGCCGCCGCGCTGATCGATCAGCGCCCCGACCGGGCCGTCGGGGGCCGCGGCGCTGATCGATCACCACCCCGACGGCGCCATCGAGCGGGTCGGCGCCGATCGATCGGCGCCGTCACCGGGCATGCTCCGCCAGTCGGCGCCGATCGATCGGCGCCCGGAGGGCGGCCCGACCCCTCCCCGGTGGTGATCGATCACCGCTTCCGCGGGCGTCGCGGCGTCGATCGATCGTCACCGGGCGACGAACGTCGTGGTCGAGGCGCCGATCGCCGAAGACCCGAGCCGCGAGGTCGCGGTCGAGGTGCCGATCGCCAACGAGCCGAAAGGGGTCGGGCGCTGTTTTGATGCGAGGACACCGCGAGCCGGATCGCCCACGACGCGTTCCGGCTCGTATTCGACCGCCGGCCCGACGCCGACGCGCGGCGTCGGGCGGCGTCGACCGAGCGCCCGAGCGGCGGGGGGGTCGGGCAGGCGCGCTCAGCGCGGGGGCGCGCTCATCAGCATCGCCGGGTCGACGCACGCATTGCCCATGCACATCTGACCCGCATCGCAGTCGCCGGCGCCGACGCACTCGACGCAGCGGCGGTCGAGGCAGATGTCGTCGCCGAAGCACTGCTCCCCCGGCGCGTCGCACTGCGGGCGGAAGCAGCGCGCGTCGGGCCCGCAGACGGTCTCGCCCTGGCAGTCGGCGTCGGCGGCGCACAGGCCGCACGGGCCGGCGGTCACCTGCACGATGTACTGACCGCTGCTGCGCTGACCGTAGCCGTCGACGACGATGAAGACCGTCTGCCCCGCCTCGCCCTCGATGGTGACCGCAGAGCGGGTGCCCAGCGGCAGCAGGTCGCGCTCGTCGTCGTTGCAGGCCAGCTCGCTGTCGGCGTCGTCGCACGCCGCACGGGTATGCAAGACGGTGTCGAAGGTCGACCCGCCGGTGTGCGCGCAATACGCGCCGGCCGCGGGCAACTCGAAGCGGTAGACCGACTCGGGCGCCGCCGCGCCGATGCCGCACGAGGCCCCCTGCAGGCCCTCGGCCCCGGTCGTATCGCCGCCGCGGACCTCACCGACAGCGATCGGGTTGGGCGCCGCGCAGATCCCGATCCCATCGACCTGGGCGCAGGTGGTCGCCACGCAGCTCGACCCCTCGGCGCAGTGGGCGTCTTCGAGGCACTGCACGCAGACGTTGCCTTCGCCGCAGACCCCCTCGGGGCAGTCGTCGTCCGCCCGGCAGGCGTCGGGCTCGCAGACATTGGCGATGCAATAGCCGGTGGCGCAGCCGGCGTCGTCGCGGCACTCGCGGCAGCGGTTGTCCAGGCAGACCCCGCCGTCGGCGCAGTCGCCATCGACCCGGCAGTCCACGCAGTCGCTGTCGACGCAGACCTCGTCCGCATCGCAGTCGACGTCCTCGAAGCAGTCGACGCACTCGGCACCGTTGCAGCGCCGATCGCCAAAGCAGTCGTCGTCGCCCCGGCACAGGATGGCCTGGCAGGCGCCGTCGACGCAGGCCCGCTCGTCGTCGACGCGGCAGTCGGCCGGCTCGACACAGGCGCCACAGGCCCCGACGGTGAGGCTCAACGTGGCCCGCCCTTCACCGCCGCCGCCGAAGCTGCGGCCGTCGACGAAGGCGAAGTAGGTCTGCCCCGCGACGGCGTCGAGGGTGACCGCCGAGCGATCGCCGGCCGCGTCGCGCTCGAAGCGGCTGCAATCGAGCTCGCTGTCGGCGTCGGCGCAATCGGTGCGCACGTACAGCGCCGTGTTGAAGGACGAGCCGATGGTGTCGAAGCAGTAGAGGCCATCGGCGCCGGCGGTCCACTCGAAGACGCCCTCCGGGTCGGCGCTGCCGGCGCACGAGCCGCGGTGCACCGTCGCCCGGCCACGGGTATCGACCGAGACGGTCTGCCCCACGGCGATGGGCGTCGGCGCCGCGCAGTCGCCGACCGGATCGACCGCCTCGCAGCTGCCGAGCAGGCACAGCAGGCCCGCGCCGCAGTCGTCGTCGACGACGCACTCGACGCAGGTATTGTCGGCGCCACAGAGAGCGCCGGCGGGGTCGTCGGCGCAGTCGGCGTCGGCGGCGCACTCGACGCATTCGAAGTCGGCGCAGACCTCGCCCGCGTCGCAGTCGGCGGCCTCGAGGCACTCGGCCGTGGCGCAGGCGCCGTCGACGCAGACCGAGCGCTCGGCGCGGCAGTCGAGGTGCTCGAGGCACGCGCCGCACGGGCCGGCGCTGAGGGTCAGCGCGGCGGGGCCGGCGTTGTTGGCGCCGAAGCCGTCGACGAAGGCGAAGTAGGTCGCCCCGCCGATGGCGTCGAGGGTGATCGCCGACTGCAGCCCGCCGGTGACCGCGCGGTTGTCGTCGTTGCAGGCGACCTCGCTCTCCGGATCGGCGCAGTCGGTGCGCAGGTAGAGGACGGTGTCGTGGCCGGTGCCGGTGGTCTCGAAGCAGTAGGCGCCGTCGGCGCCGGCGCGCCACTCGAAGACGCCCTCCGGGCCCCGGCTGCCGGTGCAGCTGCCGGCGTCGGCGCTCTCGAGGCCGGCGGTGTCGACGACGACGGTCTGGCCGACGCGGATGGGCGTGGTGCCCCCGCAGACGCCGAGGGGCGCCACCCCGCAGACGTTGGCCACGCAGGCTTCGCCCTCGGGGCAGTCACCGTCGTCGGCGCAGGCGACGCAGCGGTCGCGATGGCAGACCCCGTCGGGGCAGTCGTCGTCTTCGGCGCACTGCGCGCACGGCCCGACCTCTTCGAACTGACCCTCCACGCAGTCGCGGCGACGCTCGCCGATGCCGTCCCGGCCACAGGGCAACAGCTCGACGGCGCCGTCGGGGCAGACGTCGGGGTCGTTGCACGGGGTGAACGGATCCCACTGCCCGGCGGTGCAGGTGCGCGCCCGATCGCCGCGCCCGTTGAAGCCGCACGGCTCGATCTCCCGGGCGCCGTCACGGCACACATCGGGGTCGCCACACGCGGTGAACGGGCCCCAACGGCCGTCGGTGCAGGTGCGCTCGCGCTCACCGCGCCCGTTGAGCCCGCAGGGCAGCGCCTCGAGCGTATCGTCGCGGCACACGTCGGGGTCGTTGCAGGCGCCGAACGGGCCGTAGCGCCCGTCGGCGCAGACCCGCGAGCGCGTGCCGCGCCCGTTGAGCCCGCAGGCTTCGACGTCCTGCGCGCCGTCGACGCAGACGTCGGGATCGGCGCAGGCGCCGAACGGGCCCCACTGGCCGGCGCGGCACTCGCGGACCCGCTCACCTTCGCCGTTGAGCCCGCAGACCTCGGCCTCCTGGCTGCCGTCGGCGCAGACGTCGGGGTCGTCGCAGGCGTCGAACGGGCCCCACTGGCCGTTCTCGCAGGCGCGCGTCTGTGTGCCGCGCCGGTTGAGCCCGCAGGCGCCCGGCTCTTCGACGCCGTCGACGCACGCGTCGGGGTCGTCGCAGCGGCCGAAGGGGCTCCAGCGGCCGCCCTCGCAGGTGCGCGCGCGGTCGCCGCGGCCGTTGAGCCCGCACACCGCCTCCTCGCGCGCGCCGTCGGCGCATTCGTCAGGATCGTCACACGGGCCGAACGCGGTCCACTGGCCGTCGACGCAGGCCCGCCCGCGATCGCCGCGATCGTTGATGCCGCAGACCTGGGACTCCTCCACCCCGTCGAGGCAGGCGTCGGGATCGGCGCAGGCGCCGAAGTCCGACCAGCGGCCCTCGGCGCACGCGCGGCGCTGCACGCCGCGGTCGTTGATGCCGCAGGCCTGCTCGTCGGTCGCCGCGTCGGCGCACTCGTCGGGGTCGGCGCAGTCGCTGAACGCGGTCCACTGGCCCTCGGCGCAGGCGCGGATCTGCTCGCCGCGATCGTTGAAGCCGCAGCGCAGCACCTCTTCGGAGAGGTCGACGCAGACGTCGGGGTCGGCGCAGTCGGACCAGGGGCTCCATGTGCCGTCGACGCAGGTCCGGCTGACGCGGCCGCGGCTGTTGAGCCCGCACGGCCGCCGCTCTTCGGCGCCTTCGGCTTCGCACGGCTCGCCCATCATGCCGCCCTGACCGCCCATGCCGCCTTCGCCGCCCATGCCGCCTTCACCGGCCACGCCGCCCATGCCGCCTTCACCGGCCACGCCGCCCATGCCGCCCTCACCGGCCACGCCGCCCATGCCGCCCTCACCGGCCACGCCGCCCATGCCGCCCTCACCGGCCACGCCGCCCATGCCGCCTTCACCGGCCACGCCGCCCATGCCGCCTTGACCACCTTCACCGGCCACGCCGCCCATGCCGCCCTGCCCGCCCTGGCCGCCTTCACCCGCCACGCCGCCGGCACCGCCTTCACCGGCCTGACCGCCGACGCCGCCCATGTCGTCTGCGCCGCCGCTGCCGCCGCTGCCGCCATCACCGCCGCCGCCGCCCGTCGGGGTACAGCCCACACCGAGCACCAGCGCGCTCCACAACAGCCACCTGCCGAACTTCATCGATATCCCTCATTCGCGCGTGAGAACGCGCCACCCTATGGCCGTCGCGGGCCCGCGGCAAGGGTCGATCGAGCCCGCCGCCCGACGTGCTATCCCATGCGGTATACTCCGCGGCGTCCAGCGCGACCGGGCACCGCAGCGTGCGCCCCGCCGCGCGGCCGATGCCCCACCCGGAGCCCGCCCTGTCTCTTCCGCCACCCGACGCCCACCCCGGGTCCACAGTCGAACCGTCGGCAGCGGCCCAGACACCGCGCGGGCCATCCCCCGCCGTCGATCGCGCGCTGCTGGTCCTCTTCGGCGCCTGGATGGCGGCCCGCTTCATCTGCCTCGCGCTCTCGCCGCTGCTCGCGGTCGAAGCCCCCGCCCTCCTGGTGATCCTCAGCCCGACCTTCACCCACCTCATCTTGACGTCGGCGCTGCTGCCGCCGGCGCAGTTCGCGCCGCTGGCCTTCGGCGCGTCGGCGCTGCAGGTGGCGCTGGGCTATACGGTCGGCCGCCGCTGGGGGCAGGTCGCGCTGCGGCGCATCACCCGTCGGTCGGCGACCCTGCGCCGCTGGCGGGGCTTCGTCGAGCGGGCGGCCTCGTGGGTGGTCTTTCTGGTGCCGGGGCCGATCACCTGTACGACGGCGGGGGCGGTGGGCTTGGCGCCGCGCGGCTTCTACGGGCCGATGCTGGCCGGCGTCACGGTGTGGGTCGCGGCGTGCTTCGCGGCGGGCGGCGCGTTTGGTGATCCCATCCGCGCGGTCGTCGAGCGGGCGGCGGATCACGTCGTGCCGCTGACCGCCGTGGCCATCGCGCTGGCCGCCGCGCGCTGGCACCGCACGCGGGATCACGGCGGCTGACGGCCTACTCCAAGCAGCACTGCACGCTGTCATCGCCCGGACAGAGCCACGGCACGCGCACGCGCTCGAGCTGGTCGCACAGATCGGTCGCGAAGCATTCGCCGCCCTGGCCGGACCCATCGACGCAGGTCACCCCCGAACAACACTGGATCTCCGCCGGCCCGGGGCAGAAGCCGGGCGCCGAGGTGCCCCCGCGGCCGGCGCAGTCGGCGACATCGAGGCAGACCCCCGGGCCGTCGTCGCTCTGGCAGGCGCCGTAGTCCCATGACTCGCCGTGGTCGGGCGGCGATGGCATGCGCGGGTGAGCCGCCTGATAGGCCAGGCAGGCATCGCGAAAACCTTCGATCAAGCCGTCGTGCGAACCGGACTCGAGCTGGCGCTCGGGGTGGTATTGGGTGCCGATCACGAAGGGATATGTCATCCGATCGCTGGCTTCGAAGGCTTCGACGACGCCGTCGGCGCTGCGGGCCGAGACGCGCAGGCCGCGGCCCATGTCAGCCTCGTCGGCGGCTTGATGGTGGTTGCTGAAGATGTCTCGCGGCTGGCCGCCGTACAGCTCGGCCATCAGCGTGCCCTCGACGAAGTCGACGCGGTGGATGGCGCGGTGGTCGAGCGGATCGGGCACCTCGGAGGGGATGTCCTGCACCAGCGATCCGCCGAGGGCGACGGTGAGTTCCTGACCGCCGAGGCACAGGCCGAGGATGGGCATGCGGCGGTCGAGCGCGCCGCGCAGTACGGCGAAGTCGAGCTCGGCGCGGGCCTCGCTGATCAGGCGCACGGTGGGGTGTGGCTCTTCGCCGTACATCGCCGGGTCGATGTCGTCGCCGCCGGGCAGCACGAGGCAGTCGACCCCGTCGAGCAGGCGGTCGACGTCGATCTCGCCGGCGGCCGTGCGGTGAGGCCGCAGCAGCGACCACTCGATGCCGCCGCGCTCGGCCATGGCGGCGACGTTGCCCGGCGGCGCGAGGCCGGCGATGCCCATCCGCGGGGGCAGCAGAGGCGCGGCGTCAGGCGCAGATCCCACGTCGGCCGCTTGTCCCACGTCGGCCGCGCTTCCCACGTCGCGGCCCTGGTCCACCGCGGCATCGGGCGCGCCGTCGGCAACCGATTCCGCGGCGTCCCGCCCGCCGTCTACAAAGGCCACCTCGTCGGTCTGGCCGCACGCGGCGACGAGGAGCCAGGCACTCGCCACGATCGGTACGTGAAGTCGCATGGCCCTACTCTACCGTCCGCGCCCAATCCACAGGACCCGAAAGCCGCAGACGCATGTCCGCCGCCAGCCCGCGTTGCCCGAACCGTCGCCCCGCCCACCCCCTGCTTCGCCCACCCCCCGCAGCCGAAGGCAGTCGCGCGCGCAGCGCGAGACGTGAGTGCCCATGCCCTGTGCCATACGCGGCGCTCACCCATCACCGGGATTGGACCCAGCGCACCACCCCGGATGCACGAACACGCGAGGCGAAGCCGAGCCGCCGAGCGCAGCGAAGGCATCCGCGCTGGCGCGGACGGGTCGGAGCGAGAGCGCAGCGGCGAACGCAGTGAGCCCGAGCATCGAGCGGAGATCCCGCCCCGGCGCAGCCGGGGTGCCGAAGACGAGCACGGCAACGCAACGCTGTTGGCGCGTCCCGACCCACCGAGAGCTGGATCGCCGTGCCCACCCCCAGCATTGCCCAGACCCTCATCCTCGGCCTCCGCCACCCTCGGCCTCCCCACCCTCAGCTTTCCCCACCCTCGGCCACGCCCACACCACCACCCTCGACCCCGCCCACCCTCACCCTCACCCTCACCCCCCCCCCAACCCCGTCTTAAGGCCCTTTAAGGCGCGCCTTCACCCCGCTTTTCCTACCGTCACCTCGAACACGCACTCCGCCGTCGAGGTGACCATGACCGCCATATCGACCCCGCTCCGCCCCATGACCCGCTCGCTGCTCGCCGCGCTGGCAATCTGGGCCGCCGGCTGCACCGACGCGACCCCTACCGCCGAAGCCGACGCCGCTCTCCCCCCCTGCCCCGCCGGCGAGCTCGGCTGCGCCTGCGACGACGGCGCCTGCACCGAAGGCCGCTGCGCCGACGGCGTCTGCGTCGACTGCCCCGCCGGCACGCTGCGCTGCCCGTGCCCCGCCGAGGGCGCCTGCGACGACGGCCTCGTCTGCGAACAAGACCTCTGCGCCGAGCCGCAGTGCCCGCCGGGCGCCCTCGACTGCCCCTGCGACGGCGATACCTGCGACGACGGCCTGACCTGCATGGACAGCACCTGCGTGCCGGTGCCCGAGTGCCCGCCCGGATCGCTCGACTGTCCCTGCGACGGCGGCGCCTGCGACGACCCGCTGGTATGCATCAACGACGTGTGCCGCGACTGCCCGACCGATACCGCCGGCTGCCCCTGCCCCGAGGGCGCGTGCGGCGGCGGCCTGGTCTGCGCACGCGGCGCCTGCCGCGAGGCGGTGCCGTGCGCGGCGGCCGGCTGCGGGCCCTTCCAGCAGTGCCAGGAGGCCGCCGACGGGGCCGACGCCGTCTGCCTCGAAGCCTGCGCCGACGGCTTCGACTGGGATCCGGTCGCCGCGGCTTGCGTCGAGCAGCCGCCGACCTGCGCGCCGGACGCGCCGACGAGCATCGCCGCGGCCTGCGCCGCCGAGAACCGGACCTGCGTCGAAGACCAGGGCGCGGCCTGCGGCGCCTGCCTGCCGGGGCATCGCGAAGAGGCCGGGGCCTGCGTGATCGACGATCGGGCCAACTGCGACGACGATCCGAACGACGCCCACAGCATCGCGGTCGACTGCGAGCTGGCCCAGCGCGAGTGTGTGCCGTCGGCGGAGGGCGCGGCGTGCGGTGCCTGCCTCGCGGGGCTGGTCGACGACCCGTCCACCGGCGGCTGCCGGGCCATCGATACCTTCGCCGAATGCGACGTCGAGGATGACTGCGCCGAGGGCCTGATCTGCTCGGCGCGCGCCCCGGCGGCCGACGCCCGCTGCCTGCCGGCGGCCTGCGGCGAGGGCGAGGCGTTCGACCTGGGCGCCGGCGGGTGCACCGACCGCTGCGACTGCCGGGGCGAGGGCCTGACCGGGCGCCCGTGGCCGGTGACCGACTGGAACGGCGACTGCGTCTGCGAGACGGTCGACGGCTACTTCTTCAATACCGCCGCCGGCAGCCGCCGCGCCGAGCTGTGCGACGCCGACGAAGACGGCTGGACCCGCCGCAGCGCCTTCTCGCACATCGAGTCCCCCGACGAGGCCGTCCGGCTCAACGCCCGCTGCCCGCTGCGCACCATCGACCGCGTCGTGCTCGTCAACGAGGCCGGGCAGTCGCTCGAGCTGACCGTCGATACGCTGTCCGGTGGGCTGGCGCGCGCCGAGGCGCTGTACGAGACCGACGAGAGCGACGACGAGGCGGAGACCTTCGAGCGCCAGTCGGCGGCCTACGGCGAGCGGCGGTTCCACGCGGCCGAGCTCAACCCGCTGACCAAGGCCTGCGTCTCGGCGCTCGACGACTTCAACGACAACGGGGTCTCCGACGTGCGCGAACACCACCGCGCGGCGCCCGGCGCCCAGCGGGAGTGGATGGCCACCTTCGTCGCGGCGGGCTACTTCGTCGAGCTGTACACCGGCCGCTTCGTGCCGCCCGCCGCCGGCGAGGCCCACGGGCGCTATGTCATCGCCGAGCGCAGCCGCTGCGCCGGCGAGGTGGCGGTGGGCTACGGGCCCGACGCCGGGCCCTATGGCGCGAGCTGCTGGCGGCGGCGGGACGCCAGCTACCTGGCCCGCGAGCCGGTGGGCCATGACTTCCAGCGCTGGAGCTGCGCGGCGCCCGACGGGGACTGCCCGGTGCAGGCCCCGCCAGCCCCCGCCCGTTCGCTGGATGTCATCCCGCCGCACGCGGTGTGCGACGACCTGCCCCTCGAACAGCTGGGCGCGTGGCGCGGCATGGGTCACGCGAGCCAGTTCAAGTGCGTCGAGATCGTCGAAGACCGCGAGGCGCAGCTCGAGCCCTTCCAGCGGCGGCGGCGTGATCTGGTCGGGGTCGGCGGCGACGCGCGGCACGTGCTCAACCGCTGCGAACTCAACGTCTGCGGCGCCGGCGAAGAGGGCTGCTTCGAGGCCGAGGCCGACGGCGAGCGGGCCAACCCGGCCCAGCCGCAGCTCAACTGCGGGGCCGAGACGGTCATCGCCGATCCGGCCACGCTGGTGGGCCGGGTGGGCTTCGCGGCGCTGCGCTTCGAGACGTACGATCGCGCGGCGGAATACGCCGGCGGCTGCATCGACGAGGCCACCGAGTGGTCGCAGCTCTGCCCGGGTTTCGACCCGGCGGTGCCCGGCGCGACGGTCGGGCTGGGCAACCCCCATGACTTCGGCAAGCTGCTGTGCGGCTGCGGCCTGAACTACGGCGGCATCGCCTGCGACCGCGGCTGCCCCGACGAGCAGCTGCACGTCGGCGGCACCGCGCCGCTCGACGCGCCGGGCTGCTTCGACGGCTACTGCGCGGTCACGCCCGACGAGGACGGCCTCGACGGCGGCCGGCGCGGGGTCTGGATGTGCGGCGGCTTCGCGGCGAGCGGCTTCACCGGCGGCGCGCCGGGCGTCGGGCTGGCCTTCCACGCCGAGGGCGCGCTGGGCGCCGCCGCCGAGGCCCCGCGGGGGGTCATCACCGTGCGCGGGCACATCCCGACCTTCGGCACCGACGGCACCCCGCTGTGCGAGCGCATCGACGAGGACGGCCGCTGCGTCGGCCTCACTCTGCGCTGATGCGGCCTGACCCACGCTTCTCGAAGACATACACCCAGACCCATACGAGGCTCATCATGCGGATCACCGTCACCACCCGCGCGCTCTTCGCCCCGTCCATCCTGCTCGCCCTCACCGCTCTGATCGCCGGTCCGGCGTGGGCCGATGGCGACCCGCTCACCGACGGCGTGCCACGGCTGCTGCCCTATACCGGCGTGCTGGAGATCGACGGCCGGCCGGTCGACGCCAGCGGCGAGGACGCGCTGCACCTGCTCTTCGCGCTCTACGACGGCCCCGAGGTCGAGCAGCCGGTCTATACCCAGCCGCTGATCGTCGAGGTCTACGGCGGCCGCTTCACCGCCACCATCGGCCCGGTGGGCGTGGGACCCGACGGCGGCGAGGTGCCCATCGACGCCATCATCTCCGCCGCCGACGACCTGCACCTGGGCATGACGCTGCTCGGCGACCCCGACGACCCGGCCGATGACATCCCCCTGGCCAATCGCCAGCGGATCTACGCGACGCCCTATGCCATGTGGACCACCAGCGCCACCAACCTCGCGGTGGCCGGGCAGGCCCGTATCGGCGGCGATCTCGACGTGGGCGGCGCGGCGCGGATCGGCGGCGAGGCCCGGGTCGACGGCGCGCTGCGGGTCGGCGGCGCGGTCGAACTGCCCGCCGGCAGCCTCGATCTCGACGACCTGACCCCCGCGACCGTCGGCGAGAGCCTGACCCGCAACGGCCGCTCGATGGACGTCGACGAGGCGTGGCTCGACGATCGCATCCGCACGTGGGTGCGCAGCCACTGCCGGGTCGACATCGGCTGGCGCGACAACTGCAACGGCTGCAACAGCGCGCCGTTCAAGGTGGCCAGCGGCACCGCCAACGGCGCCTGCGGCAATGGGACCCGCGCCTCGTGCCGGTCGGGCTGGTCCGGCTTCGATACGGACGGCGATGTCAACAGCGACGATGTCTTCTACGTGCGCATGGTCTGCGACTGATCCATCTCGATACCCGAACGCCCGAATTACACGAGGATCCCATGAACGCTATCACTCGCGCCATCTCCGCTGCCTTCGCCTTGCTGCTCGCCCTGCCCGGCTCGGCCCTCGCCGACGGCGACCCGGCCACCGACAGCGTACCGCGCATACTGCCCTATCAAGGCCGCCTGGCGGTGGACGGCGCGCCGGTCGACGCCACCGGCGAAGACGCGCTGCACCTGCTCTTCGCGCTCTACGACGGCCCCGACGGCGAGGCGCCGGTCTATGCCCAGCCGCTGGTCGTCGAGGTGTTCGCCGGCCGCTTCACCGCCTCCATCGGCCCCGTCGGCGAGGGGCCGGACGGCGCGCCGCGGCCCATCGACGAGGTGATCGCCGCCGCCGACGATCTCTACCTGGGCATGACATTGCTCGGCGACCCCGACGACCCGGCGGATGACATCCCCCTGGCCAACCGGCAGCGGATCTACGCGACGCCGTATGCCATGTGGAGCACCACCGCCACCAACCTCTCGGTCGCCGGGCAGGCGCGTATCGGCGGCGATCTGGCGGTCGGCGGCGGGGTGCAGGTGGACGGCGGCCTGCGGGTCGACGGTCCGGTGGATCTGCCCGCGGGCAGCGTCGGCGGCGGCGAGATCGCCGATGGTACCCTGCAGCTCGACGACTTCGCGGCGAACATCCTCGGCGAGGGTCTGACCCGCAGCGGCGATGCCATCGCGGTCGATCAGGCCTGGCTCGACGATCGCATCCGCAGCTGGGTGCGCAGCCACTGCACCGCGCAGCTCGGCTGGCGCGACAACTGCAACAACTGCGGCTCGGGGCCGGCGAAGCAGGTCACCGTGCGCGCCGACGGGGTCTGCACCGGCGCCTCGGGCAGCGATACCCGCTGCCGCGACAATAACAACTGGGGCGGGGTCAATACGGACAGCGATGTGGACGGCAACGACGTCTTCTACATCCGCATGGTCTGCAATTGAGTCATCGAAGCATCTTGGAGTGATTGACATGAATCGCATGCTTCAGAGCCCATGGCTGCCCGATGGCTCGCTGCGTCCGGTGGTCGTGGCCGTCGGCTTCGGCGCGCTGCTCGTCGCGCTGATGGCCCTGACCGCGCCGGCCCGCGCCGACGGCGACCCGCGCACCGACGACGTGCCGCGCATCATGCCCTACGAGGGTCGGCTCGAGCTCGACGGCCGCCCGCTCGACGCCCACGGCGACGACGCGCTGCACCTCGAGTTCGCGCTGTACGACGGGGTCGACGCCGTCGAGCCGGTCTATACCCAGTCGCTGCGGGTCGAGGTCTACGATGGCGACTTCACCAGCACCATCGGCCCGGTGGGCATCGGGCCCGACGGGCAGGCGCGAGGCATCGCCGATGTCATCTCCGCCGCCGACGAGCTGTACCTGGGCATGACATTGCTCGGCGACCCCGACGACCCGTCCGATGACATTCCGCTGTCGCGACGCCAGCCGCTGCGGGCGACGCCTTATGCCTTGTGGACGACCGCGGCCACCGACATCGCCGTCGCCGACGAGGTGCAGGTGGGCGGTGACGTGGCGGTCGGCGGCGCGCTCGTCGCGACGGGCCTGCAGGTCGCCGGCGACGTGCGCCTGCCCGCCGATGCCATCGACAGCCGAGTCATCGCCGATGGCAGCCTGGATGCCACCCACATGGGCGATGCCATGCTGGGCGATGGCATCCAGCGGTCGGGCGACGGCCTGCGCCTCGACGGCGCCGTCGTCGACGGCCGCACCCGCACCTACATGCGCAGCGCCTGTCATCTGCAGCTTGGCTGGCGAGACAGGTGCAGCAACTGCGCCTCGGGGCCGGCGAAGCACGTCACCGTGCGCGCCGACGGGGTCTGCACCGGCGCCTCGGGCAGCGATACCCGCTGCCGCGCCAACAATACCTGGGGCGGGGTCAATACGGACGGCAGCGTGGACGGCAACGACGTCTTCTACATCCGCATGATCTGCAACTGAGCGTGAGCCATCACCCGTCCGCGGGCTGCTCGTCCTGCGCGCTCCGCGCCTCCTGCGCTTCGGCGTAGCGCACGTCGGCCACGAGCCGGTCGAAGCGCTCGCCGGCCCGATCGACGGCGTCCCCCACGTCTTCGTCCACCGCCTCGACCGCCGTTCGAATCCGCCCCGTGGCGACTCGAACCGCCCGCTCCACCGCCGCGAGGGCCTGCGCGAGCGCGCCATCGTCGCCCGCCCGCCGCTCGATGCGATCGGCGTGCAGCGCCTCGAGGGCGAGCAGGCCCTCGCGCCCGCCCTCGGCCGCGTCGGCCACGGCCGCACCCGCGGCCTCCATCGACCAGCGGACGGCCTCTCGCCCCTCGCCGTGAATGCCTCCAGCCACCGACGCGGCGCCGGTCAAGGTCCGTCGGTGGTGCACGGCTCGACCGAGGGCGGCGACGCAGGCGCAATGACGCGCTTCGAGCCGGCGATCCCCATCGCCCGCTGCCTGCTCGATGCGCGCCTGCGCCTCGGCGGCGGCGGCCTCGACCGCCGCGATACCCGCCGCGACGGCCGCGCGCAGCCGAGCGATCGCCTCGTCGATATGCGCCCGCCCGCCGCCGGAATCGGCCCGGAGCTGCTCGTCCGGCTGCGCCGCGCGACCGCCCTCCCCCTCGTCGACGCCGCCCAGCCCGCCGCCGCCTTCGATGGCCTCCCAACCGCCGTGGGCCAGCAGATCGGCGCTCTGAGCAGTCTCGGCGTCGTGGGCGTCGTCCTGCGGCTGGCCCGACAGCTCGGCGGATTGCATCATCGCCGGCAGCCCGAAGATGCCGCCGGCCGATGTCGACCCTTGCGCCTGCTGCTCGGCGATCTGCGCGTGCGGCTTCTGTTCGTGCCCGGCGTCCTTGGCCTGATCGCGCTCGCTCATCGGGCGTCGGCGTAGACGACGCCGTCGTAGTCGACCGCCGCGAACGGCAGATCGAGCCACGGGCGCCGTCGATGGCGGGTGACGGTGAGCGGCGCGGCGAGGGCGTCGGTGAAGAGGAAGGGTTCGAGCGTGCGGTGATGCATGGCTTCGAAGGCCCGCTGCGCGTCGTCGGCGATGCCTTCGAGGCGGGCGCGCAGATCCGCGTCACGGCAGCCGGCGATCAGCCGCGCGACGCGCGCCATGTCCCACTCGGTCGGCTCGGCGAGGGCCATGGGCTCGCCGTGGTAAGGCGTCGGGTGGTTGCCCGAGCGCCACAGCGCGATCTCGTCGGGGCCGGCGAACGGGTCGACCGGCAAGCCGTCGAGCAGCACGTTGAAGTGCACGTGCGGCGCCAGCCACGGGCAGAAGAGGATGCCGTCGACCCCCGACATGCCCGACAACCCGATGACCTCGCCCCGCGCGACCCGCTGACCCGGCTCGACGTGGGCTTCGGCGAGGTGCCCGCTCGTCGTCGCCAGCCCGTCGCCGTGGTCGATGGCCACCTTGCGCCCGCCGCGCTGCATGCGCAGCTCGACCACCCGCACGATACCCTCGGCGGGCGCGACCACCGCGGTGCCCGGCGGGATGGCGAAGTCGGTGCCGATGTGGCTGTCGTAGGTCAACCGGCGGCCGCGATAGTCCCGCGACCAGGTGCTGCGCACGCTGTAGCCGGCGGCGGTCTCGTCGGCGGCGGTCGGCGGCGCGACCCGATTGGGCAGCTGGGTGATGACCACCCGCCGGTCACGCCGGCTGCGGCCGAGCCACAGGGGCACGGCGATGCGCGGCTTGAGGATGCGCAGGCCCGACGGGCCCCATTTGCTCGGCGGCGCGAGCGGATCGCCCATGATGGCGGTGCGGCATTGGCGCAGGCTCTCGCCCAGCGGCCGCAGGCCGAAGACGTCGAGGGGGTTGACCCGGTGGGTGCGGGGGCGTGGACCGCTCATGAGTCGATGCAATCACGAGCGAGACGATCGACGCCAGGGGGTTGACCGCGCCTGGTCGTCAGGGCTGGCAGGTCACCGCGCCGCCGCGGGCGTCGGTCTCGGCCACCGGGATCGGGAAGAAGGCGTGCACCCGGTGGTCTTCGGCGTCGGTGGGCAGCTGGTCGAGGCGGCCCCAGCGGCGCATGTCGACCCAGCGGTGGCCGCCTTCGAACAAGAGCGACATGAACCGCTCGGCGAGCAGGGCGTCGACCAGCGCCTCTTCGGTATCGAGCCCATCGAGGTCGGCCAGCCCGCCCGAGACGCGGCGGATGTAGTTGATGTCTTCCGCCGCCCCTTCGAAGTCACCGGTCAATATGCGGGCCTCGGCCCGGATCAAGATCAGCTCTTCATTGCGGATGATCGGGATGCGGCTCGTCGCCCCCGGGTAGAGGGTGAACTTGTGCAGCGCCTCGATGCCGTCGTCGGGCAGCCGCTTGGCGGGGTCGGTCTCGTCGTCGGCCACCGCGCGCACCTTCGCGGCGAAGCGCAGGTCGCCGTCCTCGGCCGACGCGACGACCGACGGGTGGGCGTAGATGTTGGGGTCGTTGAGCCCGTTGCGGGTATCGCCGGCGCCGGTGCCGAACGCGTGGTAGACGCCGCGGGCGAGCTGCGGGTCGGCCTCGTCGAGAGAGATGAACGAGCCGTCGAGCGCCGCGAGCGCCGCCTCGCCGTCCATCGCGTAGATCGCCGCGCGGGCGGCGACGGCGCGGGTCACCGTCAGGAAAGCGCTCGGGCGTTCGAAGCCGTCGAAGCCGCTGCTCAACGGCATCGGGAAGGCCTCGAGGTCACCGGCGGCGGTCAGATCGTCGGCGGCGGCCTCGAGCAGCTCGGCGACGTGGGCCAGCGCGGCGTCTTTGCAGCGCACCGGCGCCAGCGCGGCGCCGATGGGCCGATCGACGTCCAGGGCCGCGCCCTGCTCGTCGCGGGTCGCGACCACGTAGAGGTAGTCCAACGCCTGGATCGTCCGGGCGAAGCCGCGCACCGCCGACTTCTGCGCGTCGCTCCAGCCGACGACCTTGTCGACGGCGCCGAGCACCACGTTGGCGTTGCGGATGTTGGCGTAGCGATCGGCCCAGAAGTTGCCGCCGAAGCGCGGCGAGCCGGGGTCGAGAGCCTCGCCTTCGAGCATCTCGGTGACGAAGCGGGCGTCGGTCTCGACGTTGAGGTTGTAGCCTTCCCGACCGAGGGTGCCGACCAGCGCGACGTAGCCGTTCTGGTCGCCGATGCGGTCGCGGTGGCCGATGAGCAGGCCGGTGGCCGCCGCCGAGACCGCCGCCGCGGTCGGCGCGTCGGCCAGCTCGTCGGTGCTGGCGTTGTTGAGGTCACCCACCTGAAGGTCGCATCCGATCAGACCGAACGCAGCGACGAGGCTCAGGGCCGCGAAGCGCGGGCGGATGGCATTCACGAAGGCACTCTGGATGGCATGCATGGCATTCATATCACTCGCCTCCTTCACAGCGACGCGCCGATGGTGAGCCACACGCTGCGCGCGGGCGGGAACGGGGCGACGTCGATGTTGCGGCCGATGGGGCGGTTGCCGAAGTTGCTCACCTCGGGGTCGAGGCCGCTGTAGTCGGTGAAGGTGAACAGGTCGCGCCCGCTGATGCTGATATAGCCCCGCTGCATCGGATCGAGCGTCTCGATGATGTCCTGCGGCAGGGTGTAGGTCAGCGACAGCTCGCGCACCTTGAGGAAGCTGGCGTCTTCGACATAGACCCCGGTCATGCCGCCGCCGAAGTCCTCCGAGCGCTGGGCCCCGCCCGTCTCGGCGTCGGCGGCGTTCTGGCTGATGTCGTAGAGGAACCGGGTCAGGTTGATGACCGAGCCGCCTTGCTGCCAGTCGAGCAGCGCCGCGAGTTCGAAGCCGAGAAACTCGAACGAGGTGTGGATGCCGGCGCGGAAGTCGGGCTCGGTATCGCCCACCTTACCCACCTCGTCGCCGATGTTGCCGTAGATCTGGGTCGCCGACGCCCCCTCTTCGATGCGGAAGGCGCCGACGCTGGTGCCGAAGCCGGCGGTATTGAACGCGGGCACCGGCAGGTCGAGGATCTCGCTGCGGTTCATGGCGAAGGTCAGCGTCAGATCCCACGAGAAGTCGTCGGTGCTGATCGGCTCGACGAAGAGCAGCAGCTCGATGCCGCGGTTGACGAGCTCGCCGCCGTTGAAGAACTGCGTCTCGGCCCCCGTGGTCGGGGCGACGGCGCGCTCGAGCACGAGGTCGGTGATGTTGCGCTGGTAGAAGGTGAATTCGAACTGCAGGCGACGGTCGAAGCCGCCGAGGTCGAGGCCGACCTCGATCTCCCGCTGCCGCTCGGGCTCGATGCCCGGATCGCCGATGACGCGGCTGCCGATCAGGCCGGCGGCGCCCTCGATGTTCACCGTGGCGTTGAGCGCGGTGAACTTCTGGCCGTACAGCGGCTGGTTGCCCGTCTCGCCATAGGCCGCCCGCAGCTTGATCAGCTCGAGCGGGCCGACGTCGAAGGGCAGCCGGTACGCCGCCGCGGCCTTGGGGTAGACGAAGAGCTGGTCGGGATCACCGTTGACGCTGCTCTGCTCGGCGCGCACGCCGCCGATCAAGGTCAGCGACTCGTCGAGCAGCAGCAGCTGCTCCTGCAGGTAGAAGCCCTGGTCGCGCACTTCGCTGCGCAGCTCGCGCAGCTGCAGCTCGGTGCCGGCGTCGACGTTGGACAGGCCGGCGGTGAGGTTGCGGCTGACGATGTTGACCGAGCCCACCGAGCGGGTCTCGTACTGGAAGCCGGCGGACGTCGTGGCGTCGAAGAGCTCACCGGTGAACTCGTAGACCAGGTTCACATCGACGTTGAGGTTGAGGGAGTCGGCGTTGGTATCGATCGCCGTGCCCGGCGCGCCGTCGGCGGGCTCGAAGTGCAGCGCCGGCGGGAAGAACAGGTCGTTCTCCTGGGTGAAGTGATCGACGCCGAACGTGCCGATGAGCTCGATCTCGTGCTCGGCGGTCTCGAGCAGCTCGAGCTCGCCGGTCAAGCCGCCGATCATCCGCCAGACGTTCTCGTCGTCGCTCATCAACGCCACCGTCTGCAGCGGGTTGGCGCCGCTGCTGACGAAGGGGTTGACCGGCCAGGTGCCGTCGGCCCGCTGCTGCAGATCGAGGAAGCTGGGGGTGCCGGAGAGCACGATGTAGTGGCTGACGCCGGCGTTGTCGTTATTGGTCGCGCTGCGCGAGGTATTGGAGTGGATCGCGTTGGCCCACGCCGTCACTTCGAGCAGGTCGCCGAAGTCGTGGTCGATGCGCACCCGGAACGACTGCTTCTCGTAGCCGGTGCCCGGGATGATGCCGACGTCTTCCTTGAGCAGCAGCGAGGTGTAGTAGCCGGTGTCTTCGGTGCCGCCGTGCACCGAGACCGCCGTCTCGTACGACAGGCCGCGCTGGCTGGCGAGCTGCGCCTCGTGGTCGAAGGTCTCGCCGCCGCTGCGGTCCCAGATCTCGCCGCCCAGCTCGCCGTAGCGCTCGACGGCCTCGGCCCGATCGTCGAACTGACGGGCGCCCAGGGTGTTGGCCGGCAGCCACATGCCGAAGCGCTGGCGCAGGTCGATCTGCGGCGGGCCCTCTTCGCCGCGCTTGGTGGTGATGATGACCACGCCGTTGCTGGCCTTGGCCCCGTAGATCGCCGCCGCCGAAGCCCCCTTGAGGATCTGGATCGACTCGATGTCGTCGGGGTTGATGTCGGCGACGCGGTTGACCTGGTTGTCCTGGGTATTGTCGGCGCTGCTGCCCGAGACCGAGGCGGTGACCGCCGAGATGCCGTTGGGGATGGCCGCGTCGCTGATGATGACCCCGTCGATGACGTACAGCGGCGCCGAGCGGCCCTTGATCGACGAGACGCCGCGCAGCTGCACCTGGATGCCGCCGCCGGGCGCGCCGGAGTTCGACTGGATGTTGGCCCCGGCGACGCGGCCCTGCAACGCCTCGCTCAACGTCGGCGCGGCCACGCCATCGAGCTGCTCGGCGGTGACCCGGGCGACCGAGTTGGCCTGATTCTGCGGGGCGATGCCGGTGGCCCGACCGGTGACGACGATCTCTTCGATCTCGCCGTCGCCCCCGTCGCCTTCGGCCTCGGGCTCGTCCTTGCCTTCGTCCCCGGCTTCGGGCTGGGCCTCGAGGCGGGCTTCTTCGGCGGCGGCGGCCCGCTCGGCGGCGGCTTGAGCCAGCTCCTCGGCCTCCTCGGCGGCGGCCTTCTCGGCAGCCGCCTTCTCCGCGGCGGCCTTGGCCTCGGCGGCGGCTTTCTCCGCCGCGGCCTTCGCCGCTGCTGGCGACTCGGCGGTCGGCGCGGCGGCCGGCGCTTCGGCGGGCGTCTCCTGGGCCTGGGCCACCCCGGCCCCGAGCGCGATCAACATCGCCGCTCGGGACAAGGCGCGGCCCGTCCCTCGTCCTCTCCCGTGGATCATCCTGCGTATCTCCCCGTGGTGCATCACGCTGATGCCACTCAAGCGCACTTGCCCCCCCGAATCAATCAGCTTGGGCGGTGTACGCTCGGGTGCATGCTGACAGGCGAGCGCGCCCTCGACATCGGCCGGCACCGACCGCTTGACCCCGCCCGGCGGCCTCCCGACAATGCGCCGCGATGGCCTCCACCAAAACCGACCTGCTGACCGTCGTCGAGCCCGCGCCCGATCGCCGGCCCGACCTGCTCGGGCTGACCCGGCCGAACCTCGAAGCGCTGCTCGATCGCGTCGGCGTGGGCCGCAAGCACGCCAAACGGGTCTTCCGCGGGCTGCACGGGCGGCGGCTGCCGCTGCACGCCATCCCCGATCTCGGTCGCCACGCGGCGGTCATCGCCGACGCCACCCGCCAGGCCAGCGTCACCGTCGAGTCGAGCCAGCGCAGCGACGACGGCACCGAGAAGCTGGTCTTCCGCATGGCGGACGGAGCGCGGGTCGAGGGGGTGCTCATCCCGATGAGGGCCGGCCGGGTGACCCTGTGCGTATCGAGTCAGGTGGGCTGCGCCATGGCCTGCCGCTTCTGCGCGACGGGCACCATGGGCCTCTCCCGCGGGCTCGAGGCCGGCGAGATCGTCGCTCAGGTGCACGCCGCCATCGAGCGGGTCGCGGCGAGCGGCGACCAGCTGCGCAACATCGTCTTCATGGGCATGGGCGAGCCGCTGCATCACTACCCGGCCACCCGCGACGCGGTGCGTATCCTGCGCGACGACGCCGGCCCGTGCTTCAAGGCGCGCCACATCACGGTCTCGACGGTGGGCGTGGTGCCCAAGATGCGGCAGTTCGCCCGCGACTTCGACGGCCGGGTCCAGCTGGCCCTGAGCCTGCACGCCGGCACCGACGCGACGCGGCAGGCGATCATCCCGCTGGCGGCGCGCTACGACATGGCCGCGCTGCGCCGGGCGTGCCTCGACCACCCGCTGCCGGGCACCCGCAAGCTGATGATCGAGTACGTGGTGCTGCCGGGGGTCAACGACGGCGAGGCCGAGATCGACGCGCTCGCCGAGTGGACCCGCGACCTGCCGTGCCTGGTCAACCTCATCCCGTTCAACCCCTTCGTCGGCGCGCCTTTCCGCGCGCCGACCGCGGCCGAGGTCACCCGGGTGGGCGCGCAGCTGCGTGGGCGGCGGGTGCCGCACTCCATCCGCTGGCCGCGCGGGCGAGGTGTGGCCGGCGCGTGCGGCCAGCTGGCGCTCGAAGGGGTCGCCGCGAACTGAACGGCATTCGGGTATCGCGACGGCCGCTCGCCGTGCGAAGGTCTGCGCGCCGCCCGAGCAGATCCGCTCGCCACGACGCGGCCGGCCCGAGGAGCCCGATGCCGACCCTGACCTTCGCCCGGCCCATCGCCCGCTGGCTGCCCGATCAGGACGGCGAGCTGAGCATCGAGACCCGCGGCGCGACCCTGAGCGCCGCGCTCGAAGAGGCGTTCGCCGCGCACCCGACCCTGCGGGGCTACGTGCTCGACGAGCGCGGCACGGTGCGGCACCACGTCGCCGTCTTCATCGACGGCGCCTCGATCACCGACAAGTCCGACCTGCACGTCCCGCTCGATGCGCGGGCGTCGATCTTCGTCATGCAAGCCCTGTCCGGAGGCTGATATGGCCGACAAGCAGACCATCCTCGCGTCGACCCGCAAGGGTCTGTTCACCATCTCCCCCGGCGGCTCGGGCTGGGGCAAGCCGCAGGTCGCCGGCTTCCTCGGCGATCGGGTCGTGCTGACTCTGGTCGACGAGCGGGACGGCGCGTGGTACGCCGCGCTCGATCTGGGGCACTTCGGCGCGAAGCTGCATCGCTCGGACGATCGGGGCAAGACCTGGACCGAGATCGCGGTGCCGGCCTATCCCGAAGGCGCGACGGTCAAGGCGGGGGACGGCAAGTCGACCAGGCCGGCGAAGCTGGAGCTGATGTGGTCGATGGCCGCCGGCGGCCCCGATCAGCCCGGGCGGCTGTGGATGGGCACGATCCCCGGCGGGCTCTTCGTCTCCGACGACCGCGGTGACTCGTGGTCGCTGGTCGAGGCGTTGTGGAACGAACCCTCGCGGCCCGACTGGTTCGGCGGCGGCTACGACGCGCCGGGCATCCACTCGATCGCCGTCGACCCGCGGGACGCCGCGCGGGTGATCGTCGCCGCCTCGTGCGGCGGCGTCTGGGAGACCGCCGACGACGGCGCGAGCTGGGCGGTGCGGTGCAAGGGCATGAGCGCGGCCTACATGCCGCCCGAGCGGCGGGACGACCCGACGATCCAGGACGCCCATCAGCTGGTGCGCTGCCCCGCCGAGCCCGACGTGCTCTGGGTGCAGCACCACAACGGCATCTATCACAGCACCGACTGCGGGCAGAGCTGGCGCGAGCTGAAGGTCGAGCCGTCGTCCTTCGGCTTCGCGGTGGCGGTGCACCCGCGCGACGCGGGCAAGGCGTGGTTCGTGCCGGCGATCAAGGACGAGAAGCGCATCCCGGTCGACGGCGCGCTGTGCGTGACCCACACCGCCGACGGCGGCGAGACGTTCACCGCGCAGCGCAAGGGGCTGCCGCAGGAGGGCTGCTACGATCTGGTCTACCGCCACGGGCTGGCCATCGATCGCAGCGGGGACGGCCTCGCGTTCGGCTCGACGACCGGCAACCTGTGGGCCACCGGAGACGGCGGCGCGTCGTGGCAGCGCGTGAGCCATACGCTGCCGCCGATCTACGCGGTGACCTTCGCCTGAGTGCCCGGATGGCATCCGATGGCATCCGGATGGCACCTGGTGGCATCACGAATGGCACCCATTGGCATGTAATGGCATCTCAGGATGGCATCACATGCCATGCCGCTGACTCAGCGCTCGCTCAGACAGAGTTCGCTCAGAGTTCACTGATCGTGGCGCCGGGCGGCATATCGAGGCGGGTCTCGTCGAACTGCGCCGGGAAGACGATGTTCGCCGGGCCGGCGTCGGTCGCCTTCTCGCCCCGCTTGCCGTCGGTCCAGCGATAGGTGGTGTGGGTCCGGGCCAGGGTCAGCGGGCCGACCTTCTCGAAGTCGCTGTAGACCAGGATCTTCTCCGGCGTGGCCTTGATGCCGCGCTTCTTCATCATCGGCTCGTAGGTGACGATGTAGCGGCAGGCGAGCAGCCGGCCGTCGTCCTTGGCGAAGTACAGGATGTAGTAGTCATCGGGCGCGTCGCCCGTGCCGGCCTCGTAGGTCAGCTTGATGACATCCGCCGGCGGCAGGCCGGCGTCCTCCGCCTTGTCGGCGACGATCTCCAGCTTCACCCCCGGGTCACCGACCACGAAAGGCAGCGAGACGAAGTAGTAGGGCGTCAGCGACCAGAAGCGCGGCGGCATGCCGAAGCCCGGCTTCTCGTGCAGCACCCAGGCCCGCTCGCCGTTGAAGGCGAAGCGCCCGGCGCCCGGCTCGACGATGGTGTGATAGGCCCGCGACGCCAGCAGGTCGATGGTCTGGGTCGTGGTGGCCTTGGGCCGGTCGACGGGGTCGTAGGTGTAGTCGAACTTCAGCGCCCGGCCGGCGAACCAGGCCTCGAGGCCGCCGTGGCGCTCGATGCCGCGCAAGACGATGGCCCCGGCGGGTCCGGCGGCCTTCAGGCGGGCGACGCCGTCGGCCGCGCGCCGGGCGGGCTCGGCGGGATCGACCGGTCGACGGTCTTGAGCCAGGGTCGGGGTGACGGACGAGAGGACGAGCAGGCCCGCTGTGAACAGCCCGGGCAGGAGAGAGCGCATGCAGACTCCGCGTTTTGTGGTGTACGCGGGGGTACGGCGGCGCGGGCCGCGGCGTTACTCCACCATGACATTCGAGACGGTCGGGGGCGGCGGAGGCTTGGCGTCAGGGCTCGCCCGCGGCCGGGCGGGCCGGCGCGTCGCTGTGCACCGGCCAGGGCACGCCGACCTCTTCGTAGAGGGTCACCCCGTTCTTGAGGCGCAGCGCCGAGACCTTGGCTTCGAGGTCGGAGAACTGCCAGTGCCGGCGATAGGGGCGCATCATCGCGAACGCTTCCCCCTCGCCGGGCAGCGCGGCCTTGACCGTCGCCGGCTCGCCGAGGCGGCCGGTCAGCGCCTCCTCGGCCTGGGCGAACGCGGCCCGCACGGGGCCGTGGTCGTCCTCGGTGTGCCGCCGCTGCACGACCACCCGCCGCAGCGGCAGCTTCGCGCTGTCGAAGATGAACAGCAGCCGCCCCATGACGCCCTCCGGCCGCTCGCGGTCGCCGATGCGGGCCAGCTCGACCCGCTCGCAGGTCAAGCGCACCTGGGGGTTCTTCTCCCGATCGCTGGAGCGATAGAGCCACGAGGCCCCCGAGGCGCCGTCGGCGTCACCGGCAGCCTTCGCGGCCTCGATCTCGGCCACCTTCTTGTCGCGGTAGCGGGCCATCAGCGCGCGCACCGAGGTGTCGCCGCAGATGAAGCCGCGCTTCTTGGTCCAGGCGGTGACCTCGTCGAGGCTCGACTTGCCGATCTCGAGGCCGAAGACCGCGTTGGTCGGCGCCCGCGGGCCGGCCTCGGGCTCGACGAACTCGGGCAGGCGGTCTTCGTATTCGAAGCGGGCTCGCCAATCGAGCGGGTCGGCGGCGGGCTTGTACTCCGCGGTGCTCGCTGCCGGCTCGGGCGCGGGCGGGGCGTCGCCGCGACCGACGAACCAGCCGCCGACCGCGGCGGCGGCGAGCAACACCACGAAGCCGATGATATGAGGGGTGCGCATGGCGACAGGTCTCCGGTGGGTGGGCTGGGTGATGGGGCGCCGGCAGCGAGGCCCTCGAGAGCTCTCCCACGAACGCCGGCGCTTCGCGGGCAAGCCCTCAACGCAGAAACCCGCGGCGAACCGCGGGTTTCTTTCAGGCCTGAGCCGTGCTGATCACATGTCGCAAGCTTCGGGCGGCACGACCATCGCGGCGCAGGTCGGGACGAGCGCCCCGCCGATGGCCATGATGTCGGCCTCGGCCACGCCGGCGTCGGTCAGCAGGTTGACCAGGTCTTCGACCAGCGCGTTGAAGTCGTCGATGGTGATGCCGAGGCCGTCGTGGGACTCCTCCATCGACAGGCAGGCCGGGTCACCCTCGGGGATGCCCGGCTGCAGGCCGGGGACCTCTTCGCCGTAGACCGCCGGGCCGTCGATGCCGCTGAGCTGGCGGGCGAGGCAGGTCTGCAGGCGCGCGGCGCCGGCCTCGTCCACGTCGGCGAAGAAGCCGTTGATGCGGTCGTCTTCGAGCACCACGCCGATGAAGGCGCCGACGGCGTCGTAGATGCCCGGGTAGCGGCCGAGTCGCTGATAGACGGTGGCGTTGTTGTCCGGGTCTTCGACGATGTCGGCCGCGGTGCCGCCGAGCACGCCGCCGATGGCCATGATGTCGGCCTCGGCGACACCGAGCTCGGTCAGCTCGGCGACGAGGTGCTCGACGAGGTTGTCGAAGTCGTCCTGCGAGACGCCCATGTCGGCGTGGGACGACGCCATGTCGCGGCACTCGTAGCCGTTCTCCAGCGTGCCGGGGTAGGCCGAGTCGGGGTCGCCGGTGGCCGCCGAGATCTGCAGCACCAGGCAGCCGACGAGGTTGGCGTCGCCACCGTCGGCGAGCACCGAGGTGTTGAGGAAGTACGCGTTGATGCGCGGGTCGCCGAGCACCCGGCCGACGAAGCCGCCGACAGCCGCGGTCACGCCCGCGTTGCCGCCGAGGCGGGTGAAGATGGTCTCTTCGCCCTCACCTTCGCCTTCGCCCTCCCCTTCCCCTTCGCCTTCGCCCTCACCTTCCCCTTCGCCCTCACCTTCGCCTTCGCCCTCACCTTCCCCTTCGCCCTCACCCTCGCCCTCACCCTCGCCTTCGCCCTCACCTTCCCCTTCGCCCTCACCCTCGCCGCCCGTGCCCATGTCGGCCACGGTGTCGCCGTCGTCGTCGCAGCCCGTGAACGCGAGGCCCGCACACAAGAGCGCGAGCAGGAAGAACCATTGCTTGGTCATCGAAGCCCCCCGGAGTCAATCCGTGTTGGTGGTGGATGTCCCCTGCCGTGGGGCCAACCCGATTGGGGGAAATTACCGACAGGTCGCAGTTCATTGCAAGGTCTGTTCACCGTTTCAATTCGTGTCGATTCCCGTCTGCAGGTGCCGATCCCGGCGAGTGACCGGGCCCCGGTGGCGGGCGCACACCCGGCGGATGGGTTGACGCGTCATCTCTGATCGGGTGTTATCGGCCGTCCCCGTCCGCTGGAGGGCCGACCCCGTGACGAGCATCATCACGCTACTCGACGTGCGTCGGGCGCAGAGCGCCCGCGATCCGGGGCTGGCCGATCTGGTCGTGGCCCTCGCCGAAGCCCGCGATCCGCGGCTCGTGCAGCCGATCCGCGACGGCGCACCCACGGCCGATCGCTGGGTCGCCGAGATCCGCAGCCGCCGATTCGCCCGCCTGTCGGCGGAGGAGCGCATGCGGATCCGCACCGAGGGTCTGCGCCGCATCGAGGCCGACGACGCCGAGGTGCCGCTGCCCGATCGCTGGCAGCTGCACACGGTGCTGATGGCGCTGCACGCCGACGGCAGCCCCTGGGCCCGGCGTCAGCTGCTCGCCATCATCGCGCGCGTGCCGCTGCGCTATGGGCCGTGGCGGGCCATCAAGACCCTGTTCAAGCACGCCGAGACCGACGACGACCTCGAGCTCTTCGGCGCCATCGCCGCCCGCCTCGATCACGCCTTCGCCCAGCGGCGGCGGCGGGGGGACGTCAGCCGCAAGACCCTGGGCTACCTGGTGCGCCGCGGCTGGCGCTACCTGCGTCGGCTGGCCGAGTCGATGCCGGCGGTGTACCCCGACGCGGCGGTCGAGCTGCTGCGGGCCTACCCCGACGATACCCCGTGGCGCTCCACCTGGATCGCCAACCACGTCTTCTACCACGGCACCGGCGACTACAGCCGGCGCCGCTTCAAGATGCGCCGCCGGCCGTCGACCCTGCTCAAGCACCGGGCGTTCGCCGAGCTGTGGCGCCGCTCGCCGCGCCCGCTCTTCGCGCTGCTCGAGCAGGCCGAGGCCGATCAGTGCCGGCGCTACGCGGTCGACGCGCTCAAGAGCGACTTCCGCGCCGCCCTGCGCGAGGTCGAGCCCACCTGGGTCGCCCGGCTCGTGGGTGTCGAGTCGGAGCCGGTGCACGCCTTCGTCGTCTGGCTGCTCGACAACGTGCCGCGCTTCGAGCAGGGCGCGCTGCGCGAGCTGGCCCTGCACGACGCCGCGCTGGCGCTGCTCGACAGCCCGGCGGACGCCGCCCGCGCCTGGGCCGCCGGCTACGCCCGGACCCACGCCCGCGACCTGCCGCTCGACGCGCTCGTGCGCCACGTCGACAACAGCCACGACGCCGTGCGGCGCATGGCCCGCGACCTCATCGCGGCCCGCGACCCGCGCGACGAGGTGGGCCTCGACGCCTGGGGCCGCCTGCTGGCGAGCGACTCCGCCTACGACTTCGCCGCCGCCGCGCTGCGCAAGCACTTCACCGCGCGCGATCTGACCGCCGACTGGTTCGCCGCCCGGCTGGTGGCCGACAACGACGCCGTCGTGCGCTTCGCGTGCGAGAACATGGCCCGCATCCACAAGCCGGCCGGCCTGGGCAGCGGCTGGTTCACCGCGCTGCTGCACGGCGACGCGCTGCACGACAGCGACGCGTCGTGGCAGGCGGCGCGCTTCGCGCTGGACATGCTCGAGAAGCTGCCCGCCGACGAGCTGGACGCCGAGGCCCGCCGCCGCCTGCTGCTCGATCCGCTGTCGCGCGATCGGGCGCGGGGCTGGATCGACGCCGGCCGCTGGAAGGCCGAGAGCCTGGGGGCCGGATTCCTCAAGGCGCTGGCCGACGCGCCCACCTGGAAGGCCGATCAGGCGCCGAGGCTGAAGGCCGATCCGGCGCGCTGGGCCCGCGAGTTGGAGTTCGATCACGGCCTGGCCCGCTTCGCCCTCGGCCTGCTGAGCGACGTGCGCATCTTCGGACCCGACGACCTGGGCTTCGCCTGGCTGCTGGGCATGGTGCAGCGCACCGACGAGGCGGCCCACGACTTCGCGGTCGAGTACATGACCAAGGCCTTCGTGCCCGCCGACTTCGCGCCGAAGGACGAGGCCGAAGACGAGGCGCCGGCCGGCGGCGACGGCGAGATCAACATCGACCTCGAGGGGGCCTCGTTCCTCTTCACCGGCAAGCTGGCCACCATGACCCGCAGCGTGGCCCAGAAGAAGGTCATCGCGGCCAACGGCACCAACGTGAAGGGCGTATCGGGCAAGCTGGCCTACCTGGTCATCGGCGACGAGGGCTCGGCGCTCTACGGCGGCGGGCGCAAGGGCAGCAAGCAGGTCAAGGCCGAGAAGCTCAACGCGGGCGGGGCCGACATCAAGATCATCAGCGAGACGGCGTTCTTGCAGATGCTCGCCGGCAAGCAGCGCAAGGTCGACGACGACTCGACCGAGCAGGGCTGCGAGGCGCTGTGGGCCATGCTGACCGGCCCCGACGCGCCTGACGCGCCGCTGGCCCGCTTCGCCCGGCACTACATCCGCCGGCATCACGTCGACATCTGCCCCGCCGAGACCGATCGCTACGTCGATCCGGGCGCCGAGATCCCGGCGAGCTTCCTCGACTTCGACCGGGTCCGCGGGCTGCTGGCCGACAAGCGCCCCGGCCTGCGCGCGCTGGGCATCGAACTCGCCCGCTGGTCGATGGCCGGCTGGGCGCCGCCGATGGCCGAGATCGTCGCGCTGTGCGAGCTGCCCTACCCCGACCTGCGCGCCTTCATCGGCGAGATCCTGACCGCCGACGAGGGGCCCGAGACGGCGCGCTATCGGCTCGATCCGGCGCAGCTGACGCCCGAGGCGGTGTACCGCTTCTGCGAGTCGGTCGACGCCGCCACCCGGGCGCTGGGCATGCGGCTCATCGCGGCCCACCCACGGCTGGCGCTGCCCGAAGAGCTGTTCCGGCTGACCGAGAGCCCCGACCGGCAGGTGCGGGCGTTCGTGGTCGCGCAGCTGTGGCGCCTCTACCGCGATCGAGGCATCACCCGGCACTGGAAGCCGACGCCACCGCCGACCACGAACATCGGCCGCCGCCAGACGAAGCCGGTCGACGTGGGCGAGGGTCCCCCGCCCCGCCCGGCGTCGCCGCCCGCCGCGCCCGACGACCTGCACGGGTTCCTGCGGCGCACGCTCTTCGGCATCCCGCCGGCCCGGCTGCCGAAAGACAGAGAGCGCAGCGGCAAGCGGCTCAAGCCGCTGTCGGCCCACGCGGCGAAGAAGGCGCTCATCGACGTGATCCGCGATCTGGCGCTCGACGATCGGGCGTTCGCGGCCCACGTCACCCCGCTGCTCGCGGTGTTCACCGGCTCCCGCGGCCTCTCCGAGCGCGCCGCCTGCCTGGTGGCCCTGGCACGCATCCGCGCGGCCCACCCCGACCTGACCGAGGAGGCGGCCTGATGGCGAGCCGAGACAAGGCGTTGGCCTGGCGCGGTGACGTCCGGGCGCTCGTAGGGCTCGACGACGGGCTGCTCGTCTTCACGACCCACCCCGAGGGGCAGCCGTCGGCGGTGTGGCGCATCGACGCCGACAAGGCGACGCTCGCCGGCGAGCGCGCGCTGGGCACGGGGGCGGCGGCCGCGCTGGTCGCCGACGATACGCTCTACGTGGCCGGCACGGACGGGCGGCTGCTGAGCGGGCCGCTCACCGGCGGCCGCTTCGAGGCCATCGGCGAGCCCCACGCGCCGGCGCCCACCGCGCTGGCCGCCCTCGACGGCGACCGGCTCGCGGCGCTCTGCGGCGCCGAGGTGCGCATCGTGCATCGCCAGAAAGGCACGCTGCTCGGCACGTTGCCCCTGCCCGCGGACGGCACCGCGCTCGCCGCCTCCACCGACGGTCGACGGCTCGTCGCCGGCACGGCCAAGGGCGAGGTCGCGGTCTTCGGACCGGCGGGCGACGATCCGGGCGCCGAGCTGCTGGCCGGCGCCTGCGAGAAGCTGCACGACGGGCCGGTGACGGCCCTGACCTTCGACCGCGACGGCGCGGTGTTCACCAGCAGCGGCGCCGACCTCAAGCTCCTGCGGGGCCACGCCCGCGGGGCGATCGAGCCCGAGGACCGCGCCGGCCGCAACATGCACGGCGGGCCGATCTGCGGCTTCGTACACCGCGGCGAGGGGGCCGAGCACCGGCTCTACACCGCCGGCGCCGACGGCGCGATCAAGTGCTGGCTGCCGGGCAAGAAGCGCCCGCGCACCTGGAAGGACGGCGTGCGCCGGCCGACCGCGATGGCGGCGCTGACCCTGCGCGGGCGGCCGCATCTGGCGGTCAGCGGCGACGACGGCGCGATCCGGGTCTTTTTGCTCGACGCCGACGGTCAGGTGGTCGACAAGCCGCTGACCCTGCGCGACGCCTACGCCGCGGCCCGCAACGCCTTCGGCGATCGGCAGCCGTCGGCGCGCCAGAAGGCCATCGATACCATCGCCGGCTACGACGACGGCCCGGCCATCGCCCTGCTGCTCGATCGGGCGCAATACGACGACGACGCCGGCCTGCGGGTGCGCGCGGTCGAGGCGCTGGGCGCCGCGCAGAACGCCCGCGCCCGCCAGCCGCTCGAACAGCTCTTGCGCAACAACCGCGACGCGGTGCGGCTGGCGGCCCTGGCCGCCCTGCGCAGCCGCCTGGGCGCCGCCGACCGCCAGCCGATGGAGCTGGCGCTGCAGACCGGTTCGAGCGATATCGGCGTCGCCGCGGTCGAGGCGCTCGCCGGCCTCGCGGGCGACGACGATCAGGCCTACGCCATGCTCGTCGGCGCCCTCGACCACCGCGAAGCGGAGGTGCGGGCGGCGGCCTTCGCCGCGCTCGACGCGCACCACCCGGCCGAGAGCCCCGAGGCGAGCCTGCTCGGGCTGGCCTCGAACGCCGCCGACATGCGCGTCGCCGCGCTCCTGCGCTTCTACCATCGCGAGCAACTGCAGACCCCGCGGGCGGCCACCGCGGTCCGCCGCGCGGGTGAAGACGGCGACGCCGACGTGCGGGTGACCGCCTTCCGCGTCTCGCTGCTCGCGCGACCGACCCTCGCCGCGGCCCTGCGCTACGTCGATCGCGACCTGCACCGTCAGCTGCATCAGATCGAGAAGCCGGGCGCCGAGAAGCTGCCCAAGGCCAAGAAGGTCGCCGCGGCCAAGGTCGACGAGGCCGATCGCCGGCCGCTGCTCGAAGCGATGGCCAGCCGGGCGCTGTCGACCTGCCTGCTGGGCGCGGTCGGGCTGGCCCGCCTGGGCGACGGGCGGGCCTTCGGCACGCTGCTGCAGCTCACCCGCGAGTCGAGCGAAGGCGTGCGGGTCGAGGCGTGCAAATCCCTGGCCGAGCTGGGCGATCCCCGGGGCGTCGGCCGCCTGCGCATGATGCTGCACGACGGCTCGGCCTCGGTGCGTGACGCCGCGTTCGACGCCCTCGCCGGCCTCCTGAGCAAGGCCCCGCTCGACGCCGCCGAAGCGGGGCTGATGGCGCCGTTCGAAGACGTGCGTCGGCGGGCCCTGCAGCACCTGATCGCGCACATCAAGGGCGGCCCGCGGGCCAAGGGCAAGCCCAAGAACCCGCCGAAGTCCGCCGACGCGCCCTCCGCGGCGCTGCTGCGGCGCGCGCTCAACGATCCCGCCTCCGGCGTGCGCGGCGAGGCGTTCAAGGCGATCGTCAACCTGGAGTTGTTCGGCGGCGGCGGCGACGCGCTGCGGTTCACGCTGGGCAGCCTCTCGGCGGCGGTGCGGCGGGAGGCGCTCAACGAGGTCATGGGCGAGATCGCCCGCCCGTGGGCCGCCGAGCTGCTGCTCGAGCTCTTCGACGACCCCGACGCGGGCCTGCGGCGCGAGGCGTTCGACTTCGCCCGGAAGCGGGCCAAGGGCCGGGACGTCACCCCCCTCGCCCGCGCGCTGGGCTGCCGCCACGTCGACCTGCGCCTCGAAGCGGCCCGCACCCTGGCCCGCAAGGGCAAAGGCGCCGACGCGCGGGCGCTGCTCGTCGCGGCGCTCGACGACGACGACCGCCAGGTGCGCATCACCGCCATCGACGCCCTCGAAGCGGCCGAAGCCCACGACGCCGTCGCCGGGGCCATGGCCAGCGCCCACGCCGACGTGCGCATCCGCGCCGCCGAGTCGCGGGCAGCCGACGCCGATCCGGCAGCGCTGGAGCCGCTGCTGGCGCAGGTGCGCAGCGAGACGTCGAAGGTCGACCCCGGGGAGTGGACCGATCTGACCCGGCGGGCCCTGCGCGGGCTGGCCGAGCTGGCCGATCCGGCCGCGGTGCCGGCGCTGATCCCGCTGCTGGACGCCGACGACGGCGACATCCGCCGCGGCGCGGCCGACGCGCTGGGCTGGTCGGTCTCGGCCAGCGACCCGGCCCCGCTCGAAGACGCCCTGCGCCACAGCGACGGCGCGGTGCGGCTCTCGGCCGCGATGGCCCTCGCGCGCCTGGGCAACCCGGTCGGCGCGGCGATCCTCTTCGCGCCGCCGCCCGAGCCGAGCCGGGGTCGTCGACGACGGGCGACCCGCCGCGGATCGGCCTCCAGCAGCGACTCGGGCCCGGCCCTGGGCACGCTCTTCGGCGTGCAGCCGGGCAGCCGCGACGACACCCCCGCGCCGTCCGACGCCCAGGCTCTCGAAGCCGCCGTGGCGCTCGGCGCCCGGGACGCGGTGCAGGTCTTCCTC
Organism: bacterium; assembly: GCA_030427205.1. Lineage (GTDB taxonomy): Bacteria > Myxococcota_A > Bradymonadia > UBA7976 > UBA1532 > JACKDM01. Next base: position 28,531 of record JAUHXC010000031.1, on the reverse strand, counting down.
GACCGGCGCGATCCGATCAGCCGCCGCGCGCTGCGCATCCTGCTGCTGCAGGAGGCCGCCGAGCGACCGGCCAGCCCCGAGCGCTGCCTGGCCGCGCTGTCGGCCCGCAGCGGGCGGGTCCGGCTCACCGCCGCCGACGCGCTCTCGCGCTATGCCGCGGCCGACGCCTTCGCGGCGTTCGTCGCCGAGCGGCTGGGAGAGCGGGACGGTCAGCTGCCGCGGGCGGTCGAGCAGGCCGCCGATCTGGGCCGCCTGCTGGCGTTCGGCCCCCCGCGCCTGCGGGCCCGGGCGGTGCAGCTCGTCGGCGCGCTCGAAGCCAGCGAAGAGCACGTCTTCGACCGGGCGTGGCGCCGCTTCGAACAGCGGTTCGCCGACGCCCTCACCGGCCTGCGCGCCGCCGAGCGCCCCGCGGCGAAGCCCGCCTGGACCGCCGACGCCCTGCAAGCGCTGGTCTTCGGGGCCTATGTGGGCCTCTCGCGGCTCGAAGGCGGGCAGGCCGAAGCCCGGATCCGCACCACCGCCGTGAGCCGCCTGGTGGCCGCCGGCGCCCCGATCGAGCAGATGGTGCCTGTTCTGGTCCCCGCGCTGTCCGATCGGGCCGCAGACGTGCGCCTGGGGGCCTTCGCGGGCCTGAAATCGCTGGGGTTCGACCCCACCCGGCTCGCCGCCGAGGCGCTGGCCTCCGGGCGGCGCGACGTGGCGGTCGCCGGGCTGACACTGCTGGCCGACGAGGCCGGCGCCGCGGGCGATACGGTGCTCGGCGAGGTCATCGACCACGATACGACGGGGCTGGCCGCCGAGGCCGCCGCGCTGCTCGGCCAGCGCACGTCGCCCGCCGCCGGCTGGATCCGCGCGCTCGACGGGCGTGATCCCCAGGTGCGGCGGTCGGCCATCAGCCACCTCGCCGATCTGGCCGATCGCGACGCGGCGGCGCTCGCCGGACTGCGCGGCGCGCTCGAATCGCGCTTCGTCGAGATCCGCTACGAGGCCGCCCGCCGGCTGGCGCTCAAGGGCGACGCCGCGGCGTACGAGACGCTGGTCACGGCGCTCGGCGACCGGCAGGACCTCGCCATCGACGCGCTGGTCCGGCTGGGCGACGCGCGGACGTCGACGGCGCTGCTCGACCGCATCGACGACGATCCGGCGGGCACCGCCGACGTCGATCGGCTGCTGTCGGCGGTGGGCCGGCTGCGCGACGTCGCCGCGCTCGAGCGCGTACTGGGCCATCTGGCCGACAAGAGCCGCCGACGCTCGGCCTTCGACGCCGCGCGGCAGCTGCTGGGCTACGATCAGTACATCCGGCTCGACCTGGACGACGCCGACGAGATGGCGGCCGACGACGGGCGCTGGCTCGCCGAGCAGCACCCGCGGCAGCACGCCGAGGCGGCGACGCTCTACGAGGCGGTGTTCGGGCTGGGCGATACAGGCCTCGCCCGGCGCCTGCTCGACGACAACGCGAAGTGGGCGCCGGCCGGCGCGCTCGACGCGGCCCTGGCGCCGTTCACCGCGATCGGCGACGACCGCACCCGCAATCAGGCGCTGCAGACGTACAGCTGGCGCGTGCGCCACCGCGCGGCCGACCCGCAGCCCCTGCGCGACGCGCTGGGCCACGGCGAGCCGAATACCCGCTTCCTCGCCGCCGAAGGGCTGGCGCTCGCGGGGCACGCCGACGGCATCGAGATCCTGCTCAGCGCGGTCGACCTCGACCCCGATCACAGCCAGCGCACCCGGGCGGTGCAGGCGCTGGGCGCGCTGGGCGACGCCCGGGCGCTGGATACGCTGCTGCGGCTGGTGGACGACGAAGCGCACGTCCTGCGCGACGAGGCCGCCGAGGCCTTGGGCCGCCTGTCGGCGAGCGAGCACGCCGAGCGCATCTTCGAGCTGCTGGCGCGGCTGGCGAAGAGCGACGATCGCGAGGTCACGGTGCACGCCCTGGCCGGCCTGCGCTGGTTCGATACGCTGGACGGCTGGCGCATCATCCGCGATCGGCTGAGCGACGACGACTGGTGGATCCGGCAGGTGGCCGCCGAGCAGCTGGCGCATCACGACGACCCCGACACCCGGCGCGCGCTGCTCGATCGGCTGCGCGAGGACGACGACAGCGACGTGGCCAAGGCGGCGCTCGACAGCCTGCGCAAGCAGCTGGGGCCCGACGCCCTCGAGCCGGACTTCGCCCTGGCGCGCAGCGAGCATACGTGGCTCGAAGACCGGCTCGTCGAGCGGCTCGCGGGCGGTGAGGCCGAGGCGATCATGGCGCTGCTGCCGCACATCCCCGACCACCAGGCCGACGAGTTGCGCACGCCGCTGGTGGCCGCGCTGCTCGGCCGCGATCCGATCCCGGCGGCTGCGGCGGCGGCGACCCTCGACGCGCCCGAAGCCGGCACCCGCGGCATCGCGGCCCGGCTGCTCGGCCGGGCCGGCGACTCGAGCCACGGGCCGGCGCTGGTGACGGCGGCGGCGAAGACCATGGGCGAATGGGCCACCCGGCACGGCGAGCTGAGCCCCGAGGCGCGCCGCTGGGACGATCGGCTCACGGCGCTGACCGAGGCGACCCGCTGGCTGCTGTGGGCGCTGGGCCGGCTCGCGACGGGCGCCGAGGTCTGCATCCGGGCGCTGGACGGGCCCGATCGCGCGCTGCGGCTGGCGGCGGTGGACGCGCTGTCGGGCGGACACGGCGGCGCGGCGGGTCTCGACGCGCTGGCCCGCGCGGTGACCGCCGACGATCCGGCGGTGCGGCAAGCGGCGGCCGGCGCGCTGGCGACGCTCGACGCCGCGCGGGCGGCGACGTTGGCCGCGCAGGCCGGCGACGACCGGCGCAGCCTCGTCGAGCTGGCCGAAGACAACCCGGCCACCGACGAGACGCTGCGCGCCGCCGCGAGCCGGGTGCACGCCCAGGGCATCGCGCTGCCGCTGCTGGTGGCCCGCGGCGACGTCGAGGCGCTGAGCGGAGCCGCCGCCGATCGAGCCCTGCCCGAAGCGGCCCGGCTCGGCGCGCTGGAGGCGCTGGCCCGGGTCGCCGACGAAGCGGCCATCGACGCCATCCGGGCGGTCGCCGAGGCCGAAGACGACGACGAGGCCGTGCGCAAGGCCGCCTGGAGGGCCCGACGGCGGGCCATCCGGGCCCGCGCCCGACGCGAAGGGGGTGCCCGATGACCGCCGAGAACGGCAACAGCGGGGCGACGCCCGAGGCCGCCGAGCCGACCGAGGCCCGCAGCGGCTTCGGCTTCCGCTATGGCGACGCCAGCCGGGTGGTCGACGGCGCCGACGGGGCGCGGCTGGCGCTCTTCGCCGACCTGAGCCGCGATCCGGTGCGCTTCGAGGGCACGCTGCGCGATCCCGTCGCGGCCCGCGAGGCGCTGTCGGCGCTGCGGGCGGTGGTGGCGAGCGACCTGCGCTACACCCCGAAGGATCGCACGCAGTACCTCGCCTGGAAGCGCTTGCAAGAGCAGACGACGGGCGCGGCGGCGTGGCAGGCGCAGCAGGCCTACTTCGAGTGGCTCTCGCGCAACGACCCGCTGGCGTGGTTCGTGCTCGATCCGGTCGTGACGGTGCACCCCGATGGCGTGCTCTTCGAGGTCTTCAGCAAAGACGAGGGGGCCTACGCCGCGCTGACCCTCGACCGCGACGCCTTCGACATCAGCGGCGAGCCGGCCTTCGGCACCACGCACATCGACTTCAGCGACGCGCTGTTCGACGGCATCCAGCGCATGCGCAGCTATCGCACGACGACGGTGTCGATCGGCGCCGAGGCGGTGGCCGTCGCGACCGAGGGCCAGCCGGTCATCGAGAAGCAGATCCGTGTGCCCGACACCTGGCTGCGCGGCTTCCTGCAGGTGCAGTCGGCCAGCACGCTGACCCGGGCCTCGGCCACCTTCGCGCCCATCGACCTGTACAACGCGCTGCGCCACCTGCGGCTCAACGCCGACCAGAAGAAGAAGGGCCGCGCGCTGCGGCTCGAGATGGTGCCCGGCGAGACGCCGCGCCTGATCCTCGAGCCGTGGGAGACGCTCATCGAGAGCGGCGGCGCGGCCTACGCGGGCGAGAAGGCCGAGGTGGTGCGCATCTGGGGTCGGCGGCGGCTGATGCTCATCCAGCGCTTCCTGCCCTTCGCCGAGTCGGTCGAGGTGCACGTCGTCGGCAGCGGCCTGCCCAGCTTCTGGGTCATGCGCGGCAACGGCATGACGCTGACTTTGGGCCTGACCGGCTTCACCGCCGCCAACTGGTCGCAGGCGCTGCTCTTCGACATCCTGCTGCCGCGGCCCGAGGGCGACGATCCCGCCGTCGGCGAGGCGCTGGATCACCTCAAGAGCTGCTGGCACGACACCGCCGAGGGCATCGCGAGCGCCATCGGCGCGCCGGTCGCCGAGGCCCGCCGGGCCCTGCAGAGCGCATGCCAGCGCGGCCTCGCCATGTACGACATCGCCGCCGGCCGCTACCGCCTGCGCCCGCTGGTCGGCGAGGCGCCCGATCCGGCGAAGCTGGCCTATCGCACGCCCGCCGAGCGCGCGGCCCACGATCTGGTCGAGGCCGGCGCGGTGCGGGTCGAGTCGCGCAATACCATCCCGACGGTGGGCACCGAGATCGTCGGGCAGGTGAACATCACCGCCGACAAGCGCGAGTTCCGGCCGACGATGCTCATCGACGGCGAAGGGCGGGTGCGCAAGGCGGACTGCACCTGCGCGCCGATTCGCAAGAACGGCCTGCGCCGCGGCCCGTGCGCCCACCTCATCGCGCTGCGCCTGCAGATCGCCGCCGACCGCCGCGCGCAGCAGGCCAAGGGCCGCGCGGCCATCGAGGTGGCCACCAAGACCTTCGCCCGCCGTCGCGGCGGCCGCGAGACGGTCTATCAGGTCTCGCTCGATCGCAGCCGGCTCAAGGTGCGCTGGGGCGATCGCGGGGGCCGCGAGCGGGTCCAGACCTTGTGGTTCGACAGCACCGATGACGCCCGGGTGGCCTTCTTCGATCGCGTGGACGCGCTCGAAGCCGGCGGCTACCTGGACGCGACGGCGGAGTGAGGCCGATGGCGAACGCACACCACGACTTGCAAACGCTGTGGCGCTCGATCCGCCAGGCGGGCGGCACCCGGCAATACATCGACGCCGAGCTCGAGCGGCGCGGCTTCACCGTGCAGCGCCGCGAGACGACCGGCATGAGCAAGCGCCAGCTCGCCGAGTACAAGCAGTCGCTCAAGGCCGAGGCCGCCGAGCGGCGCGCGCTCAAGAAAGCGGCGTGGCAGGCCTACAAAGCCAACCACATCGTGCACCTCGGCGACGGGGTCTACTTCAACGACATCGACGACTTCGACCGCTGGGATCTGCCCGAGCCCGAGGCCCGGCAGGCGGAGAACGAGATCCCGGCCCTCGAGAACCCCGCCGCGCTCGCCGAGGCGCTCGGGCTGTCGATCGCCGAGCTGCGCTGGATGGCCTATCACCGCGATCTGGCGGAGAAGATCCACTATCGGCGGTTCACCATCCCCAAGAAGAGCGGCGGCGAGCGGGCCATCTGGGCCCCGCTGCCCAAGCTCAAGGCGGCCCAGCGCTGGGTGCTGCGCGAGATCGTCGAGCGGTTGCCGGTGCACGGCGCGGCCCATGGCTTCTTGCCCGGGCGCTCGATCTTCACCAACGCCAAGGCCCACAGCGGCGCGCGCGTCGTCATCGGCATGGACCTGCAGGACTTCTTCCCCAGCGTCACCTGGCGCCGGGTGAAGGGCGTCTTCCGCCACGCGGGCTATCGCGAGCAGGTCTCGACGCTGCTGGCGCTGCTGTGCACCGAGGCCCCGCGGGAGGTCATCGAGCACGACGGCAAGACCTTCTTCGCCGCGCTCGGCCCGCGCTGCCTGCCCCAAGGCGCGCCGACCTCGCCGGCGCTGACCAATACGCTGTGCCTGCGCCTCGACCGCCGCATCGCGGGGCTGGCCCGGCAGCAGGGCTGGCGCTACACCCGCTACGCCGACGACCTGACGTTCAGCCTGCCGATGGACGGCCGCAGCCCGGCCAAGGCCCGACCGGGCACGCTCATCGGCGCAGTGCGGCGCATCGCCGAGGACGAGGGCTTCGCGGTCAACCCCGACAAGACCCGCGTCCTGCGCCGCGGCGACCAGCAGAAGGTGACCGGGCTGGTGGTCAACGGCGACGGCCCGCCGCGGGTGCCGCGTACGCTGCGGCGCCAGCTGCGGGCGGCGATCCACAACCTCGAGAGCGGCCGCCCGCTGCCCGAGGACGAGACCTTCGCCCGGCTGTGCGGCTACGCGGCGTTCGTCAACCTCGCCGACGCCGACGAGGGCCGGGCGATGCTCGACGCGCTGTACGCGCTGGCGGCCAAGGCCGCGGGTTGATCCGATGGCGCCGCTGATCCGCGCCGTCGGGATGATCGGCCTGCTGGCGTGCCTCGCCCCGGCGAGCGCCGCCGCCGAGGCCGCCTTCGCCCGCCTGCTCGACATCGGCGACGTGGTCGAGCTGCCCAAGCTGCGGGCGGTGGGCGTGACGTCGACGTTCATCCTGCCCGCGCGCAGCGCGTCGCAGAAGGTGGAGGTCGCGCCGGGCATCCACGTCATCACCCGCTGCGCGGCCCGCTGGTGCGTCGACGGGCTTCAGATCGACGGCAAGCTGGCCATCGCGCCGCTGCCCACCGACGACGAGCAGACGATCTACGGCGCCGAGGCCCCCGATGGCTTCCGGCTCGAGCGGGTGATCGCCGTCGCGTTCGACGGCGAGCGGCACGTCTCGGTGCGCGTCGTCGAGAATCAGGCATCGGGCGGGGCCCACGCCACGAGCCACCTGCGCTGCCTGACCTTCGATCGCAGCACCGCGAAGCTGATCACGCTGCACGATGTCATCGAGCCGGCCATGGCCGATCGGCTGCTGCTGCGGACCCGCGCGCTCTTCGACCCCAACGTCGCGACCGACGTGCTCGGCGGGCCGCTGGTGCGCACCGGCGTGCCCTGGATCCCGCCGCTGGACGCGACGCAGTTCCGCTTCGAGCGGGCCGGGCCGACGGGCGCCGAGCTGATCCTCTGCGCCGCGCGGAGCGGCGATACCCGGCACCTGCTCGAGCTGCGCCTGGAGGCGTATCCGGTGGGCTATCTCATGGGCGCCGCCCTGCCGAGCGCCGCGCCCGAGGCACCCAGCGCCCGACCGAAAGCCGGCGGAACGCAGACCGGTACGCCGTAGCGCGCGCGCCGGTCATTCGCTCAGCCGCGGCGCCATGTGATCCATGAAGGCCCGCACCCGGGCGTTGCCGCGCAGCTCGGGCATCGTCAGCAGCCAGACATCGCGGGTGATGTCATCGAGCACCGGCCCGATACGCCGCAGCCGCGGATCGGCCTCGCCGTCGGCCACCGGCGCGAAGTGCACCCCCACCCCGCTCGCGACCACCTCGCGCAGCATCGTCGATCCCATGTGGACCCGCACCGCCACCGTCGCCTCGGGCGCGTTGGCCGCCAGCCAGCCATCGAGCCAGCGACCCATCGGCGAGCGCTCGTCCCAGTTGATCCACGGATAGGCCGACCACGAGGCGTCGGGCCCCACCGACGCCTCGATCGCCTCGACGAGCGCCACGCTGCCGTAGACCGCGAAGCGCTCGGTGCCGACCCGGCGCCCCACCAGATAGTCGGGCGGCGTATTGCTCATGCGCAGCACGACATCGGCCTCGCGGCGGGTCAAGGAGACCTGCTCATCGCCGATCACCAGGGTCATCACGACCTCGGGGTGCGCCGCGGCGAAGGCGGTGAACGCCGCCTGATGCCGCAGATAGAGCATGTCCATCGTCGCGACCCGCAGCGGCCCCTTGAGACGGGTATCGCGGCCCAGCAGGCGTCCGCGGGCGGCGAGCAGCACCGCCTGCATCTCGGCGGCGGTCTCGACCAGCTCCTGCCCGGCGGCGGTCGCCGACAGGCCCTCGGGCGTGCGATCGAAGAGGCGGGTCGCGAGGTCGGCTTCGAGCCGCCGCAGCCGCCGACCGACGGTGGTATGGGTCACCCCCAGCGCGTCGGCGGCGCCGCTCAGCGTCGCCTCGCGGGCCAGCGCCAAGACATAGCGCAGATCGTCCCATTGAACATTCATGCACACCCCAGACACGAAAATGGCTCTTCGCTGAACGAGAATGCCATCGTACACATGGATCACACGCTGGCCAATACACCCGACCGGCCCCGACCCAGGAGTGATGCCATGTCTGCGCCCGCCTCCCCCGCCCGGCCGTCCGCCGCGCTCACCGCCGCGCCCGCGGTCATGCAGGCCGCCACCCGCTCGACGTATGGCGGGCCCGAGGTCCTGCGCGTCGCCGAGGTCGCCGTGCCGCAGCCGGGGCCCGGCGAGGTATTGGTCCGGGTGCATGCCTCGTCGCTCAACTTCGGCGACGGCGTGACGCTGACCGGCCGCCCGTATCTGGCGCGGCTCGCCCTGGGGCTGCGCCGTCCGCGCAACCCGGTCTTCGGCCTCGACTTCGCCGGCGAGGTCGTGGCCCTCGGCGCACACGTCACCGACATCGCCGTCGGCGACCGGGTCTTCGGCGAGTCGCCGGGCGCCTGCGCGCAGTTCGTCGTCGCCCGGGTCGACAAGCTGGCGCTCGTGCCCGACGGGGTCGCGCTGCGGGACGCGGCGGCGGCGCCGGTCGCCGGGGTCACCGCGCTGCGGGCCATGCAGCTCGCCGACGTGCAGCCGGGCCAGCGGGTCTTGATCAACGGCGCGTCGGGCGGCGTCGGCACGTTCGCAGTTCAGATCGCCCGCGCGCTCGGCGCCGAGGTCACCGCCGTGTGCAGCGGGCGCAATCGCGCGCTGGTCACCGGCCTCGGCGCGGCGCAGGTCATCGACTATACGACCACCGACTTCACCGCCACCCGCCACGACGTGATCCTCGATCTGGTGGGCGCAGGATCGCTGGCCGCGTGCCGCCGGTGCTTGACGGCCGATGGCACCTACATCGCCTCGGCGGGCTCACTCGTCTGGCTGCTGAAGTCGGCGCTGACGTCGCTCTTCGACCGGCGGGTGAAGGTGCTGCACGCGCCGGCGAAGCGGGCCGAGTTGACCGAGCTGGGTCGGCTCATGGCGTCGGGCGCCGTTCGGCCCGCCATCGAGCGGGTCTGGCCGCTGGCGCGCATCGCCGACGGTATGGCGCACCAGCTCACCCGGCGGACGCGGGGCAAGTGCGTCGTCGCGGTCGAGTCGGCGTGACGCGAATCCCGAATGGGAACATACGCGGCGGTGGGCATTACCGGTGGGTAACCCCCTGCCCGACTCAGGGCGCCTTCGCTGGCGCCGGCCGCAGCCGGAAGCGCAGGATACCCGGGTCGCCATCGCCCCGAAAACGGGCATCCTCGGGGGCCGCCTCGGGCAGAAGCGACTCGACCTGTACCCGGGCCACGCCCAGATCGAGCAGCCACGCGTGCAGCACCTCCGGATCGGCGGCGGGCCCCTCGGCGGGCAGCTCGACGAGGCGGCCGGGCTCGACCCCCGCCGGCAGCGGCTCGCGCGGCGCCGCCGGATCGACCCGCAGCGCGGGATCGGCCTTGAGCGCGGCGGCGAGCGCCTCGACGTCGGTGATCGGCGGGGCGTCGTCTTCGGCGGCCTCGGCAGCGGCGGGATCATCTTCCGGGCCCCAGACCGGCACGCTCGCCCCGCAGGCCCACAGGCCCGCGGTCAGCAGGACCACCCAGAGCCGGCGCGGCGGCTCATACAACAGCTTCGGTCGACGCATCGTGGCCTCCCATGTCTTCGAACGGCCGTCGGCCTCGCATACGCCGTGCCAGCTTCAGCCGCCCGAGTCGGCTGCGCCGGCTAGGTGGCGCGCGCGATACACCGATGGCGGCATACCCGACCAGCGCTTGAACGCCCGCCTGAAGTTGGCCGGGTTGGCGTAGCCCAGCACATAGGCGATCGCCTCGACGCTCACCCGCCCCGCTTCGAGGTGATCCCGCGCGCTGCGATAGCGCAGCTCTTCGACGATCGCCCGAAACGAGGTGCCCTCGGCCACCAGCCGCCGATGCAGCGTGCGCGGGGTCATGCGCAAGAGCCGGGCGGTCGTATTGAGCGAGGGAAAACCCGTGCGCCGCTCGAGCAGCAGCCGCCGCACCCGCGCGGAGGTGCTGTCGCTGGCCGCCAGCTTGTCCAGCTCGCGCTGGCAGAGGGCTTCGGCGAGCCGCAGCGCCTCGGGATCGGCCTGCCGCAAGCGCACGCTGAGCGCGTCGGGCGGCAACGCCAGCCCGGCCCAGGCCTGGTCGTAGCGCACCGGGCAGCCGAGCAGCTCCTCGGCGAGCGTGAGATAGCCCGGATCGGGGAATGGGAAGGCCACGAAGCGGATGGGGCAGGCCCCCATGGCCACCGCGTCGATGGACTGCTTGACCGTCGAGACCACCGTCTCGAGCACCAGCGATCGGATGGGCCCGAGCGGCAGCAGCTCGGTGATCTGCACCCGCAGCACGTCGCGGTCGCGGCCATAGTCCAGCGCCAGGAAGCCCGCCCGCAGGTGCATGAAGCGCTTCGTCAGCACGAGCACCTCGCGCAGGGTGCCGCTGTTCATGATGGCGTAGCCCAGCGGCCCGTGGCTGCCGAGGCCTGCCCGCTGCCCGAGCACCAGCCCCAGCGCCGGCTCGCCCACCAGCGACGCCGCGTCGAGCAGCAGCCGCTGAAAGCCCGGCAGCGAGAAGGTGCCCCGCTCGAGGGCATCGGCCGGCATCCCGCTGAGCGCCAGCCAGTCGTCCACCGAGACCCCCGCCGCCCGCAGCTCGTCGGCGATGAGCCGCAGATACTGGGTCGCGAGGGTCAGCGTGGTCTCGGCGCTCATCGGGTGCCTCCGGTGCAGACGCCGATCTCGGCGATAAATGACCCCCCGTTGTCAAGTAATGACCTGTGATCGCAGCCGCGAGGCGCCTAACCTCTGATCGTACGGGGCGCCGCCCCATCGACCGCCGGAGGACGCCATGATCTCGCTCGACCCGGGCCGGACCCGCCGCACCGCCCGCATCAACGACACCGAGATCACCGTGGGCCCCCGCGAGACGCTGCTGCAGGCGGCGCTGCGCCAGGGCATCGAGTTCCCCAACAGCTGCCGGGTCGGCGGCTGCGGCAGCTGCAAGTGCCGGCTGGTCGAAGGCGAGGTCGACGAGCTGACCGAGACCGGCTACCTGCTCAGCGCCGACGAGCTCGAGCGGGGCACCATCCTCGCCTGCCAGAGCCGGCCTCGATCGGATGTGCGCATCGAGGTCGAACTGGCCCGCGAGCGGGTCGCCGGGCGCGTCGTCGGCCAGACCCGGCTGACCCATGACATCACCCACCTCAGCGTGCAGCTCGATGCGCCGCTGGGCTACGCGGCCGGGCAGTTCGCCCGCCTGACCCTCGACGGCCTCGACGGGGTCACCCGCAGCTACTCCTTCGCCTCGCCGCCGAGCGCCGACGGCGTCGTCGACTTCTTCATCCGCCACGTGCCCGGCGGGCGGTTCTCGGGGCACGTGCATCGAGAAGATATCGTCGGCCGCGCGGTGACCGTCGAGGGGCCGGACGGCGACTTCTGGCTGCGCGAAGGCGACGGGCCGCTGCTGCTCGTGGCCGGCGGAAGCGGGCTGGCGCCGATCCTGGCGCTGCTCGAAGCGGCGGCCGACGCCGGCGTCTCGCGGTCGGTCACGCTGCTGTTCGGCGCCCGCACGCAGCGCGATCTGTACGCGCTGGAGGCCATCGACGCGCTCGCCGCCCGCTGGAAGGGCGCGTTCCGCTTCGTGCCCGTACTCTCGGCGGCCGACGACGACGCCGCGTGGGCCGGCGCCCGGGGCATGGTCACCGCGCATATCGGGGCCCACCTCGAGCCGGGCAGCCAGGCCTATCTCTGCGGGCCGCCGGCGATGGTCGACGCGGCGATGGCGGTGCTGGCCGAGCGCGGCGTCGACCGGGCCGACGTGCACTTCGACCGCTTCACCACCGCCGCCGACGCCCCGGCGCCCGCCGAGCCCGACCTGCCCGCCGCCGTCGACCCCGACGCCGCGCCGGCGGGTATCGCCCACTACCTCAAGTACTTTCTCTTCCACGCCATCGGCCTGTTCAGCCTGGCCTCGCTGTTCGCTGGCGGGCACTGGATCACCGCCGGACTGCTCGTCATCGTCGCGGTCTACGTGCTCGGCGACGCGCTCGCCGGCGACGACACCTCGACCCCGCGCTTCACCCGACCGGCCATCCTCACCGTGCAGCTGTGGGCCGCCCTGCCGCTGCTGATGCTCATCGTCTTCGCCGCGATCTGGAGCGTCTCGCCCACCGACGTGCTGGGGGTCGGCGCGTGGCTCGGCGAGCTGACCGGCTACGACGTGCTCGCCGCCCGCGAGGCGACGACCTGGGGCCACCACCTCTCGGGCATCGTGCTGACCGGGCTGATGATCGGCGTGATCGGCACCATCCCGGCCCACGAGCTGACCCACCGCACGTGGGACAAGGTCTCGCTGGGCATCGGCCGCTGGCTGCTCGCGTTCAGCTTCGACGCCGTCTTCGCCATCGAGCACGTCTACGGCCACCACCGCTACGTCTCGACCACCGTCGACCCGGCCACCGCGCCGCGGGGGCGCAACGTCTACGCCCACGTCGTCATCTCGACCATTCGCGGCAACATCAGCGCGTGGCACATCGAGCGCGAGCGGCTCGTGAAGCGGCGGCTGCCGCTGTTCTCGCGGCACAACGCGGTGATCCGCGGCTACCTGATGAGCGCGCTGCTCGTGGCGCTCGCCGGGGCCATGGGCGGCTGGGTCGGCGCGCTGTACTTCGCCGCGTGCGGGCTGCTCGGCAAGGCGCTGCTCGAGGTGGTCAACTTCATGGAGCACTACGGCATCGTGCGCGACCCCGCCACGCCGGTGCAGCCGCGCCACTCGTGGAATACCAACCGCCGGATCAGCTCGTGGGCCCTGTTCAACCTGACCCGCCACTCCCACCACCACGCCCAGGGCGAGGTCGCCTACCAGGATCTGCGGCCGTATCCCGACGCGCCGATGATGATCAACGGCTACCTGACCACGCTGATCGTCGCGCTCGTGCCGCCGGTCTGGCATCGGCTGATGGTGCCCAAGCTGCGCGAGTGGGATCGGGTCTACGCCACGCCCGACGAGCGGCGCATGGCGGCCGAGGCCAACGCCCGCAGCGGCCTGCGCGGGCTCAGCGACGCGGTGGTCGAGCGCCCGGTGGCCGCGCGGGTGTGACACCCGGCGCCCGCCTCGACTCGGGGGAGGCATGCGTATCCTCCCGATCGGCGCCGCGCTGCTGTTCGTCATCCTGCCCGCCGACCTGCGCGCTCAGGGGGATCCGCCCTGCGAGCCGGGGCACCTCGAGTGCGAGGTGGGACACGCGTTGACCATCGCCCACCGGCACATGCAGGCCCTCGAAGCGGGCACCGGCTTCGCCAACGGGCGCGACGCCGCAGCCAACGGGGTCGCGCTCGAGGCCATCTTCCGCAGCCCGTTCTTCAACGCCCGCCCCCAACAGTTCGACTGGCTGTCCGACGCGGATCAGGCGCGCGCGCTGAGGCTGACCGAGGCGCTGATCGCCGCCGATCCCGCGCTGCGCGGAGAGGCCGTCGTCGACGTCGAGCGCACCGGGCGCGGCCTGGCCGGGCTGGCGGCGCTCCTCTACGCGGGCGGCCCGCAGTTCGTCGGCGAGCACGACCTGTTCGACGTCGTCATCGTCGGCGCCCTGGCGCTGAGCGACGCGCAAATCGCCGCGCCCGATCCGGCGGCCGGCGCGTGGCGCGGGGTCGACGGCGAGCCCGACCTGCAAGCCACGCGCTGGGGCACGGGCGGCCTCGCCTCGGCGTCGAACATCGTCCTCGACCTGCCCGAGCCCTGGATCGACGCGGCGCGCTTCGTGGCGACCACCGCCAACCCGGACGGCGGGCACGGCGCCGGGGGCTCCAACCCCCTGGACACCGCCGCGGCGTGCACGATGAGCATCGCCGGGCAGCTCGCGTTCGACGGTCCGCTGGTGCAGGGCCAGCTCGCGTGGCTGCTCGACGGGCACCCGCGGATCTACGCCGCCGCGGCGGACGGCGGGCGCTACGCGCGGGCGATCCTGCACTGCCTCAACTGGGCCGACTGGCGCGAGGCCCGCGACGGGATCGAGGCCTGGGCCTTCGCGACGCTCGACCCGGTCGCCCTGGGCTATGTCGACTGGGTGCCTTTCATCCGCTTCGATCTGGACTGGCCGCTATTGCAGGGCTGGCATCCGGAGTTCGGCCCGTGGAGCGCGCCCGACGACGGTCGGATCGGCGGCTTCGACGCGATGGTGGCCCTGTCGGCGGCGTGGGGCGTCATCGACATCGACCACGACGACGACGGCTTGCTGTCGCTCGACGACAACTGCCCGCGGACGGCGAACGAAGACCAGGCCGACGGGGACGACGACGGCGTCGGCGACGCGTGCGACAACTGCCCGGCGGTGGTCAATCCGGATCAGGCGGACGCCGACGAGGACGGCGTCGGCGACGCGTGCGCGATGGTCGACGCGGGCCTGCCCGACATGGCCGAACTCGACGCGGCCCCCCTCGACGCGGCCCCAGCCGCGCCCGACATGGGCCCGTTGGATGCCATGCCCGATGCCATACCTGACATCATGCCCGATATCATGTTCGATGCCATGCCCGATGCCATATCACAGGCACCCGATGGCTCCCTGATGGCATCCGATGGCATGCCCGACGCCGTCGCGCAGGCCGATGTCCCCCGCGGCCCGCGCGGGCGCTGCGACCAGCGACCGGGCGAGGGCGGCCCGGCCCCGTGGGGCCTTCTGTTGCTGGTCGCGCTCAGCGGGTGGCGGCGTAGATCGAGCGGATGAGCGCCGGCCCCGGCTGCGCCTCGCCCCGGGCCATGCGCCAGACCTGACGCACGATCTCGGTGTTGACCGGCACCGGCATCTCGTAGCGCGCGCCGCGCTCGGCGATCTCGCCGTTGAGGAAGTCCACCGCCGGCGGCCGGCCGCGCTCGATCGCCCGCAGCATCGAGCTGCGCAGGCGGCGATAGCGCATACCCACCGCCAGCAGCAGCGTATGCTTGGCCGTCAGGCTGATCGAGCCGATCTCCTGGGCCAGATCGGCGTCGCTGAGGGCGATCCACTCCAGGTCGAGCGTGCCCGAGACCTTGCGCAGCGCCACGCCTTCCCGCTGCGCGACCCGCACGACCTCGGTCATGATCTCCAGCGCCAGCCGGCGCACCGTGCGGCTGCGCATCGCCTTGCCGAGCGTGGTGCCGTTGAGCGTGCCCAGCGACGAGACGGCGCAGTTGATCGCCAGCTTGCTCCAGCGGGATCCGGCCAGGTTCTCGCTGATCTCGACCGGGCCGATGCACTCGAGCATCGCCGCGAGCCGGGCGAGGGCTGCCGGGTCGACCGCGTCGATGCCGCCGAGCACGAAGCCGCCGGCGCTCGTCTTGTCGAAGACCCCCGGCTCCAGCATCGAGCCGCCCCAGGCGACGATGCCGCCGATGACCCGCGTGCGATCGCCGATCACCGCCGCCACCCGCTCTTCGCACAGGCCGTTCTGGAAGCAGACCAGGTGCCCGTCGGCGGCGAGCGCGGGCAAGGCCTGGCGCGCGGCGGCCTCCACGTCGGGGGGCTGAGTGGCGAGCAGCACATAGTCGAAGGGGCCCTCGGGCACCTCGGGCACGACCCGGCCGGGCACGGTGCGTTCCCCCGATTCGCCCACCAGCCGGAAGCCGCGCTCGGCGACCGCCTCGGCCACCGCCCGGTTGCGGCTGACGGCGCAGACGTCGACCCCCAGCTCGGCGAGGTGCGCGGCGACCGTGCCGCCGATGCCGCCGCAGCCCATGACCAGCACCCGCCCGGCGGGTGCGCCGACCTCGTCGAATGAACCGCTCACCGGCCCTCCCACGCGACTCGAGGCACGGCGTCGTCATACCGTGCGGCATCGTTTGTGCCATGACGGGCCCGGTCACGTCACCGCCCGCCGCCATTGCGACCGGACGCGACCGCCGCTAATCTACACGACCTTCAACGCCCGCCGACCCCCGAGGCCGATGTCACTCAAGCTGCTGTTCTCGTTGATGGGCCTGGTCACCGCGCTGATGATCGGCGGCGTGATCTACACCAAGGTCATCGTGCCGCCCGAGGCCCGGCCGCTCAGCGTGGGCGAGATGCGCAGCATCGACCGGGTCTGCGATACCCACTGCGGCATGCAGATCCGGACGATGGCCGACGAGTCGGGCGGTGAGGCGCAGCTCGAGAACCGGATCAAGGCCTGCCTCGAAGAGTGCCGGGTGCGCTTGACCCGCGATCGGCTGCCGGCCAACGACGTGCGCTCCCGGGAGCGGGCGCCGGCGGTCGAGCAGATGAAAGGCGCCGGCGGGCAGCCCAGCGAACAGCAGCCCAGCGAAAAAGAGACGGCCGATTGAATAAAGCTGACACGGCCCCCGGATTTCCCGGCACCCGCCGTCGGTCGCGCTCGGAATCCTGATGGATTCTCTCCCCCACCCCCCGGCATTCTGGGCCCCGTCGTCGCCGCGCGGCACCCGCTGAGGCTGGCCCCGTTCTTGCGAGCATCCCGGTGGACTGTCGGGCGCACAGCCTGCGAAGCCGTGGCCGCGCCGACATCGAACTCTCGACTCCGACCTTTGGGGAGGCACGGATGAACCCTATCTGGATCCGAATTTTCGCCTGCTGCGCGCTCGTCTTCGGCGTAGCGGCCTGTGACATCGAGCAGGCGGACGATCCGCCCGACGCGGCGGCCGACGCGACCATGGGCGCCGGCGGAGAAGGCGGCGAAGGTGGCGCCGGCGGCGAAGGCGGCGAAGGCGGCGTGGGCGGCGAAGGCGGCGAAGGCGGCGCTGGCGGGCAGATCCCCGACGGCCCGTGCGCCGAGCTCGACGAAGCGGGCTGCGGGCTGCGCGACGACTGCGCCGCGCGGCGGGACGTCTTCGGCGAGTTCGTCGACTGCCGGCCCCTGGGCGAAGCGGCCTGCGCCATGCTCGACGAGAGCGACTGCGGCAACCGCGAAGACTGCACCTGGGCCGACGACCTCTGCTCGCCGGTCGCCGTCGCCTGCGCCGAGCGCGGCGACGAGGCGAGCTGCACCGACAACGGCTGCCACTGGTACGACGACGGCTGCCACGACGACCCGCCGCCGGCCCGCTGCGACCAGCCCGACCCGGTCAGCTGCGAGAACGCCGGCTGCACCTGGACCGACGTGGGCTGCATGCCCACCCCGCCGGCCTGCGAAGAGCTGCCGATGCCCGGGCCGTGCGACGCGCGCCCCGACTGCCGCTGGAACAACAACCGCTGCGAGGTCGACCCCGGCGAGCTGGCCTGCGCCGACCTCGACGTCGGCCCGTGCACCGAGCGCCGCGACTGCGTCTGGGCCGACGAGGCCTGCCGCGACCGGCCGATGGGCGAGTGCGGGGCGCTGACCCCCGAGCAGTGCGACATGCGCCCCGACTGCGAGGGCGAGTGGGTGCCCTGCCAGTGCGACCCCGCCGACGAGAACTGCGACGCCTGCGAAGAGTTCTTCGTCTGCGGCGAGCGCGAGTTCGACTGCGGCGACGTGCCGCTCGACGCCTGCGAGCCGACCCCCGGCTGCACCGTGGCGGTCGACCCGTTCTGCGACGAGAACTGCAACTGCCCGCCCGACGCCGAGTGCGACTGCATCGACTGCGTGCCGATGTGCGTGCCCGACGAAGGGTTCCGCTGCGAGCAGCTCGACGAGCGGGCCTGCGAGGCCGACCCCGGCTGCCACGTCGAGTGGGTCGACGACTGCAACGACGGCGGCGGCTTCGGCGACGGCGACGGCGACGTGCCCTTCCCCGAGCCCTGCGGCCAGCAGCCGATCTGCGTGCCCGGCGGCGGCGGCGGCGGCGACGCCTGCGGCGACATCGCCGACCCCGCCCGCTGCGAGGCCACCGACGGCTGCGGCCTGCAGGAGATCTGCGACTGCGACGACCCGCCGCCGCCGCCCGAGGGCTGCGAGTGCGAGCCCGGCGCCCCCTGCCCCTGCCTCGTCGCCGCGCCGTGCGACTGCCGCGTCGAGTGCGTGCCCATGGGCGGCGGCATGTGCGAAGAGATCGCCGACCCCAACCGCTGCGCCGACACCCCCGGCTGCCACGTCGAAGAGGAGTGCTTCTGCGACGACGCCCCGGCCCGTCCGGCGCCGCCGCCGTGTGAGTGCGACCCCAACGACCCCGACTGCTTCTGCGTCGAAGACCCCATCGCGCCGCCGTGCGAGTGCGTCTTCCGCTGCGTCGATGACGGCGGCCAGGGCTGCGAAGGGCTCGATATCGACGCCTGCTGGAACGACCCGAGCTGCGAGTGGATCGGCGGCGAGGTCCCGCCGGGCGAGTGTGGCTGCTTCATCGACGAGAACGGCGAAGAGGTCTGCTTCTGCGAGGGCGGCGACCCGGCCATGGGCGGCTTCTGCGTCGACGCGCCGCCGGCCGACCGCTGCGGCGACATCTTCGACGCCGAGCGCTGCGACGGCACCTTCGGCTGCGAGTGGCTGCCGGCGCCGGGTCAAGACCCCGCCGAATGCGGCGAGTGCTTCATCGACGAGAACGGCAACGAGGTCTGCGTGGCCTGCCCCGAGCCCGGCGGCGGCATCTGCGTCGAGGCGCGGGACCCGTGCGACGGCCTCGACGAGGCGGCCTGCAACAACGTGGAAGAGTGCTTCTGGGAGGGCAACGACATCGCCGAGCCCTGCGTCTGCGAGCCCGGCCCCGACGGCGAAGAGATCTGCAACTGCGACGGCGACCCCAACGGCCGCCCGGCGCCGATGGACGGCTGGTGCGTCTGGGGCGGCCGCCCGATCGAGCCCGCCTGCTGGGACCTCGACGCCCGCGCCTGCGCCGACGACCCCGAGTGCCGCTGGTGGGACGCCGGCGGCGACGTGATGTGCCCGCCCTGCGAGCCGGGCCAGGACTGCCCGCCCTGCGCCGAGCCGCCCGCGATGTGCATGCCGCTCGAGGCGTGGTGCGGCAACCTCGACCTCAACCAGTGCGCCGCCGACGACGCGTGCCGCGTGGAAGAGGTCGAGATCTGCGAGGGCGGCGGCGCCCTGCCGCCCGAGTGCCCGCCCGGCGAGCCCTGCGAGCCCCCGCCCCCGCCCCCGCCGGGCGGCGAGTGCTGGGTCGAGCAGTACTGCGCCTTCGTCGGCTGGCGCGACGACGGCGAGGAGCCCCAGCCGGGCGAGCCCGTCGAGCCGGCGCCGGATCCCAACGCGCCCTGAGCGCCCTGGTCGCGCCGAGCGCATGCCGCAGCAAGGCGAGCGCTCGGCGCGAGACAGCGTGACCCACCGGCGCATCACGCCCACCCTCAGCACCACCCACCCCACAGCCGAAGCCAGTCGAGCGCTCCGCGCGAGACGTGAGACAGCGCTGCCCACAAGCTCATCACGCCCACCCTCAGCACCGCCCATCCCACAGCACCACTCACCCCCACAGCCGAAGGCAGTCGAGCGCGCAGCGCGAGACGTGAGCGCCCACCGCCTGGAAGTGGCCCGGTGCGCGCCCGCACGGCGATTCGACCCGGACCATCACCCCAGATCGCGAACACGCGAGCGCGAGCGAGCCGCCGCGCGCAGCGCGGGTCTCCGGGCTGGCCCGGACGGGTCGGAGCGAGAGCGCAGCGGTGAGCCGCAGGCGAACCCGAGCATCGAGCGGAGATCCCGCCCGAGCGCAGCGAGGGGACCCAAGCGAGCACGGCAAACGTAAATCTGTAGATTGCAACCACGAGCCGCAATCGCGATTCTCTTGCCCATGCAGAAGCCGATACACACCGCCCCCGGGCCGCTCGACGTCGCGCGCGCCCGCCGCCTGATCGATACGCTGTGGGACGACTCGATCACCCCCACGCTGGTCGATTACATCCGCATCCCCGCCAAGTCGCCGGCCTTCGACGCCGACTGGGCCAAGAACGGCTACATCGCCGACGCCATGGGCCTCGCGCACCGCTGGGTGATCGAGCACGCGCCCGCCGACGCGAAGATCGAGGTCGTGCAGCTCGGCGAGCGCACGCCGGTGCTGATGGTCGAGATCCCCGGCGACGCGCCGGGCAACGTGCTGCTCTACGGCCACCTCGACAAGCAGCCCGAGATGGTCGGCTGGGCCGATCACCTCGGCCCGTGGAAGCCGGTCATCGAAGACGGCAAGCTCTACGGGCGCGGCGGGGCCGACGACGGCTACGCGGTCTTCGCCTCGCTGGCCGCGATCAACGCCCTGCGCGACCAGGGCGTGCCCCACGCCCGCTGCGTGATCCTCATCGAGACCTGCGAAGAGAGCGGCAGCTTCGACCTGCCGGCCTATGTCGACCACCTCGCCCCGCGCATCGGGCCGGTCGATCTCGTCGTCTGCCTCGACTCGGGGGCCGGCAACTACGAGCAGATGTGGTGCACCACCTCGCTGCGCGGGCTGGTCATGGGCCAGCTGAACGTCGAGATCCTCGGCGAAGGCGTGCACAGCGGCGACGCCACCGGCGTGGTGCCGTCCAGCTTCCGCATCGCCCGCCAGCTGCTCGATCGCATCGAAGACCCGGCCTTGGGCACCATCAAGCTGCCGGCCTTCCACACGGTCATCCCCGAGGCCCGCATCCGCCAGGCCCGCGCCGCCGCCGAGGTGCTCGGCGACGTCATCACCGAGCGCTTCCCCTTCGTCGACGGCGCCGAGCCGACCACCCGCGATCTGGCCGAGGCCATCCTCAACCGCACGTGGCGCCCGGGGCTCGAGGTCACCGGCGCCGACGGCCTGCCGCCCATCGGCAACGCGGGCAACGTGCTGCGGCCGCACACCGCGCTCAAGCTCAGCCTGCGCACCCCGCCCACCGTCGACGCAAACGCGGCCTACGCCGCGATGAAAGAGGCGCTGACCACCGACGTGCCCTACGGGGCCAAGGTGACGCTCAAGGGCGGCGGCGCCTCGGGCTGGCACGCGCCGATCCTCGAGCCGTGGCTCACCGACGCCCTCGACGCCTCGTCGAAGTCGTGGTTCGACCGGCCGGCGATGCACATGGGCGAGGGCGGCACCATCCCGTTCATGGGCATGCTCGGCGAGCGCTTCCCCGGCGCGCAGTTCGTCATCACCGGCGTGCTCGGGCCCAACAGCAACGCCCACGGCCCCAACGAGTTCCTGCACCTCGAGATGGCGCGCAAGCTCACCGGCTGCGTGGCCCAGCTCATCGCGATCCACGGGGCGCGGGGCGAAGCCGGCAGCTGACCGCCCATGGGGCCCCGACGGGCCCCGACCCACTCCCCCTCACGCGCGATCTCTGGTAGCGTCCCCCGGCCTTTCGCGAGGGAACACGACCGAGGAGCGCACATGTCCCCACCCTTCGAGCGGGTGCTTGTCGCCAACCGCGGCGAGATCGCCATCCGGGTCATGCGCACGCTGCGCGACCTGGGCATCTCGCCGATCGCCATCTACTCCGAGGCCGACCGCCACGCGCTGCACGTGCGCATGGCCGACGCCGCCGTCTGCGTCGGCCCCGAGGCCTCGTCGAAGAGCTATCTGGTGATGGACGCCGTGCTCGACGCCGCCCGCCGCAGCGGCGCCCAGGCGATCCACCCGGGCTATGGCTTCCTCAGCGAGAACGCCACGTTCGCTCGCAAGGTCGCCGAGGCCGGCCTGACCTGGATCGGCCCGCCGCCCAAAGCCATCGAGGTCATGGGCGACAAGCTCACCGCCCGCCGCACCGTCGAGGCCGCCGGCGTGCCGGTCGTGCCCGGCCTCAGCGAGCCGGTCACCGACCCGCAGGCGGCGCTGGCGTTCGCCGAGAAGATCGGCTTCCCGGTGATGGTCAAAGCCTCGGCCGGCGGCGGCGGCAAAGGCATGCGGCTGGTCAAGGGCCCCGCCGAGTTCGTCGGCGCGGTCGACGCCGCCCGCCGCGAGGCCGCCGGCGCGTTCGGCGACGATGCGGTCTACGTCGAGAAGTTCATCGTCGAGCCGCACCACGTCGAGATCCAGGTGCTGTGCGACGACCACGGCAACGCGGTGTGGGTCGGCGAGCGCGAGTGCTCGGCGCAGCGGCGGCACCAGAAGGTCGTCGAGGAGTGCCCCAGCCCGTTCATCACCCAGGCCACCCGCGAGGCCATGGGCGAGGTCGCCGTCGCCGCCGCACGGGCCTGCGACTACCGCGGCGCGGGCACCGTCGAGTTCCTGGTGGGCGGCGACCAGGGCTTCTACTTCCTCGAGATGAATACCCGCCTGCAGGTCGAGCACCCGGTCACCGAGATGGTCTACGGGGTCGATCTGGTCGAAGAGCAGATCAAGATCGCCGCCGGCCAGCCGATGGGCGTGCGCCAGGAGACCCTGATCCCACGGGGCCACGCGCTCGAGTGCCGGCTCTACGCCGAAGACCCCGAGACCTTCCTGCCCTCCCCCGGCCGCATCACCGGCCTGGAGTGGCCGACCGGCCCCGGGGTGCGGGTCGACGCCGGCGTCGACGTGCACTCGACGGTGCCGATGAGCTACGACCCGATGGTCGCCAAGCTGTGCACCTGGGGGTCCGATCGGGCGCAGGCCATCCGCCGAATGCACCGTGCGCTCGACGAGACCCGCGTCCTGGGCATCACCACCAACCGGGCGCTGCACCACCGCATCCTGCGCCACCCCGACTTCATCGCCGGGCGCTACGACACCGGCTTGCTGGCCACCCCGCTGCCCGCCGCGCGCAA
This sequence comes from bacterium, assembly GCA_030427205.1. Lineage (GTDB taxonomy): Bacteria > Myxococcota_A > Bradymonadia > UBA7976 > UBA1532 > JACKDM01. The sequence goes on along the minus strand of JAUHXC010000031.1, from coordinate 5,911 downwards.
GGCCGACGGTGAGTGGCGCGACACCCTGCTCGCAGCGGCGGCCATCGCCCGCCACGAGGCCGAGGTGGCGAAGCAGCGGCAGCGCGACGTGCAGCCGGCGACGGCGAGCGGCTGGCGGATCGCGGGCCGCAACCGCGGGCTCAAGTGAGGTAGACGACATGCGCTTCACCATCGAATACGGCGGCGAGAGCCACCCGGTCGACGTCAGCCCCGCCGGCGCGGGGCGCTACGCCATCCGCATCGGCGACGGCGAGACCCGCATCGTCGACGCCTTCGTCGACGGCGGCCTGGTGCACCTGCTCGACGGCGCCGCCAGCCGCGCGATCGACCTCGGCGCGCGCGGCGACGGCCAGCACGGCCAGCACTCGGGCCTCGATAGCCGGCTGACGGTGCTCGACGCGGCCACCGCCCGCCGGCGCGCGCGGGCCGGCGGCGGCGGCGCGGGCGGCGGCACGGGCACCGTGCGATCGCCGATGCCCGGCCGGGTCGTCAAGCTGCTCGTCGACGTCGGCGATGCGGTCGAGGCCGGTCAGGGCGTGGTCATCGTCGAGGCGATGAAGATGGAGAACGAGCTGCGGGCCGAGGTCGCCGGCGTGGTCGAGGCGATCCACGTCGCCGCCGACGACCGGGTCGACGGCGACGCCGAGCTGATCACCATCACCCCGGCCGAGGCCGCGGGCTGATCCCGGGAGCGAGAGCATGAGCGACGACGCCTACCAGCGCTGGGTCGAGGGCACCCTGAACAAAGCCCGCGCGCGCTTCCCCGAGCGCCGCGAACGCTTCGAGACCTCCAGCGGCATCGAGATCCCGCCGCTGCAGCGCGCGACCCCGCGGGACGAGGCCGTTTCACTCGGCTTCCCCGGCGCCTTCCCCTTCACCCGGGGCGCCCAGCCGACGATGTACCGCAGCCGGCTGTGGACGATGCGCCAATACGCCGGCTTCGGCACCGCCGAAGACAGCAACGCCCGCTATCGCTACCTGCTCTCGCAGGGCACCACCGGCCTGAGCGTGGCGTTCGACCTGCCGACCCAGATGGGCATGGACAGCGACGACGAGCGCTGCCTGGGCGAGGTGGGCAAGGTCGGCGTGGCCATCGACAGCATCGAAGACATGGAGGTCCTGTTCCGCGACATCCCGCTGGGCAAGGTCTCGACCTCGATGACCATCAACGCCCCGGCCAGCGTGCTGCTGGCGATGTACTACGCGGTCGGCGCGCGCCAGGGCGTCGCCGGCGAGCAGCTGCGCGGCACGATCCAGAACGACATCCTCAAGGAGTACATCGCCCGCGGGACCTATATTTTCCCCCCGCGGCCGTCGATGCGGCTGATCACCGATACCTTCGGCTGGTGCGCGAAGCACACCCCCAAGTGGAATACCATCAGCATCAGCGGCTACCACATCCGCGAGGCGGGCAGCACCGCGGCGCAGGAGCTCGCGTTCACCCTCGCCGACGGCATCGCCTACGTCGACGCGGCCATCGCCGTGGGCCTCGACGTCGATGTCTTCGCCCGCCGGCTGAGCTTCTTCTTCAACGCGCACAACAACTTCCTCGAAGAGGTCGCCAAGTTCCGCGCCGCCCGCCGCATGTGGGCCCGCATCATGCGCGACCGCTTCGGCGCGAAGAGCGACCGCGCCTGCGTGCTGCGCTTCCACACCCAGACCGCCGGCAGCACGCTCACCGCGCAGCAGGTCGACAACAACGTCGTGCGGGTCACCCTGCAGGCGCTCGCGGCGGTGCTCGGCGGCACCCAGAGCCTGCACACCAACAGCCGCGACGAGGCCCTGGGCCTGCCGACCCCCGCCGCGGCCAAGCTCGCGCTGCGCACCCAGCAGGTCATCGCCCACGAGAGCGGCGTGGCCGACGTGGTCGACCCGCTCGCCGGCAGCTACGCCGTCGAGATGCTCACCGACGAGATCGAGGCCCGCGCGCTGGCCTACATCCAGCGCATCGACGAGCTCGGCGGCATGATCACCGCCATCGAGCAGGGCTACGTGCAGCGCGAGATCCAGGACGCGGCGTACCAGTACCAGCTCGACGTCGAGAAGCAGCGGGCCATCGTCGTCGGCGTCAACCGCTTCGTCGAAGAGCAGGAGCCGCCGACCGAGGTGCTCAAGGTCGATCCCGAGCTCGAGCGGGCGCAGGTCGAGCGCCTGCGCGCGTGGCGGGCGAAGCGGCCCGACGGCGTGCTCGAGCGCCACCAGAAAGCGCTGCTCGACGGCGCCCGGGGCGACGCGAACCTGATGGGGCTCATCGTCGACGCCGTGCAGGACGGCCTGACCGTCGGCGAGATCTGCGGGTCCCTGGGGCAGATCTTCGGCAAATACCAGGAGCCGATCTTCCTGTGAAAGGCGACGGTCAGCGCGACGCCGAGCCCCCTGCCCCCCTGGACCGCAGCCATCAGGGCCCCGACTGGCTGCCGCCCGACCAGCAAGCCACCCGCAAGCTCCCCATCGTCGGCGAGAAGGCCCCGCTGCCCGAGGCGCTGGATCTCGATCGCTGGTCGCTGACCATCGACGGCGCCGTCGAGCGCCCGCGGAACCTGACCTGGGCCGACTATCGCGCCCTGCCATCACGCGACCTGCGCATGGACATCCACTGCGTCACCCGCTGGTCGCGCCGGCAGACGGTCTTCACCGGCCTGCCGCTGGCCGAGCTGCTGGCCGACGTCGGCGTGCGACCCGACGCCGTCTCGGTGCGCTTCGTCGCCTGGTCGGCCCGCGACCATGACACCTCGCTGCCGCTGGACGTGGCGCTGAAGCAGACGTGGCTGGCCCACGCCGCCGACGGCGCGCCGCTGGAGCCGGCCCACGGCGGCCCGCTGCGCACGGTGACGGTCGGGCGTTACTTCTATAAGAGCCTGAAGTGGCTGCGGCGTATCGAGCTCTGCGCCGAGCACCGCCTGGGCTATTGGGAGCGCACCGACGGCTACCACGACACCGCCGACCCGTGGCCCGGCGACCAGCGCTATATCGGCGGCTCGCTCAAGCCGGCCGAGCTGGAGACGTTGCGCAGAGGCGCGAAGCTGGCCCGCTGGCGGCGGCAGACCGTGCGCAGCGCCGATCTACGCGGCTGGGATCCCATCGACCGCGCGCCGGGCGCCATCAAGCTGAAGAATTGCGACCTGCGCGACGCCCGGCTCGCCGGCGCCGATCTACGCGGGGCCAACCTCACGCTGTCCGATCTGCGCGGGGCCGATCTGCGCCGGGCCAACCTGCGGGGCGCCGATCTGGAGGGCGCGCGGCTGGCCGGCGCCGATCTACGGGGGGCCGATCTGACCGGCGCGGCGCTCACCGCGAGCACGCTGTTCGAGGGTGAGTTGGCCGCCCGCGTCGAGGGCGCCGACTTCACCGCCGTGAGCGGCCTGCTCGAAGCCCAGCGGCGCTGGCTCGACGCCCGAGAGCGAAGCCGCTGAGCGCGGCCGACGTCAGACGTGCTGGTCGATCTTCGCCCGCGAGACGGTGTGCGGCGTGCGCACCAGCCGCTTCTGCTTGTCCTGCCCGTTGGGCAACCCATTGGGCAGGATCCACTCGTCGTAGGTGCCGCCGCGATTGGCCAGGAAGAGGTGCGGCTGGTCGATGAAGTCATCATCCCCGCGGAACTTGACGTAGTAGTAACCGCCCTCGCGCACCACCTCGCTGCCGGGGTGGTCGCTGTTGGTGAGCACGAGCATGTCACCGAGATCGCCGTTGACCACCGCCACCCAATAGTCCTGCTTGTCGCCGCCCAGCCGCAGCACGTGATGCCCGTTCGCGGTCTCGTACAATTCGAAGCGGCCTTCTCGCTGCAGGGTATTGCTCATCTGCGCCTCCATCTCTGGTTCGCAGCATGAGATGCGGCCGCCTGGCGACCGGTGACGCCCCGGGCGGCCTACGCGTCGCCCGGATTCAGCGGGCGCAGGATCGGGGCGTCGGGGGCGTCGGGGGCCGGCGGCAGCTCGACGGCGTCCGCGGCATCGACGGCGTCGGGGGCCGCGTCCTGCTCGACGCCCTCGTCGAAGGCCAGCTCTTCGTCGAGCATCGCGTCGAGCTCGGCCTCCTCGCTGTCGGCCTCGGCCTGGGCGGCGGCGGCGGCGGCACCGCCGAGGCGGCGGGCGCGGGCGAGGGCCGAGACGCGGTCCTGCTGGTCGTCGATGGGCGCGAGCAGCTCGTCGCGGGTCTGCTGGTCCTGCGCCTGGTTGAAGCGGGCGCAGATGTAGGCCACGACGTTGCACAGGTCGCGGTGCATCTGCTCGCGGGCGCTCTTGACGTCGCCGGCGGTGACGATGCGCCGCACCTCGAGCGCGGCGAAGTACTCGGGCAGCAGCGCCTCGAGCCGCTCGAGGTAGTACAGCACGTTCATGCCCTCGAGCGTCGCCCGGTCGACCTCGCGCATGCGGGTCACGATCCGCTCGACGGCTTGGGCCTCGTCTTCGTAGGGCAGCCCGGTGACCGCGTAGTGGCCCTCGGGCACCGTCGCGTCGCGCAGCTCGATCGCCGCCCGTCCGAGCGGGTGCTGCTCGCCGTGATCGGCGATCACCGTGTCGAGCTGCTCGGCGTAGCCCTTCACGTTGCGGTCGACCTTCTTGTCGACGCGATAGGCGCTGCCCTCACCGCGACGGCCGCCCTGGCGGCGGCGGTTGTGGCCGATGCGCCCGTAGAGGTCGGCGCTCTCGAGCAGGCGGGCGGCGAGGTCGACGAGGATGGCTTCGCCGAACTGGCGGGCCATGCGCAAGAGCTGGCGGGCGACGAGCGCGGCGCGACCCGGGCTGAGGCGGTTGACGTTGAAGTAGCGCGCGTATGGCGCGTTGCGGTCGTTCATGGGGTGCTCCGTTATGTAGAAAGCCCTAATTCAATAGGCGACTCCAGAAGTGGGGAGATCGTCCTCGAACTGCAAGAGAAATGTCGGTCCGCGAACATTTTCGCTCTATTTTACAGCACTTCTGAAGGATTCAACCCGAGCCGAGCTGGTCCACATGGTAATTTCTTCGCGTTTACGCCGGGTGGCACAGGCTGCGATTCGGGCCCGACCCCTCGAATTTCTGCCGTTTGCCCGCCGAAATCGCCTCGGACCCGATCTCCGGACGCCATTCGGCGGCCAGAACGGCGTCGGACCCGGCCTCTTCGGCGCCGAAAAACCCTCGAAGTCGGCGGCGATCCTCCACCAGACGGTGGTTTCGGGCCCGTTCGAGCGCGCACCCGCCGCCCGCGCCGCCGGTCTCGACCGGATCCTGCCCGTGGGCGGGGCCGAGTACGACGCCGGGATCGTTCGGCGCCATGCACCCGTGTCGGGCGCGGGGCGCAGCAGACCTGATCGGCACGCTCCCGGATCGGGCGACAGCGCCGCATACCGACCGACGCACCGGCCCGCGATCGGACGCAGCGCCACGCGCTGGGAGACGGGTGGGACCCGGATCGCAGACTGTGCCACCGCCAGGGACGGGTACCCGTCGGACCCGCCCGATGGCACGTCCAGAATCCGGGTGGTGCCTCACTTTTCGGTCAAACGTCGCGCTCGCGGGTCGGGTCGGACCCGACTTCGGCGGGTGATCGGTCGCCGAATAACGGGGTCGAGGGCGACTCCCGCCGCAGTTCGGTGCGCGAGAGAGCGGGTCGCGGGCGATGCCGGGCCGGTCCGCTCTCGGCCGAATCGCCCCGCCGCGGCTCTCCGACGCCTATCTGCCCTGGGCGTCGAGGGCGTCACCGACAACGGGCAACGCCACGTCGTCGAGCGGCGGCCCAGGACCGGGATCGCGTGGGCCAGCGGTCGCTCTTGCGCCGCGCACCCGGCGCAGCAGCCCGAGCAGAAGCACCCCCAGCGGCCAGGGCGGCATCGTCGGCCGATGCGGAGCGACCGCGCAGCCGTCGTCGGTGGGCGGCGGGCAGTGGCGCAGGCGGTCGATGGTGGGCGCGCGGTCGGCGATGAGGATGGCGC
>JAUHXC010000030.1 GCA_030427205.1 bacterium | reverse complement strand
TCGTCGCACAGGGTCGGGTCGTCGGTGATCGGCATCGTCGCCTCCGGAAGGAGCGTGGTGATTCACGCCGGCGGAAGCTGCCACGACTACGCCGCCTTCAGGCCGCTGGGGGTGGCCGAGCGGTTACCCTGCGACGGGTGCCCGGCGGGCGTCGGCTCGAAAAAACGTCGGCCCGCGAAAAAAGTCTGTCAGTGAATCGGGGCCGCATCCGTTGGCCTGGCGCAATCGGGAGGGACGGCCCCCGCCGCTCTCCCTCGACCCAGCGCCCGAGGAGGCCCTACGATGCACGCCGTGACCCGCTCCACCGCCGCGATTCCCCCCGCTTCGACCGATCCCGACGCCGCCGCCGGCGGGCGCCTCGTCGCCCCCGACGGGCGCACGCTGCCGCTGCGCGGGGCCCACCTCAGCGTCGAAGCCCGCGGCGGCATCGCCCGGGCGGTGCTGACCCAGCGCTTCGTCAACCTGCACGCCGAGCCGCTGAGCGTGCGCTATCTGCTGCCGCTGCCCGCCCGCGCCGCCGTGGCCGGCTTCGCGTTCACCCTGGGCGATACCCGCATCGTGGGTGCGGTCCAGCCGCGGCAGACCGCGCGGGCGATGTTCGAGAAGGCCATCGTCGAGGGCCGCACCGCCGCGTTGATCGAAGAGGAGCGCTCGACGCTCTTCACCCAGCGGGTGGGCAACATCCCCGCGGGGGCCGAGGTGGTCTGCGAGATCACCCTCGACCAGCAGCTCGCGTGGCTCGACGAAGGCGCCTGGGCCTGGCGCTTCCCGACCGTGGTGGGCCCGCGCTACACGGGCCGGTCGACCCCCGACGCCGGGCGCATCTCGGTGCCGGTGAGCATGACCGAGATGCCGGCCCGCGCGAGCCTTTCGCTGCGCATCGCCGATACACTGACCGGCGCGGTGACCTCGCCGTCCCACGGCCTCGTCGTCGAGTCCGATGGCGATCCGGCCGACCCGGGCACCGCGGTCCGGCTGGCCGACGCCGCCGCGCTCGATCGCGACGTCGTCGTGCGCTGGCCGGTGGCCGCCCCGACGGTCGGCGTCAGCATCTCGGCGGCGCGGCCGGCGGAGCCCGCGCATCAGAACCGCACCTACGGCCTGCTGACGCTGGTGCCGCCAACGGCCGCGATGACGCCGCGCCGCCGCGATCTGACGCTGCTGATCGATACCAGCGGCTCGATGGGCGGGCAGCCGCTCGATCAGGCCAAGCGGGTGATGAAGGCCCTCGTCGAGCGGCTGGGGGACGCCGATCGCATCGACATGATCAGCTTCGGCAGTCGGCCGGTGCGGTTCCGCAGCGAGCCGATCGCGGCGACGAAGAACGGCAAGAAGGCGGCGCTGAAGTGGCTGCGCAAGCTGTCGGCGAGCGGTGGCACCGAGATGCACGAGGCCATCGTCGAGGCGCTGCGGCCGCTGCGCGACGACGCCCAGCGGCAGATCGTGCTGGTCACCGACGGCTATATCGGCTTCGAGCAGCAGATCATCCACCGGCTGCTGCACGACCTGCCGCCCGACTGCCGGCTGCACACCATTGGCGTCGGCTCGGCGCCGAACCGCACGCTCACCGAAGGCGCCGCGCGGGCGGGGCGGGGGAGCGAGCTGATCATCGGTCTGGGCGAAGATCCGGCCGCGGCGGCGGACCGGATGGTGGCGCGCACGGCCGATCCGTTGGTGACCGAGCTGACGGTGACGGGCCCCGGTCTGGCCGAGCTGTCGCCGATGCGATTGCCCGATCTCTACGCCGGCGCCCCCGCGCTGGTCGGCGTCGCCTGCGCCGCGGCGGGTCCGCTCACCGTGCGCGGGCGCACCGCCGAAGGGACCTACGAGCACACCGTCGAGGTGCCGCAGTTGGCGCTCGGTGAAGGGGCCGAAGGGGTCACGGCGCTGTTCGGGCGCAACCGGGTCGACGACCTCGACATGCGCCTGAGCGCCGGCGAGCCGATGGCGTTGATCGACGCCGAGCTCGAGCGCACCGGCGTGCTCTTCGGCATCGCGACCCGCAAGACCTCGTGGGTGGCGATCACCGAGGACGTGACCGTCGAGCCCGGCGAGCGCCCCGAGATCGAGCAGCCGCACCACCTGCCCCACGGCGCGCGTATCGAAGGCTTCGGCCTGCGGGCCTCGATGGCGGCGCCGTCGGGCGGCGGCGGCGGCCTCGGCGCGGCCACCACGGGCGCCGTACCGATGGCGCCGAGCGCGTCCCCGCCGCCGTCGCGGGACAAGGCCAAGCGGCGGGTCACCGGCGCGCCGATGCCCCGTCGCCCGGCGCCGGCCAAGCAGGAGGCCTTCGAGCCGAACCTGCAGCAGGGCCTCGATCTGGACGACCTGGATCCCGAGAGCGCCTACCCCGATGACCTGGAGGAGCCGGAGCTGGCCGCCGAGTTCTTCGAGGGAGCGGGTCGCTTCGATGACGCCGACGGTTCGTTCGGCGGCGCGGGTGGCCCCCTCGGCGGCCTGCGGGATGAGCCTGTGCTCGACCCTCGCCTGCCCGCGGATGAGCCTATCCGGATCGCCGACTCGGCGCCGGTCCAGCCTCTGAGCCCCGCGGCGAGCCGAGAGGCCGGCGCCTGGCTCTGGCTGCTCATCGCCCTCCTCATCGCGCTCGCGCTCCTCGGCGGGCTGTTCGCCTGGAGCATCATCGGCGACGCCGTCGACGGTGCGTCCACGCCCGGCGTCGAAGCGCCCAGCACCGAGGAGTCCCCTGCACCGTGACCGACGTCGCCGATCTCGACCGCTACCTGCCGGCGATCGCCGCCGGCGACGCCCGGGCCTTCGGCGCCTGGATGAGCGAAGCCGAGGCGCCGCTGCGCCGCAGCCTGCGTCGATTCGCCGCAGTGGTCGATACCGAGGCGGTCCTGCAGGAGGCGCTGCTGCGCACCTGGCAGGTCGCCCCGCGCATGACGCCTGACGGGCGCCCCGACAGCCTGCTGCGCCTGGCCCACACCATCGCCCGCAACCTGGCCATCGACGAGACCCGTCGGCGGCGTACGGTCGCCGTCGAGCCGGCGCTGATGGCCGAAGGCATCGACGAGGCCGAGCGGATCGAGCCCCGCCCGCCCGATCCGATGCTGCGGCGGGTCATCGCGCTGTGCCGGGAGAAGCTGCCGCCGCGGCCGGGCCAGGCCCTCGCCGCGCGCCTCGGAGCCGGCGGGCGTCAGCCGGACGCCGTGCTCGCCCGGGCCCTGTCGATGAGCCATAACGCCTTCCTGCAGAACATCACCCGGGCCCGCAAGCTGCTCGCCGCCTGCCTGCGCCGCAACGGGGTCGAGCTGGAGGTCCCATGAGCACGCCGACCAACAGCCCCGAGGACCAGGAGCGCCTGATCGAAGCCCTCGCCGGCGCCTGGCGCCCGCAGGACCCGCGGCGGATCAGGTTTCACCCCGCGTTCTTCGATCTCGACGCGACCGGCCGGGCCGAGGCGTTCGAGCGGACGGCGCAGCTGCGCCAGATGGAGGCCGCGCTCGATCCCGAGGGGCTCAGCACGACCGCCAGGGCGGTTATCCTTCGAATTCGTGGTCAAAACCCCGCCGGATTTGGTTCGTGATCTCAGGGTATTGGAGCAAGACTGTAAGAAACGAAAGCGGCGCGGATCGACTCGGGGGTTGCGCCCGAATACGCTGATGGGGCATAGGCGCCCGGATGGACCGGGCCAAGGGAGGCCTCGACCATGTCGTTTCGCAGAAGCACCTTCACCCTCACCTTCACGCTGATCGCCGCGCTCCTCGCGGCCAACGCCCGCGCTCAGGAGGCGCGGGACCTGGAGTGGCAGCCGCTCGAGTCAGGCGAGTCCATCGCGCTGCGCGGGCTGGCGGACCCGCTGCGCGATCTGCTGCCCGGAGCGGATGGGCTGCCGGCGCGGTTCCTCTTCGTCTACGGGGACGGCCTCATCGGGGTGGGGGCCAGCATCGATGGGCAGGACTTCATCCGCACGCCCCGGGCGCTCGCAGACGTGCGGGTCCCGATCATCGCGGCCGCGTGGCACCGCTTCGCCGAGGCTTGCGCCGACCGCGACCGCATCTTCCACGCCTTCGACGACGGCGCGCTGGTCGTCGAGTGGCGCGAGATGCGAGAGCCGGTGCACGGCTGCAACGCGCAGGCGCCGGCGTCGACGTTTCGCGTGCGCCTGGAGGCCGTCGACGGCGCGGCCGAGCCGATCTTGCGGCTGACGTTCCGCTATGACGCCCTGCCGATCGACGGCGAGGTGCGGGTGGGCGCGGTGCTCGGCGAGGCGGCGGTCGAGGTGCTGCCCGATACGCCGGAGGTGCCGGTGCCCAATCGGGCCGAGCTGCTGACGCTGTGGGGCAGCGACGGGGTTCGGGATTCGGCGAATCAGCTCCACGGGTTCGTCGAGCGGGGCACCTGGGTGATGGAGCTGCGGCCGGGCGGGGAGGTGTTCGGCGACGCGGATCGGGACGGGCTGCGAGGCGCGGACAACTGCCCGGAGGTGGCCAACCCGGATCAGGCGAACTTCCGGGTGCCCGGGCAGCAGTTGCTGGATGATCACGGCGACGTGTGTGACGACGACCACGACAATGACCGCGCCGAGAATTGGCTCGACAATTGTCCGTTCGAGCACAACTTCGGGCAGGCCGATATTGATGGTGATGGGCTTGGCGACGCCTGCGATGACGCGGATTTTGATGCCGATCACGATGGCCACCTCGACAAGCGCGACAACTGCCCGGCGATCTGGAATCCGATGCAGCTGGATCTCGACGGCGACGGCGACGGGGATCAGTGCGACCTGGACGCGGACGGCGATGGCGTGCCGAGCGTCGACATCCACCTCGACTTCGACGGCCCGTCGGGTCCGCTGCCGGCGGTGTTCGTGCGCGCGGCTGACCTCTGCCCGTGGGTCTTCGACCCGGCCCAGAAGGATATCGACCGGGACGGTCTCGGCGATCGCTGTGACGGCAGCCCCGCGGCCGCATACTGGCCGGGCCACCGCGAACAGCAACTGGACCACGACGGCGATGGGGTTCGGGATCTCGACGACACCTGCCCCTTCGTGAGCGACCCCGCTCAACTCGATGTCGATGGGGACGGCGAAGGTGACGCGTGTGATCCCGACGCCGACGGCAACGGCGGGCTCGACGTGTTCGACCTGTGAGTCGCCTTGTCTCGAGCCGGGCCGAATGTGGTATGAGTGGCCTGATTGGAGGGCTTGATGAAGTCAATGACTGACAGGCTTCGACGCAGAGCATGGGGCGCGACGATCGTCTGCTGCGTCGGGCTCATATGCGGGCCGGGGCTGGCAGACGCTCAGGAGGGTGCGCCGCTCGTCGACGGGCTGGGCGGGCCGCTCGATATAGGCGAGTTGCAAGACGCCGACAACATCGACCTCGACGAAGCATTCCCCGGCGGGCTGCGGTTCTACGAGAGCCGGGTGGCCACGGCCGTCATCAACGGCGAGGGCATCCTCTCGTTCGAGCGACGCGCCTGCTGCTACGAGGGCGATCCGCTGCCATGGCGCTTCACTCTGGGAGCCAATACCGGCCGCATCCACGTCTACGAGGCCCAGGTCACCAACCTCCGGCCCCGGACGCCCGACGAGCCCGGCTGGTATATCTACAGCCACATCCGGCCGCATATGGGCGACGCCGAGCCGGGCCGCCTCGTCGCCACCTGGCACCCGATGCCCGACCGCCGCCTCGACCGCGACGACGTCGAGTACGTCTCGGTGCAAGCCATCCTCACCGCGGTCGGCAACCAGGGCGACTTCGACCTCGAGCTGCGCTACCACCAATGCGAGTGGAGCGAGCCGGGCCCCAACCCCGGGCTCTTCCCGGTCATGGGCTTCGACGCCGACCTCGGCCTCGACGGGCCCGCCTGGATGTGGCCCGGATCGCTGAGTGATGACGCCCGCAAGCTGTGCCAGCTCTCCAACGTGCGCGAGCCGGGTGTCTTTCGGTTCCAGTTCCGCGACGGCGAGCCCTTTGGCTGCGGCCCGCAGACGGCGCCTTTCGAGGGCGAAGGTCGCTGCGATGATGGCAACCACCTGCCCGGCGATGGCTGCTCGCCGGCGTGTTATGTCGAGCCCGACGTGGACGGCGACGGTGTCTTCGAGGCGCCGAGCCCGTTCTCCGTCGACCCCGACGGCGTGTACGACGCCTGCGCCGACCTCGACGACCCGCGCTGCACCCGCGACACCGATATGGACGGGGTGCCCGATGACAATGACAACTGCGATGACGACCGCAACCCCGATCAACGGGACTATGACAATGACGGTGTAGGCGACGTGTGCGACGTCAACGCCGACGGCGACGCGCTGTTCTGGCCCGCCGACCGGCCGGGGCAGTACCCCGACTCGTGCCCCTTTCTGCCCAGCGATGGCACCCGGCAGGTCGACCCCGACGAGCGGATCTCCGAGCTGGCCCAGAGCCCCGACAGCGACCTCGACGGCATGGGCGACGCCTGTGATCCCGACGACGACGGCGACGGCGTGCTCGACTGCGGCGAGGATGGCATCTGCCACCCCGAAGACAACGGCTATAACGACGACGCCGACGACAACGTCGACGAGAGCGGCGAATGCGCCGTCGGCGATCCGCTCTACGAACGCTGCGTGACCGGCCGCCGGGATGCCTTCGACAACGACGCCGATGGCTTCGTCGACGAGTACAGCGAAGATGTATTCCCCCGGCAGGACTACCCCGGACCCGACGTCGGCGAAGACAACTGCCGCCTGGTCTACAACCCCGATCAGGCCGATCTCGACGGCGATGGCATCGGCGACGCGTGTGATCCCGATGTGGACGGCGATGGCATCGAGACCTGCGTCGATGGCATCTGCGGGCGTGAGTTCGACTTCCGCGACAACGACGGCGACGGGCGCATCGACGAGCCCGGCGAATGCGCCGACTGCCCGGTGGACGTCGACCGGGTCGACCAGGACCGCGATGGCTTCGTCGACGAAGGCTTCGAACCCGATGACTTCGACCCGCCGGCGGGCCCGGTCGACGTCTGCCCGCTCATCCCCGATCCGGAGCAGCTCGACAGCAATGGCGATGGCCGCGGCGATCTCTGCGCCGACGACGATCGGGATGGCCACGACGGCTTCGAAGACAACTGCGTCTACGACAGCAACCCCGACCAGAGCGACCTGGATCAGGACGGGCTCGGCGACGTGTGTGACCCGGACGACGACGGCGATGGCGTCGACGACGCCGATGACAACTGCCCGCGGGATGCCAACCCGATGCAGGCGGACTACGAGTCGGACGGGCAGGGCGATGTCTGTGACGGCGACGATGACAACGACGGGGTCGCCGACCTCGAAGATACCTGTCCGATGACTTTTCAGGAGTCCCAGGTCGATACCGACGGCGATGGGGACGGCGACGCCTGCGATGACGACGACGACGGCGATGGCATCCTCGACGCGGACGACATCTGCCCGGTGCACGCCGACCCGCAGCAGGCCGACCTCGACGCGGACGGGCTCGGAGACGCGTGTGATGCCGACGACGACGGCGATGGCATCGACGACGGTGATGATCTCTGCCCGCGGGACGGTGATCCCGCGCAGCGGGATCTCGATGGCGATCGCGTGGGCGATGTCTGCGATCCCGACGACGATGGCGACGGTACGCCGGATGCCGCCGATGTCTGCCCGGATCAGCCCGACGACCAGCGCGATACGGACGGCGACGGCGACGGTGACGCATGTGATGCAGACGATGACGGCGATGGCATCGAAGACGAGCGGGATGTCTGTCCGACCGTCGCCGACGGCCAGCAAGGCGATCTCGACGGCGATGGGCGCGGCGACGCTTGCGATGACACCGACGACCGGCTCTTCGTCGACCTGCCGCCAGCGGAGCGCTGTGCCCGCCTCGTCGAGATGAAGGCCCCCACCGTCGAGCGGCTGCGGCATTGCCCGCCGGCCTCGGATGGCTGTCGGGCGGCGCCGGGTACGGGCGGGCCCGCGCCATGGGGCTGGCTGCTCGTTCTCGGTGGCGGATTGATCGGTCGGCGCCGGCGCTGAGACCCGATCGGCCGAGGCTCAGCGGCCGGCGTGCAATGCCGCCGGTGGGGCGTCGGCCTGCCATGCCATCGACAAACCGGTGGTGAAGGCGGCGGCGACGACGAGGGCGAAGAGCATCAGGGCGGTCAGCACGCTGCGGTCGGTGGCGGTGGCGTTCATCGGGTCCTCCTCGGGTGGCGGTGGCGTACACCGTGATTCACCTGTCGAACCCGTGACGGCCGCCGGGCGGGCAAGGCCGCGTTCGAACGCCCGATCGTTCAGTCAGGCCCCGGCGCCCACCTGCCAGTCGACCACGTCGAGCGGGGCGGTGATATAGGGCCGGGCCATGACCTCGGCCTGCTCGGCGTCGAGCACCCCGTCCGGGCCGATGAAGATCACCTCGACATCCGCGCGGGCGTGGACCCGGTCGCCGACGAGCAGGTGGGTCTGCAAGACCGGCAGCCGACCGTTGATCCCGGTGAAGCGGGTATCGAGCAGATAGCGCGCACCCCGCTTGATCTCGCGGCGATAGACGATGCGCTGACTGGCGACCACCGGCTTGATACCCGCCTGGCGCCAGCGCCGCAGCGCGCCGGTTCGGATGATGAGATCGGCCCGGCCGAGCTCCATCACCTGGGCGTAGACCGCCTGATTCATGTGCAGGTTGGTGTCGATGTCGGCCAGACCGACCCGCCGCTCCAGGCGGGAGACGGCCGGCGTCGAGCGATCGAGCAGCGCGTGCAGGACGACCGGCGCGATGCGCGCGATGTAGCGGATCATGGGCCGAAGATACCGCTGGCGGGCGCTGCGCTCCAGGCGGTTGCTCGGAGATGCTGCCTGCGAGGCGCCGGCTGGCGTCGTCTGCGAGGCGCTTGAACGCCCGGCGCCGGCGACGAAGAATGGAGCGCTTGCATCGAGGTGCCCATGAACGTCCGCTGCCTCTTGTCCGGGTTGCTCGCGTGGGCGCTGCTGGCCGGCTGTGGCGCGCCCGCCCCGGCGCCCGCCGTCGCCGTCAGCTCGACGCCCCTCGCGCCGCGCATCGCCCGCCTCGAAGCCGCCGTCGACGCGCAGTTCGCCGCGCTCGCCGTGCCGGGCATGAGCGTGGCCGTCGTCGATGACGGGCGCGTCGTCTGGGCCGGCGGTCGCGGTGTCGCGGTGCTCGAGACCGGCGCCGAGGCGACCTCGCAGACCGTCTACCGCGTCGGCTCTGTCTCCAAGCCCATCGCCGCCACCGCCGTCGTCCGACTCGCCGTCCGGGGGGCCGTATCGCTCGACGGACCCATCGGCGATGTCATCTCCGGACTGCCCGGACACATCGCGCCGCTGACCGCGCGGCAGATCTTGAGCCACACCACGGGCATCCGGCACTACCACTACGAGAAGGGCGAGAAGGAGAACGCGCGGGTCTTCCCGTCGGTCGACGCGGCGATCCGCATCTTTGGGGTGCTCGACGAGCCGCTGGGCTTCGCGCCGGGCACCGACTATCTGTACTCGACCTATGCCTACAACCTGCTGGCCGCGCTGGTGCCCGCCGCCGACGGGCGTAGCTTCGCGATGGCGCTGCAGGACGAAGTCTTCACGCCCGCCGGCATGGAGACCTCGTCCTGCAGCGCCCACGGCGCGGGGTCGGGCCAGGTCGGCCCGGGCCGCGCAGGGCAGTACCGACGGACCGACGACGGGCGCATCGTGCCGGCGCCGGCGGTGGACCTCGGCTGGAAGTTGCCCGGCGGCGGCGTGCTGGCCTCGGTCACCGATCTCGCCCGCTTCGCCATCGCGCTGGATGACGGGACCCTGATCGCGCCCGACGACGCGGCGCGCCTGGGGGTCTACACGCCCGTCCGCCTGCCCGACGGGCGCTCGACGGGCTACGGCCTGGGCTGGCATGTGGTCGGCGAGCCCGACGGCGGCACCTGGGTCGGACACGGCGGCGGCGCGACGGGCGGCGCGGCCTATCTCTTCCGCCGGCCGGCGGAGCGATTCGCGGTGGCGGTCATCTGCAACCTCGAGATCCGATCCGCCGGGCTCAGGACCGCCGCTCTGGCCTTCGAACGGGCCTGGCGTGATTGAATCGACCCGCGCGGGGCTATAGATATAGGCTGCTCGAAGCCCGAGGAGGTGCCGCTTGACCGCAGATGCAGACGCGCGAGGCGCCAGTCCCACCGTCGGGCAGACGTCCGGGCGGACGACGGGCACCTTCGAGTTGGGCCCGGGCTATATCGACGCCTACGGGTCGGTCTTCGCCCGCCGCGAACAGAAGCAGGCGACCTCCGCCGACGGCACGCGCATCGCCTACGAGGTGCTCGGCGCCGGCGAGCGGACCATCGTGCTGGCCAACGGCCTGGGCGGGCGGCTCTACGCGTGGCTGCCGGTGGTCGACGCGCTCGCCGAGCGCTACCGCATCGTCACCTGGGACTATCGCGGGCTCTTCGAGAGCGAGATCCCCGCCGACCGCCGCCGCCTCGGGGTGCCGTACCACGCCGACGACCTGGCTGCGGTGCTCGACGCCGAGGGCATCGCCGAGGCCCACCTCATCGGCTGGTCGATGGGGGTGCAGGTCGGCCTCGAGTTCGCGCTGCGGGCGCCCGCTCGCGTGCGCAGCCTGACGTTGATCAACGGCACCTACGGTCAGGCGCTGTCGACCGCGTTTCAGCCGTTCTTCCGCGTGCCGCTGCCCCATACGGCGGTGCACGCGCTGCTCGAAGGCATGATGCGCCACCCCGGGGCGACCGATGCCTTCGGCACGCTCTGGAAGGGACAGACCGAGGCGGCGTTCTGGCTGCGCAAGCGGCTGCTGGGGCGCAAGCGCTCGGTCCTTCTGCGCGGGGTGCGCCAGTACGTGCGCGATGTCTTCGGCACCCACTTCGAGACCTATCTGGGCCTCTTTCAGCAGATCGACGCCCACTCGGTCTACCACCTGCTGCCCGAGGTCAGCGCGCCCACGCTCGTCGTCAGCGGCGGCTTCGACTTCCTCACGCCGCCGTATCAGTCGCGGCACATCGCCCGGCGCATTCCGGGGGCGACCCATCTGCCCATCCGGCTCGGCACGCACTTCGTGCTGCTCGAGCACCCGCGGCGGGTGGTGCGGGCCATCACCGAGCACCTCGACGGGGTCGACGGGGCACGGTGAGTCCGCCGCGGCGCTGAATCAGCCCTGCAGAGAATCAGCCCTGCAGATCGGCCAGGCGCTGCTCGATGAGCCACGCCTCGCAGGCGTCGACGTTCTGCGGCTCGGCGGGCAGGGGAGAGCGATCCTTCGCCGCGCCGAGCAGCGCGTCGAGCCGGGGCCAGTTGGCGCGGTGCCGCCGATCCATGTCGTCGGGCACGGTGGCCTTCTCGTGATGCGATGCCTTGTGCTCGACGAGCTCGAGCACCTCGGGGAAGCCGTGCTCCGGGCCCAGCCGGCGCACGTCGCAGCACAGCTCGCCGGTCAGCAACAGGTGGGCGCCGGTCAGCGCGACCCGATAGGCGTAGAGCAGCGTCTTGGCCCGGCGCTCGCCGCGCTCGTGCTCGCGGCACATGCCGCGGAAGAAGCCGCTGTAGTGACGGATGTAGCGCGTCGAACGAGCACCCCGAGACAGGGCGCGCAGGGCCTCGGCGGTCGGCGTCGAGTACAGCTGCACCGGCGACTCGAAGCGCTCGAGCATGTTGCCGTTGCCAGCGAGCAGCAGCCCGAACGCCTTCTGGATCTCGTGGGTCGTCAGGTCACACTCGACGCCGTCGTAGACCTCGAGCCGATCGTGGGTCTCCTTCGGTCGCCCGAAGCCCAGCAGGCCGCGGGTCGGGACCCGATGGATGCCTTTGAGATCGAGGTCGCTGTCCGGCGAGCTGAAGCCGTAGATGTGGCTGCCGGTCAGCGCGACGAGCAAGAGCTCACCCGGCGGCGGGTTGGCGGCGATGAACCGCCGGGCCAGGTCCAGATCGGGGGTGAAGCGGGGGATGGCATCCACCGGGCTGTCGCTCTTCGGGGTCTGGCTCATGTGTCTTCTCCGCGCAGCACCATGCCGACCAGATCGACGCACAGAGCGTCGAGGGCGGCGTCGTCGGGCAGATCGGGCAGCGCAGAGGTCTGCGCGGCCGTGGTGATGGCCTCCGCCAGGGTCTCGGCGGTCTCGATCAGCGCCTCGTAGCTCAAGGCGCCGTCGCGGATGCCCAGCAGCCGGTCGCGGTCGGGGCGGCGCACGATCAGCCCCTCACCGCGCAGGATCTCGCCGCCCATGCTCAGCAGGCGCACCAGATGCATCGCGTGCTTGGTATCGTAGCCGTGGCGCGCTTCGAGCGCCGCCCGTTTCGGATTGCGGTGCTTCAGCCACGTCTGATACTGCCCCCAGCGCTTGCGGGCCTGCTTGTAGCGCCGCTCGCGGTCGAGCATCTCGAGGAAGTTGGGGCTGACGTCCAACTCGGCGAGGTCGCCCTTGTCGCGCATCGCCTCCGCCGCGCCCATCTGATCTCGCGGGACGACGGCCTTGTCGGGCAGACCGTAGTCGGCTCGTGAGGGCGGGGCCTCGGGCGGGTCGAGCAGCCAGCGCCGGTGGGTGCGGATGCGCTTGAGCTGCGAGAGCGCGTATCCGCCGAAGCTGTGCTGCACTTTCTTCGAAAGGAACCGCTCGCGGGCGTCGAGCAGGCGTCGCCCCGCTGCTGTCACGACCCGCCAGTCGGCCGGGTCGGTATAGAGCGTCTCGAGCAGGGTCGGATTGGCCGCCGCGGCCAGCCGCACGAACTTACGCACCTCGAAGTGCACGTGATCCGGGCTGTGCTCGATCTGCTCGGGGCCGCCGATGAACCCGTGGTACCAGGCCGCCGGGCCGACGACGACGCCTTTGTAGTCGTGGTCCGAATCCGGTCGCTCGAGGCCATAGGCCCGGCTGCCGTGCAGGGTCTCGTAGATCAGGCGTGGGGTCTTCATGGCCGTCGATGGTGCAGGGCCCGGGCCGCCGAATCAATCGCGGTCCGTCGCCGCAGCCGTCGCGATCCTGCCGGCCTGCGCCGGGCCCGACGGCGGGTGGTCCGGATCCGGCCAGCGGGTGGGCGTCGTCGGGGGTTGCCGATCGCCGACGGGCCTCGCTACGGTTTTCATTGCGGAGTTCGGTGGGAAATTCCGCTTTGCTGATCGACGACCCTGCGCCGACGTACGGCGGGCCCGACTCTGTGGCCGCTGCGCCCCGTCGCCGACGTCTTGCCGATCCGAGGACACCGATGCACGACCCGATCGCCGAGCTGCTCGCGCAGGATCCCCCAGCGGATCTGCCGCCGCGGGTCATCGTCGGTCGGCTGTTCGAGGTCCTGCAGGCGGCGGCGGGCACCCGCTGCGCCTTCGCGTACGAGACGGTCCAGGTCGGCCGCCGGCTGTACTTCGCCGAGGTCCAGGCCAGCGGCCCGCCTGATTTTCGCCGGGCCGCCGCGGCGCTCGAAGGCCAGTCGGTCTTCCGCTACGTCTGCCCGGTCGACGCGCCCGAAGAGGAGGTCTGGCCCGGCGAGCTCAACCCGGTCGGCCGCTTCGGCACCACCGGACGGCGCGCCGTCGCCGGGCTCGGGGCGCGCTCGATGCTGTGGCAGGTGGCGGGCATCCGCTCGACGCTGGGCATGACGGTGATGCACGACGACATGCTCGTCGGCGGCATCGCGCTCGTGCGCCTCAACGGCGAGCCGGGCTTCGGCCGGGTCGACATCAACGCCGCCCGCGCGCTCGAGGCCGATACGGTGCGCTGGTTCTCCGCCGCGTGGCGCCGGCGCATCGCCGACAGCCGCCCGCCGGGCAGCCGGAGCTACATCGTCTTCGATCGCGCGGGCCGGCTGCGCTCGGTCTCGCGGGGCGCGAGCCGCTGGTTGGCCGACGAGGCCGTGCGCGCGCGCCTCGGCGAGCTGGCGGCGAGCTTCGCGCGGGGCGCGAGCCGACCCGAGGCCTTCGTGCGTCGGGCGCCGGTGCGCTTCGAGCCGCTCGACGGCGAGGGCGGCTCGGTGCTCGCCATCGTCGAAGAGGCCGCGGCCCATCGGCCCGGCCCGCGCGAGAAGCTGACCGACGCCCAGCGGCGGGTCGCCGACCTGGCCGTCGCCGGGGCCACCGTCAAGGAGATCGCCGCCGGGCTGAAGCGCAGCCCGGAGACCGTGCGCGACCACCTCAAGGCGATCTACGAGCGGCTGGGCATCGGCAGCCGGGTCGAGCTGGGGCGGGTGCTCGACCCGCCGCCGCCCGAGCCGGTGGCGACCCTCGCCGAAGGGCTGCGCAGCCGTTGATGCACCGGGATGAGGACTGGATGACGACTCGGTGGTGGTCGGGTTGCGGCACTGCGCCGGGCGCCGGCGTTATCACATCCCCCCCCGAACGGGGGATGGCCGTACGCCGCCGCGGGGTGATCAATGTCGATGCCCGGAGAGCGTGCTCGCCGGTCGCAAGGGGGGTTCGATGATCGACGCGGTCGACGAGACCGTTCGCAACCTCATCCGCGCCGAGCTGGATGAGGCCTACGCCGACGTCACGATCACGTTCGATACGCCGGACGAGTCGTTTCCCGGCGCGGCGGTCGAGTTGCCGGCCATCGATCTCTTCCTCTTCGACATCCACGAGAACCACCTGCTGCGCGACCCGGTGCCCCGGCACCTGAAGACCGCAGAGGCGACCTGGCAGCGCAAGTACCCGCCGGTCAGGGTGGATTTCCACTACCTCGCCACCGCATGGACCGGCGAGGACGATACCGAAGGCGAGCACCGGCTGCTCGGCGCGGTGATGAAGGCGCTGTTGCGCTGGCGTTACGTGCCCTCGGCGCTGGTCTCCGCCGGTCTCGAAGATCAACCCTACGCGGTGCGCGCGTTCGCTCTGCAGAGCGAGTCGCTGGGCGCCTCGTCGGACTTCTGGCGCGCGCTGGGGTGCAAGCCCCGGGCGTCGCTGCGTTTCACCATCACGGTCGCCGTGGAAGCCTTCCCGCCGACCGAGGTCGCCGCGCCCCCGAGCAAGGTCGTCGCTCGTGTGGGGGATCGACAGGGTGCGGCACCCGACCCCACGACGGAATAGCTGACAGAGGAGGACCCAGAGCATGGCCAACTACGCGGACAAGGCCCCCGGGGTATACGTCGAAGAGGTCGCCTCCGGCGGCGCGCCCATCGCGGGTGTCGGGACGAGCACCGGCGGCTTCATCGGCCTCCTGCCGGCCGGACGCACGATGCCCACCAACCCCGCCTCGGGTGAAGCCTACGCCGACGCCGGCGCCGGCGCCGCCGTCGAGCTGACCAGCTACGCCGAGTTCGAGCGGGCCTTCGGCACCGCCGACGACTTCGACCTGGCCATCGCGGTCAAGGGCTTCTTCCAGAACGGCGGCTCGCGCTGCTTCGTCTACGGCATCGACGCCGCCGCGGTGGCCACCACCGACGACGCGGGCAATACCGACGACTACGGCGACATCGGCGACGCGCTCGAGGGCGCCACCGACGTCTTCGAAGACATCGACGCCATCGCCATCGTCGCCGCGCCGCTGCCCGGTGCGGCGGTCGACGCCTACGCCACGGTCATCAACGACAAGCTGTTGACCCACTGCGAGGCCTGCGAGGATCGCTTCGCCATCCTGGCGGCGCCGATGAACCCCGACAGCGTCTCGGCCGACGCGATCTTCCAGACCCGCAGCAGCGAGTACGGGGCGATCTACTTCCCGTTCATCGACGTCGACGGCAAGGGCGACTACCGCAACCCGGTGGGCCACATCGCCGGGGCCTACGCCCGCACCGACGGCAACCGCGGGGTGCACAAGGCGCCGGCCAACGTGGTGCTCTCCGGGGCCTACGGGGTCTCGACCCGCATCGGGCGCATCAAGCAGGGCCCGCTCAACGAGGCGTGCATCAACGTGGTGCGCATGTTCGGCCAGAGCGTGACCCTGTGGGGTGCCCGCACCACCGCCGGCAGCGACAGCGCGTTCAAGTACATCACCACGCGCCGGGTCTACAACTTCCTGCGCGAGAGCATCGAAGAGGGCCTCGGCTGGGCGGTGTTCGAGCCCAACGACTCGAACCTGTGGTCGAAGATCAAGTCGACGGTGCACGCGTTCCTCACCCGGCAGTGGCAGGGCGGGGCGCTCATCGGCGAGTCGGCCGACGCGGCGTTCTTCGTCAAGTGCGACGCCGAGACGACGCCCGCCGACGTGCGTGACCTCGGCATGGTCGTCACCGAGATCGGCGTGGCCATCGTGCGCCCCGCCGAGTTCGTCGTCTTCCGGCTGAGCCAGAAGACCGCGAGCTGAGGCCTCGATGACCGACGCTGTCACCATCCCCGGCCTCTACTGGCAGCTCCAGCGCCAGGCGGACGCCACCGTCGACCACAGCGGTCACCCCGTCTTCATCGGGGCGCTCGCCGGGGTCGAGGCCGGCTCGATGGAGCTGGTGCAGGGCTGGTCCCGCTTCCGCAGCCGGTTCGGCGACGGGCGGGATCACTTCCGGCTGGCGATCCGCGGCTTCTTCAACAACGGGGGGGCGCTGTGCAAGGTCCTCTCGACGGGGGAGGCCACCGACGCCACCAGCCTCGCCGCCGCCCTCGACGTGCTCGTCGACGACGACGACGTGAGCCTGGTCGTCGCGCCGGGGGTGGTCGACGTCGATCTGCAGGCGATGCTGCTCGAGCATTGCGACCTGCTCGGCGAGCGCTTCGCGGTGCTCGACCTGCCCGAGCCGACGCAGCTCAGCGCCACGGCGGCGGTCGAGACCGCCATCGCGCGGGCCCGCGAGCTGCAGACCCGCACCAGCAGCGACAACGGCGCGCTCTACGGCCCGTGGATCAAGGTCGTCACCGACGAAGGCCCGGTCTTCGGGCCGCCGTCGGGGCACGTCGCCGGGATCTACATGCGGGTCGACGCCCGCTCGGGTCGGCACCACGCGCCGGCCAACGAGACGCTGGAAGACGCCGTCGACCTGCGCTTCGCGTTGTCCGACGCCCAGCTGGCCACCGTGTATCCGCCGCTGGCGCTCGACGCCAACGGGCGCATCGCCGAGCCCTCGGTGAACATCATCCGGGCGCTGCCCGGCCGGGGGCTGCGCGTCTGGGGGGCGCGCACCCTGTCCACCGACCCCACCTGGCGCCATGTGCCGGTGCGGCGGCTGACCCTCGACCTCGAGCGGTGGATGACCCGCCGGCTCGACGGCCTGGTCTTCGAGATCAACGACGTCGTGCTGCGCAATCGGGTGGTCCGCGAGCTGGGGGCGTACCTCGACCGGCTCTATCACCGGGGCGCCCTCGTGGGCCCGGTGAGCGAGCTGGCCTGGTACATCCAGTGTGACGAGAACAACAACCCGGCAGACGTCCAGCAGGCCGGCCTGCTGATCGCCGACGTCGGCATCGCGCCGGCGGTGCCCGGCGAATACATCACCCTGCGCCTGATCACCCGGTCGGGCACCGACGCACAGACCGAGACCCTGTCGTCTTGAACCGAGGAGAGACCTGATGGCGGCCCCGAACTACCCGCTCCGCGACCCGATCGGCAATTACAACTTCTGCATCACCATCGGCTCGGTGATCGCCGGCAACTTCAAGGAGATGAGCGGCCTGTCGGTCAGCCGGGCGGTCAACGACTACCGCGAAGGCCACGAGGCGACCCTGCACCCGCGCAAGATCCCCGGCCTGAAGTCGCTGTCGAACGTGACCCTCAAGCGGGGCATGATCGAAGAGCAGGAGCTGTGGGCGTGGTGCGAGATGAACCGCCACGACAAGAACTTCAAGCAGGACGTCGACCTGGTGGTCTTCAACGACCAGTTCGACGAGGTCGCCCGCTGGACGCTCAAGAACGCCTGGCCCACCCGCTGGGCGGCCCCGAGCTTCGACGCCACCTCCACCGGCCTCGCCATGGAAGAGATCGAGCTGGCGTTCGACGACGTGGCCCTGGTCTGACGGCCTCGATCGCAGGCATCCTCTCGGGACCGCCACGTCGAGGAGTTGAGACATGATGGCAGCGGCAGCCCCCTCGCCGACGTTCGATTTCACCCTGCCCGAAGGGGTGATCGGACCCGACGGCACCCGCCACCGCGAGGGGCAGATGCGCATGGCGACGGCGTTCGACGAGCTCGCCCCGCTCAAGGACCCCCGGGTGCAACGCAACCCGGGCTACCTGGTGGTGATCCTGCTCAGCCGGGTCGTCACCCGGCTGGGTGGGCTCGATCGGATCGACGTCAAGACCATCGAAGGGCTCTACGCCTGCGATTTCGCGTACCTGCAGGACCTGTATCAGCGCATCAACCGCACCGGCCGCAGCCGCATGCGGGTGGTGTGCCCCCACTGCGAAGGCGACTTCGACGTGGAGCCGCCCCCGCCGGGGGGAGCCTGAGCTACCCCTCGGACCGGCTCCACGAGGAGGTAGCGTACCTGGCTCATTATCTGCACTGGTCGTACGACTCGGTGATGAGCATGAGCCACCTGGAGCGCATCGGCTGGGTCCGCCATACGGCCCGGCTGAACGAAGAGAAGAGCCGGGCGGCGGCCAGCCAGCCGACCGACCTGGCGTCGATGATCGAGGCGACGAGGAGGCGGTGACATGGCCCTGGGCAGCTCTCTGGTGGCGCTGGGCGTGAGAGGCGCCGCCGGCGCCGCCGGCTCGCAGATCGCCCTCGATCCGTACGGGGGCTACAACTACTTCGTCGAGATCGAAGGCCTGATCGTGGGCGGCTTCAAGTCGGTCAGCGGGCTGTCGGCCACCGTGCAGCAGGAGGAGTACCGCGAGGGCGGGCACAACCACGCCAGCCATCACTTCGTCGGCGGCACCACCTGGTCGCCGCTGGTGCTCGAGCGGGGCATGACCGAGCTCGACGGCATGTGGATGTGGTTCGAGGCGGCGGCCCGCGGGGTGGTGCGCAAGCGCAACCTGACGATCATGATGCTCGACGAGCGCATGCTGCCCAAGACCATCTGGAACGTCTTCGACGCCCTGCCCGTGCGCTGGAGCGGCCCGACCCTGGACGCCACCAACGGCCAGGTCGCCGTCGAGAGCATCGAGCTGATCCACGGCGGCATGAAGAAGCCGATGCTGGCCCAGCTCTTCAGCGCCGGCGTCGGCGTCTTCGACGCGGTGAAGTGAAGCGCCGATGACCGACCGCCTCGATCACCAGACCGCGTCCGCCGCCGCCCCGCCCGGGGCGGATGGCATTCTGGCGCTGGTCGATCGGCGACTGCTCGGCGAGCTGGGCTTCGCCCGGGTGCTCGCCGAGCCGCCGGCCTGGGTCCGCGATCTGGTGGGTCTGGGCGAGGTGATCAACGGGCTGATGCCCTTGATGTCCGACTGGATGGCCCGCTGGAGCGCGGCGCTGGACTACGACGACTCCGATGTGCCGCTGGTGCACGCCCGCTGGACCCCGCCGCAGGTCGAGGCCAACGCTGCGGCGGCGCCGCCGGTGCAGGCCCGAGCGGTGGTGCCCGGCGCCCATCACTCGGTGCGCGTGCTCGAGCACAGCCGACAGCACGACGTCGAGCGGGTGATCGAGCGGGTGCCGGCGGCGGCCGACGCTGCGCCGACGGTCTCGGCGCGCGCGGTGCCCGCCGAGGCGACGCCGGGCCTGCGGCATGCGGCGGGGCAGGGGAGCCGGCCCGCGGCGGTCGAGGGGCCGCCGTCGGTCCAAGTGACGCCCGGCGCGCCTTCTGGGCCGCCGTCGATGCCATCGGTGCCTTCTGCTGTGCCATCCAGTGATGGGACGATGCCATCCGGGCCGGCTGTAATGCCTCATGCGGCGCCCTTGACCCATTTTCAGGGTCCGTCAGGCGAGGTCGGGTCGCAGATGCCATCCGATATGTCATCGCCAGCGCCATCTGTGATGCCGGCGCCATCCGTGGCGCCGGTGGGTATGCCATCGGGTGTGCCATCGGGTATGCTAGCCAGTGTGCCGTCCGCTGCGCCATCTGGTATGCCATCGAGCGTGCCATCCGGCATGCCATCCATTGTGCCATCTGGCATGCCATCCGCCGATGGCGCGGTGCCCTCGGTCTCGTCGGCCGCGCCGGCGATACCCGAGCGGGGCGCGCTCACCCCGGCGAACACCGGCGCTGCGAATACGGCCGCGGCGGGCGTCGAGCCCGCGGCGGCGCCGATCGCGACCGCGCCCGGCGCGCTCCAGACGACGGCGCGCCCGGCCGCCGCGCCTGCGCCGCCGGGGCGGGTGCACCCCGAGGGTCAGACGATGGACATCGCCGCGCTGCTCGCGGCCGCAGATGGCGGCAGCCGGGTCGTCTCCCGCGGCGTGCGTCGCGGGCGCCCGCCCAGCGTCACCCCGGACGGCCCGGTCGTCGCGCAGGCGACGTCGGTCGAGCCCTCCGCCGCCGCGCGCCCGGTGGTCTCCGCCGTCGCGGTG
The DNA here is from genome assembly GCA_030427205.1 of bacterium. Lineage (GTDB taxonomy): Bacteria > Myxococcota_A > Bradymonadia > UBA7976 > UBA1532 > JACKDM01. Next base: position 99,058 of record JAUHXC010000030.1, on the reverse strand, counting down.
CCCCGCAGCGGGTCGACCGTCGCCGCGCGGCAGGCCCATACGCGCCGGCCGGCCACCCCGATCGTGCGCGGCGCGACGCCCACGCCGCCGGCGCCGCCGACCGCCCGCCACGCGCCGCCGGTGGTGGTCGCCGCGCCCGCCGCCGATCCCGCGCCCGGCCCGGCCCCGAGCCATCCGGCGGCCGCGCGCATGGTGCCCATGGGCGCGCCGCGCAGCGCCGAAGAGGTGGCCCGCATCCTCGGCGGCCGCGCGCCGGCCGCCCCGCCGACGCCGGTCGTCGCGGCCGCGCCGGCTCCCGCGCCGGCCCCGGCCCCCGTCAAGCTCGCGCCCGAGCAGATCCGCACGATCGCCGGCGTGGTGCAGCAGCGGGTCATCCGTCACATCGAGCAGGAGCGGGCCCGCACCCGCACCCGCGTCTGAGGAGGTCCGACGGTGTTCAACAACCTGACCTATACCGGCCAGGGCATGTCGGCCCTCGACGCCATCTACGCCGGCACCCAGGCGGCCATCGGCGCGGCCTCGGCGCTCGCGTCGGCCGGCGGGGCGATGCTCGGGCTCGATACGACCCGGGTCGCGCGCATGGTGGTGCGCCACGAGGGCTCCTTCCCGATGATCTTCAGCCAGGGCTTCTCGGTGCTCTTCAACCCGAGCCAGGTCTCGCTGTCGAGCGGCTGCAGCTGGCAGCCCAAGCAGCACGCCTCGCCGGGGCGCTGGTCGACCGAGCTCGAGGTCTCGTCGGGCAGCTACCAGCCCGCGACCTTGAGCATGGAGCTGATGTTCGACACCACCGACGAAGGCATGTCGCTGATGTCGATGCTCGGTGACGCGGTCAGCGGCGGCATGGCGATGGCTTTCGCTCAGCCCAGCGGCAGCAACGTGCTCGAGCACACCCAGAAGTTGGCCCGCCTCGCCCAGCCGAGCCAGGATCTGCACCGCCCGCCGGTCTGCCAGCTCTGGTGGGGCCCGTACATGCTCATGCAGGGGGTGCTGACGAGCTGCAGCCAGACGTTCAAGCTGTGGAAGCCCGACGGCACGCCGGTGCGGGCGACGATGTCGTGCAGCTTCACCGAGTTCAAGGAGGACAGCCTCTTCGAGTTCTTCTCGCCCGACGTCGAGAAGAGCCACGTCGTGCGCCGCGGCGATACGCTGCCCCAGATCGCCGCGACCTACTTCGGCGATCCGGGCAAGTGGTGGGTCATCGCCCAGTTCAACGGGCTCGAGAGCGCCCGCACCCTCGAGGCGGGGGCCACCCTGCGCATCCCGGCCTTGGAGCGCTGAGCCGTGTTCGGGGCCACCAACGCCGCCGATCTGGCGGCCTCGGTCAGCGTCGGCCTCTCGTGGGGCGCGTCGATCGGGCCCATGATGCCGTTCTTCCCGCCCATCGAGGGCGAGATGGGCAGCGTCTCGCTCACCCTCGACAGCACGTCGGTGGGCAGCTTCTCGCTCGAGCTCGACGCGTGGGACACCGCGGGGCAGGACTACGCGCTGCTCGGCGACAGCCGGCTCGCGCTCGGCAACCGCCTGCAGGTCGACATGGGCAACGCCAACGGCAGCGCCACGTTGATGAACGGGGTCATCACCGGGTCGAGCGCCAGCATCTCCAAGGCGGGGGCCTCGCTCTCGCTCAGCGGTCACGACGCGCGCCACGTCTTGCGCCAGGGGCGCTATCTGCGCTCGTTCACCGGGCAGACGCCGCTCGAGATCGCCGAGGCGATCATCAAGGACCGCGGGCTCAAGGTGAAGACCACCAAGAAGCTCGGCGCGCCGCCGGCGGCCATCCCCACCAAGCGCCAGACCACCGGCTCGGACTACGAGCTGATCATGGATCTGCTGGGCAAGATCGGCTACCGGCTCGACATCGAAGGCGAGCAGCTGCACATCCGCCCGCCGTCGGACAAGCCGCTCAACCCCTTCGCGCTGGTGCCGCTGTCGGCGACCTCGGTGCGCTCGTTCAGCGCGAGCCACAGCGTCGTCGAGCTGGTCGACGGGGTCATCATCATCGGCTTCGACCGCGAGAACCAGACCCAGGTCATCGGCAAGGCGGGCACCACCGAGAGCCTCATCGGCACGCCGACGGTCATCACGAAGCTCGATCGGGCCGAGACGGTCAGCGAGGCCAACGGCATCGCCGCCCAGATGCTCGCCGAGCGCCAGCGCACCAACATCACCGCCAGCGTCAGCTGCCCGGGCGACGTGGCGCTCATCCCCGAGGCGTGGGTCGACCTGTCGGGCTTCGGGGTCTTCGACGGCGCCTATCGCATCACCCAGGCGGTGCATCGCTGGGGGCCCTCGGAGGGCTACACCACCGATCTCTCGCTCGAACAGGACGGAGGCTGACGGTGCCGCTCGACGACTCGCCGCTGGGTGACCACAGGATCGGCCAGGGCCTCGCGTTCGGCGAGGTGGTCGCCGTCGACAAGGCCAAGCCATACATGGTGCAGGTCAGCGTCGACGGCATGGAGCCCTACGGCGACGATACGGACCAGGGCTACTGGTGCACGGTGATGACGCCGATGGCCGGGGCCGAGCGCGGGCTGTATCTCTTCCCCGAGGTGGGCGATCTGGTCATCGTCGGGTTCCTGCACGGGGTGGCCGACTACGGCGTCGTGCTCGGCTTCCGCTGGGGCAAGAGCGGCTCGGGGGTCGAGGCCAGGCCGCCGTTCGCCAACGACGGCAAGAACCCGGTCAAGGGCTTCGTCAGCAAGGCGGGGCACAAGCTGGAGTTCGACGACACCGAAGACGCCGAGCAGATCCGCATCACCGACGCCAGCGCCAAGAACACCGTCATCATCGACAGCAAGGCCGGCAGCCTGACGGTCACCATCGAGGGCGACATCAAGCTCGCCTCGAAGAAGACCATCACCCTCGACGTGCCCGATGGCGACGTGGCCATCAACTGCACCAACTTCACGGTGACCGCGTCGGGCGCGCTGAAGCTCAACGGCGACTCCGGCGCGCTCGCGGCGAAGCAGGCGCTCGAGCTCAAGGGCCAGTCGGTCAAGATCACCGGCAACCCGGTCGACATCAACGCCGGCAACCTGAAGGTGATGTGATGGGCAAGCTCATGACATCCGCCGCGACGATGCAATGCGGCCATGGCATCCCCATCGCGCCGATGCCCAACCTGATGTCGACCAAGGTCTTCGTCGAGGGCAACCCGGTGCTGCTCGGCACCGGCCCGTTCACCGTCTCGGGCTGCCCCAACATGGACGCCAGCAAGGGTCAGAAGCCGTGCACGACGCTGTCGTTCACCCCGATGGCGATGAAGGTGCTCGTCGAGGGCAAGCCGCCGCTGATGCAGGACGACCAGGCCCAGCTCGACTGCGCGCCGCCGGGCAACCCGAGCATCTCGCCCATCACCAGTAAGGTGGAGGCCAAGTAATGGACCGACCATTCCTCGGACGCGGGTGGGGTTTCCCCACCGCACTCGACGCCGACGGGCGCATCGTGCCGGTCAGCGGTGAGGCCGCCGTCGAGCAGTCGGTGCGGCTGATCCTCTCGACGGCCATCGGCGAGCGCATCATGCGCCCCGAGTTCGGCTGCGGGCTGCACGGGCGCCTCTTCGCGCCGGGCACCACCGAGGCCACCGGCCAGCTCATCGGCGACATCCGCAGCGCGCTCGCCCGCTGGGAGCACCGCGCCGAGCTCGTCGACCTGAGCATCGGCGTCGACGAGGCCGACAACAGCAAGCGTCTCATCGAGCTGACCATCCAGATCAAGGGCACCAACAGCCGCTTCAACCTGGTCTACCCGTTCTACGTGGACGGCGGCGCGGAGGTGGCCGATGTCTGAGGCGCCGCCGTTCGACGGCCGCTCCGAGTCGGAGCTGGTCGAAGTCACCGAGACCCTGGTGTCCGCCTTCACCGGCTGGCAGCCCAGCCCCGAGGACGACCTCGACCTCGGCGGGGCGATGGTCCGGCTCTTCTCGCGGCTCGCCCGCCGCGCGGTCGAAGCGGTCGACGAGACCCCCGGTCAGCTGGCCGGCGAGCTCTTCCGGCTGCTCGGCACCCGCCCGCAGCCGCCGGGCGTGGCCCGGGCGCCGCTGGTCTTCAGCCCGGTCGATGGGGCCGGCCGCGATCCGATCGTGCCGGCCAACGCCGAGATCGCCGCGGCGGCCGATGATACGCAACCCGACTCGACGTCGTTCTACACCGAGAACGACCTCACGGTGCTGCGCACGCCGGTCACCGCGGTGCGGGTCGTCGATCCGACCACCGACTGCGTCGACGACGTCACGGTGCACGCGCTGCCCGCGGTCGCCGAAGAGGCCGGCGTCACCCGCGAACCGTGGCACGCCTTCGACGCCCAGACCCGGGTCGACCGCGCGCTGTACTTCGCCTGCGACGCGCTGCTGGCCCACGATCCGCCCGAAGAGATCCTCCTGCTCCTGATCGACGGGCGAGGCCGGCGCAACTCGCTGTGGACGTTGATGAGCGACGACGTCGAGTTCCACACCTGGGACGGCGAGGCGTGGGTGGCGGCCGAGGCCAGCGCGGGCGCTCACGCCTATACGCTGCGGCCGGCGGCGCTGGCGCCGGTCGAGGTGGGCGGCGTCGAGGCGGTGTGGATCAAGATGGAGATCCACAAACAAGCCGTCATCGGCGAGCGGGTGTTCGGTGACCTGCACACCGTGCGCATGACCTCGGTCCGGCTGCTGGCCGACCGCGCGCCGCTGCAGCTCGTGCACGGGCTCTTCGCCGTCGACGCCAGCGCCGACTTCGCGCCCTTCGGCAAGATCCCCGAGTTCAACGCGTCGCTGCTCATCGACGGCGGCGAGGCGTTCGTGCAGCCGGCGGAGGCCACCGTCGAGGTGAGCTACACCGTCAGCCAGTGGCATCCGACGGCGGCGCCGGTGGGCGCGATCATCGCCTACGAGCTGCTGCTGGCCGACGGCTGGCACACCGTGGGTTATGCCTGCGACGACGCGCAGGCCGGCGACGTGCCCGCCGGCGCGACCCGCATCACCGACGAGTCGCTGCGGCTGCGGCGCAGCGGTATCGCCCGCTTCACCCTGCCCGGCCCGGTGCCGATCATCGAGCACGGCGGCCGAGAGGGCCGCTGGCTGCGGGTGCGGTTGGTCAAGGGCGACTACGGCGCGGTGAGCCGGCTGACGGTCGTCGACGCCACGCCGACGATGACCGAAGACACCCTCGCGCCGCCGTGGTTGTCGTCGATCCGCCTGACGAGCCGCAGCAGCCAGAGCCTCGACGCGCCGGAAGACGTGCGCATCGCCCGGCGGCAGTCGGGCTTCGTCCGCGCCGGCGTCGAGGTGGGTCCGTGCCCGTTCCCCGACGCCGACACCGAAGACAAGTCGCTGTGGATCGGCTTCTCCGAGCCGGTGGCCAACGCGCCGATGGCGATGCACGTCGAGGTGCTGCCGCCGGTGGCCGATACCGTCACCGGTCTGCTGCCGCGCAACCCCGACTGGAACCCCGACGAGCCGGTGCGGGTGACCTGGGAGGCGAGCACCGCCGAGGGCTGGGTCGAGCTGGTGGTCGACGACGATACCCAGGCGTTGTCCAAGCCCGGCATCCTGCGCTTCATCGCGCCGCACGACGGGGTGATGCTCGATCGCTTCGGCACCACCGCGCAGTGGTTCCGCGCCCGCTGGGTCGAGGGCTCGTATCACCACCCGCCGCGCATCTCGGCCATCCGGCTCAACGCGGTCTATGCCCGGGCGGCCACGTCGGTCTCCGAAGAGGTCATCGGCTCGGGCACCGGCGGCATCGACCAGGCGTTCAGCACGTCGCGCAGCCCGATCCTGTCGGGCGAAGTCCTCGAGGTGCGCGAAGAGACCAACGGCCCCTGGATCCGCTGGCGGCAGGTGCCCGACTTCAACGGGTCGGGCCCGCAGGATCGGCACTACGCGCTCGACCCGGAGGCCGGCGAGGTCACCTTTGGCAACGGCCGCCGGGGCACGCCGCCGCCCAAGGGCGACAACAACATCCGCCTGAGCTATGTGACCGGCGGCGGCGCCGAAGGGAACCGGGCGGCCGGCACCATCAACCAGCCGCGCACCGCGATGCCGCTCGTCGACTCGGTCAGCAACCCCGTCGCCTCCGAGGGCGGGCGGGACGCCTACATGCCCGACGTGGTGGCCGGCGAGGTGCCGCGCACGATGCGCCACCGCGATCGCGCGGTGACCCCCGACGACTTCGCCGACCTCGCCCGCGAGGCGTCCGACACCGTGTGCCGGGTGGCGGTCATCGAGCCCGACTTCACCCGCGACAACCCGGTCAACTTCGACCCGGAGAAGAAGGCCACCGGCCGCGGCGGCTGGATTCAGGGCGTGCTCGGGGCCGAAGTCGCCAGCAGCGCGGCCCACATCGGGCTGGTCGAGGTGGTCGTCGTGCCCCACGGCACCGAGGCCCGGCCCAACCCGAGCCAAGCGCTGCTCGATACGGTGCATCACGCGCTGGCGGCGCGGGCCGACGCGTCGGTTGATCTCAAGGTCACCGGCCCCCGCTGGGCGACGGTGACCGTCACCGCCGAGCTCGGCGCGAGCGCAGCCGAGGCGGCGCGGGTCATCAGCGACGCCACCGCCGCGCTCGATCGCTACCTGCACCCGCTCACCGGCGGCGTCGAGGGCAACGGCTGGCCCTTCGGCCGCCGCCCGCGGGACTCCGACATCCAGGCGGTGCTCGCCGAGGTCGGCGGGGTGCAGTTCGTGCGGCGGCTGGCGGTCGACTGCCGACCGCTGCTGCCGCTGCCCGAGTTCGTGGGCGTCGACCGTGACATCGCCCTCGACGAGTTGAGTCATCGCGAGGCGAAGAGCGCGCTGGTGGCCACCGGCGAGCACCGGCTGACGGTGGTGGAGGCCCGATGAGCGACAGCAAGCAGTTGCGCTATCCCGACCTGCTCGACGAGGCCCTGGCCCGCATCCCGGCGCTGGCGCCGGAGTGGACCGACCACAACCCGGCCGATCCGGGCATCGCGCTGCTCGAGCTGGCGGCGTGGCTCACCGAGACGGTGCTCTACCGCAGCACGCGCATCGACGACCGCAGCCGGCGGGCGCTCCTGGGGCTCATCGAGGGGGCCGATCCGCGGGCCGACCTCAGCGGCGAGGCGCTCGAAGCGGCCATCCGCGGCGCGATCCGCGGGCTGCGCCGGCCATACCGGGCGGTGACCCCGCGGGACTATATCGACCGGATCAAGCACGACTGGCCGCTGAGCGCCGCGGCGAAGGCCATCGGCCTCGAGCGTCACGTGGCCCACGCCGTCGTGCTGCCCCGCTGCGATCTGGAGGCCGACGACCGCTTCGCCCGTCGCGACGCGCACATCAGCGTGGTCGTCGTGCCGCAGCGGCTGTGCTGGTCGTTCGAGGGCACGCTGTCGACCGCGCGGCCCAAGCTCTTCGTGATGGAGAACGTCCCGGGCAAGCTGTGGGCCACGTTCCCGGCTGGCGGGCCCGTACAGGTCACCGCGGCCCACACCGGCGCGGTGCTCTACGAAGGCGACTTCGCCGCCAATGAGCGGGGCGAGCTCGAGACCAGCGCGACCCAGCTCGCCCAGACCGGTGAGTTCGTCATCGAGATGGATCAGGCCAACGCCGTCGCCGGCATGAACTCCGGGACGCCCAGCGGAGGCAATCGGCGGCTCACCGGCGGCGACGGCACCCTGCTCGGCTGCCGCTACGTGCCCATGCGCCGCGCCTGCGACGTGATGGTGACCGTGACGAGCACCACGGACACCCCGCTGCTGCTGAGGGCCCGGAACTTCAGCGCGGGCATGGTCGCCGAGGCGACCGGCGAGGGCGTCGTCAGCCTGTGGTTCGCCGGCCCCAAGCGCGACGGCTCGGTCAACGCCATCCGGCGGGACTGGCAGCTGCAGCTCAGCGCGCCGGACGCCGAACCGGGCGCCGAGGTCGACGTCTGCTGGCACGTTCAGCGCGTCGAGTACCCCTGGGCGTGGAACCAGCACCGCGGCGACCAACTGCTCGACGGCATCTGGAGCTTCCTCGACGAGCGACGGGCCCTCGGCACCCGGCACCACGTCGTCGGCCCGCGCTGGGTCGACGTGATGATCGACGCCGAGATCTACCTCACCGATGGCACCGACCCCGATCTGGTGCGCCCGCGGCTGATCGATACGCTCGTCCAGCACTTCGCCGCGCCGGGCCACGACGAAGACACCCGGGCCATCGGCGCCGACCTGCACTACACCGAGGTCATCGCGCTCATCGAGAGCGTGGCGGGCGTCGACTATGTCGACAAGCTCTCGCTGACCCCCGAAGACCGGCGCCTGACCGACGACGACGAGCACTACGGCGTCCGCCTCGACCCCGACGAGCTGGCGGTCTTGCGGATCGACCAGTGCAACCTCGCGTTCTTCGAGCGGAGCTGACCGATGACCGAGAGCGCACAGAGCACCTGGCTGCCCTATCTGCCCGCCGACCTGCGGTCCGATCCGATCCTCGGCGGCTTCTTGCTGGCCTTCGAGCGCCTGCTCAGCGGGCGGGTGGGGCTGTGGGCCGAGACCGGCTACCCCGGCGACCCGCTGCCCAACCTCTCGGGCATCGAAGAGACGCTGGCCACGGTGGGCTCGATCTTCGCCCCCCGCCCGGGCCAGCCGGACACGCAGCGCACGCCGAGCGAGTTCATCTCGTGGCTGGCCAACCTCGTCTCGGCGCCCGAGCGCGAGGAGTTCGACGAGGAGACCCGCCGCCGGTTCATCCGCGCGGCGCTGCCCAGCTACCAGAAGCGCGGCACCCGGCAGGGGCTCAAAGAGACCCTCGGCCGCTACCTCGGCTCGCCCGACGACGTGATCGTCTACGAGTTCGAGGCCGAGCCGCACTTCTTCCAGGTGGAGGTGGTCGTGCGGCAGAAGGGGGCCATGGCCCTCGCCCGCATCGACCGGGTGGTGCGCGCGCTGACCGACATCGTGCGCCCGGCGCATTGCTGGTACAGCGTGCGCTATCTCGTGCCGACGATGCAGATCGTCGACGCCCCCACGGCCGACAACCCCGGCATCTTGATCGGGGTCAATACGCTGCTGGGGACCCGAGCCAGCTGAACCGATTTCGGCGCTGACGCGCCCGGAGAGAGAACCGATGAGCGAACCGCAGACCCTGCTCTTCCGCATGACCATCGAGCAGGCCAACTACATCCTCGAGCTGCTCGGCCAGCAGCCCTACGTGCGGGTGCACGGGCTCATCGCCCAGATGCAGGCCCAGGCCAAGGAGCAGCTGCAGCCCGACCCGGGCGAGCAGGTGCTCGGCGCGCTCGCCGGCATGGGCGGCCCGCCGGAGGCGTCCGCCGCCGAAGACAAGGTCGGCGTGATCGATCACGCCGGCTGAGGGTGCGCCTTTCGGCCCCGGCCCGGTGACGGAGGAGACGATGAGCGAGCAGGAGAACAACCCCTACGCCCTCTATCCCGAGGAGCAGATGGACCGCCGCCCGCGGTACTACGACGGGCAGTTCCTGGGGTCGGCCGACTTCATCGACGCCCAGCGCTACGACATCGATCGCCGGCGGCGGCACCTGCAGGGCACCGTGCGGCCCGGCGTGGTCGCCGGCCTCGAGGTGACCGGCGGCGCCGACAAGGTCGACATCGCCGCCGGCGCGGCGGTCGACGGCTTCGGTCGGCAGCTGGTGCTCGTCGCCGCCGAGGAGAAGGGCGTCCGCGAGGCCGATCGCGGCAAGAACCTCACGCTCTACATCGTCTGGGGCGAGACGACCTCCGATCAGGCCCACGCCGACCAGGGCACGTCGGGCATGACCCGGTTCCACGAGATGCCGGTCATCGACTACGTGATCACCGGCGAGGCGCTGCCCGATCAGGCGATCGTGCTCGCCGCGTTGCAGGTCAGCGGCGCCGGCGCGGTGAACGCCGACGACACCGTGAGGCCCCGCGCGGGCCTGCGGGTGCCGGGCAAGACCCCGCTCACGCTGACCTCGAACGACGCCGATCCCGGCCGGGCCACCCTGGCCGCCGCGCTGCAGATCGACGTGCCCGATGGCACCCGCAGCAACGTCAACCATCCCGCGCTGCGGGTCGGCGGTGATGCCACCGTCACCGCGTCGATGCGTATCGGCCAGACCACCTCGACCGGCTACGGCGGGGTGCAGACCGGCACCGACGGGCTGGTGGTCAAGGGATCGCTGGCCGCGGGTGGGAACTCGGCGGTGCGCGGCCTGGGCGTAGGCTACGGGCCCCACGCGGATCAGGGCGTCACGCTGACCCGACGGCTCGCGGTCGGCAAGGAAGGGCTCACCAACGGCAAGGCGGTCGACGTCGCCGGCAACGCCGACATCTCGGGCGACGTCGCCATCGGCGGTGACACCCGAATCGCCAGGACCCTCGACGTCACCCAGGCCACCACGCTGCGCTCGTCCCTCGGCGTCAGCGGCTCGACGCAGATCGGCATCGACCTCGGCGTCACCCGGAACCTGCAGGTCGGCGGTACGGGGCAGATCGACGGTCGCTTCGATGTCGGCGGGGCCACGGCCCTGGCGCAGTCGCTCACGGTCGGTGGCAGCACGACCATCCAGGGCACGACGATCGTGCGTGACCGCATCGAGGCCACGGGCCGGGCCAACTTCGGCCAGACCCTGGCCGTCGGTGGTGCGACGACCCTCGGCGGAAATACATCGATCACCGGGACGCTGAGCGCCACCGGCAATACGACCCTCGGCGGCTCGCTGACCCTGACCGGCGGCGCGAGCGTCGGCGGCGGGCTGACCGCCGGCGGCAACGCCACGGTGCGCGGCCAGACCTTCGCGCTGGGTGCCGGGGTGGACGGCAAGGACGGCAACGCCGGCAAGATCAAGTACGCGGTGCATACCAGCTCGCTCGAGATCTTCGGCGCCGGCACGAACACCACCAACCGCAGCATCAAGATGTACGCCGAGGCCGGCACGCAGATGACCGGGGCGCTGACGACAGCCGGCGCCCTGACCACCGGCGGCGGCGCGACCATCGGCGGCGGCGGCAGCTTCGCCGGCAACCTCAGCGCCACCGGCACGCTCACCGTCGACAACAACGCCACCTTCAAGAAGGGCATGGTCATCGGCCAGACGGGCACGACCGGCTATGGCGCGGTGGAGCAGAACGGCAACGATCTGGTCGTCAACGGGCAGTTCGCCGCGGGCGGCTCGGGCGGATCGGCGATGTACAGCCTGTCCCTCGGCTATGACGCCCGGAGCAACAAGCAGGGCCAGCTCGTCGTCAGCAGCCGGGTCGGCATCGGCACCAACGATCCCGGCACGAACCTGCACGTCGCGGGCGGCAGCCACCTGGACGGCGCCGTCCGGGTGACGGGCCGCTTGACCGTCCAGCACGGCACCGACAATGGCATCCGCTTCCCCGGCAACATCGGCGGCGGCAGCGGGGACTGGGCGGGGCTGCGCTATTGGGTGACCGACGGCGAAGACACCCGGCTCGAGCTGGGCACGGGCAACGACCCCGACGACATCATCGTGCTCCGCCAGGACGACAAGGACATGATCGTCATCCGCAACCAGCGCGTGGGCATCGGTGGCGAGACCGGCAGCACCCGGCTGCGGCTGCACGGCACCACCGAGTACGACCACGGCTGTCGGACGGTGATGGCGCCCGGCGCCCGGGTCATGATCTGCTGGGCGCTGGTGCGCGACAACCAGACTTTCTGGTCCAACCGCGGCTTCAGCAGCATCACCCGCCACGAGAAGGGCCGCTATCAGCTCTTCTTCGACCCCGACTTCTCGGGCAACCCCACGGTGATCGTCACCCAGCACGGCAGCGGCAATACCAAGGACAACGCCCTGGTCTACAGCGTCAGCAAGACGAGCTGCTACGTGAAGACCGGCGATGCCAGCGGCGACCGCTCCGATCGGGCCTTCACCATCATCGCCATCGGGCCTCGGTGAGGCGGACGATGATGGCATATGACACCCATGCGATGGCTGTGATGACTGCGATGGTCGCGATGACTGCGATGGTCGCGATGACTGCGACGGCTGTGATGACGCCCGCCCCGACCGAGGTGATGGCATGAGCGACGACGCACAGAACCCCTATCTGCTCTACCCCGATCGGGGCGTAGACAAGCGGGTGCGCTACTACGACGGCCAGTTCCTCGGCTCGGCGGACTTCCTGCTGGCCCAGGCGCACCCCATCGACCGCCATCGGCGGCACCTGGCCAATACGGTCACCCCGGGGGTGCTCGACGGCTACGCGGTGCACGGCGAGACCGACGCGGTGGTGATCGCGCCGGGCACGGCGGTGGATCACCTCGGTCGGCCGATGGTGCTCACCGCCAACGCGCGGCGGGCGATCCAGGCGGCCGACCGCAGCAAGAACCTCACCTTGTGGATGCGCTACAAGGAGGAGGCCAGCGACGACTCGGCCGAAGACAAGGGCGCTTCTGGGCTGACCCGCTTCGACGAGACGCCCGAGATCATGTACACCGCCGACGGGAACGCGCTGCCCGACGGGGTGCTGATCATCGCCCGGCTGCAGGTGGACGCCGAGGGCAACGTCAACGTCGACACCGGCGTGCGGCCCCGCGCCGGCCTGCGGGTGCCCGGCCCGATCCCGATCACGCTGACCGGCGACGATCGCGATCCCGGCCGGGGCACGCTCGACGGGGCGCTGCGCATCAACGTGCCCGGTGGCACCCAGCACAGCACCACTCAGCCCGCGCTCGACGTGCGGGGCAACGCCCGCGTGCGCCATGGCATGACCATCGGCCAGGACGGCAACAGCGGGTACAAGAACGTCACCAACGACGGCAACGATCTGGTGGTCAACGGCCAGCTCGCCGCCGGCGGCTCGGGCGGCTCGGCGATCTACAAGCTGGGCATCGGCTACGGCCCGCCCGGGGAGGGAGAGGGCACCCTCACCGCCCAGCGGCTGGCGCTCGGCGTCCAACAGGCCGATGGCCAGACCCTGCGGGTGAACGGCGCGGCGCGCTTCCACGGTTACACCGAGTTCGACGAGCCGGTCTACCTGCGCAAAGAGCTGCGGGTGCACGCAGGCATCGACCTCGCGCCCAACGCCGACGGGGGCGACGGCGCGGCGGGTCAGATCCGCTACAAGCGCTGGACCGATGGCCTCGACATCGTCGGCGCCGGCAACGCCCAGGCCGAGCGCCAGATCACGTTCCACGCCCAGGGCGGCAGCCGGCACATCGGCAACCTGAGCGTCGAGGGCCACCACGTCACCACCGGTGACGTCAACCCGGGCCGGCACCTGCAGGCGGCGCGGAATATCACCGCCGGCGGCGACGCCACCATCGCCGGGCGCACGACGACCCAGACCCTCACGATCAATGGCGACGCGCGCTCGAATGCGCTCTTCGACGGGCACGAGATCAACGTACGCAATCGGCTGACCACCCAGCACCTCACGGCCACCGGCGGCAGCGCGGTCAACACCCTGGAAGTCGGCGGCGCGGCCAACCTCAACGGCAACGTCAACGTCAACGGCGGCGTGCTCAACGTCGCCCCCGTGGCCCACTTCGCCGCGCGGGTCAACGCCAACGGCGACCTGCTCAAGGTCACCAACCGGCTGATGCCCTCGGTGGGCAGCGATAATACCAAGGGCATCGTCTGGCCGGGCAACCCCGGCGGCGGCTCGGGCGACGTGGCGGCGATCCGCTACTACGCCTACAGCGGCCAGAACACCACGCTGCAGATCGAGAACGGCGACGACCCCGACGACGTGATCACGCTGCGACAAGGCGGCGAGAACCGGATCGTCGTGCGCAATGGCCGGGTGGGCATCAAGGAGTGGAACCCGTCGACCGACCTGCACGTGACCGGCGGGGCCCGGGTGACCAACGTGCTCGCCGTGAACGGGCGCATTCAATGCGACGGGCCCATCCGCCCGTCTACCGGCACCAGCGGGACCAACGGCATCGCGTGGGTCAACAATGCCTTTGGTGGCAGCGGTGACTTCGCCCGCATCCAGTACGCGTCGTGGGGCGGCGAGAACGCGGCGCTGTCGTTGACCGTGGGCAATGACGCCAATGACATCATCGTGCTCAAGCAGAACGGCGCCGACCGGCTGACGGTCAAGACCGGCAGGGTCGGCATCAACCACAACAACCCCAGCCACAGCCTGACCGTCGGCGGGGCGACGTACATCACCGGCAATACGCGGATCGACGGCGACCTCGACCTCGGCGCCGCCGACGCCAACCGCGAGGCCAACGCGGGCAAGATCTGCTACAAGACCCACAGCGACGACGCGCTGGAGATCATCGGCGGCGGCGGGCCGAACTCGAGCAACCGCCGGGTGCGGGTGTGGGCCGAGAACGGGCTCGTCGTGCACGGCTGGATGCACAGCAAGGGCGATCTGCGGCTGCACGACAACAGCAACAACAAAGCGATCTGCTCGTGGAGCGCGAGCACCCGCGTCATCTGGGGCGCGGTCAAGTCCGATGGCAGCAGGTGGTGCGGCGAAGGCTTCACCTGCGAGCGCTATGGCAACCACGCTGGCGCGTTCATCATCCGCTTCAACCCCAAGTTCAGCAGTCGCCCGGCGGCGGTAGTCACCCAGCACTATCCCAATAACAACGACAGCTCGAACAGCTTCGGCAATACCAGGGACAACGCGGTCGTCGCGCGGACCAGCAAGGACTGGGTCATCGTCGTGACCGGCGACGGCGACGGCGACCGCACCCACCGCAGCTTCGAATTCATCGTCATCGGGCGGGTCTGAGGAGGCTGCCTTTGACCGCCGAGCCGCCCAGCGCGCCGCCGAATGCCGCGCCTTTCGCCGACGACGCCGAGTGCCTCTGCGCGCTGCTGGCGTGGCTCGATCTGGTGCTGCGGGCGCGGGTGGCCCAGGTGCGCGAGACCCTCGGCGGCGATCCCTGGCTGCGCGGCCTGCACATCGACGACGCCGAGGTCGACGCGCTGCTCGACCGCGGCCCGCTGCGCCCGCCGTGGACGCTGCCGCTCGGTGATCCCAACCTGGCCAGCGCCATCGCCTTCACCGGCAAGATGCTCGGCGAGCGGCTGGCGGCGAGCCCCGATGCGTCGTGGCCGGCGCTGGTGGCGCGCTTCGGGCTCGAACCCCTCGAAGAGCAGTCGCTCTTGCTCGCGGTCGCCGCCGAGCTCGACCCGCGCTACGGGCGGCTGATCGCGTGGCTGCACGACGACGTCACCCGCCGCCGACCCACGGTTGGCGTGGCGCTCGATCTCTTCACCCATGGCATCGGCGAGCGGCTGCGCGGTCGGCGGGCGTTCACCCCCGACGGGCGGCTGGCCGGCAGCGGGCTGATGCAGCTCGGCGAAGGCGCGACGCTCGACGAGAAGATCCTCGGCGTCGCGCCGGGCGTGGTCCGCTGGCTGGTGGGTGAGCCGGCGCTCGATCCCGAGGCGCTCGGCGTGCGCCGTATCTGGCCCGAGGTCGACGAGACGCCGCTGGGCCTGGACGGGCACCGCGCCCGGCTGGTCGCCGACCGCGAGGCGCGGCGGCTGGTGGCGATCAGCGGTCCGCCGGGCAGCGGGCGGCAGGCCTTCGCCCGCGCCGTCGCCCGCGGCCTCGAGCGGCCGCTCTACGTGCTCGACGTGCAGCGGCACAACCGCTTCGAGGACGGCACCCGCGCCGCGTTCGAGCGGGCGGTCGAGGCGGCGCTGCTGGCCGCGCGGCTGGACGACGCGCCGCTGTGTATTCGCCGCCTGGACGCCCTGGGCGGCGCGCCCGAGCCCAAGGACGCCGCCGAGCAGCGGCTGCGGCAGGGGCTGCTCATCGACGCGCTGGCCCGGCGCGGCCCGCGGCTGGCGGTGGTCACGGTGGAGCGGCCCTGGCACCCGCAGGATCCGCCCGCGGGCCTGCCGCCGGTGGAGCAGGCGACCATCGAGGCCCTGGCCGTCGACGGGCGCGTCGCGCTGTGGCGCCGGGCGCTGCTGGAGGGGCTCGGCGGTGAGGGTGCCATCGATGCCTCCGGGGATGCCATCGATGCCTCCGGGGATGCCATGGATGCCTCCGGGGATGCCATGGATGCCTCCGGGGATGCTATCGATGCCTCCGGGGATGCTATCGATGCCTCTGGTGATGCCATTGGTGCCTCTGGGGATGCCATTGGTGCCTCTGGTGGTGCCATTGATGCCTCCGGGGATGCCATCGATTCCTCTGCCATGCCCGACCCATTGGCCGGGCTGACCGAAGCCATCGAAGGCGTCGCCGACGCCTTCCGCTTCCCGCCGGGCCGGATTCGGGCCTCGGCGGCCACCGCCCGCGGCTTCGCCCGGGCCGCCGGCCGTTCGCTGCCCACCGCGCCCGAGCTCTACCGCGCGGCGCGGGCCCACGCCACGCCTCAGCTCGGCCAGCTCGCCCAGCGGGTCGAGACCCGCTACGCCTGGGCCGATCTGGTGCTCGCCGACGATCGCCGGGCGCAGCTCGAAGAGGTCATCGTGCGCGTCCGCCAGCGCACCCGGGTGCTCGAACGCTGGGGCTTCGGCGACAAGATCGTCGGCGAGCGCGGCACGTCGGCGCTCTTCGTCGGCCCGCCGGGCACCGGCAAGACCATGGCCGCGGCGCTCATCGCCCGCGAGACGAAGCGCGATCTCTATCGCATCGACCTCTCGCAGATCGTCAGCAAGTACATCGGCGAGACCGAGAAGCACCTCGAGCGCACCTTCGCCGAGGCCGAGGCCACCGACGCGGCGCTCTTCTTCGACGAGGCCGACGCGCTCTTCGGCAAGCGGGGCGAGGTCAAGGACGCCCACGACCGCTACGCCAACATCGAGGTGGGCTACCTGCTGCAGCGGCTCGAGCGCTTCCCGGGGCTGGTGGTGCTGGCCACCAACCTGCGCAAGAACATCGACGAGGCGTTTCTGCGGCGCATGGACGTCATCGTCGACTTCCCGCTGCCCGACGTGCAGCAGCGGACGCGGCTCTGGGGCCGCATCTGGCCCGATCGCGCGCCGCTCGGCGACGACATCGACCCGCTCGATCTGGCCGAGCGCTTCGATCTGGCCGGCGGGCACATCCGCAACATCGCGCTCTCGGCGGCGTTCGCCGCGGCCGAGGACGACGCGGCGATCGGCTTGACCCACGTCATCGCGGCGGCGCGCAGCGAGTACAAGAAGCTCAACAAGCTGCCCGACGCCCGCCGGTTCTCGGTGGAGAGGAGGCGCCGATGACCGCGACCCGGCTGCTCGGGCTGCTGACGCTGGCGGCGACGTTCGTCGGCTGCTTCGAGGACGAGCGCACGACCCGCTATCGCTATCTCGACCCGCTCTGCTTCGAGTACCCGTGGATCAGCTTGAGCAACGGGCGCACCGGCTGCCCGCCGCCCGAGCTGTCGTGCGTGAGCACGATCGATTGCCCGCCGCCGCTGACCTGTCGGGTGCCGGCGGAGGCCAATACGGGGACGTGCGCGCTGCTCGACTCGGTGCCCGACCCGAGCGCGCCTTCGGTGGCCTACGACAAGCCCGAGTTCCTGCTCACGGTCGTCGCGGGCGATGACTACAACCTCATCGAGTTCAACGGTCTGCCGCCCTCGGCGACGGTGCTGCGTTGCAGCTTCTATATCTGCCCGCCCGACGCCGACGTCTTGCTCAACGCGCCGGGCCGCTGCCGGCACAGCTCGAAGATCGTCAACCTGGGCCTGACCAACGGGCTCGCGCTGAGCGTGGCGGTCGAGGGCCCCGAGAGCCTGACGGCCACCGGCTCGATCAACGTGTGCGGCGCGGTTCGCGGCGACGAGCGGCTGCCCGATCGCCCGTTCGGCATCACCGCGGTGGGTTATTATGCCATCTGCTATGCCTTCGACGAGGTCGACCTGATCGCGGTCAGCGCGATCTCGAACCTGTCGCGCGACGAGATCGGCAGCACCGGCCAGGACACCTATGTCTCCGACTGCACGAGCCCGTCGGCGGAAGACGGCTTCGCGTGCAGCTACACCGACGAGATGAACGACGACGCGCTCGGCGTCTGCGTCGGCGGGGCGTGCTGCCCGGCGTGCTGGAACGATCGCGACTGCCGCCGCAACGGCGGCGAGACCTGCGTGCAGGTGCGCGACCTGCGGCCGCGAGCCCGCGGCGGGCAGTTGATCCCGCCCACGGCCGGCTATTGCTCCGACGCGCCGTGCCGCAACCGCATGGGTGATCTGGTCTGCGTCAGCCGGCGGGAGACGCCCGACGCGGCGGTGGCGTGCCCCAGCCTGGACGCCGGCATGGGCGGCCCGCGCGACGCGCAGGTGCTGCAGGTGATCGAGGACGAGGTCACCGACGCGGGGGTGGACGCCTTCGTCTCGGCCTGGAACCGTCAGCCGGCGGCCGGTGGAACTTGCGCCGAAGACGTCGTCGACGGCGGGGTGGGGGAGATGGGCCCGCCGGCCGACGGCGGGATGATCCAGCGGCCGGATGGTGCGGTGGGTGATGGCGGGCCGCCGCCGGACATGGGCCTCGCGCCGGACATGGGCCCCGCGCCGGACATAGGCCCCGCGCCGGATGTGGGCCCCGCGCCGGATATGGGCCCCGCGCCGGATATGCTGCCACGGCCCGACGCGGGCCCGATGCCACCGAGGATGCCATGAGTCATCGCCTGGGTGGACTCTGCCCGCTGCCGGTGGCGTCGCCGGGGCTGCTGGCGCTGTCGGGGCTGCTGGCGCTGTCGGGGCTGCTGGCGCTGCTCGCCGGGCCGGCGGCGGCCGAAGAATACAAGCTGGTGCTGACCCCCGAGGCCGGGCAGGCGCCGCCGGCCCGGGTCTGCTTCGTCTCGCGCAACCAGCAGATGAAGGCCGGGCAGGCGTCGGGCATCGTCGCGCCGCTCAAAGACCGGCTGACCTGCACCGGCCGGGCGTGTGTGGCCCACCGCGATACCCGCCCCGTGCGCTGCAAGCTCTGCCCCGAGGCGGCCCATCCCAGCTGCGCGGCGGCCCTCGATCTGGGCGAGCGGGTGCCCGATGACTACAGCGTCGTCTGCGCCGACGACGATACCCGCCCCCCCGAGGGCGGCACGGTCTACATCTCGGTCGAGTCGGTCGAGGCCGAGAACCCGCCGCAGTTCTACAGCCTGGAGGTCAGCGGCGGGCGCGTGCGCTGGAGCCCCATCGAGCCGATCTCACGGCCGAGCTATCGGGTGCTGGGCGGTGACTTCGAGAGCAGCCGCTTCAGCTATCCGCGCATCGCGACCGATCAGCCGTGGGCCGAGGTGCCGGTGCTGCGCCGCTGTCGCTGCCTCGAAGCCCAGGTGGGGCGGGGGGTCGGCGCGGTCGGCGAGGTCCTGGTGGACGGGGCGGCGACCTGCCGCGGCGAGACCGCCGGCAGCGGCTTGCTGCCGGTGGAGCTGCCCGCCGTCGCGGTCGACCGGGTGGTGGCGCTGTCGGTGGCCGCCGAGCGCGGCGACAGCGGCGCGCGCTGGGCGAGCCGTTGGCCGACGGTGCCCATCGAGATGCTGCCCGAGCGCTTCGAGTTCGACTGGATCATGCCGTGTACGTGGCCCCGGGCCGAGGTGTGTCCGGTGGCGACCATCCAGGGGGCGCACTGCGCGGTCGGCGCGCCGGTGGAGGGCACGTGCAGCTACGATTGCCGGGTGATCGCCGATCAGGCGGTCTCGCCGCCGGTGGGCCTGCACCTGCACCTCGACGATCCGGCGCTGGACGTCGACGGCATCCTCGGCGCGGTCGGCCAGCGCATCGTCGGTCGGGTGCCGGCGGCCGAGCGGGTGGTCTGGGCCGACGTCAGCGCCTGGGAGCACCGGACCCCCGGGGATCGCATCGAAGCCATCGAAGTGGTCGGTCTGGACGGGGTCCGGCTGACGGTCGAGCTCGACGCGGTCGCCGGCGATCGCATCACCCTGCCGCTGCCCGGCGCCCGCTGCGGCGCGTCGGTGCGCGCCGAGTTCATCGGCGAGCGGGACTACGACGCCGGCTTCGGCCGGATCGCGCCCGGCGCCCGCCTGGAACTGCCGCACCCCGACGACCTCGGGGTGCCGTGGTTGATGGTCTTCGGCCTGGGCGGAGGGGCGGCGATGGTCGTCGCCGTCGAGGAGGAGCGCACGACGCAGACGTCGCTGTCGTACGTGCTCACCGCGACGCTCGGCGTGCGGCTGCGGCCGCGGGCGTCGTCGTTCTACATCGAGCCGCAGCTGCTGGCCCTGATCGTCGCCGACTGGCCCTATACGCCGCTGACCGACGACGGCGGCGGGGATGTGGTCCAGCGCCATCTCTACGCGGCGGAGGTCATCGAGCTGGGGCTCGGTTGGACGACCGTGCTGGCCGGGCGCACGTTCCACTGGCGGGGCAGCGCCGGCGCCGGCATCGGCTTCGATCCGTGGTTCAACGCCAACGAGGTGGTCGAGCAGGGCCGGCCGATGGGCACCTGGTCGATCGGCATGGATACGCCCTTCTCCAGCGAGGTGGACAGCCTCCTCGGTCTGCGGCTCGAGGTGCGCCACTGGTTCGGCAGCCGCACGCTGCACTTCACCGTCGATGACTGGACGACCGTCGCGACCCAGCGGGAGCCGGCCAACGTCGTGATGTTCAACGCCTTGTTGACCTTGACCCCTTGACGGGCGATCTCTGTGGATGTGCCCGTGTCCCGTGAGGAGTGATCCATGAGCGAGCCCCGCCCGATGTGGGCGCTGCTGGTCGGCATCGACCGCTTCGCCGCCCAGAACGACCTCGACGGCTGCGGCAACGACGTCGGCGCGATGTACGGCCTGCTCACCAGCGGCTACGGCCTCGACGCGGACTGCGTGCGCGTGCTGCGCGATGAAGAGGCGACCCGCCAAGGCATCATCGACGCCTTCTTCGAGCATCTCATCGACAACCCGCAGATCGAGCGCGGCGACCAGATCATCTTCCACTTCAGCGGGCACGGGGCGAACATGCTCGACCCGCTCGGCGCGTCGCCCACCGGCTACATCGAGAGCCTGGTGGCCCACGACAGCGGGCTGGATGGCGTCTTCAACATCCCCGATACCACCGTCGCCGCGCTGCTCGAGCTGCTCTCGCACGCCAAGGGCGACAACATCACGGTCATCCTCGACTGCTGCCACTCGGGCAACGGCACCCGCAAGGCCGACGAGCGGGCGCCCAAGTCGCGCCTGACCGAGCCCGATCGGCGCCAGCCGCCCAGGACGCTCGACGGCGACATCGTCGCCCGGGCCACGGCGCTGGGGGTCAAGAAGCGCTGGCGCGAAGAGGGCCTGCCCTACACCCTGCTCGCCGCCTGCCGCGATCGGGAGCTGGCCCAGGAGTACGTCGACTACTACGCGGATCACGAGCCGGCCTACGGCGCGTTCACCTGGCATCTGGTCGACGCGCTGTGGCGGCTCCAGCCCAAGACCTCGTATGGCATCCTGCACGAGCAGGTCGCCGCGCAGGTCAACGTCTACAACCCGAACCAGATACCGCAGTGCGAGGGTAACGATACCCGCTCGGTCTTCGGCTCGAAGCCGGTGCGCCGCGATCCGTTCATCAAGGTGGTCGGCACCGAGAAGGGCGAGGTGGTGCTCGACGGCGGCCGGGTGCACGGGCTGGGCAAAGGCGCGGTGCTCGAGCTGTATCCGGCCGATGTGCTGCGGGCCGACGAGCTGCCCGAGGCGCCGACGGCGGTCGCCGAGGTGACCCGGGTCAACGCGAGCCGGGCGTGGGCCTACGTCGACACCGGCAACCCCGAAGCGCTGGTGCTGTGCCGGGCGAAGATCGTGCAGAACGCCGAGAACGTCGCCCCCAAGCGGGTGGTGGCGCTCGCGCTCGGCGACGACGCGGCGCCGCACCTCGAGGACGCGCTGGCCCAGCTGGCGCGGCAGATCGAGCGCTCGACGGCGCTGCGCGTCGACGACGCTCGCCCGGCGGAGTTCGTGGTGCGCGCCGAGGGGCGCAACCTGGTCATCCGCGGCCATGACGAGCCCGATCCGCTGGTGCGGCCCGACGCCATCGGCGGCGACGCCCGCGCGGCGCTCGTCGCGCTGGAGAGCATCGCCCGCTTCCGGCGGGTCTCAGCGCTGCGCAACGACGAGGCCGGCTCGCGGCTGCAGGGCCGCTTCCGTATCCAGCTCCGCCCGTTCAGCAGCGAAGGCACGCCGTTCGACCAGCCGGTCGTCGAGTCCACCGACTCCGAGATCGTGCTGCCCTACAATGCGGCGGCGGTCCGCGAGGCGGAGGAGCAGGGCGGCGATCCGGTCGAGAACTGGTACTTCATCGAGGTCATCAACGAGAGCCCCAAGCCGGTCTTCGTCAACGTGCTGGGGCTCAACAGCGACTACAGCATCGTGAAGCTGTACCCCGGCGACGGCGAGGAAGGGCAGCGGCTCGACGCCGGGCGCAGCCTCTTCGTCGGCCACCAGGACGGGGACATGCCCCTCGAGGCCTGGCTGCCGGGCGAGGACGACGTCGGGGAGGTGTGGACGACGAGCCGCACCGTGCTCAAGGTCGTGGCCACGCCCGATCCGGCGAAGCTGGACATGTTGCAGCAGGGCGGGCTCGACGTGATGCCGCCGGCGGGTAAGCACCGCGGGGACGGCATCGAGGCGCTCATCGCGCAGTCGATCGGCGGGCATCGCATGGTGCGCCGGGCCAAGCGGCGGACGTACGACTGGGCCACCGCCGATCTGGCGCTGACGGTCGTGCGCAAGCCGGAGGGCGTGCGCGTCGAGGGCGGGGCGACCGCGCTCGACGGCGGCTTGACCGTGCACGCGCCGACGGGCTTCGACGGCCAGATCGAGGTGAACTCCCTGGGGCAGGCGACCCGCGGCGGCGATGGCCTGCGCGCGCCGCCGGGCTTCGCC
Source organism: bacterium (assembly GCA_030427205.1). Classification (GTDB taxonomy): domain Bacteria; phylum Myxococcota_A; class Bradymonadia; order UBA7976; family UBA1532; genus JACKDM01. Next base: position 76,387 of record JAUHXC010000030.1, on the reverse strand, counting down.
GGGCAGGCCGCCTTCGCGCCCCTCGGTTTGAGCGGCACCCGCGGTTCGGGCACCGACGTCGTCTTGAACCTGACCCTCGACGAGAGCCAGCGGGCGCAGATCGGCGCCGACAACCCGCTGCGGGTCTCGTCCCGCGGCAGCGGCGGGCTGTGGCCCATCGTATTTGACGGCGAGGACTACCTGCTCGCCGGGCGCCCGGACGACGACGGCGCGCTGATCACCGGGCTGCCGGCGATGGCGGGGCCCGCCTCCCGCGGCGCGCTCGAGCGCACGCTGAAGCTCTTCTTCTACAAGAAGACCGGCCAGGAGGAGCCGACCGTCGGGCTGCATACGGTGCGCATGGAGGACGGCGAGCCGGTCTACAGCGATACCCGCGCGGACGACGTGCGGCAGGGCGGCAAGGCGCTGGTCGTGGTGCACGGCTTCGGCTCGGGCACCTTCGGTCAGACCCGCGCGCTGGCCCCGGCCCTGTCCGGCCTGGGCTACGATACGCTGCTCGCCTGGGATTACGAGAGCTTCGGTACGCCGGTCGCCGAGACCGGCGAGGCGTTCGCCGACGCGCTGCGCTCGGCGGGCTTCGGCCCCGACGACGGGCGCACGCTGCACGTGCTGGCCCACAGCATGGGCGGGCTGGTCTCGCGCTCGATGATCGAGCTGTCGGGCGGCGAGGGCTACGTCGATCGGCTGATCATGGCCGGCACGCCGAACAAGGGCACCAAGCTGATGACCGCCGCCGACGGCCTGCATCGGCTCGCCGACATCGCCATGAACAAGGTGCTCGGCCCGGCGGTGGGCGGCGTGCTCTCGTGGGTGCTCAACGCGGTGTTCAAGCAGGCGCTCGGCCCGTCGGACATGCGGCCGGGCTCGCCCTTCCTCGATCGGCTCAACCGGGCCCGCGGCGGGCGGGTGCCGTATCTGGTGCTCGACGGTCGCGGCGGGCTCATCGCCGAGGACGCCGGCTTCCTCAGGCGGCTGGCGGTGAAGGGGACCGGCACCGCGCTGGGGCTGATCTTCCGCGAGCCGCACGATCTGGTCGTGGGGTCGGAGCACATCGTCGGGGTGCAGAACGGCACCTATCCGCGGCTGAAGACGCTCGAGGTGGGCTGCAATCACTTCGACTATCTGACCGACGTGCCCAGCCTGGACGCGATGCGTGACTTCCTGGGTGGAGGTGGCACTTGAGCGAAGAAGGCGGCCGCACCCGGATGGTGCGCCGCGCCGGCACCGGGCGCGGCCGGACGATCGAGCCGCCGCCGCCCGAGAAGGTCGAGCGCGCCGCCGACGCGGTGCCGTTGGCGCCGTGGGATCCCTCGCGGTCGGAGCGGGCGAAGGTCCTGTTCATGGTGGCCAACTCGTCGACGGCGCCGGTGAACGCCGAGGTCGAGGAGCGCAAGATCCAGGACGTGCTCGACGGCGGGCGCTTCGTCTTCGAGAAGGTGCCCGACGTGCGGGCCGAAGATCTGTTCGCCTCGATTCAGGAGCGCCGCCCGCAGGTCGTGCACTTCAGCGGTCACGGCCACGGCAAGGCGGGCCTCGCGATGAAGAATCGCGACGGCCACCCGACGACCTTCACCGCCTATGAGCTGGGCCTGACGTTCAAGGATCTCGCCGCGCAGGGCATCGCCGTGCGCGCCGTCGTGCTCAACGCCTGCCTCGCCGACGAGCAGGCCCGGGCCATCGCGCCCTACGTCGACAGCGTGGTCGGCACGTCGACGCTGGTCGGCGACGACACCGCGGTGACCTTTGCGGCCAACTTCTACCGCTCGATCACCGAAGGGCGCGGGGTGCGCGCCGCGTTCGAGGCGGCCCGCGCCCGCTGCGGCGGCGACGTCGAAGGCAGCGAGCGTATCTTCCGGCTCTTCTACAGCGAGCCGGCGCCGCCGCCCGAGCTGCCGCCGGTCGCGAAGAGTCGCTCCAAGGGCCTGGCGCTGCTGGCCATGCTGCTCATCATCGCCGGCGCGGTGGCGGCGGCCGTCTTCCTGCCGGACGATCCGCAGGCGTCGGCGCCCGACGTAGGCCCGGCCGATACGGCGGTCGCGATGCCCATCGTCGACGCGGCCCCGGCGGACGTCTTGGCGCCCGACGCGGCGAAGCCTCCGCCGAAGCCGGCGCCCGACGCCGCGCCGCCCGACGCGGCGATGGTGGCGCCGCGCCCCAAGATCAGGCGGGTGGTCTCGACCGGTCGCATCTGCGCCCGCGATCTGAAGGCCGGGCGCAATCGGGTCATCTCGAAGGCGAGCTGCTGCGTGGGCTCCATCCCGGCGTCCGCGGCGCAGCAGCAGAGCGTCAAGCAGGATCTCGGCGGCTGCACCTCGGTCATGTACTGTCAGTCCATCGCAGCGGGGTGTCGATGAAGCTCTCGTGGAAGGCATGGCTGGCCATCGCGATGATCCTGATCATCGCGCTGGTCGTGGTGGCGGTGGTCTGGGGCGAGGGCCCGCTGGCCGGGCTGTTCGGGGCGCTGGGGCTCGGCGGCGGCACGCTGTCGTGGCGCAAGAAGCGCGAGCTGGCCCGAAACGCCGAGAACGCGCGGGCCGAGGCCGATCGGGCGCGGGAGAACGCCGAAGCGGCGGCCGATGACTATCGGGCGTCCGCGACACGGGCCGAGGACTATGTCGAGCGGGTCGACCGGGATCTGGCCGCGTCGGCCGCGGCCGACGCCGCCGCGGACGCCGCCGCCGCCGAGCGGGCGGCCGCCGCCGGGCGCGCGGTGCTCGACAGCGGCGATGGCGACGATGATCTGCTCATCCCCGACTCGGCCACCGCCCGCCGACTCGAGGGCGGCGGCGAGGAGGAAGCATGATGCCGCGTCGATCTCGGATGGCTGTCGTCTCACTGGCCGCCGCGATGGCCTGGACCCCCGCGGCGCTCGCCGCGCCGCCGGAGTGCATCGAAGCGGTGGCCCGGGGCGAGGACGTGCCCTGCCAGCTGGTGCTGAAGAAGAGCGCCCGCGCGCCTTTCCGGGGCGTGCTGCTCAGCCCGGCGAAGTCGAAGCGCATCCAGGCCGATCAGGCGACGCTCGAGGCGGCCTACGCCGAGCAGAAGGCGTTGACCGAGAAGGCCCGCAGCGAGCGGGACGCGGCGCGGCTCGAAGGCAAGCAGACGGTGACCGACCTGCTCGAGACCGGCAAGCGCATGGAGAGGGCCAACGCCGATCTGATCCAGGCCAGCGCGGCGCTCGACGCCTCCAACCGTGAGCTGGCCGAGGCGGTCGAAGCGATGCCGACGACGCTCACGCTGGCCCTGGCCGGCACGCTCATCGCATTGGGTGCCTTCGGCGCCGGCTATGGCATGGGCAAGCTCTTCTGATTCAGCGCGCGCCCGCTCAATCGCCCCCGGTGAGCCAGGCCTCGATGCGATCGAAGCGCTCGGGCAGGGTCTTGCGGTAGGCCGGCAGCGCCCGGACGATGTAGTTGCAGAACATCAGCTCGCGCGCGATGTGCAGCCCGCGCACGATACGCCAGTCATCGACGGGATAGCGACGCACGGCCGAATAGCCTTCGGCGAAGGCATCCCGCAAGGCAGGGAAGTCATCGCGGGTATTGAGATAGAACAGAGTGATGGCGATGTCTTGAATCGGCGGGCCCCAGATGAGATCGGCGAAGTCCAGCGGCCTCAGCCGGGTGCGCACCCGCATCACGTTCCACGGGTGCAGGTCGCCGTGCAGGACGCGGTGGCCGTCGCGCGCCATCACATCGGTCAGCAAGGCTTCGCAGCGATCCCAGGCGGCGTGCAGCGCCGGGCGTCGGGCGGCGGGGATCCACTCTTCGAACCGCGGCTCGAAGATCACTTTGGGATCCTGGGGGAAGTAGCAGACCCGATCCCAGCGCGAGCAGCGGAAGTCGGCGGGCGGTACGAAGCTCTCGGCGGCGTGGTGCAGGCGCGCGGAGAGCACGCCCAGCCGGCGATGGTCCGCCGGGGTGCTCTCCCGGCCCGGCATGACCCCGGGCACCCAGGTCATCAAGGCGCAGAGGCAGGCGCCGGGTACGCCGGGCGCTTCGACGGCGGGCAGCAGGCGCCCATCGCCGGTCGGGAGTGGCCGGGGCGCCTCGATCTCCGGGTGGTTCTCGGCCAGATCGACCAGCCACGCGAACTCGGCCGCGGACTGTTGGCGGTCCATCTCGCCCGGGCGGGCCACCCGCAGCGCGTAGCGGCGCCCGTCGGTGGCGTCGACGCGGAAGGTCACGCTGGTGGCGTCGACCAGGAAGCGCAGCCGCGCCACGTCGATCGGCCACAGCGTGATGGCCGCCCGGGCCACCGCGCCCAGGCGGCGGACCTGGCCCCGCGGGGTCAGCTTCTCGAACGGGCGCATGACGTCTCCGATGGGTGGGTGGATGTCGGCGGCGGAGTCATGGTGCGGCCGCCCGCGCCGCGGGATCAACCGCGGCGTTGCGCGTAGCACTCGAAAGGCCCATGCTCGCCTGCCCCGAGACGGAGACCGCATGCCTCGCCCCCTACCGCCCCGCGTCGCCGCCGACGACCTGCAGCTGCTGCGGGCGCGCCTGCAGGCGCCGGTCGGCCCCGGGCCGGCGGTCGCGCTGGTCGCGGTGCATCCGGCGCTCAACGGCAGCCCGTCGCTGGCGGCCCTGGCCGTCGGCCTCGCCGGCGCGCTGGGTCGGCTGGGGGCCGACGGTCCGCCGCCGGATGTGATCGACCCCGACGACGTCGGCGCGCCGGCGCGCATGCGCGCGGCGGATCGGATCGTCCTGGTGGCCGGCGGCGGGTCCGTGCCGCTGCGCCCGTACATCGCCCGGCTGCTGTTGGGCGCGACCGAGCGGCGGATCGGGGTGCACCTCGTCGGCGCCCGGGGCCCGGGCGGGGGCGATCTCCGGCGGACCTGGGGCTCGTCCCATGGGCACCCGGTGCGGCTCGATCACCCCGAAGACCTCGACCGGCTGGCCCGCTGGCTGTGCGACAGAGCGGTGGGCGTCGCCCTGGGCGGCGGCGGCGCGCGGGCGGCAGCCCACTTCGGCGTGCTCGAAGGCCTGGCGGCCGCCGGCATCCCCATCGACGCGCTGACCGGCGCATCGGCCGGGGCGGCGGTCGGCGCGCTCTACGCCAACGGGCGCCATGGCCTGCCCGCGGTCCGGCACATGCGGGCCCACCTCGACTGGCTGGGCGTGACCGGCTGGCGCGCCGCCCGGCTGCCGGCGATGGCCGTCCTGCGGCCGGCGCGCTACTCGGCGTTCACCGCGCGGCTGGTGGGCGAGCACGACATCGAAGACCTGCAGCTGCCGTTCGCCTGTGTCTCCACCGACGTCGGCGCGGGCGCCCTGCGGGTGCACGACGGCGGATCGCTGTGGCAGGCGGTGCTCGCGTCGGCGGCGCTGCCCGGGCTCATCCCGCCGGTGCGCAGCGACGACGGCGCGCTGCTCGTTGACGGCGGCGTGGTCGACAACATCCCCATCGCGCCGCTGCGGTCGATGGGCGTCGGCGCGGTGATCGCCGTCGACATCAACCCGCTGCGTCGCTGGGCGCCGCGCGCGCGCCGCTGGACCCGCCGGCTGCCCGCGGCGATGACCCAGGCGATGGCCGGCGCCGTCGGACAGACTTTTCGCGGCATGACCCGGGCGACCCGGCGCGCGGCGGGTGAGGCCGACGTCTACATCGCGCCGGCGCTGCCCGCGTGCGGCATCCTCAGCTTCGGTCAGATGGAGGCCGCCTACCGCATCGGGCAGGCGGCGGTGCCGGGCGTCGCGGCGGCGTGCGACCCCATCGTACCGGCCGACGAGGCGCGCGGCATCGGCGCCTGAACGACCGACGCCTCAGCGGCGGCGCAGGCCGAGCAGCAGCCGCGCCGAGGGGTGGGGCCGGTGCGCTCGGTCAGCGGGCCTCGGCCGGGCCCACGCAGGCCAGCGCCGAGCGCAGGCCGAAGCCGCCCAGCGGGATCCGACCTCGGCTGCGGCCGTCGGCGGCGCCGAAGAGCAGCAACGCGTCGCTCTGCTGCACGATGGCTGTGTCGCCGACGACGTCGAAGCCCTCGACCCGACCGTCGAAGCCTTCGAGCGCGAGCGCGGGCAGGGGCGCGCCGGTGGCGAGGTCGTGGCGCTCGATGTGATCGGTGGAGTGCCAGGCGCCATAGAGGACGTCGCCCTCGGCGACGAACCGGCTGGCCCACAAGCGATGTCCGACGCGCTGGATGATGTCACCGTCGATCAGGCCCGCGCCGTCGGCGTAGCGGAAGAGCGTGCGCTGTGGACCGAGCGTGATCGGCGGGGCGACGAGCAGATCGCCGCCGTCGGCGGTGGCCGCCTCGCACGTCACCTCGGGCACGACCACCGCGCCGGTGGCGAGGTCGTAGCGCACCAGGCCGCGATCGTCACACAGGTAGAGCGCCTCGCCGGACCACGCCATGCTCGAGGCGTGGGGCGAGGGCGTGAAGTCGGGGTCGAGCACGCAGCGGGCGCCGCTGTCGATCCCGATGGCCTCGAGGCCGCCGGCGCCCACCGACAGACAGTAGATCGAGTCGTCGCGGATGGCGTCGCACGGCTCGAGCTCGACGTCGCGCCGGGCGATGGCCTCGTCGACGGCGGGGATCGGCGGCGCGAGGGTCTGCGCGCAGGTCGAATAGGGCACGACGAAGCGCTGGCCGGCGTAGCAGCCCTGATAGCTGCTCTCGGCGTGGCCGAACGCGTCGCGGATCGCGGAGATCATCACCCGGTGGTCGGCGCCGCCGAGGTTGGCCCGCACCTCCCAGCCGTGGCCCGTGGCGCAGAAACGCTCGTGGTCGAAGGCCTGCACCGGCACCGGAGATCCCGAGACGATCTGCGCGTCGTGGCCGGCGGTGATCACCCCGGCGATGCGGGCGTCTGCGCTCGGCAGCAGGTTCCACTGCACCGCCGAGTAGGCGCTCAGCACGAGCACCACCGGGCGGGCGGTCGCCCGGATCTCGACGTCGACGGCGGCCTCGACAGCGGGCGATGTCGGCGGCAGCTCGCCCTCGTAGACCCCGATCACGTGCAGCTCGTACGGCCGCCCGGCGATCGCCGCGCCGGCCGCCCGGGTGTAGTTCGAGGGGCGGTAGCCGCCGGCGCCGCAGACCCCTTCGAGGGGCAACGACGGCGGGTGCGGCCCGAGGCGCCGCGGCATCGCTTCGCCCCGCAGCGCGGCGCAGTCCGGCGCGATCGCGTCCAGCGGCTCGATGGGCACGACGTCGGCCTGGGCGATGGCCGGCGGCGGGAACTCGGTGCAGCCGGGCGCCTCGGGGGGCGGGTCTTCGGGCTCTGCGGGCTCTGCGGGTTCCTCGGCCGGCGGCGCGTCGGGTTCGGGCGCGGGGTGCTGCCCTTCGGCGAGGTCCTCACAGGCCACGAGCGCAGCGAGGGACAGCAGCCCGACGCTCCAGATGCGTGCTCTCTCGATCATCTGCTTGTCCGATCACACACCCCGCGGGGCGTGCCGGGTGACGCCGGCCATCAGCCGGCCTTTGGTGCTTGTCATCAAGTGAATCGGGCTGCGGCCGCGGTCTCGATCCCCATTCGCCGCTTGCCGCCTCGCCGACTGCTCGCCGTACCTCTGGTGCGGCGGCGCTGCCGGCTGAGGGGGCGCTGGCGACTGGGGACCGACCTCACGCCCTCGCTCATCCGAGCGATTCTCTTCCAGCCCCTTACGGTATGAAGACCCGGACGTTGTCGTTCGTGTCGGCGTCGCTGGGCTCATGGGTCTCCACGACGTCTGCCAGAGACACGCTGGGCCGCGGGGTGTCGTCTCGCCGAGAGTCTCGGATGCCATAGCCCAGGAAGCGCTCGATGGTCACCTGTCCGGCGTGGGCGTGCCGGCCGGGCGCGAGCAGGTCGGGCTCGGTCACGACGTAGCGCGTCCCGTCCGCGTGGCGCATCTGGAAGAGCGGCACCGCGTGCCGCACCGGGCGGGCATAGGTCGCGAAGTCGGCCGTGGCGGGCGCGGTCCGCCGCACGTTGTCGCCGTCGAACGCCCAGGTGAGCACCCGCCCGGTCCGGTCGTTGAAGTTGCGCGGTCCGTAGTCCACCCGATCCACCAGACGGTGGTTCTCGATGAGGCTCTGCACCCGGCTGCGGGTCCCGAACACCAGGTAGTAGCGGCTCGCGAAGGCGGTCCCCGGCGCGACGTTCACGGTGCGGATCAGCGTCGTCACCTTGAGGTTGCGCCAGTCGTAATCCGCGATGCCTTCGGCCTCATTGGTGGTCGCGTCGCCCCAGCGCCAGACGCTGCCACGGCGCTGCCAGTTGGCCGCGAGGTGGCGGTCGTGCCCGAAGACGATGCCCATCGACGGCGAGTTCCCCCCGGCATCGTGCGACAACACCGCCCAGCCGTCGGTGTCCTCGACCCCCATGCGGCAGATGTCATCGTCGTTCAGCGCCTCACAGCCTCCGAAGAGGGGGTTGAACGCGCCGGGGTAGTGATTCAGGGTGCCGCCCTCGGCGACGCGGTGCTGCCCGAGCGCCGACAGCCGCACGCCGCCCCACGGCATGTTGAAGCGGTTGAGGCCGTCGGGGCCGAAGTTGAAGATGACATGGTCCATCTCGACGATGCCCTCGCCGACGTTGCGCGCCCGCTGATAGACCAGCATGCGCGAGACGAAGGGCGTATCGGGCCGGGCCTGCTGGGCCCAGGTCAGCGTCGTGACGTGATCGGGCCCGGTCCGGACGAGCGGCGTCGGGGACCAGAATGGATGGTCGAGCCCGTCCTGCATGTACACGCCCGCCTGGTGGATCATGTAGTGATGGCCGTGGGTCGGTTGACCCGGCTGGTCGACGTCCTTGGTGCTGTCGTGGCGGCGGATGTTCATACCGATGATCTGGAACACCTCGTCCATCCAGGGCGCGATGATGTCGCGGGTCGGGGGATCCGGGCGCCACTGCGGCGCGATGGCCTCGCCGAAGGCACCGCGGATCGACCAGAGCTGCGCGCCCTGACCGAAGCGCAGCTGGAACGAGCTGCTGCCGACCCGCGCCCCGCCAGGGCGCCGCTGTTCGTGCTCCATGCGGGCGAGCGCCACCTCGCTCTCGGAGATGCGGGTCTGGCCCTGATGGGGGTGTTCGGGCTTCCACAGCGACGTGGAGGGCGCGTAGACCCGCGAGACCGATCTGCTCTGATTCGCCGGGTCGCCCAGCGTACCCAGCCCGCTGTCGGGGAAGACATCGAGCAGGGGCTCGGCGGCGACCGAAGTGACCGTGAGAAGACACAGGGCGGCGAAGAGCGGGCCGGCGACATGCAGCGCTGCCCGGCACGGGCCAGAGCCCTCGAGCCGATGAGATGACATGGGGAACCTCCGTGCCCCGACCATCCCCCGGAGGATCGAGGCTGCTGGCCCCACCCGTTGCGGGGCCTTCTACTCTGCTCGACGCAGGCGCTGCGGGAGATGGGACATGGGGCCGAAAAAAAACAACACGCGGGCGGCTCGGGACATCTAGCGCCCGACGGGGCCCACCCGGCAGGCGATGCCGCCAGAGCTCGCGTCTTCGCCATGGGGCAGCCAGTCGAGGTCGGCCCCGGTCGCGCGGTCGAAGGTTCGCAGCCCGCCGGTGGTGCGCACGACGATCACGTCGGGCAGGACATCGAAGCCTTCGACGAGTCCGTCGAAGTCCTGCAGCTCCAGCGGCTCGAGGGGGGAGCGGGCTTCGAGGTCGTAGCGTTCGATCGCTGAGTCGGAATGGAGCGTGCCATACAAGATGCCATCGGCTGCCGAGAAGCGCACGGCGTTCATCTGCACCGACGTCGCCTGGATCGGCAACCCGCCCACGAGCGCCGCGCCATCTGCGAACCGCTCGATCTCGACGTGCATCCAGGCCTCGCGCACGGCCAGCGGCGTGTCGCCGTCTTCGACGACCAGATCGCACAGCACCTCGGGCACGTCGAGGGTCAGGGTGTCGAGGCGCAGCCGCGTGAGCCCCAGGCGCGGGGTACACGTCCACACCGCCCGGTCGAGCCACGCCGCGGTGCCCTGGCCGATGTTGAAGGCCAGGCGGCGGTCGATGGCACAGCTCCGACCCGTGTCCAGGCCGACCAGATCGACGCCGTGCGCGTCGAACCAGAGGCATTGCAGTGACTCGTCGACGATGCCTTCACACCCGGGGATCGTCCAGTCGCCCCCGTTCGGGGCCGGCTCGATCGGTATCGGGTCGACCGGCGGGCAGTCGGCGTAGGGCACCTCGAAGCGCACCGCTGATCCGCAGCCCTGAAAGCTCGCCTCGCCGTGGCCGAAGGCTTCACGGATCGCGCCGATCATCACCCGGTGCTGGTTGTGGCGGTGATGGCGTCCGGCCTCCCAGCCATCGCCGAAGTCGCAGAAGTGGTCGGCGGCGAGCGCTTCGACCGCGACGGGCGATCCGCGCACCGCCTGCGGGGCCGGGCCGGTGGTGAAGATCCCCGCGACGCGGGCCTCGTCGTGCAACGTGATGCGCCAGGTGACGGGCGCTGCCGCCGCGAGCACGAGCACGGCCGGGCGGTGATCGGGGCGCACGTGTACCTGCACCTCGCCGGGCGCGTCGGGCGCGACCGCCTCGCCCGCACCGGCCGCGAGCACGTGCAGCGCATACGGCTGCTCGGGGCCAGCCGCGGCGGGCGGCCGGGTGTAGTTCGAGGGCGAGACGTCGGCTGCGCAGACCCCGTCGAGAGGCTGCGACGGGGGGTGCGGGCCGAGGCGCAGGGGGCCGGTGCGCGCCGCGAGGCGGCGGCAGTCGAAGGGGACCGCGGGCAGCGCTCCGAATGGCTCGACCTCGGGCTGTCCGCCGTGCGGCGCGGGGGGCTGGCAGCGGGGCTCGGCGTCGGGGGTGGCGTCTGGCATGGCATCTGGCATGGCATCTGGCATGGCATCTGGCATGGCATCTGGCATGGTGCCAGGTGGACCGCCCATGCCATCCGCGGTGTCAGCGCCCGACCCATCGACGGCGTCGGGGCGCGTCTGCGGGGCCACATACAGCGGGTCGCAGCCGATCAGCGCGAGCGCCCCGGCCAGCGCGAGGGCGCGGCGGGCCACGGCTTCGAGATCTCGTCGGCTCAAAGGTCGACGATCAGGCCGAGGCGGCCCGCGCCGTGAGGCGTGACGGCCCAGCCCTCTTCCCGCCGGCCGAGCTGCGCGCCGCCCACGGCGTCGACGACGAGGTCGACCGGCCGCCACAGCGGCAGCCGCGCGCCGCCGATCAAGCCGCCGCGGGGCGCGGTGGACCAGCGATCCCCGCCGGGCACGCCCCGCTGGTGCACCAGCGCCGCGCCCAGGCGCAGGCCCAGGTAGAGCTCCACGATCGGCGGGCGCCAGCGCGGGCCGCCCTCCAGCGCCGCTTCGACCTCCCATTGCTCGCGCCCTGCCTGCCGGGCGCCGCGGGCCGAGAGCGCCGCGCCGGTCCACCATCGCCCGCCGACCCGCCGGGTGCCGGCGCCGACGCCGAGCACCGCGGCGCCCGCGCCCCCGTCGGCGGCGCTCGGCGCCACCTCGAACGCGGCTGACAGGGCCCAGCGGGGGGTCGTCGAGCCGCGCATCGCCAGCGGGCCACCGCGGGCGGGACGCAAGGCGTCGGCGGTGATGGTCGCCGTCTGCCCATCGGCCACCTCGACCCCCGCCTCGTGCGGCACGCCGCCGCGCACGGTCCGGGCCTGCCATCGCCCCGGGGTGACCGCGAGCACCAGCGGCGCCGACCGCTTGCTCAGTCGCAAGGTCTCGCCCGAGGCCGGCGCCAGCATGACCCACTCGCCAGCCGCGCCGTCGTCGATCGCCAACCGCGCCTCCGCGCGCCCGGTTTCCGTCAATATCACCGCGCCCTCGCCCCGCAGGTCGAACGCGTAGCTCGGCGTCTGCCGCCGCGCGCTTCCGAAGGCCGAGGCCAGCGTGCCCGAGTAGGCGTAGCGGAACGCTTCGTCGAGCGTGACGCGCCCGTCCAGATCGCGGTCGGCGGCGCCCCGCAAGCCGGCGGCCAGGTGGTGGGTGAACAGGGCCCCTTCGAGCCGCTCGGATTCGTAGGCCGCCTCCCCCGGCGCCGAGGCGGCGATGTAGACCCGGCCGACCGCGTCGGGCCGCTCGACCTGCACCGACGGCGTCGGCAGCGGCTCGAGGCCTTTGCGGCGGGTCAGGCGGCCGGCGTCACAGGTGTCGAGGACGAGCATCGCCAACCCGACCGGCGCCCGCTCGACGAAGTCCCGCAGCGCCGCGATCGGATAGCGGCTGCCCCGCAGGTGCAGCATGCCGTCGGCCGCGTGCCCCGAGATGTAGACCAGGAGCTGCTCGACCGGGGGCCCGTCGGCCACTCTCAGCCGCCTCTGCACGGCCTCGAGCGCCCGGGCGAGACCCTCGGCGTCGGCGCCGAAGAGCAGCGTCGCGTCGGTCCGGTCGACGCCGCCCACGGTCAGCATCACCTCGGCCACGCGCTCCGCGTCGCGCTCGGCGTAGCGCAGCGGCGGATCGTCCTCGACGCCGAGGTTCTCCCCCACCGCGACGAGGACCCGCCGCGCGTCGGCCGCGTGCGGCGTCAGGCAGACGCCGACGGCGACGAGCATCCACAGCTGCGGGCTCATCGGTCCCCCTCGCCGACCCGCAGGCGGCTCCAGGCGCGGCCGATCTCACCGGCTTGGTGGGGCGGGGCGCTGCACGCCGGCTCGGGCGGGCCCGCGCAGGCCGCCGCGGCCTCTTCGAAGGCCCGGCGGGCCGTCTCGGCGTCGATCGGCGTGTTGGAGAACAGGCTCAGCAGCAGCAGGTCGCCGGGGGTGACCTGGAACCGGGGGCTCAGGCGGCCGTCGCTGGCGATGCGTCCGCTGCGCGCGGCGCCGGCCGGCCAGACCACCGACGCCCGGCCTTCGACGTCGAGCGCCAGCACCAGTGCCGCCGCCTCCCAGCCGCCGACCCGCAACTCGACCTCGGCGCCCGCGGGGAAAACGCCGTCGACCTGCCCATCGGCGGGGCGCACCACCGAGAGCACGAAGCCGCCCTTGGGGCGCAGCGTATCGGGCGGCGTGAGCCCGGCTGGACCCGACCCGCGATCGGGCCAGACCACGACGGCCAGCGCGGCGGCGAGCGCCAGCACGGCGGCAAGCAGGTGCGATCGCCGACGGGGACGGGGACGGGGACGGGGACGGGGCGCGGCGGCCGCGGCGGCGGCCAGAACCCGACCGCGCTGGCGGGCGAACTCGGGGGTGTGGGCGATCGCCTGCAGCGTCTCCCGGTGCGCGTCGAGGCGCGCGCGGCAGGCGTCGCACGCGGCGAGGTGGCGCTGCTCGCGGTCGCCCGGCGTGCCGGCGACGAGGCGATCGAGCGCATAGGCGGAGAGGTGTGTGGATCGGTTCATGATGGCTCCTCGGCCAGGGCCCGGGCGCGGGCGATGATCCGGTCGAGGCGTCGACCGACGGTGCGCCGCCAGATACCCAGGATCGACGCGATCTCTCGCTGGGGCAGGCCGTCGACGAAGCGCAGGACCGCGATGCGGCGGTCGGTCTCGTCGAGGTCGGCCCAGAGCGCCCGCAAGACGCTGCGGGCGAGCGCGGCCTGACGGGGGTCGCGGGTGCCCGGCGCCTCATCGAGGGGCACCGCCCACCGCCCGTCCGCCCGCCGCCAGCGGTCGATGCAGGCGTTGGTCACCGCCCGGTATAGATAGCGCACCGGCGCCCGCGGCGGCTTGCGGCGCGCGGCGAGGCGCACGAAGACGTCGTGGGTCACGTCCCACGCCTGCGTCTCATCGCCCAGCAGCCTGCGCGCTCGGGCGAAGACCGCGGGCGCATGTCGGGTGTAGAGCCGGGCCAGCTCGCCCTGCTCGAGACCGTCGACCGAAGCGGGTTCACGGGCGGACATTTCGATGGGTTGACGCATCACCTCCCCAGAATGGGACACTCGATCGTTCAGCGAAACGATCTCGGCGCTGCGCTCTGGGCCGGTGGGCTCTGCCAGCCCGTCAGGCCGTCGACCCGCAGCGCGGTGGTGCCCAGCGGCGCGGCCAGCTCGAGACGCCGCGACGACGCGCGGGGCAGGGGCGATGAGGAAGGATGGCGGGCCGCACGCGTCCTCGGCGCACATGTTCCGGTCGTCGCGGCCCTCGCCCTCGCCATCGACCCACTCGCCCGCGCGTCATTCGCACAGCCCGACCGAGCCCTCGACGCGCAAGTCGTCGATGCGGACGTTGTCCTCACCCGCCGGGCGCGCTTGGGTCTTGCGGTAGACGAACTCGAAGGTGTGCCGTCCGGGGGTGACCTCGTGCACCAGCTCCTCCCACCCGCTCTCTCCGGCGACCCTCTGCACCAGCACGCCGTGTTTGCCCCGGGGACGGCGATCGAGCCGCGCGGCTCATCACCGGGTGGCGGCGCCGCGCGCGGGGGTTCGGAGGCGACACCCATCAACAGGGCCACTGTCGACGCGATGCAGATGGGATGCAGGCGAGGCATGTCGGACCTCCGGGCGCGATGGGTTCCGGATGTCTGTGATTGCATCCGTCGTGCCAGCGCCCGTCCGGGCCAGAAGGCATGGCGGGGCGCCGGTGCGACGCAGCAGGCCCCTGGACTGTATCGCCGCGCTGCGCCGAGTCGGATCGCATGTGCGCGGATGGCGCAGCGCGGCCGAGTTGGCGGTTCGAGGTGGAGAGGGGCCCAGGAGCCGGGGTGAGGCAGGGCGCGCCGTGGTCCTGATGGGGCCGGGTCGGTCGACCGCGGCCCCCGAGCGGCGTCAGCGCCGACGGCGCCGCAGGCCGAGCAGCAGCAAGCCGATCAGCGCCGGCCCGATCGGATCGGCGCGGCTCTCGTTGACGTCGCAGGCGCAGCCGCCGCCGTTGATGCTGTCCCCGCTGTTGGGATCGGTGACCGTGAACTGCTCGACGGTCATCGCGCCGGCGAGCAGGCCGTCATGGGCCCAGGTGCGCACGTACCAGACGCCCGGTGGCAGATCCTCGGGGCCGAAGGTGGCCCGGTTGTCGCCGGAGGCCTCGGTCGAGGCGACCACCAGCACGCTGAGGAAGTCCGGGTCGTCGCTGATCTCGATGAAGTAGGTCAGCGGGTCGTCCTCCGGATCGACCGAGTCGCCCACGGTGACGCTGATCTCGCCGGCGTCGACCGTCGAGTCGGGCGCCGGGTCGATGAGCGCCGGCGCGCTCGGCGGCTCGTTGGTGCGGTCGATGCCGAACGCGACCGGCTCCGACCAGCCGCTCTGCAGGCCGGTCTCGTCGGTGGCGCGGCAGCGGATCCAGTAGCCCTCGTTCTCTTCGACGGCGGCCTCGATGTCGATCCGGGTGGTGCCGTCGGGGCCTTCGACGGCCTCGCCGGTGCCGACCGTCTGCTCGAAGGCGGCGTCTGCGGCGATCTCGCAGTCATAGGTCAGCTCGGGGTCCGGATCGGGGTCGACGCTGTTCTGCAGGGTCACCCGCACCGGGGTGTCATCCGCCGAGTCGCCTTCGGCCGGCCGCAGGATGGTCGGCGGATCGGGGGCCTCGGCGGTCTCGTCGACGCGGAAGCTCTCGCGGTCGGCCCAGGGGCCGGGGGCGACGCCGTTGTCGGCCTGAGCGGTCCACCAGAAGCGGCCGTTCTCGGCGAGGGCTTCGGCGACCTGCCAGGCGGTGGTCTCATCGCCCTCGTCGACGAGGTCGGAGACGAAGAGCGGCGCCTCGGCGTCGGCGGTCTCGAAGACGGCGTAGCGGTACTGCAGGGCGCGGTCGAGGCCGTCGGTGCCGTTGTTGACGACGAGCACGGGGGTGGGGGACTGCACGATCTCGTCGCCGACGGGCGAGACGAGCGAGAGCGGGGCCGGGCCGTCGTAGTGGTTGGGATCGGTGCCATCGGCCCACTCGTCGCCGTTGCTGACGCCGTCGCCGTCGTCGTCGCCTTCGGGGTCGTCGATGTCATTGTCGTCCTGCCAGGTATCGGGCAGGCCGTTGCCGTCGGCGTCGAGGAAGGTGGGGTTGCAAGTGAACGGCACGTCGGTGCTGGCGCCGTCGTCGTCGGTGAGGCGCACGGCGAAGTGCACCTCGCCGGCGATGGCCTGGGCGTAGGTCGGGGTCCACTCGACGGTGCAGCCGGCCAATCCCGAGGCGGCGGGGGCGGGCATCGCCCAGCTGCAGGCGATCTGGTCGCCGCCGGGGTCGATGCCTTCGACGAGGATCTGCACCGGGGTGCCTTCTTCGACCGCCGGGCAGACGACCTGGGCGGTGGGGGCGACGTTGTGCACGCGCACGACGAAGTCGGTGCTGTCGCGGGCGCCGTGGGCGTCGGTGACGGTGAGGCGGCACTGGAAGGTGCGGCCGCCGGCGGGGCCGTCGAGGGCGGCGTCGACGTTGAGGGTCGGGCCGTCGGCGACGACGCCGAGGGCCTCGGGGCAGCGCCATTCGTAGGTCAGCTCGCCGTCGTCGGGATCGGTCGACGCCGACTGCACCACGCCGTCGCCGCCTTCGGGCAGCTCGAGCACCGGCGGGTCGACGGCGGCGACGGGGGCCTGGTTGATGGCATAGCGAATGGGATCGCTCCAGTCGCCGGGGTTGCCGTCCTGGTCGAGGGCGCGGCAGCGGATCCAGTAGGTGGTGTCGCCGGCGAGGCCGTCGAACTCGACGCTGACCCGGCCGCCGACCGCGTCGCCGTCGGCGGTGCCGGCGACGTCTTCGAAGTCGGCGTCGGTGGCCGCCTCGCACTCATACGTCAGCTCGTCGCCCGGGTCGGGGTCGGTGACCGGGGTGAGCGCGATGGGCGGGATGGCGTCGGGGCTCATGCCGCCGTCGGCCGGCGCGATGATGCGCGGGGCGGGGGCCGGCTCTTCGACGGCGTCGACG
This sequence comes from bacterium, assembly GCA_030427205.1. Lineage (GTDB taxonomy): Bacteria > Myxococcota_A > Bradymonadia > UBA7976 > UBA1532 > JACKDM01. The sequence continues at coordinate 59,687 of JAUHXC010000030.1, read as the reverse complement.
ACGAAGCGGGCGCGCTGGGGCGAGGGCCCGGTGACGCGGCCGTTGGTGGCGGCGACGGTCCAGTAGTAGGTGGCGTTCTCTTCGAGCAGGCCGTCGGGGGCCGGGTAGCCGGTCTGAGCCGGGGTCTCGGCGACGGGGTCCGACATGTGGATCGGGTCGCCGTCGGCGCTGTCGAAGAGCCAGTAGACGTAGTCCAGATCGCGGCCGAGGTCGTCGACGGTATTGCGCGAGACGAGGGTGGGGGTGGCGGTGTCGACGATGACGCCGCCGACGGGCTCGATGAGGCTCGGCAGGCCGGGGCCTTCGTAGACCCGGGGCAGGGTGTCGCCCTCGAACTCCTCGCAGTTGCTCATGCCGTCGGCGTCGTAGTCGACGTCGCAGTCCTCGACGGTGGGATCGGTGCCGAAGCGCTCCTCCCAGCTGTCGGGCAGGCCGTCGCCGTCGCCGTCGCGAATGGTCGGGAAGCAGGTGAGGCCGAGGGCGGTGACGCCGCCGTCGCCGTCGTCGGCGGTGATGCTGAACTCGACGCGGCCGGCGAGGGCCTGGGCGTAGGTCGGGGTCCAGACGAGGGTGCAGTCGCCGGCGGCGAGCTGCGACTGGTCGGGGCGCGGGGCGCCGAGCCGGCAGGCGACCTGGTCGGCGGGGTCGCTGACGCTGATCTGCAGGACCATCAGCTCGCCCTCTTCGACCGCCGGGCACTCGATGTCGGCGAAGGTCGGCGGGATGTTCTCGACGTCGAAGCCGTCGAGCTCGAGCAGATCAACGCCGCCGTCCTGGTCGTCGACCCGCACGATCGGATCGTAGCGGCCGTCGTCGAGCGCGCAGACCACGGTGTTGTCGAGGCTGTTGCGCACCTCGAAGGTGCCGTCGCCGTCGCAGTCGACGCTGTAGAGCAAGAACGGCGCGTCGCCGAAGACGTCGTCGGCCCGCACCACGATGTCGACGGTGCCGCCCTCGACCGGCTCGCCGATGACCTCGGCGGCGGTGATCTCGGGCGCGACGTTGTTGACCCGCACGGTGATCGGCAGGGTGGCCAGGTTGCCCAGCTCGTCGATCGCGCTGATGGTGCACGGGATCTCGAGCGGATCGGCCGGCCCGTCGGCGCGGCGGGCGTCGATGTTGATCGTGCGGTCGTCCACGGCGATGGAGATCTCGAGGCCCTCGCAGTAGGCGATCAGCTCGAAGTCGAGGTCGAGCTGATGGCTGGTGGCGCTGGCGTCGATCGCGAGCCGCTGGCCCTCGCCGACGTCGAAGGTGTCCTGGCCGCCCAGGTCGATGTCCGGCGGCGGGATCGGCACGACGGCGATCCGCACGTCGGCGGTGTGGCACAGCGAGCAGTCGCCGCCTTCGCACTCTTCGTCGGCGATGCCCAGCCAGGTCCCGTCGTCGCAGACCTGAAGCCGAACGACCCGGCTGCTGCCGATCTCGGCGTCCGGCGCGACGGGGTAGGGCACGCGCGGGCCTTGCAACTCGAAGAGGCCGTCGCCGTCGAGGTCCCAGGCGTAGGAGGTGATGCCGTCGCGGGGGAAACCTTCGGCGGGCTCGTCGTCGCTGTCGGGGTCGAAGCTGCCGCTGCCGTCGAGGGTGAGCACGACACCCGGGGCGACCTCGTAGGTATCGCCGCCGTTGGGGCGACCGATCGCCACCGGCGGGTGGTTGACGTAGGACACCTCGATGACCACCGACTCCCGGTCGTCATCGACGCGGCCGAGGTCGTCCTCCACCTGCAGCGTCACGTCGAAGGTCACCACTTCGCCGAACTCGATCTCGGCCTCGAAGGCCCAGGTCGGGCGCAGCTCGGGATCGTCGGTCTCGATCTCCCAGACGATCTCGTCGCCGGTCACCGCGCCGTCGCCGTCGAGGTCCTCCGGCGCGTGCTCGCCCGCGTCGTCGAAGTCGCCGTCGCCGTTGAGATCGAGGCCGTCGGGGTAGCGCACGAAGTCCCAGCGGTAGAGCTGGATCGGGTGCGCCGGATCGAGCGCGTACGAGCCGCCGTGGTAGAAGGTGACCTCGTCGCCCGGCCCGACCGAGGTCGGCGCGGCGAGGGCGACGGCGGTCGGCGGCGCCTCGAAGAGCGTCGGGATGAGCACCAGCAGGCCCAGCGAGTGGGTGATCTCGCGGGCGCCCATCCAGGTATTGTCGTTGAGCCACGATCCGTTGGCGGCCTGATTGGTGATGAGCCAGTCGGCGTAGCGGGCGTACCAGTCGATGCCCTCGCCGATGAGCTCGAACTGCGGCTGGAACGAGCGCATGCCCTTCGACACCTGGTACATCGCGTAGAAGTTGCCCAGGTTGCGGCCGCCCCAGCAGTCCGGCGCGGCCTCGTTGGTGAAGATGGCCCCGAGGTAGTCCACCGTCGCGAGCACCTGCGCGTCGGCCCGGTCGCTCGACGTGGCGAAGCCCAGCGCGTTGAGCATCGCCCCCGAGCGCGAGTGGTTGGCGCCGCACTGGTCGAAGGCGCGGTAGCCATAGCCGCCGCGCAGGGCCGGGTCGCCGCCGCGGCTGGCGTCCATGAAGTCGATGCCCACCCGCAGCCGGTCGGTGACCCACGCCGGCACGTCGGCGCCGGCGGCGTCGCGGGCGGCGAAGAGGCCCACCGCGGCCCAGCCCACCTGGGACGAGTCGATCTGCGGGGCGTTGGGGTCGTAGTCCCAGCCGCCGGCGATGGCGCCTTCGTAGTCGATCTCGGTCTGGCTGTAGATGAAGAACTCGGCGACGTCCTGCACCACGTCGCCGAGCCGGCGCCCGGCGACGTTCTGCGGCGCGCCGATGTCGTCGGGGATCATGTAGTCCTGGTCGGGCCAGCTGGCGATGGCTTCCAGGTTGCCGCCGCCCACGTAGTTGAGCCCGCCGTGCACCCCGCCCTCGTCGGTCTCGAGCAGGATGCCGTTGCCGTTGATATCGGGGTTCTCGCCCGCTTGCAGGCCCGGGGCAGCGATCGTGACGTAGTGCTGCAGCACGTAGTGCAGCATCCACAAGGCGTCTTCGTGATACGGGTCGACGGCCGGGTCGACGCCGTGCTTGTGCCCGCGGTTCATCATCGCCTGGGCCAGCAGCGCGGTGTCGGCCCAGTTGCCGCCCGCCGCGCCGAAGCGGGCGGTGCGGGTGGCCGTATTGCGCTGCAGCGAGATGTGGCCGAACCACAGCCCGTTGGAGATCGCGCGGTTGATGCGGATGCCGCGGGGCGGATCGACGTGCATGCGCACCGGGAAGTCGGCGGTCGCCGTCGGGCCTTCGGCGCCGCCGCAGCGGCCCTCGACCCGGGCGATGAACAGCCGGGTCGCATCGAGGCCCTGGTAGGTGAACTGGGTGCCCAGGTTCCAGCGGTCGGGCGCGGCGGCCCACTCCATGTCGTAGGTGCCGTTGCCGTCGTAATCCCAGCGATACTCGATGGCCCCGTCGCAGTTGCGGGCCACCGCCTGCAGGTAGTGCGACTCGCCGGCGACCCCGTCATGGGGCACCTCAGGCGCGGTGCCCACCCAGGGCACGGTCACCACCTCGAAGGCATCCTGTGCGATGGCTTGTCCGGCCGGCAGCAGAGCAGCGGCGAGGGCCGCCAGCATGAACGCGCGGCCCGGCGTTCGACGTCGACCCGCTCGACGAGCGGCGTGATTTCTCATGGGTCCCCTCAATGCTCATGTGTGACGTCACGATTTGTCACAGTCGGTCGATCCGGCGCGGCGCCGCCCGGACGCTGATGGCGCGGCGCCGGCGGCTCACCCACCGGCGCCGCGGGCAGGGCTACTCGCAGCCCTCGCGCTTGTCGGCGTCGATGATCGAGATCTCGACGCGCCGGTTCTTCGCGCGGCCTTCGTCAGTGTCGTTCGACGCGATGGGCCGGGTCTGGCCATAGCCCCGGTACGCGAGGCGCGACTTGTCGACGCCCTTCTCGGCGAGGTACTCGCGCACGACCCAGACCCGCTGGGTCGACAGCTTCTCGTTGGCGGCGGCCTCACCCTGATTGTCGGTGTGACCCTCGATGCGCACCTTACGGATCTGCGGGTTCTCGTTGAGGGTTTTGGCGATGTTGTCGAGCAGCGGGAACGACCGCTCCTGGATGACATAGCGGCCGGTCTCGAAGAAGATGTTGTCGCCGAGCTCGATGCTCTTGCAGGTCACCTGCACCGCCGGCTTCTCGTCGGGGCAGCCGTCGGTGTCTTCGAAGGTATTGACCGTCTCGGGCTTGAGCGGGCAGGTGTCGTCGGCGTCGAGGATGCCATCCTGATCGGCGTCGTCCTCGGGGCAGCCATTGGCATCCTCGATGCCATCCTTGTCTTCGGGCTCGTCCGGGCAGAGGTCCTTGTCATCGGGGATGCCATCGCCGTCGCGGTCGGCGATGGCATCCTCTTCGGGGCAGCCGTCGTCGTCGGCGTCGCCGTCTTTGTCCTCGGCCTCGTCGGGGCACGTGTCGGCGCCGTCGAGGATGCCATCCTGATCGTTGTCGGGATCGGGGCAGCCATTGGTATCCTCGAAGCCATCCTTGTCTTCGGGCTGCTGCGGGCAGGCGTCCATCGGATCGAGCAGACCGTCGCCGTCGCTGTCGACCGGTGCGGGCGGCGGCGGGGCGCCGCAGACCTGGCAGGTGTCGGCGGCGGGGGAGTAGGTATAGCCGGCCATGACCCGCAGGCCGGGCGCGCCATAGCCATCGATGAAGCCATAGCCCGCGCCGAGCGTGGCGGCGTGGCCGTCGACGGTGTGGGCCCGCACGCCGAAGAGGCCTTCGAGCGGCGCCGAGGCGGCGGTGTCTTCGACCGAGCCGGCCGGCGCGACCCCGTGCAGCTCGGCGAGGATGGCATAGGGGCTCTCGCCGAGGTTCACCTGAGCGCCGGCGGCGTAGATCAGCTCGTTGCCGATCTCGACGTTGGCCAGGGTCTCGCTGTCGGGGCGATAGCGGAAGCCGAGGTTGGCGACGACCCGGACCATGCCCAGGCCGATGTCGGCGGCGACGACCGGGGCGACGTGCGCCGACTTGCTGCCGTAGCCGCGGGTGCCGTCGCCGGTGGGCAGGCTGATGTCGAGCGACGCGGCGAGTCGGAAGCCGTCACCGTCGTCGCTGCCGAGGATGCGATAGCGCGGCGAGAAGCGCAGATCGCCGGCCGCGCCGCCGTTGGTGCCGCCGAGGATGTCGGTGTCGCGGCCCTCGACGAAGCCGAAGGGCAGGGCGACGCCGAGCTCGAGGCCGTCGGTGATGCCATAGGCCGCGAGCAGGTGCACGGTGGTCATCTGCTCGATGATGTTGCCGTTGATGTCACCGTCGGCGTTGCGCCGCACGAGCGCGTCGTCGGCATAGGTGAGCCAGACGCCGGTCGAGACCCGGCCGGTCTCGGTGATGTCGGCGCCCGCGGCGGTGAAGAGGTGGCCGACGCCGGTGGGCGCGTCGAAGGTCTCGACGTCTTGTGCCACGGCGGGTCCGGCCAGGAGTGATGCCAGGGCGATGGCAGCGCCGGCGCCCGAGAGTGATGACTGCATGAGTGATGACTGCATGAGATTCTCCGAAACTCCCTGTTTCGAGATGCACGCCGCGGCCTCCACGGCATGCGCAGGCGGCCCGGCGGCCGGGGGCGCGTCCATCGTCGATGGCATCGGTGGCATCGGTGGTATGCCATGCCGATGACATCGGCGACGCACGGGCCCCCGGCGGCCGAAGCCGCCGGGTCGGGGCTACCGCTGGCGCCGTCGCAGCCCGAGGATCAAGAGACCGAGCAGCGCCGCGAGCGGGCTGACCGGGTCGGCATCGGCGTCGTTGACGTCGCAGGCGCAGCCACCACCGTTGATGGTGTCTTCACCGGCGTTGGGATCGAACACCTCGAACTGCTCGACGGTGATCGCGCCCGCCAGCAGCCCGTCGTGGGCCCAGGTGCGCACGTACCACACCCCGGGGGTGAGGGTCTCCGGGCCGAAGGTGGCCTGATTGTCGCCCGAGGCCTCCGCGGACGCCGTGACCAGCACCGCGAGGAAGTCCGGATCGGCGCTCACCTCGATGAAGTAGGTCAGCGCGTCGTCCTCGGGGTCGGTCGACTCACCGACGGTGAAGCTGATGTCGCCCACCTCGATGAGCGCGCCCGGCTCGGGGCTGATGACCGTCGGCGCGGTCGGCGGCTCGTTGGTGCGGTCGATGCCCACCTTCACCGGCTCCGACCAGCCGCTCTGCAGGCCGGTCTCGTCGGTCGCGCGGCAGCGGATCCAGTAGCTCTGGTTCTCGCCGACGAGCGCCTCGATGTCGACCCGAGTGGTGCCATCGGGGCCTTCGACGGCCTCGCCGGCGCCCACCTGCTGCTCGAACGCCTCGTCGACGGCGAGCTGGCAGTCATAGGTCAGCTCGGGGTCCGGATCGGGGTCGGCGCTGTTCTCCAGGGTCACCCGCACCGGGGTGTCGTCGACGGCGTCCCCGCTCGCCGGCCGCAGGATGGTCGGCGGATCGGGGGCCTCGGCGGTCTCGTCGACGCGGAAGCTCTCGCGGTCGGCCCAGGGGCCGGGGGCGACGCCGTTGTCGGCCTGAGCGGTCCACCAGAAGCGGCCGTTCTCGGCGAGGGCTTCGGCGACCTGCCAGGCGGTGGTCTCATCGCCCTCGTCGACGAGGTCGGAGACGAAGAGCGGCGCCTCGGCGTCGGCGGTCTCGAAGACGGCGTAGCGGTACTGCAGGGCGCGGTCGAGGCCGTCGGTGCCGTTGTTGACGACGAGCACGGGGGTGGGGGACTGCACGATCTCGTCGCCGACGGGCGAGACGAGCGAGAGCGGGGCCGGGCCGTCGTAGTGGTTGGGATCGGTGCCATCGGCCCACTCGTCGCCGTTGCTGACGCCGTCGCCGTCGTCGTCGCCTTCGGGGTCGTCGATGTCATTGTCGTCCTGCCAGGTATCGGGCAGGCCGTTGCCGTCGGCGTCGAGGAAGGTGGGGTTGCAAGTGAACGGCACGTCGGTGCTGGCGCCGTCGTCGTCGGTGAGGCGCACGGCGAAGTGCACCTCGCCGGCGATGGCCTGGGCGTAGGTCGGGGTCCACTCGACGGTGCAGCCGGCCAATCCCGAGGCGGCGGGGGCGGGCATCGCCCAGCTGCAGGCGATCTGGTCGCCGCCGGGGTCGATGCCTTCGACGAGGATCTGCACCGGGGTGCCTTCTTCGACCGCCGGGCAGACGACCTGGGCGGTGGGGGCGACGTTGTGCACGCGCACGACGAAGTCGGTGCTGTCGCGGGCGCCGTGGGCGTCGGTGACGGTGAGGCGGCACTGGAAGGTGCGGCCGCCGGCGGGGCCGTCGAGGGCGGCGTCGACGTTGAGGGTCGGGCCGTCGGCGACGACGCCGAGGGCCTCGGGGCAGCGCCATTCGTAGGTCAGCTCGCCGTCGTCGGGATCGGTCGACGCCGACTGCACCACGCCGTCGCCGCCTTCGGGCAGCTCGAGCACCGGCGGGTCGACGGCGGCGACGGGGGCCTGGTTGATGGCATAGCGAATGGGATCGCTCCAGTCGCCGGGGTTGCCGTCCTGGTCGAGGGCGCGGCAGCGGATCCAGTAGGTGGTGTCGCCGGCGAGGCCGTCGAACTCGACGCTGACCCGGCCGCCGACCGCGTCGCCGTCGGCGGTGCCGGCGACGTCTTCGAAGTCGGCGTCGGTGGCCGCCTCGCACTCATACGTCAGCTCGTCGCCCGGGTCGGGGTCGGTGACCGGGGTGAGCGCGATGGGCGGGATGGCGTCGGGGCTCATGCCGCCGTCGGCCGGCGCGATGATGCGCGGGGCGGGGGCCGGCTCTTCGACGGCGTCGACGACGAAGCGGGCGCGCTGGGGCGAGGGCCCGGTGACGCGGCCGTTGGTGGCGGCGACGGTCCAGTAGTAGGTGGCGTTCTCTTCGAGCAGGCCGTCGGGGGCCGGGTAGCCGGTCTGAGCCGGGGTCTCGGCGACGGGGTCCGACATGTGGATCGGGTCGCCGTCGGCGCTGTCGAAGAGCCAGTAGACGTAGTCCAGATCGCGGCCGAGGTCGTCGACGGTATTGCGCGAGACGAGGGTGGGGGTGGCGGTGTCGACGATGACGCCGCCGACGGGCTCGATGAGGCTCGGCAGGCCGGGGCCTTCGTAGACCCGGGGCAGGGTGTCGCCCTCGAACTCCTCGCAGTTGCTCATGCCGTCGGCGTCGTAGTCGACGTCGCAGTCCTCGACGGTGGGATCGGTGCCGAAGCGCTCCTCCCAGCTGTCGGGCAGGCCGTCGCCGTCGCCGTCGCGAATGGTCGGGAAGCAGGTGAGGCCGAGGGCGGTGACGCCGCCGTCGCCGTCGTCGGCGGTGATGCTGAACTCGACGCGGCCGGCGAGGGCCTGGGCGTAGGTCGGGGTCCAGACGAGGGTGCAGTCGCCGGCGGCGAGCTGCGACTGGTCGGGGCGCGGGGCGCCGAGCCGGCAGGCGACCTGGTCGGCGGGGTCGCTGACGCTGATCTGCAGCACCATCAGCTCGCCCTCTTCGACCGCCGGGCACTCGATGTCGGCGAAGGTCGGCGGGATGTTCTCGACGTCGAAGCCCTCGAGCTCGGCGATGTCGACGCCGCCGTCCTGGTCGTCGACCTGCACGATCGGGTCGTAGCGGCCGTCGTCGAGCGCGCACGCCACCACGTTGTTGCGGGTATTGCGCACCTCGAAGGTGCCGTCGCCGTCGCAGTCGACGCTGTACAGCAAGAACGGCGCGTCACCGGGCACGTCGTCGGCGCGCACGACGATGTCGACGCTGCCGCCTTCGATCGGGTCACCGACCACGTCGGCCACGGTGATCTCCGGGGCCACGTTCTCGACGGTCACCGTGAACGGGATCATGACGCTGACGCCGGCGATGTCGATGGCCGTCACCGAGCACTCGACGGTCGGGCCGGCGAGCTTGCCGTCGATGTCGCGGGCGTCGAAGGTGGCGCCGAGCGCGTCGACGTGCGCGGTGATCGGCGCGTCGTCGCAATACCAGATGAGATCGAAGTCGACGTCGCGTGGGTGGCTGCTGCCGCTGGCGTCGATGGAGAGGCTCTCGCCCTCGGCCACAGTGAACTCGGTCTGGCCGTCGCCGAGCACGATGTCCGGCCCGGCGGTCACGTTGATGCGGGCGTCGGCGGTGCGGCACAGCGAGCAGTCGCCGCCCTCGCACTCTTCGTCGGGCACCCCGAGCCAGGTGCCGTCGTCACACACCCGGAACTGCACCACGATGGCCGCGTCGATGATGGCGTTGTCGGGGATCGGGAAGTCGATCACCGCGCCCTCGGTCTCGAACGTGCCGTCGCCGTCGAGATCCCAGCCGACGAAGGTCAGCGTATCGCGGGGGAAGCCCTCGGCGGGCTCGTCGTCGCTGTCGGGGTCGAAGCTCGCCGAGCCGTCGAGGCGCACGCTGTTGCCGACCAGCCCGAGGTAGCTGCGGTCGTTGCCGCCGGGGTGGGCCAGGGCGACCGGCGGGTGGTTGACGTAGGAGACCTCGATGACGACCGACTCGCGGTCGTCGTCCTTGCGGCCGATGTCGTCCTCGACCTGCAGGTTGACCTCGAACTCGAGCACGTCGCCGAACTCGATCTCGGCCTCGAAGGCCCAGGTCGGGCGCAGGTCGGCGTCGTCGGTCTCGACCTCCCAGACGATCTCGTCGCCGGTCACGGCGCCGTCGCCGTTCAGATCCTCCGGGGCGTGCTCGCCCTCGTCGTCGAAGTCGCCGTCGCCGTTGAGGTCGAGGCCGTCGGGGTAGCGCACGAAGTCCCAGCGATAGGTCTGGATCGGGTGGGCCGGATCGAGCGCGTACGAGCCGCCGTGATAGAAGGTCACCGTATCGCCGGGGCCCACCGAGGTCGGGGCCGCCTGGGCGACCGCGGTGGGCGGCGCCTCGAACAGCGTCGGGATGAGCACCAGCAGACCCAGCGAGTGGGTGATGTGCCGGTTGTTCGTCCAGCGCACGGCCGTGAGCCAGCTGCCGTCGGCGTTCTGGTTCTCGATCAGCCAGTCGGCGGTGCGGGCGTACCAGTCGACGCCCTCGCCGATGGTCTCGTAGGGCGGCTGGAACGAGCGCATGCCCTTCGAGACCTGGAACATCGCGTAGAAGTTGCCGAAGATCTCGCCGCCGAAGCCATCGGCGGGCGGGTTGTCGAAGGCGCGGGCGATGAAGTCGACGGTCGCGACGACGCTGGGGTGCGCGCGGTCGCCGTCGGTGGCGAAGCCCAGCGCGTTGAGCATGGCCCCCGAGCGCGCCGGGTTGCCCTGCCGGGCCGCCTCGCCGCGGGTCCGATAGCCGTAGCCGCCGGTGGCGGCGCCGCCGGTGGCGAGGCCGTAATCCATGTAGCGCACGCCGCGTTCGAGGCGCTCGGTGACCCAGCCCGGCACGTCGGCGCCGGCGCTCTCGCGGGAGGCGAAGAGGCCGACGGCGGCCCAGCCGACCTGCGACGAGTCGATGCCCGCCGAGTTGATGTCGTAGTCCCAGCCGCCGGCGATGCCGCCTTCGAAGGCGATGTCGGTCTGGCTGTACATGTAGAACTCGGCGGCGTCCTGCACGACGTCGCCCAGCCGCCGACCGGCCACGTTCACCGGCGCGCCGATGTCCGCGGGGATCATGTAGTCCTGGTTCGGCCAGCTGGCGATGGCCTCGAGCGCGCCGCCGCCGACGTAGTTGGCCCCGCCGTGCACCCCGCCCTCGTCGGCCTCGAGCACGATGCCGTTGCCGTTGACGTCGGGGTCCTCACCCGCCTGCAGGCCGGGGGCGGCGAGGGTGACGTAGTGCTGCAGCACGTAGTGCAGCATCCACAAGGCGCTCTCGATATAGGGGTCGGTGCCCGGGTCGACGCCGTGCTTGTGGCCGCGGTTCATCATCGCTTGGGCCAGCAGGGCGGTGTCGGCCCAGTTGCCGCCGGCGTTGCCGAAGCTGGCCGTGCGGGTGACCTCGTTGCGGGCCAGGCTGATGTGACCCCACCACAGCCCGTTCGAAATCGAGCGGTTGATGCGGATGCCGCGGGTCGGATCGACGTGCATGCGCACGGGGAAGTCGGCGGTCGCCGTCGGGCCCTCGGCGCCGCCGCAGCGGCCCTCGACCCGGGCGATGAACAGCCGGGTCTCTTCGAGGCCGTCGTAGGTGAACTGCGTGCCGAGGTTCCACCGGTTGGGGGCGGCGGCCCAGTCCATGTCGTAGATGCCGTTGCCGTCGAAGTCCCAGCGGTACTCGATGCCGAGCGCGCAGTTGCGGGCGACGGCCTGCAGATAGTGCGGCTCGCCGGCGACCCCATCGTGCGGCACCGACGGCGCCGTGCCCACCCAGGGCACGCTGACGACCTCGAAGTCGAGCTGCGCATCGGCCGGCCCCGCCGGCATGAGCCATGCGGCGAGCGCCGCGCATACGAAGCTGGCTCTCGCCCACCGGGCGCGGTTCACCCGGCGCGTGGTGTCTGTCCTCATCGTCGATCCCCCCGAGTTACCTATATGCGTCGTGACGTTCAGTCACGGTCGGCACGAATGTATCGCAGAAAGCCCCACGATAGGCAAATCTACGAGTCGGTGTGTCGCGGCGCTGATTACAAAAGCCGTGCCAGAACCGCAGTTCGGCCGTTCGCGGGAATTCGGGGGCTCTTTGGGTGACGGCGGGCGATACACGGTTGAACCGTTCACGATAGAGAACGCGTCGCGGTGAACCGTTGACGGGCTGCGCTGGCCGTCTCCGGCGAGCTGCCGCGCCCGGATCGAGGCGCCCGGCGGCGCGCGGATCGGCGGCGAACGCACCTGGATCGACGACGAAGAAGAGAAGGGACGCCCGCCGATCCGGACGCGGGGGGAGGACCGCAACCGAACCGACGGGCCGGCCGACGTCGGAGGAGGAGAGGGGAGAGGTGACGTCGGCTCGTCTGGGGGTACGGGCGGCGGCCGGCGAGTGTTTCTTCTTTTTTTGGTATTCCTCACGGGCGGCCGCGGTGCACGCCCCGAGCGGTGATCGTGCGGCGTGCCCCTTGCCCTCCGGGGCGGACTGGCCGACAGTCGACCATCGCCCGAGGAGACCGCATGTCTGTTTTCCGTACGCTCTCACACACTCTGCTCGTGGCCGCGGCGCTGGCCCTCGGGGTCACCTCGCCGGCCGTGGCCGGGGATCCGTGCCCCATCGAGTTCACCTTTCACGATCTGGGCGCCCCGCCCTGGCTCGATCGCGCCGCGCTGCTCGACGGGTTGACCTCGAAGGACAGCTGGGTCGGCATCAGCTTCTCGACCCGCGACGCCGGCGTCCGGATCGACGCGGTCTCGGCCGGTGGCCCGGCGGATCGCGCGGGGCTGAAGGTGGGTCAGCACATCACCGCGGTCGACGGGCAGAAGGTCGCGACCCACGAGGCGCTCGGCGAGCGTTTCCGCTCGACGGCCCCCGGCGGCAGCCTGAATCTGACCCGGGCCGACGGCAGCGCCGTGAAGTTGACGCTGGGGCGCCAAGATCCCGTGCTGGGCGCGCTGATCGACCACGCGGCGAAGCAGGAATGCAGCCGGGTGCGGCGCGGGGACGTCGATCCGAAGCAGGTCGAGGCGTTGCGGGCGAAGGTCTTTCACGCCAACAAGCGCTTCCGCTGTGACGACGCTCATCGTCAGTTCGAGGGGCATCTCGAAGCGGGCGACATCGTGATGGTCCGCGGCAGTAAGCGTATTCTGCTGGCCAACCCCGGCTGGGGCACCGTCTGCATGCGGGCCAACGCGATCGACGGCGCCAGGCTCGCCACCGCCGTGCCCGGGCTCTTCGAGACGCTGAGCAAGGCCTATGTGGCCGATCGCCACGCGAACCCCTGACGGCCCGCCCGCCCGTTCGTCTGCCGCCCGCCCGATTCAGCCTCTCCATCGCCCGATCGAGACCGATTCACACCGATTGAGATGAGCCCAGCCGCGATGCTGGCGCACCTTGACGCCGGGCCGGGGCGCTGTCTGCCCCATCTGGCCCAGCGACATCCGACAGCGGAAGGAGGTGCGCGATGTCGACCATGACCGCGGCGTTGACCCTGTTTCTGATCATGGACCCGCTCGGCAACGTGCCGGTGTTCCTCTCGGTGCTCGACGAGGTGCCGGCCGGGCGCCGCCGACGGGTGCTCGTCCGCGAGCTGGCGGTGGCCTTGGGGGTGATGCTGCTGTTTCTCTTCGTCGGCCCGAGCCTGATGGGCGTGCTCGGGCTCAGCGCGACCGCGCTGTCGCTGGCCGGCGGCGTGGTGCTCTTCCTCATCGCGCTGCGCATGATCTTCCCGCCCGTCGGCGGCCTGATGGGCGATGTGCCCGGCGGCGAGCCGATGATCGTGCCCCTCGCGATCCCGCTCATCGCCGGGCCGTCGGTGCTGGCGACGCTGCTGATGCTGCACCCCGAGCGGCCGGAGCAGATCGGGGGTCCGCTGCTGGCGCTGCTGCTGGCGTGGGGGGCGACCGCGCTGATCCTGATGGCGGCGCCGGCGCTCTATCGGCGCCTGGGCAAGCGGGGTCTGGTGGCCATCGAGCGGCTGATGGGCATGGTGCTGGTGGCCGTGGCGGTGCAGATGCTCATCGACGGCCTGCGGGCGGCGCTGGCGTGAGCCCGTCGGGCGGCGTCAGCGCTCCAGCTCGATGCTGAGCTGCTCGAAGCGGGCGTCCCCTTCGAAGCGCACCTTGGTCTCGTAGGGCTTGAATCCGCGCGCCTCGAGCCGCACCGCGTGCTCGACGGTCGGGTCGAGGCCGTCGACGGTCAGACTGGTCCGGCCGACGCGGCGGTCGTCGATGTAGACCGTCGCCGGCGGATTGGAGTCGATGAGCATCGAGGCCCGGGTGGCTTCGAGCTTCAGCGTCTCGCTGCGGGTCTCGCCCGGCTTGAGGGTCACGGTCGTCTCGAGGGTCTCGAAGCCCTTGCGCGCGACCCGGATCGCGATCGCCCGGCCGCTGGCCACCTCGAGCCCCGAGCCCAGCTTGGCGCCGTCGGCCGCTTTGCCGTCGACGGTGATGCGCGCGCCCTCGATCTGGGGGTCGAGGCTCAGCTTCAACAGGGCGGGGGAGTCACTCGCCACCTTGAGCGCGATGGCGATCTGCCGATCTTCGCCCGGGCCGACTTCGAAGCTGCGCTCGACGGCGGCGAAGCCGTCCCGTTCGATGGCCAGCGTATAGCTGCCGACGGCCACTTCACCCAGGTCGATCGGGCTCTCGGTGGCGTCGAGCGCCTCGCCGTCGAGGGCGACGGTCAGCTGGTCGCTCGGCGTGACCTCGATGCGCACCCGCCCGGTGGAGGGCGCGTCGCTGTCGGTCATGTAGATGTAGACCCCGAGCCCGCAGGCGCCGGCGATGACCAGGGTCAGCAGGATCTTGAGCAGATCGCGGCCTCGACCACGGCCGCCATGGGGCAGGGTGGTCGTCGTGCGGATCTCGGCCGGCTCGCGCGGCGCGATGCCCGTCGGGTCGCTGTGTCCGAAGGTCTGGACCTGGCGCTGAGGCACGATCGCCGGGCTGGGTTCGGTCGCTTGTGGCATGCCGCCGCCGATCGGCGGCAGGTCCATCGACGAGACCGGCGACGGCGCGGTCAGCGACTCGTCCAGCTCGGGCTCGGGGGGCTTGGCGGGGCCGAAGTCGCGGCGCACGATCGAGACCATGCGCGGCTTGGGCTCCTCCTTCTCGAAGTGCATGCCCTCGGGCAGCATGTCTTCCGAGAGGGGATCCCACAGCGCGGTGGCGTCCTCTTCGTTCTGGGCCACCTCGAGCAGGTCGCCCTCGTCGGTGAGCGTCAGCCGGGCGAACTGCTCGTCCTTGCCCTCTTCGTTGGCGATGTCGCCGGCGAAGCGGGTGCGCATCCACGACTTGAGCGCCTTGCTCGACAGCCCGGCCCCCGACATGTGCAGGAAGCGGCCGAGGTCATCGGCGAACTGCGTCGCGCTCTGGTAGCGATCCGACGGCTCCCGGGCCAGTGCCCGCATCAGGATCTGGTCCAGCTGCGGCGGCACGTCGGGGTTGAAGCGGCTCGGCGGGTCGGCCTTGGCGGCGCGCACCTTCTCCAGCGTCAGGAAGTCGTTCTCCCCGGCGAACAGGCGCTCGCCGGTGAGCATCTCGTGCAGCACGGTGCCGAGGGCGAAGATGTCGGAGCGCTGATCGAGCGGCTTGCCCGAGATCTGCTCCGGCGACATGTAGCCGTACTTGCCCTTGAGCACGCCGGCCTGGGTCTGATGGCTGGAGTGGATCGCGGCCTTGGCGATGCCGAAGTCGATGAGCTTGACCGCGCCCTCGTAGCTGATGAGCACGTTCTGCGGCGAGATGTCGCGGTGGATGATGCCCAGCGGGCGGCCGTCGTTGCCCGTCTTGCGGTGCGCGTAGCCCAGCCCCTCGGCGACCCGCGAACCGATGTAGACCGCCAGCTGCACCGGCAGCCGATCGCCGGTCTTCTTGGTGTACTGGTGCATCGACAAGAGGTCCTTGCCGGCGACGTACTCCATGGCGATGTAGTGGTCGTCTTCGAAGCGGCCGAGCTCGTACACCTGGGCGATGTTGGCGTGCGAGAGCTGCACCGCCACCTTCGCCTCGTTGATGAACATCTCGACGAAGCGCGGATCCTCGGCCAGATGCGGCAGGATGCGCTTGATCGCGACCGAGCGGGCGAAGCCCTCGACCCCGAAGCTCTTGCCTTTGAACACCTCGGCCATCCCGCCGACGCTGATGCGCTCGAGCAGGATGTATTTGCCGAACGGGGTGGGTCGATGCACCGCGGACCTTCGGGCTCGTCGGACGGATTCAGGCAGCGAGCATAACCCCCTCGGCCATCCCCCGCCACCATTGACTCGACGGCGGTCCGGCCGCGGCGCATACCTACATCGGCCCCCCGACCGCGCGAGCCCGCGGGGCTCGACCAGAGCCCGCCACCGGGTTAGATTCTGCCCCATGCCGATCCGCATCGCGCCGGTGACCGACGTGCAGTCGGCCGAGTATCACAAGAGCCTGGCCCTCGCCGAGCCCGACCCCCGCGCGGCCCTCGCCCGCTGGCAGACCGCCCGCCGCCTCGACCCCGACAGCCGCACGCTGGTGGCCCACGAGGCCCTCGCGCTGCATCGCACCGGCGCCGTCGAGCGGGCGCTGGGGCTGCTGCTCGAAGCATTGCCCCGCTGGCCGCGATCGAGCCACCTGCTCAACCTGTTGGCGGTCTGCCTCACCGAGAAGGGGCATTTTCGCGCCGCCGAGCGGGTCTACGACGGGCTGCTGGCGCTCGATCCGGACTATCCCAACGCCGCCGAGAGCCGGGCGCGGGTCCGGCAGCATCGGGCGCGCAGTCGGCCGGCGCCGGCCCGCGTGGTGATCGATCGGGTGCTCGCCGACGCGGCCCGGCGCCCGGCGCCGACGTTGGCCATGTGCATGATCGCCAAGGACGAGGCGGCCTTCATCGCCGACGCCGTCGCGTCGGTGGCCGGCCTCGCCGACGAGATCATCGTCGTCGATACCGGCTCGACCGACGCGACGGTCGAGCTGGCCCGCGCCGCCGGCGCCCGGGTCGAGTTCTTCCCGTGGGTCGGCGACTTCTCCGCGGCGCGCAACGCCTCGCTCGAGCACGCGACCGCCGACTGGATCCTGGCCCTCGACGCCGACGAGCGGGTCACCGCGAAGTCGCGCTCGGCGATCCGCGCGGTCATGGAGGAGTTCCGCGACGATCCGGTGCCGCGGGTGATCTGCGTGCGCATCCGCAACCTGACCCGCGAAGGGGTCTTCATCGGCGACGGCTTCTCGGGGCGCATCTTCCCCAACCGACCCGACATGCGCTTCGAGGGGCGGGTGCACGAAGAGGTGGCCCGCGGGCGCACCGACGTGGCGACCGACTATCGGCTCGACATCGAGCTCGACCACTTCGGCGCCGATCCGGCGGTCATGCGCGAGAAGGCCAAGGACGACCGCAACATCAAGCTGCTCGAAGCCCGGCTGGCGGAGGATCCCGAGCACCTGATGACCTGGTTCTATCTGGCCTCGCAGCATTGGATCGCCAAGCGGCTGACCCAGGCGCTCGACGCCTTCGAGCGGGTGGTCGATCTCTTCGAGCGGGATCCGAGCCGCTACGGCATGGGCGTGCGCCAGGTGCCGGTGCCCTACAGCTACGTCGGGCTGGTGCGCGGGCACCTCGACGCGGGGCGGATCGCCGTCGCCGTCGCGTTCGGCGAGCGCGGGCGGGCGCGCTTCGGCGACAACCCCGATCTGGCCTACCACCTGGGGCTGGCTCAGGCGGCGGCGGGCGCGCTCGACGAGGCCGCGGCGCTGCTCGATCGGGCGGCGGATGCGCCGGTGAAGGGCTATGGCCTCATCGGGATGCACGATCGCAGCATCGGCGAGTGGAAGGCGCGCAAGGCCCGCGGCGATCTGGCGTTCGAGCGGGGCGAAGATACGCAGGCCTATGCCGCCTATCGGGCGGTGAGCGATACGCTGCCCGAGGCGCACCCCGATCGGGTGGCCGTGGCCGCCCGGCTCGTAGAGCTGGCCTCGCGTATCGGCGACCTCGGCCCGCTGGCGGATTTCACCCGGCGCTATGTCGAGCTGAGGCCCGGCGAAGGGGAGGTGGCGGTGCAGGCGGCGGGCCAGATCGCGTCCGCCGGCGATCTGCAGGGGGCCTACGATCTCTTGACGGGGCTGGTGCAGGCCCACCCGGCGCTCGGCGAGCGGATGGACGTGGTCTGCGCGGTGGGCGGCATCGCCGAGCAGGCCGGCGAAGACGCCGAGGCCCTGCGCTGGTACGAGCGGGCGGTGAACCTGGGCTGCCGCGATCCGCGCTTCTGGCTGAATCTGGCGCGGCTGCTCGCCCGAAACGGCAACGCCGAGGCCGCCAAGGAGGCGATGGCCCTCGCCCGTCAGCTGCTGGAGCCGGGCTGATGGCTCCGGGCTGATCGATCCGGGCTGATCGATCCGGGCGGCTCGGCCGCGGCAGGGCCTACCAGGGCTGCCCGTCGGCCCGGTTGACGGCGATGAAGGGCAGGTTGCGCAACTTGCCGCCCATGTCGAGGCCGTAGCCCACGACGAACTCGTCGTCGATGGTGAAGCCCAGATAGTGGATCGGCACCTCGACCTTGGCCCGCGCCGGCTTGTGCAGCAGCGACGCGACCTCGATGCTCGCCGGCTTGCGGGTGGCGAACATCTCGAGCAGGTACTGCATCGTGAGGCCGGTGTCGACGATGTCTTCGACGACGATGACGTGCTTGCCCTCGATGGGCCGCGACAGGTCGCGGGTCAGCCGCACGACGCCGCTGGTCTCCTGCGCGTCGCCGTAGCTCGACACCCCGAGGAAGTCGATGTCCACCGGCAGGTCGATCGCCCGCGCGAGGTCGGCGAGGAAGACGAAGCTGCCCTTGAGCACGCCCACCAGCACCACCTCGCCCCGGCCGCGATAGGCGGCGCTGATCTCGGCGCCGAGCTCGGCGATGCGCGCCTGCAGGCGCTCGGCGTCGATCATGACCTCGAGGCTCTTCTCGTCGTAGAACGGCATCGTCTTCACACCCAGCTGTTGTTCATCAGTTCACCGAAGCCACCGCCGCCCGGCACGATGTATTGCGTCTCGTTGAGGCCCGACTCCTCGTCCCAGCGGGCCCCGGGCACGCTCGCCAGCGCCGCGGCGGAGGACATGCCTCGATCGAGCCGCAGCGCGTAGATCGTCACCGGTGCCGCGACCGCCTGGAGCCGGCGCACGAACTCCGGGGTGACGATGAGGTTGAGCGTGATGATGTGCGACGGCGTGCCCAGGCCGGCTTCGAGGTACTTCTCGATCGCCGTGGCGAGGCTGTTGCCCGTCGCGCCCATCGGATCGGGCAGCAGCAGGATGCAGCCGTCGATGGACCCGCCGATCTTGCTGCCGGCGATCGAGGCCCCGGTCACCTGATGCGCCGCGTCGGTGGTGCGGGCCATGATCAGGTGATCCTGCCGGACCGCCGCCGGATCGAGGATGCCGTTGAGTGTGTCGTAGCACACCTGGCTGGGCAGAATGCCCGCGCGGGCGATGTCGACCACCACCGTCGGCGTCGCCCGCTCGACGATCTCACCGCGAAAGACCCCTCGCGGGGTGTGCTCGGCCATCCGGGTCTTCATCTCGACCGTCGCCCGGGGGAACTCGGCGTTGATCACCACCCGGATCAGGCTGGTGTACAGCTCGCGGATGAGCTGGTTGAATACCGGCTGGTGCACCGCGGGGCTGCACAGGCGGGCGAGTTGCGTGGTCAGATACGGCTCGTCGAGGATGTGCACCCCCGCGCCGTAAGCGTGCTCGATCTCGCTCGTGCAATAGGACATCGCGGGCTCCCGGCGGGCGGCGGCGGGCGGACGTAACGTGCGGTCGGGCGGACTTTAAGGGGCCGTCTGAGCGATCACAAGGGGCGCCTCATCCGGTCGGCGCCGGGCCCTTGCCCGCCCCGTCGAACGCGAGGTGCCGCTCGACGAACGCGCCGACGGTCATCGGCTCGGCCCGCAGGCTGTCGACGGCGAAGCGCAGAAAGCCCTCGATGCGGTCGCGGGTCACGCCGGCGGCCTCGGCGTCGGGGCAGGTGCCCGAGCAGCCCGGGGTCAGCGCCTCGAGCCGCACCGTCAGATGCAGGCAGGGCGCCGCCCGCTGAATGGCCGCCTCGGCGAGCCGCTGCATCGCGCCGAGATCGGTCACCGCCGGGTCGAGGGTCACCAGCCGCGGCACGGGGGCCGAGACGCTGCGGGCGACCCGATCGATCAGGCCCGACGCCAGCCCCGGCACCTTGATCAGCGTGCGCGCGACCGACTGCGGCATCGACTGGTCGAAGCCGCTGGTCACCGGGATCTCGAGCACCGGGCTCGAGCCGCGCCGCCCCGGCCGCTGGCGATCGGGGAAGTAGGGCACCGCCGGCGCCGTGCGCCAGTCCACGCCGCCTTCGTGGCGGCCGTCGAAGAGGGGCAGCACGCTCAGATCGGCCAGATAGCCCCGCCGCTCGAGCGCCTGCAGCGCCGGCCCGTCGAGGCCGCCGCCGGCCGCCTTGTGGCAGCGCGGCGCCTGCCCGAAGCGGGCCTCCACGCTGGTGGTGAGCGTCTCGAGCTTGGCTTGAACCGCCGACGCCGGCACCGCGCTCGGCGGGTGGGGCACGAGGCGATCTTCGTTGGCCTCGAAGGGCGGCGTATTCCACGGCTCGAGGCAGACCCCCACCTCGCAGGCGCCGCGATCCCAGGCGTCGCCGAAGTACTGACCCTCGGGGCGATGCACCACCGGCCACGTGAGCAGCCAGGTCGGGCGGACCGCGAAGCGCTCGCAGAGCCGACCCAGCGCCGGGGCCTGGGCGGCCCCGCGCAGCGAGACCCGGGCCGGCACCTCGCCCCGGGGGCGATCGGGGCCGACGGCGACGGTGAACAAGAGCGCGACCACGGCCGACCTCCGGACCGGCGCCCCGCCGCGAAGAGGCCGCGGGGCCGATGGCAGACTGCCGCGCGGTCGACCGCGCGAACGGCGCCAGCCTACCGCCGTCCGCCGGGGTTGTCGACGGCCGCCCGATCCGGCAGACTCTCACTTCTGAGTCACCCCTGCCCGGAGGGTCGCCGTGAAGCGCAAGTCGAAGGCCGCCAAAGGCCCGGATGCCGAGATTCTCTTCGCCCGTCTGCAGGCCCTGGCCGGCGATCTGTGGTGGAGCTGGCAGGCCGGCGGCGCCGACTTCTGGAGCGCGCTCGACCCCGAGGGCTGGCTGGCGACCGCGCACAACCCCGTCGCGCTGCTGGCCGACGGCGCGCCGAAGACCTTCGCCGCGCGCTTCGCCGCCGATCCGGCACTCGGCGAAGCCCTCGCCGATCTGGAGGCCCGCCGCGAGCGCTACCTGGGCGATCGCGACACCTGGCACGATCGCGCCGGCCGCCCGATCCGCGGCCTGCTGGCGTACTTCTCCGCCGAGTACGGCATCCACGAGTCGCTGCCCAACTATTCGGGCGGGCTGGGCATCCTCAGCGGCGACCACGTCAAGAGCGCCAGCGACATCGGGCTGCCGTTCGTCGCCGTGGGCCTGCTGTATCGCAACGGCTACGTGCGGCAGCACGTCGACGCCGACGGTCGGCAGGTGCCGCGCTACGTCGATTACGACTTCGACCGGCTCGTCTGCCGCCCGGTGACCGGCCCCGGCGGGCGCCCGACCCGGGTCGAGGTGCCGATCCTCGACGAGAT
The DNA here is from genome assembly GCA_030427205.1 of bacterium. Taxonomy (GTDB): domain Bacteria; phylum Myxococcota_A; class Bradymonadia; order UBA7976; family UBA1532; genus JACKDM01. The sequence continues at coordinate 38,620 of JAUHXC010000030.1, read as the reverse complement.
CTGCCAGGTGCAGGTCTGGCGGGTGCGCGTCGGCCGGGTCGATCTCTACCTGCTCGACACCGACCTCGAAGAGAACCCCGAGCACCTGCGGGGCATCACCGCGCAGCTCTACGGCGGCGGCCACGAGACGCGCATCAAGCAGGAGCTCGTGCTCGGCGTCGGCGGCGTGCGGGCGATCCGGGCGATGGGGCTGCAGCCGACGGTGTGGCACCTCAACGAAGGCCACTCGTCGTTCCTCAACCTCGAGCGCATCCGCGAGCTGATGGCCGCTGGCGAGGCCGACTCGGTGCCCGCGGCCATCGAGCGCATCCGCGACAACAGCGTCTTCACCACCCACACCCCGGTCGAGGCGGGCCACGACCGCTTCGATCCGGCGATGGCGTGGTCCCACCTGAAGTGGTTCGCCGACGGGGTCGGCCTCGACGGGCCCGGCCTGCTGGCCCTCGGCCGCTGGAGCGGCGATGGCGCCCACCACGGCCCGTTCAACATGACCCTGCTCGCCATGCACACCTGCACCCACCTCAACGGCGTCGCGGCCCTGCACGGGGTCGTCTCGCGGCAGATGTTCGGCCGCTTCTGGCCCGGTACGCCCGAGGACGAGGTGCCGATCACCCACGTGACCAACGGGGTGCACGCGCCGAGCTGGCAGGGCGACGCGCTGACCGTCGTGCTCGACGAGCACCTGTCGGCTGGCTGGCGCGACCGCCCGGCGACCCACCCGGTCTGGGCCGCCGTCGATGGCGTGCCCGACGACGCGATCTGGGCCGCGCATCACGTGGGCAAGCAGACGCTCTTCGATCTGGCTCGCCGCCGCGAGGCCGCCCGCCGCGAGCGCTTCGGGCTCGAGCCGTGGGCCGACCGCCTCGAAGCCGACGTGCTCACCATCGGCTTCGCCCGCCGCTTCGCACCCTACAAGCGGGCCGATCTCATCTTCAGCGACATGGAGCGCCTGCTGGCCATCCTCGACAAGGCCGCCGGCCCGGTGCAGATCCTGTACGCGGGCAAGGCCCACCCGGCCGACGTCAAGGGCCAACAGCTGGTGCAGAACGTCTACAAGGCCAGCCACCACCCGGCGCTGATGGGGCGGGTGCTGCTCATCGAAGACTACGACATCGAGCTGGGCCGGGCGTTGGTGCAAGGGGTCGACGTCTGGCTCAACAACCCGCGGCGCCCGAAGGAAGCCAGCGGCACCAGCGGCATGAAGGTGTCGATGAACGGCGGCCTCAACCTGTCGATCCTCGACGGCTGGTGGCCCGAGGGCTACAGCGGCCACAACGGCTGGACCATCGGCGAGCCGCGCAGCTACCCCTCGGTCGAGGCGCAGGACGCCGCCGACGCCGACAGCCTCTATCTGCGGCTCGAGCGCGACGTCATCCCGCTGTACTACGAGCGCGACGCGGCCGGCCTGCCGCGGCGCTGGCTGGCGATGATGAAGAACGCCATCCGCACCGTGACCCCCAACTTCCACAGCGACCGCCAGGTGCAGGATTACGTGCACCACCTCTACGCGCCCGGCTGAGCCACGCGGGCGGCGGTCGCGGTCCGGGCCCCGGCGGTGTATCGTGACCGCGCCCGGCCCGGAGCTGCCATGAAGCGCGTCGGCTCGATTCTGCTCGTCACCCTCCTGCTGCTCGTCGGCGGCTTCCTGCTGGGCCCACGGCTCGAGGTCGGCCCGCCCGAAGACTTCGACGCGCCGCCGTCCCTCACCGCGCTGCACGGCTGGCTCGCGGCCCGCGAAGCCGCGTTCGACGACCTGACCCCCGGCGCCGAGGCGCGGATCGTCTGGGCCGATCCCACCAACCCGCAGCGGACGCCGCTCGCGATCGTGCAGTTCCACGGCTTCTCGGCCACGCCGCCCGAGACGTCGCCTTTCGCCGAGACGATCGCCGCCGAGCTGGGGGCCAACCTCTATCAGGTGCGCCTGCGGGGCCATGGCCGCGGCGGCGAGCCGCTGGCGCAGGCCTCGGTCGAGCAGTGGTACGCCGACGCGCTGCAGGCGCTCGCCATCGGCCGCACCATCGGGGAGAAGGTCGCGCTCGTGGGCACCTCCACCGGCGGCAGCCTCGCCATCTGGCTGGCCGCGCGCCCCGAAGCCGACGGCGTCGTCGATCGCCTGGTGCTGGTCTCGCCGAACCTGGGCATCGCCGATCCGCGCGGCGCGTTGCTCACCGGACCGTGGGGCCTGCAGATCGCCGAAGCCACGGTCGGCCCGATCCGCGAGTGGACGCCGCAGACCGCCGAGCGCCGCCGGTTCTGGACCTGGCGCTATCCCACCCGGGCCTTGCTGACGATGATGGCGCTGGTCGACGCGGTCGCCGAGTTGCCGCCCGACGCGATCGCCGCGCCGACGCTGGTCTTCTACTCGCCGCTGGACACCGTGCTCGACCCGGACGCCATCGTCGCCTGGGTCGACGCCGCCGACAACCGCAGCGCGATCGTCGTCGAAGACGACGGGCCCGCCGACGACCACGTGCTCGTCGGCGACATCTGCGCCCCGCAGCGCACCGCCCGACTCGCCGCGCGCGCGGTGCAGTTCCTCGGCGAGCCAGCCGCGAACCCCGCCGCAGGAGACCCCCGATGACCCGACTCAAACGCGCCGGCCTCGTCGCGCTGGCCATCGCGCTCATCGCCGCGGTCGGCTTCGCGCTGGGCCCGCGGGTGACCGCCGACGCGGGTCGAATGGGCGCCATCGACCCGCCGCCCGAAGCGCTCGCGGCGCTGGACGGCTGGCTCGCCGAGCGCGAGGCCCGCTTCGACGACCTCACGCCCGAGACCGAGAAGACGATCGTCTGGGCCAACCCCGCAGCGCCGGCGCGCACGCCGCTGTCGGTGGTCTACCTGCACGGCTTCTCGGCGACGCGGCAGGAGCTCTCGCCGGTGCCCGAAGACATCGCCGCGGCTCTCGGCGCCAACCTCTTCCTGACCCGCCTGCGGGGTCACGGCCGCCCCGGCGCGGCGCTGGGCGAGGCGCTGCCCCATCACTGGATGGAGGATACGCTCGAGGCGATGGCCATCGGCGAGCGCATCGGCGAGAAGGTCATCCTCATCGGCTGCTCGACCGGCGGCACCCTGGCGATCTGGCTCACCCATTGGCTGGCCGACCCGGCCCGGCGCACGATCGTGCGCGCCCAGCCCGAGGCGCTGGTGCTGCTGGCGCCCAACCTCGGCGTCGCCGACCCGCGAGCGGGCATCTTCACGCTGCCGTGGGGCGTCGGCATCACCGAGTGGGTCGTCGGCGACACCTACAGCTGGGAGCCGGCCAACCCGCTGCAGGCGAAGTTCTGGACGACCGCCCACCCGCCGGCGGCGCTGGCGTCGGTGCAGGCGCTCGTCGAGCACGTCGTCGCGCTGCCGGCCGAACACCCCGACCTGCCGACCCTGGCCATCTGGACCAGCCGGGATCAGGTCGTCGATCCGGCGCAGATCGCGGCCTGGCTCGACGCCCGGCCCACGCGACAGCGGCTGGTGCTCACCGACGACGTCGAGCGCGGCAATCACGTCCTGGCGGGGCGGATCATGGCCCCGAGCCGCACCGCGCGCGTGGTCGGCGCCGCGGTCGACTTCGTGCGGGGTCTCCAGCCGCAACCGGGCCGCTGAGACGCGAGACCACGCCTGATACGCAGTGTCTCAACCCGAGACAGGCTCCGCCGCAGCATGCAGCGCCGCGGCTGGCACGATCCGTGAATCGTAGCGTGCGCATCCAAAACAGGAGCCCGCGCGATGCCCGACCCCAGCACCACCGCCGACCGACCACAGCCCCGCGGCTTCGCCTGGCTGGCCACCGAGTTCGAGATGGGCGATCCCCTCGGAACCGGCGGCATGAGCGAGGTTCGGCTGGCGCGGCAGGTCACCCTGGGGCGCTGGGTGGCGGTGAAGTCGGCCACGAGCGAAGTCGGCGAGGCGGCGCTGATCAACGAGGCGCGGGTCATGGCACGGTTGAACTGTTCAGGGGTCGTGCCGATCCTCGACCTGGGCCAGGACGAGCAGGGGCGGACCGCTCTCTACATGCAGCGGATCGAAGGGCGCACCTGGCGCAGCCTCATCGGGGCCGACGGCGAGCTGCTTCTGCCCGAGGGGGTCGAAGGCGATCCGCTCGACTGGCACCTCGCCGTGCTCTGCCGTGTGGCACGAATCGTCGAGCACGCCCATGGCCGGGGCATCATGCACCGCGACATCAAGCCGGGGAACGTGATGATCGGGCACCGCGGCGAGGTCTACCTCATGGACTGGGGCCTCGCCGCGGCCCTCGACGCGCAGCACCCCGAGCTGCCGCGGGCCCTCGACATCGACCGCTTCGCCGGCACCACCGGCCACGCGGCCCCCGAGATGCTCGATACCCGGCATCGGCTCATCGGCGCCCGCACCGACGTCTACCAGCTCGGCACCTGCCTGCACATGCTGTTGACCGGCCGGCCGCCGCACGTCGATCGCGCCGTCGCCGACCGGCTGCGCTCGATCCTGCGCAGCGAGCCGCCGGCCTACAGCGCCGACGTGCCGCCCGGGCTGGCCGCGATCTGCCATCGGGCCATGGCCCGGCGCCCGGGCGACCGCTTCGGATCGGTGCGCCTCCTGCGGCGCGCCATCGAGTCGGTCGACGGCGAGCTGCGCTCGGCCCGCCGCGCCGGCGAAGGGCTGCGCGGGCTGCTCACGCTGCGCCGACTGATCGCCGCCGAGCAGACCCCCGAGCGCATCACCGAGCAGTTCGCCGAGACCCGGCATACGCTGCGCGAGGCCCTCGCCGCCTGGCCGGAGAACCCGGTCGCGCTCGACGGCATGCAGACCCTGCTCGAGACCGTCATCCACCACGATCTGCTGCGCGGCCGCCGCGACCGCCCGCGGCGTCTGCTGCGCGATCTGCCGCGTCCGCGCCCCGATCTCGAGGCGCGCATCGACCGGCCCGACGCCGCGGTGCGCTTGCTTCCGCCGGCGGCTCGGCGCGTCGGACACGCCTGATCCAGCCCCGGCGGGGCCGCACGCCCGTCGTCGCGCCCCCATCCAGCGCCCCCTGGCGTTCGGCCGGCCGTCGTGGCACCGTCCCGCCGATGGTCACCCGCCGCCACCGCCACTGGATCGACTACACCGCCACCGGCCTCGCCGTCGCGGTGACGATCGCGCTGCTCGTCGGCTGGATCCTGCTGGTCGTCTACTATACCGACGCCACCTGGCTGCTGGTCCTGGGCATCATCGGCCTGGCCGGCGTCGGCGTCGTGCTCGGCGCGCTGGCCTTGCGGCTCAGCCTCACGGCCCGTGAGGTCCGCCGCCAGGGCGTCTTCCTCGACGCGATGACCCACGAGCTCAAGAGCCCGCTCGCCTCGCTCAAGGCCTGCGCCGAGACCCTCGAACGCCCCGAGCTGCGGCCCGCCCAGCAACAGGAGCTGGTGCAGATGATGGGCCGCGACATCGAGCGGCTCTCGGGCCTGATCGACGACGTGCTCGCCGCCGGGCGCCTCGCCGACGAGGGCTTCGGGCGCTCCGAAGGCGACATCGAGCTCGCCGGGCCCGTCCGGCGCTCGGTCGAGCGGGTCCGTCGGCGCCACGCCGCGCCGGCCGAAGCCATCATCGTCGACGTGGACGCCGACTGCCGGGTGGTGGGCGATCCGCAGGCCCTCGAGACAGTGGTCGTCAACCTGATCGACAACGCGGTGAAGTACTCCGACCCGCCGGTGCGGGTGCGGGTGGCCGGCACGGCCGTCGGCGAAGATGTCTTGCTGACCGTCAGTGATCATGGCATCGGCATCGATCGCAGCGAGCAGCGGCGCATCCTTCAACGCTTCACCCGGGGCGACGCCGACGCGGTGCGCGCCCGCCACGGCACCGGCCTCGGCCTGACGGTGGCCGCCGCGCTGGTGCGGCGCAACCGCGGGCGGCTGAGCATCGACAGCCCCGGCGTGGGCCACGGCACCACGGTGACCGTGCGCTGGCCGCGGGCGACGGGCCACGACCGATCGGCGGCCCTGTGAGCGGGGGGGCGCCGCATCCCATGTGTATGCCATCGGATGCTATCCATGCGATGCCATATATGCCATGTATGCCAGTTGTGCCATGCTGGGTGCCATCTGAGGTGTCATCAGGCATGCCATCTGCGGAGATCGAGCCATGAGCGCCCGGCGCATCCTGATCGTCGAAGACGAAGACCACCTCGCCCGGGTCGTTCGGCTCAACCTCGAGCTCGACGGCTTTCGGGTCGACGTGGCCCCGGACGGCGCGCGGGCGCGGGCGGCGCTGGCCAGCGATGCCTTCGATCTGATCGTGCTCGATGTCATGCTGCCCGACGCCGATGGTATGGATCTGTGCCGCGCGATGCGCGCGCGGGGCGATCTGACCCCGGTCTTGATGCTCACCGCGATGGGCGAGACCGGCGACCGCATCGCCGGCCTGCAGTCGGGGGCCGACGACTATCTGCCCAAGCCCTTCGAACTCGCCGAGCTGCGGGCCCGGGTCGGCGCCCTGCTGCGCCGCGCCCGCTGGGCCGAGAGCAAGCCGCCGGTGGCCCCCGAGACCCTGCGCTTCGGCGCGGCGGAGGTCGACTTCGCGGCCCACGAAGCCTGGATGGACGGGCAGCCGGTGGCGCTCACCGCCCTCGAGCTGGAGCTGCTGCGCTATTTCGCCGATCGGCCCGGCCGCGCCCTCAGCCGCGAGCAGCTGCTCGAAGACGTCTGGTCGGTCTCGGGCAGCAACTCGACCCGCACCGTCGACAACTTCGTGATGCGCCTGCGCCGGCACTTCGAGCCCGAGCCGGGGCAGCCGCGGCACTTCGTCTCGGTGCGCGGGGTGGGCTACAAGTTCGTCGGCGATTGATCGGCGACGACAGATCTCGAGCCCGGCCCGTCCAGCGGGCGCACATGGCAAACCCGGAGCTTTGATGCGCGCCACCCGCCCCTCGCTGTCGACCCTCGCCCTCACGATCCTCACCCTGAGCGCGCTGTCCGCCCCGGCGGCCGCCGAGCCGCCCGGCCCGTGCGGCTGGACGATCGAGGTCGATCCGCCCACCGTCGCGGTGCCGCTCGATCGACCCGCCGTCTTCACCGCCCGTCACTGGAACTTCTGGAACTGCGAGCCGGGCATCGCGCCCATGACGATCGCGGTGCGCGACGGCCAGGACGCCGCGGTGCCCGGTGACTGGCAGCACGACAGCGTGCGCGACCTGATGCGGTGGACGCCCGCCGACGGCTGGCCGGCCGCCGGGCGCTACACCATGCGCCTGGACTACGTCTTCGACGGCGACCCCGGCTTCGATCTGCCGCCGGGCACGCCGCAGACGACCGAGCTCGAGCTCATCGTCGGCGAGCCGTTCGTGCGCGAAGGGTTCGCGATCGACATCACCGCGCTCGCGGTCACCGGCGAAGACGAGCAACGCATCGACTGCTGCGACGACGGCGAGACCTGCTGGGTCGAGCAGTGCGATGTGCGCCTGCGCGCCGACATCGACTGGACCGTGCTCGGGCCCGCCGGGGCGCCGTGGCCGCCGACGGTGTGGCTCGAAGGCATCGTCGAAGAGGCGCCCACGCCCGACGCCGAGCCGCGGCTGCGCTGGTCGGGCCGAGGGGCCGAGCGCCCGTTCGCGCTGCGCCTCGACGCGCTGCCGACGTGCCTGCGGGTCCGGCTCGACCTTCTGCCGGGCTCGGACGCCCTGGTCAGCAGCCCTTGGCGCTGCATCGAGGCCTACGCGCCGATCGGGCCGCCGTGTATGGAAGAGATGCCGTCGGCGTGTGGCGATCCACCGCCCGACGCCGACGCGGGTCCCGGCGGCGATGCCGGACCCGAGACCGACCCGGACGCCGGGCTGACCGACGGGTCCGACGGCGGGGCGTCGGGCGCTGACGGCGGGGCGTCGGGCGCTGACGGCGCAGCCGAGGCCCACCGCCGCGGCCGTGACGGATGCAGCGTCACCGCGCCCGGCTCGCGGGGCGACGCGCCATGGGGCGGGCTCGTGTTCGGCGCGCTGTTGCTCGCGGCGCTGTTGCTCGCAGCGACGCGGCGCGGCCGGGGCCAGCCGGCCAACGGGGGCTGCCACTCGGGTCCACCCGTCTGATAATGTGCCGCCACACCCTGTCATGGAGCGTTTGATGCGGTCGTTGTCGATTCTGTCCCTGCTCTTGCTCGTCGGCTGCGCCGGCGCGCCGCCTCCGCAGCCCGCGGGGCTGCCCGGCTTCGTCGTCGAGGCGCTGCAGGCGCCCACGGCCCGCAAGGCCAAGCTCTATGTCGCCGCGGACGGCACCATCAGCAAGGCGGTGGCCTACGTCGACCGGGCCGCGATCCCCGACTGGGTGCATACGATGGCCGACGAGCAGCTCGGCGCCGGCGACGACGCCGAGTACGAGATCGAGCAGTACGCCGACGGCACGCAGACCTACGAGGTCACCCGGACCGTCAACGGGCTCAAGGCCGAGCTGAGCGTGACCGTCGATCGCGCGCTGCGCTACACCGAGCGCGCCCTGGCCGACGACGCGGTGCCCGAGCCGATCAAGACCGCCATCGGCGGCCTGTCGGGCATGCAGATCAGCCGCATCGAGCACAAGAAGGGCCCGGCGATCGATCACTTCGAGGTGGTGGCGATGCAGGGCGAGACCGAGCTGCGCATGGTCTTCGCGCCCGACGGCAAGCCGCTCGGCACCGCCCGGCGGATCCCGGCGGTCATCCAGCTCGACCGGCCCTGAGCCTCCCGCCGGATCCGGCGCCCACGATCCGCCGCCGGCGCGCCCGATCAGTCGCGGCGGCCGAGCATGCCCGTCCGCGGTCGGGGCGACGTCGCACACGATGGGCGCCGGGCGGCGCAAGCGGCCGGCATGTCGAAGCGCGTCGGGGCAGGGGCTTTCGGTCAGTCAGCCAGATCAGAGGGGCGTGAAGTACAGGTCGATGGCCAGCTCGATCCCCTGACTGGCCCGCACGATCATCCGGAAGCCGCCCTCGGCGTCGGTCTGGTAGGCGATGTCCACCGCGTCGCCTTCGATGTCGCCGCAATCGCCGGCCAGCGAGACCGTGCCCGCCTCGTCGATGGCGGTGCGCGTCCCGCCGACCGAGATGTTCACCGTCTGATCGAACGCCAGCAGGCCGTCGGTGAGGTACAGATCGACCAAGGCGTCCATCGTGATCCGATCGCCCTCGAGCCAGAGCAGCCCGAAGCCCGAGACTTGGCTCGCGTCGGGGTCGAGCACCGCCACGCCGACGTCGAAGTCGGAGAACACCATGTCGATGCCCGACAGCGCCCAGACCCCGTCGGCGGGCCACGGGCCGCCGGTCAGCATCGGCGCGGCGCCCATCGAATAGGCCCCGCTGATCCGCGGCGGATCGAGATCTTCGGCGCGCGCGGCCGCGCAACGGCCCGCCGCGTACGGGCTCGGCTCGTGCAGCTCGGGCCGGTTGCAGTAGCGCCCCGCGAGCGGCGGGGTCACGTAGGCGAAGTTGAAGCACATCTCGTCTTCGGTGGCCGTGCCCGAGCGCAGCACGTCGTCGTCCAGGTTGCGGAAGGTGCAAGTCGTGGTGACGATGTCGCCCGCGCTCAGCTCGACCGGCGTCGAGTAGAGATACTGGCTGTCGAAGCTCCAGCCCTGCAGATCGATGAGCTGCTCCTCGCTGCCGTCGGCCCGGCGGATGGTCTGGGCGAACGCGACGCCCGCCTCGTGCATGTGCGGGAAGCTGGCGAAGACGGTGGTGTCTTGCGGCAGCACGCAATAGCCGGTCGCTTGCCCCACGCTGCGCGGCGCCACCCGGAAGACGGCCGGCCCGAAGGCCAGCATGTCGTAGATCGGCGCGTCGGCGGTCACCGGCCCGTGGTGGATGCGCACCCCGCTGGCGTCGGCGACGTCGGGGTGACCGGCGGCGTTGTTGTAGTGGATCTGCAGCGTCAGCCGCTCGCCGGGCGCCAGGTGGATGCCGCCTTCGGGGAAGTGCAGCGGGCCCTGCCCGGGGGCCCAGGCGTAGATCAGGTTCAGCGGGTTGTCGTTGGCGCACGGGCCGTTCTCGCCGGGCTCGCGGCCCTCGCCGCCGGGGATGAGCACCGTGTGGTGCAGCACCCGCGCGTCGTCGACGATGGTCTCGACCCGGCGGATCAGCCGCGGCGTATCGATCGGCGCGGCGAACGTGAAGCACTCGTAGTGATTGCGCATGCCCGGGTCGACCACGAAGTCGTCGGCCCGCAGTTCGAAGAAGTCGGTGCCCGGCGGCGGCCCGTCGGGCGCGTCGAGCAGCGGGCGGTCGACGTCGAAGCCGCCGGGCAGGGGACCCTCGCCCGGGTCGCCTTGATTCTCGCCGCACGAGGCCCAGTCGAGCAGCGCCGCCCGATCGGCGCCGGTGGGCTGCGGCTGCGCCGGCGGCGGCATGCTGCCATCGCGCAGCGTCTCGACGAGCCGATCGAGCGGGCGCTCGCCGTCGGGGCCCGCGAGCAGCGCGTCGTAGTCCAGCAGCCCGTACGGCGCGCCGAATTGCGGCGTCTCGCCATGGCAGGCGCCGCACCAGGTGCTCACCCGTGGCCGGGCTTCGGTCATCCAGACATCGCGGTCGGGCACGCACCCGGCCGGCTCGGCCTCGGGCTCGGGGGCCGGCTCGGGCTCGGGATCGAGGGCCGCGTCGCCCGGCGGCGCGGTGGAGGACGCGCCGTCGTCACAGGCGGTGAGCGTCCAGAGAGCGGCGATCGCCAGGGGCAGGGCCAGTCGGTAAGGCATCGATCTTCTCGCGCAGGCAGTCATGGCGGCAGGATAGCGAAACGGCGGGGTCACGGGCCCGTCGAAGGCACCTATCGAGCGCGCCCGCGCGGCGGGGCGTGATCCCCCGGCGGCAGGCGCTCCGGCGGCGCGTCGGGTCCGCGGTCGCGCATCAGCGCGAAGTCACCGTCGTAGCGCAGGAAAGTCCGCTGGCCCACCCAGTCGCCGAGGGCGAAGAGGGTGATGCCGTCCGCCGGGTGGTGCGCCGCGCGGTGATAGTGCCCGATGACCGCCACTTCGAAGCCCTCGACGCGTCGTTTCGGCAGCCACGTATCGAGCAGCCCCGCCGGCAGCGGCGCGTCGTAGGTGTGCGCTTTCGCCGCCGCGTAGCGCCGCGACATACGCCAGGCGAAGTCGGGGTGGAACCGGCGGGCGACCCAGCGGGCCGCCGGGCTGCGCACGACCCGGCACACCGCCCGGTGGTGCCAGCCGCGGGGATCGATCAGATCACCGTGGTCGAGCAGCACCGGCACCCCGTCCAGCTCGATGGCCCGCGGGCCCTCGCTCACCTCGATGCCGGTCGACGCGACGAAAGGGCCCGGATCGGGGTCGTGATTGCCCGTCAGCCAGACCACCCGGGTGCCGTGCTCGACGAGCTCGACGAGCCGGTGCAGCAGCGGGAAGGCCGCGGTGAACATCGACGCCCGATAGCCCAGCCAGAAGTCGAACGCGTCGCCCACCACGAAGAGCGCGCTGGCCTCGCCCCGGCGCTCGCGCAGCCACTCGAGCAGGCGCGCGGTGCCCGGGCGCGCCGTATCGGCCACGTGCAGATCGCTGATGAAGTAGACCGGCCCCGCCGCGCTCGTCCAGGCGCTCATCGGCCGCGGTTCGCCCGGCGCACCTGACTGCGCAGCCGCAGCCCCTCCCGCGAGCGCGGGTCGAGGGCGAGCCCCTTGTCGGCCGCCTCGGCGGCGCCGAGCAGCGCGGTGCGTTGACAGGTCTGCATCTCGGCCACGTCACCGCCGGTCCGCCCGCGGATGCGCACCAGCGTCTGGCAGCGGTCGGCGAGCCGAAGCTGGTCTTCGCCCAGTTCGAAGAACAGCTCGGCGTCGGTCGGATCGCGGTGGGTCGCGGTGGTCAGCCGCTCGACCGCCGCGCGGTGTACCTGCATCGACTCTTCGTACAGCGGCACCGCCTCGTCGAAGCGCCCCATGCGTTCGAGCAGCTGCGCCTGCTGATGGCGCCGGGCCGGCTTGCCGGGCATCGCCGCGTTGGCGATGGCATACTTCTCGGCCGCCTGCTCGGTCTGCCCCCGTCGGCGCAGGTCGCCGCCCCACAGACGGTACATGTCGTAGAGCGACTCGAAGTACATGACCGAAGAGCTCATGAGACCGACGATCACGACCTGCATCACCGCGGTGTATGTCGGGAAGCGCGGCCCGATGCGCGGTGTGGGCCAGCAGGCGAGCAGGGTGAAGCCGCCGATGACCATGCTCAGCGTATCGTTGCCCTCCACCGGGATGGTCGACGCGCCGTAGCCGCAGACCGCGGCGGTGATCACCGCGATCGCCATACGCGCGGTGCCGCCGGTCGGGTTGGCCGTCAGCCAGCGCCGCGGCCCGTCGGCGATGAGCCGCAGCCGCCGCCAGCCGGCGTCGGGCATCAGCAGCACCACGTCGAGGCCGATCATGTAGTAGCTGAACCACTCGATGTCGAACTCGAGGATCTCCACCCCGACGTGGAACCACGGGATGATCACGAGCCCGACCAGCCACAGCCGGCGCACCGCGAAGGCGACCCCGGCGAAGATCTCGCCGAGCATGACCGCCGTCGCCGCCCAGGCGTAGCCCTCGCCGCGGGCGAGCCCGATCGCGTCTTCGAACTGGGCGATGCCCGCCCGGACCTCCGGCGTGCCGGTCAGGCTGTCCATCGTCGCGCCCGACAGCCAGGTCGGATCGGCCTTGGTCACGCCGGTCCAGAAGTACATCAGCGCGACCTGCACGTAGATCAGCCGCAGGCCCCAATGCCGCACCCGGAACCAGCGCTCGCGATCGGCGTCCGACAGCTCGTCGGCCGGCGTCGCCTGCCAGACCGCCTCGGGCACGAAGCACGACAGGGTCAGCAGCAGCCCGACCAGATAGTGGTGCTGGTAGCTGTCGGCCTGGCTCCACAGATAGATGCCGAAATAGCAGACCGTCGCGCCGATGATGCTCGCCTTGATCTGCACGCCGAAGGCCGCCCGCAGGCAGAAGTATCCGCCGAGCAGCCAGCCCACCGCGACGATGGCCGGATGAGGCACGCCGAGCAGGACGTCGAACAGCTCGAGCTGGGCGACGTTGAAGCCGCCGGCGCCGTAGCGGCTCGCGTGCTCGAGGGTCACCCCCCAGATGTCGAAGCCGAGCAGGCCGAAGAGCAGGACCCGCAAGGCGACGATGCGGCTGCGCTCGGTCTCGAAGCCATGCCAGTAGTCATGCCAGCGTTCGGCGGCGTTCATATGGCCTCCCGATCGCTGCACTGATTGCGGCTGCGGTCGTAGACCGTCGCCCGGCACAGCTCGGCGTAGCACGCCCGGGCCGACTTGTCGGCGCACTCGGCGGCGAAGCACTCGGCGGGGCTCTGATCGCCGCAATAGTGGCTGGTGGCATAGGCGTCGGGCACGCCGTCGCGGTCGCGGTCGGCGGGGCCGTCGCAGATGGTCTTCGTCGACGCCTCCGGCGGCGTGCAGACCATCGACAGCCGGATGTCGGCGTCGGGCCCGCGCTCGTCGCAGAACTTGTCGAGCACCCGGTTGACCACCGACGGCCGGGCCCGCTTGAGCAGGTTGATCCACACCACGTGCAGCTCGCGGGTCAGCTGGATCGGCGTCTCGCCGTCGTAGAGATCGACCTGACAGCGGGCGATGCGCACCGGGCTGAACATGCGCCACGCGAAGCGCTCGTCGTAGCGGGCGAGCGGCGAGTCGGAGCGGCCGATGTAATACGACAGCGGCAGGGCGATGTTGACGAGCAGTACTGCGGCGATGAACGCGTCCCGGCCGCCGAAGCGGCGCGGCGGACCGTCGGCCGGGGGATCGGGCGAAGTGGGGTCGGTCATGGGCGGAGCGTGCCCCGAGCCGGCGGCGAAATCAACACGGGGCGCGGCGGCTCACTGCCCGGCCGCCGGGCCGCCCGCGCCGTACACCGAGATCTCGACCCCATCGGACAGCCCGATCCCGCCCATGAACGAGACCGTATCGCCCGCCGTGCGCACGGCGCCGAACTTGCGCCGCTCCGGCGTGGCCCAATCCGGCGCGCGCAGGTCCTGCCGCGCCCCCGTATCGAGCCGGATGAGCTCGACGCGCCGGCTCGATCCGAAGACGAGCAGCAGCTCGTCGTCGAGCAGCACGAGCGCATGGAAGCGGCGCGCGACGCTCAGCGCGTCCGCCACCCAGCCGGTCTCCGGCCGCCATACGAAGAAGCGAGCGGTGACCTCGTTGGGGTCCTGCCCCTCCGGCGCGAGCGCGTTGACTTCGACCCCACCCACGACCGCGATGCCGCCGCGGCTCGCGAAGGCGATGCCGTCGCCGAAGATCGGCAGGGGCCCGCCGCGGGTCTCGGCCCAGCCGCCCGGCGAGATCCAGACCTGGCCATCGGACGCCGGCTGACCCTCGACCTCGCCCGCCACCACGATCAGGCCGCCGTCGATGGCCCCCATGAAGTGGCCCGAGCGCGGCTGCGGCAGATCGGGCACGAAAGGCGCCGGCCCCTGGCCGCCCCAGACCTCGACCGACGCCGTCGCGCCGTTGCCGACGGTGCCGCCGGACAGCACGAGCCGGTCGGCGAACAGCGCAGCCGCGTGGCCATGGCGGGCCTGGATGGCACCGGCCTCCTCGTCCCACAGCCGGGTCTCGCGATCGAAGATCTCGACCGACGGCAACGCCTCGCGTGCGGAGAAGAGGCCGCCGGCGGCGACCATGCCCACGTCGGGCACCCGGGTCAGCGTCAGCGCCGAGCGCGGCGTGCCCAGCCCCGGGTGCTGGACCCACACGGCGGCGTCGGCTGCCAGGGTGTAGGCGAACGACCGGACGCCGTTCATCTGGCCCCGCACCTCGACCTCGGGGTCGAGCATGAACAGCGTGCCGTCCGCGAACGCTGCGAGGTACGGATCCTCCGCGTCGAAGGGCACCGCCGGCAGCGGCGCCAGATGCATGCACACCCCGAGCGCGTCGAAGTGCAGATCGCCGTCGTCGCAGGGCGGGGGCGGCATGGCGTCGGGCGGCATGGCATCGGGCGGCGTGGCATCAGGCGGCGTGGCATCCGGCAAGGCCACGTCCGTTGGCATGGCATCCAACGCCAAGGCATCGGGCAGGCGGGCATCCGGCGGGCTCGCGTCGGCCCGCATGGCATCCGGCGCCGCGTCGGGTGCGGCGCCGTCGAGCCCCATCTCCTCCGGCGGCATGCTGTCGGCCGCCATGTCATCGGGCGCCATATCATCGGATGCCATGTCAGTCGGCGCGCCGTCGGCCGCCGGACCGTCCCCGCGCGTCGCGTCGAGGCCACGATCGGGCACCGCCGTCGGCGCCGGCACCTCGACGCAGCCCATGGCCAGCAACATCGCGCCCGCGAGCAGCCTCATCGGCGAGCCTCCAGGAACGTGCCGGTGCGCTGCCGGCCCAGCCGATCGGTCACCGCGCCGTCCTCGACGACCGGCGCGCCGCCGATGAGCACCGTACGCACCGCGTCGCCGCCGTTGACCAGCCGCTGATAATCGATCGACTCGCCGAAGCGGGCGAGCCGCATCTCTTCGACCCGCCCGTCGAGCCGCGCAGGGTCGATCACCGCCACGTCGGCCCGGCGCCCCTCGGCGAGGTGACCGGCGTCGAGCCCGAACCAGTCGGCCAGCTCGCCGGTGAGCCGGTGCACGGCCTGCTCGATGGTCATATAGGGCGCGCCGGCCCGCTCGGCGTCGCGCACCCGTTTCAGCATACGCAGCGGGAAGTTGTAGAAGGCCATATTGCGCAGATGCGCCCCCGAGTCGGCGAAGCTCATCAGCGTGCCGGGGTGGCTCTGGATGCGCTGCAGCACCGCGGGCCGATGGTTGGCCAGACAGGTATGCCAGCGCAGGTTGGTGTCGAATTCGATCATGAGATCGAGGAAGGTATCGATGGGATCGGCGCCCCGCTCGCGGGCCACCTCGGTGAACGACTTGCCGATCAGCGACGGATCGGGGCAGTCGAGGATCTCCGCGTCGCCCAGATCACGATGCCAGACCTTGGGCGCCAGCGTCTTGTGCAGCTCCTTGCGGAACGCCTCGCGATACTCGGCGTCGCCCAGCAGCCGCTTGCGCGCCGCGGGGTCTTTGGCCAGGTGACGGATCGCCTCGCCGGTGGGGAACTCCTCGAAGAGGATCGAGTCCATGCCATCGTAGAAGAGATCGAATGGCACCGGCGGCGACTGCCAGCGGAAGTCTCCCCGCAGCAGGGTATTGGTGATCCAGGCCAGGGCCGACGTCAGCCGGAAGACATAGCGATCGGCCTTGAGGTCCATCATCGTGATGATCGTCGTGCGCAGCGGCCGGCGGAACCAGCCGCCGCTGGCGAGGGCCATGCCGATGATGTTGTAGCGGGTCACGAGGTTCGGCGCGGTCTGATGGATGGCGTTGCGTCGGCGCAGGATGCCTTCGAGCCGCTTGCGCTCGCGCCGCTTCGAGTAGAACGACGGCAGGCTCTTCGACCACTCGCGATCGCCGTCGAGCTTGTCCCAGGGGTTGGTCATGCCCGACAGCCCCAGGAAGCCGCAGTCGAGCGCCTCTTCGAGCAGCGACTCCATCTGCGCCTGCTCGTCGGCCGACGGTCGCTCGCCGGCGGTCACCGAGCGGGCGAGGCCCATCGCCTTGCAGCGGATGTCGCTGTGCCCCAGAAACGTCGCGATGTTGGGCCCGATCGGGTGGCGGTCGATCCAGTCGCGCCAGCCCTGCGGGCGATCCCAGGCCTTCAGCCGGCGCAGCATGGGCAGCACGATGTCCCGCGGCACCGCCTCGACCCGGGTGAACATGTCGCTGCAGTCTTCGGGATCGCTCGCCACGAAGCTCACCGAGCACGAGCCGACCACCGCCGTGGTGACCCCGTGGCGCACCGACTCGGCGAGCCCCGGCTGGATGGCCATCTCGGCGTCGTAGTGGGTGTGGGTATCGAGGAAGCCCGGCACGACCCAGCAGCCGGCGGCGTCGATGCGCCGCGCGTCGGGCGGATCGAGGGTGCCGGTACGGGCGATGGCCGCGACCCGGCCCCCTTCGATCAGCACGTCGTGATCCGGTCGGCTGGCGGCGGGCGTGCCGTCGAAGACCCGCCCGCCGGTGATCAGCAGCGGGCGGTCGGCGGTGGTTGCTCGGTTCATACCCGGCAGCATGGCCGACGGGCGCGACCGCGATCAATAGCGCCCGCGCCCGATCGGCCGCGCCGATGTCGATCGGCGCGGACAGCGGGTTGACGGTCGGGTACGCTGCCCGCGCACCGACATCGGAGGTTCGATGAGCATCTTTCGCGACGACATCCTCGCCGGCCGGGTGGCCCTGGTCACCGGCGGCGGCAGCGGCATCTGCAAAGGCATCACCGAGAAGCTGATGGCCCATGGCTGCAAGGCGGCCATCGTCAGCCGGACCCAGGAGAAGCTCGACGCCGCCGCCGCCGAGCTGCAGGAGAAGACCGGGGGAGAGTGCCTGGCCGTCGCCGCCGACGTGCGCGAGCCCGCGGCGGTCGAGGCGGCCATCGACGCGACCCTCGAGCGCTTCGGGCGGCTCGACATCGTCGTCAATGGCGCGGCGGGCAACTTCCTCGCCCCGGCGGCGGGCTTGTCGGCCAAGGGCTATCGCACCGTCATGGACATCGACGCGGTGGGCACCTACACCGTCTGCCGGGCGGCCTTCGACAAGGCGCTGAAGGCCAACGGCGGCCAGATCATCAACATCAGCGCGACGTTGCATTACACCGGCGTGCCGTTTCAGACCCACGCCGGCGCGGCCAAGGCGGCCATCGACGCCATGACCCGCCACCTCGCCGTCGAGTGGGGCCCGCTGGGCATCCGGGTCAACTGCATCGCGCCGGGTCCGATCGACGACACCGAGGGCATGACCCGGCTGATGCCCAAAGGCATGCGCGACAAGATGGAGAAGTCGGTGCCGCTGCAGCGCTTCGGCCGCTCGGACGAGATCGGCGACGCGGCGGTCTTTCTGGCGAGCGACGCGGCGAGCTACATCACGGGATCGGTGCTGGTGGTCGACGGCGGCGCGTGGATGGCCGGCGGCATGCAGCTGATGCACGGCGCCTGACAGCCATCGGCCGGATGTGACGCCAGATGGCATCTGGATCCCATCGGGATGCCATCTGGATGCCATCGGGATGTCATCTGGATCCCATCGGGATGCCATCTGCGGCGGTCAGTGACTGCGCTTGAGGTGCTCGGCGCGGTATTTCTCCAGCGCGCGGGCCGACTTGAGCCCCAGCGCCCGGGCCGCGGCCGTCTTGTCGCCGCCGTGGTTGAGCAGCGCGACATCGCAGGCGGCCACCACGAAGCGGGCCAGGGTGGGGGAGACGTGCAGCGGCGGATCGGGTTGCGGCAGCGCCTCGACCGGCGGCGCCGGCTCGGCCGGCGCGTGGGTCGGCGCCGACTGCAGCCGCAGATCCCCGGCGGTCAATCGATCGCGGCCGGCCTCGCGGGCGGTGAGAAACCCATCGCGCAACACCAGCTTGAGCTCGCGCACGTTGCCCGGCCAGCCGTAGGCCCGGATGGCGCCCCGGGCGTCGTCGCCGAGCTGCGTCGGGCCGTCGCCGATGCGGCGGGCCAGATCCGCGAGGTAGACCCCGGCGATCTCGAAGGCGTCGTCGCCCCGATCGCGCAGCGGCGGCAGCTCGATGCGCAGACCGGCGACGCGATAATACAGGTCGGCGGGCAGGGTGCCCGCGGCCAGTGGATCCTGCCGGGCGCTGGTGATCAGCCGCACCGGCACGTCCTCCGGCTTGCGGTCGCTGCCCAGCGGCTGCACGCCGATGAAGCCGTCCTCCGCCCGACCCAGGGCCCGCAGCAGCTTCGCCCGCACGCCGATGGGCGCGGCGGCGAGCTCGTCGAGGAAGAGCGTGCCGTGCTCGGCCTCTCGCACCCGCCCCGCCCGCGGTCCCGGCATGTCGGACACCGCGCCCGCCAGGTGCCCGAACAGCTCGCTGTCGGCCCGGGCGGGGTCGAGCAGCGCGCCGGCGACCTCGACGAAGCGCCCGGCGCGGCCGCCGGCCTCGTGCAGCGCCCGCGCGCAGAGCGCCTTGCCGGTGCCGGTCTCGCCCACGAGCAGCACCGGAAAAGGCAGCCGCGCGCGGCGGCGGATGCGCTCCCGCAGGGCGCGCATCGGGGGGCTCGAGCCGATGAGCATGTCGAGCGCGCCGCCGGTCGGCGCCGGCACCAGCGATCGGGTCAGCAGGCGATCGCGGGCCACCAGCGGGCCCCAGTGCCCGTCTTCGGGTGACCACCAGCTCAGGCCGTCGTCGGTGGCGACCAGCGCGCTGCCGGCGGCCACCAGATCGGGCCAGTCATCGCGCCAGAGCAGCGCGACCCGGGCGCTCTGCGCACGCAGGATGCCTTCGAGCAGGCCGTCGCCGAGCCAGCGGGCCAGCCGGCCGGGGCGATCGACGCGCGGCTGCCGCGACAGCTCGGAGAGCGCGGCGGGGGTGTAGACCTCGGCCGCCTGATGGCCGAGCCGCACGATGGCCGCCGTCTTGCGGCCGGGGCCCCAGTCGGCGAGCACGACGTGGGCCGCCATGCGCCCCGCGGGCAGCCGGGCGAGCTGCCGGGCGGCGTCGTCGAGGCCGTGGGCGCAGACGATGAGGATCGGGCCGCTCATCGCGGGTCATCCGATCGGCCGTCGAGCCCGCCGGCGAGCACCACTGCGACATCGAACACGAAGGCTCCTTCCACCCCGGTCCCGGGCGTTCCGCGCGCCGGCGCAGCATGCGGCGTCGCCCGGCGGCGGTCAAGGCGTGTGCGCGGCGATCGACGAGGCCCCATCTTACGCCGCCATTACATGCAGCCCCGTGGCCGTCCGCCCTCTTGACAGGGTGTCGTCAGACGGGTGTGATGGCCCGGCTTGCGCGCCCGGATGGTGGAAATGGGGAGACACGGGCGGTTTAAACCCGCTTGCGCGTCGCGCGTCCAGGTTCGAGTCCTGGTCCGGGCACCCCGTGGTGAGGACGGTCGGTGGCACGACCCGAATCGCCGCCAGTGACGGGACTCATCCTGCACGGAGCGGCGCAGGATCAGCTCCCGGGCTGACCGAAGGCCCGCTGGAAGGCCGGGCGCTGCGCCAGGCGGCCCATCCACGCGCCGAGCACCGGGGGCGGCTCGATCATCTGCATCATCTGCATCCACAGCAGCGTCGAGCCGAGCACGACGTCGGCGGTCGTGAACTGCGCGCCGAGCAGCCAGGGGCCCTCGCCGAAGGCGTCGGCGACGATCTGCACCGCGTGATCCAGCTTCTCCTTGGCCGCCGCGCGTCGGTCGGCGTCGTCGCCCGCCGCGTAGATGCCCATCGCCCGCGGCTCGAGGGTGCCGGCCACATAGGCGATCCAGCGGTGATAGGCGGCCAGATCGGCGCGCTTCTCCGGCTTGAGCTGCGGCCCGTAGGCGTCGGTCAGGTACAGGCAGATCGCCCCCGACTCGGTCAGGATCGCGCCATCGTCCTCGAGGGCCGGCAGCTGCCCGAGCGGGTTGATCGCCAGGTAGTCCGGGGCGCGGTGCTCGCCCTTGTCGAAGGCGATCATGACCCGCTCGACGTCGAGCCCGAGCTCTTCGATGAGCCAGTTGGGGCGGGTCGAGCGCGACTTGGGGTTGTGGTAGAGCTTCATCGTCATCTCCGTGGTGGGGCCATCGCGCGGCCGGGCGAGCGGCCGCGGGCGGACGCTACCCCAGATTCGCGCCGCAGACGAGAGACATGCCGCCGCCGGATGGCGTAGAGTCGATCGACGACCTCGAATCAGACCCCGAGCCGGAGCCGGACCCAGGCCGATGACCGATCACGTCGACCACCTCGTCGAGAGCATCCGCGATGGCATCATCGGCGCCGATCGCGCGTTGGACGGCCCGTATGGCGTCCGGCGGGTGACCTATGCCGACCACACCGCGTCGGGCCAGCCGCTGGCGTGCATCGAAGACTTCATCCGCCGCGAGGTCATGCCGCTCTACGCCAATACCCATACCCAGATGTCGGGCACCGGCCGCCAGACCAGCCGCTTTCGCGAGGACGCCCGGCGTATCGTCGGCGAGGCGGTCGGCGCCGACGCCCGCGACGTGGTCATCTTCTGCGGATCGGGCGCGACGGGCGCCATCAACAAGCTCATCGACGTGCTCAACCTGCGGCTGCCCGCCGATCTCGCCGCGCGCTACGATCTCGAGCAGCACATCCCGGCCGACGAGCGGCCGGTGGTCTTCATCGGCCCCTACGAGCATCACTCCAACGAGCTGCCGTGGCGCGAGAGCATCGCCGATGTGGTGGTCATCGACGAAGACCTCGACGGGCGCATCGACCAGCGGCACCTCGAGCGCATGCTGCAGAAGTATGGCGCCCGCCCGCTGCGCATCGGCGCGTTCTCGGCGGCGAGCAACGTCACCGGCATCGGCAGCGACACCCGGGGCATCGCCGGGCTGCTGCACCGCTACGGCGCGCTGTCGTTCTGGGACTTCGCCGCCGCCGGCCCCTACGTGAAGATCGAGATGAACATGGCCGACGACGGCCCCGACGGCGCGCTGGTCTACAAAGACGCCGTCTTCATCTCGCCGCACAAGTTCATCGGCGGCCCGGGCACGCCGGGCGTGCTCGTCGCCAAGCGCGCGCTCTTCCAGAATCGGGTGCCCTCGGCGCCGGGCGGCGGCACGGTGGACTACGTGGGCGTCGACCGCCACGCCTACAGCGCCGACCTCGTGGAGCGCGAAGAGGCCGGCACCCCGGCGATCATCGAGTCGATCCGCTGCGGGCTGGTCTTCCAGCTCAAGTCGGCGGTGGGTTATCAGACCATCCGCGAGCGCGAGCACCGCTTCATCCGCCGGGCGATCGAGGCCTGGAAGGTGGTGCCGGCCATCCGCATCCTGGGCAACCCCGACGCCTGGCGGCTATCTATCGTCTCGCTGATGATCCGCTACGACGACCGCCGCTACCTGCACCATCACTACGTCGTGGCGCTGCTCAACGACCTCTTCGGCATCCAGGCCCGCGGCGGCTGGCAATGCGCCGGGCCCTATGGCCACCGCCTGCTCTCGATCGACCTGACCCGCTCCGAGGCGTTCCAGCGCGAGGTGGCCCGCGGCTGCCGCGGCATCAAGCCCGGCTGGACCCGGCTCAACTTCAACTACTTCATCTCCGAGGCGGTGTTCGACTTCCTCGTCGCGGCGGTGGCGCTCGTCGCCGAGCACGGCTGGCGCCTGATGACCGACTATGTCTTCGAGCCCGAGACCGGCCGCTGGCGTCATCGCTCGGCGCACCGGCACGCGCCGATGAGCCTGGATG
Organism: bacterium; assembly: GCA_030427205.1. GTDB lineage: Bacteria > Myxococcota_A > Bradymonadia > UBA7976 > UBA1532 > JACKDM01. The sequence continues at coordinate 16,460 of JAUHXC010000030.1, read as the reverse complement.
GCATCTCTTATGCCACCGGCCGCATGTCATGGCGCGCGCGGCACATGACCGAGCCCGAAGAGGCGTTGGCCGGCTACCTCGAAGAGGCCCGTTCGCGCATGCTGGCCGCCCGGCCGCTGCCCGAGGTGCTCGATCCGCCGCTCAACGGCGATTACGAGGCGCTGCGCTGGTTCCCGCTGCCCGGCGAGATCAACCGGCGACTGGCCGACGAGCAGGGGGCCGCGGCCGAACACGGGTGACAGCGATCAGCGCCGCTCGACCGCGTGGCACATGCGGGCGAGCACGAAGGCATCGAGCACCGCCGCCAAGCTCGCCAGCGCCACCGGTCGCTCGACCTCCGTCGTCGGATCCCACAGCGTCTCGTCGGAGATCTCGCGGACGACCGCCGTCGGCTCGGGCCCGTCGGCGCGGCAGACCCGCACGTCCACCGCCCGCTCGGCGGGATCGTCGGGCAGCAGGCGATGCAGGCCCACCTCGCAGCCGAAGAGCGCCTCGGCGCCGGCGCCGGCGATCTGCACCGTGCAGCGCCCGGCGTCCTCCGACACCGCGACCCGCAGCCCGTGCGTCGCGGCCCACGCGCGATAGCCATCCACCAGCGCCTCGACCGCCGCGCGCCCCGCCGGGTGCAGGGAAGGGGAGTCGACGGTCAGCGCGATGTCATCGCCGCCGCCCAGCGCCGCGCGACACAGATCCCACTCCAGCCGGCTGAGCACGGCGTCCATCGTCGCCGCCGCCTGCTGTCGCCGGGTCACCGCGGCGTCGTCGGCGGCCTCGGCCAGCGGGTCGAGATCGGCGACCGCGGCCCGCGCCGCCGCGAGCCGCGCGCTCAGATCGGCCTCGCTGTCGGCCGCCCGCAGATCGTGAAGCAGCCGGCTGCTGCCCCATTGATCCAGCCGGGCCCTGATCCCGCGGATGCGATCGCGCCACAGCGCGTCGTGCTGAGCCGCCAGCCCGGCCAGCGTCGGGCACGGGCCGCCCGTCGGCCCGCTCGAGTCGACCACGGCCACCCGCCCGTCGTGCACGTACAGATCGAACTCCGCCGCGCCCTGGGCCTGGCGCAGCACCAGCCGCCGCGACAGCGGCACGAGCACCCGCTGCTCGATGGCCCGCTTCATCGGCCGGGCCCCGTACTTGGGGTCGAAGCCATGGGTCATCAAGAGATCGAGCACCTCGTCCCGGGCGCGCACGGTGATGCCGCGGCGGGCGAAGCCCTCGCGGGCCAGGGCTTTGTCCAGCATGCGCCGGGCGATGCCGCGCACCGCCGCCGCGTCGAGCGACGCGAAGGGCACCAGGAAGTCCATGCGGTTGACGAACTCGGGCCGGAAGAACGCCTGCGCCGCCTCGCGATAGTGATGGGCCGCCGCCTGCGGCTGCTCCAGGCCGCCCAGGCCGATGCGTTTGCGATCGCTGGCGCCGAGGTTGCTGGTCATGATGACGATGGCATGCCCGAAGCGCACCGTGCGCCCGGTGCCATCGGTCAGCCGCCCCTCGCCGAGCACCTGCAACAGGATGTCGAAGACCTCGCCGGTGGCCTTCTCGACCTCGTCGAGCAGCAGCACGCAGAACGGCTGCTCGCGCACCCGGCGGGTCAGATCGCCCTCCTGGCGCCCGATGCCCACCAGCCGCGCGGCGCTGCCCGGGTAGCCGTACTCGCTCATGTCGAAGCGGATGACCCGCTCGCGATCGCCGAAGAGGTACTCCGCCAGCGTCAGCGCCGACTCGGTCTTGCCGACGCCGGTGGGCCCCATGAACAAGAACGAGCCCAGCGGCCGCTCGGGGTCGTCGAGGCTGGCCTTGATGATGAGCACCAGGTTGGTCAACAGCTCGGTGGCGTCGGGCTGGCCGATGATGCGCGCGTCGAACCACGCCTTGATCTCGTCGGCGTCGAGCAGCGCGTCGGGGTCGATCAGCGCCTCGGCGAAGCCCGAGCGCCGGGCGAACGCGGTGACCGCCTCCCGGGGGCCCAGCGCGGGCCGATCTTCGACCCGCGTCGCCTTCTGCCCGCGCGTCGCCGGCAGCCGCGCCATGTGCCCCATCAGCTCGAGGCCCGACCCGGGCAGGGCGTCGGCGTCACCGAAGCGGGCCAGCACGTCCAGCGCCCGCGAGAGCCCGGCGTCGGTGAAGCGCACCTTGTGCTCTTTGCCCAGCTTCACCGCCGCCTTCTCGAGGATGCTGCGCGCCGCGTCGGGCTCGAACGGCGGCACCGGCACCCGGCGCAGGGCCTCGACGAAGGCCGGCCCCGACTGCTCGGCGAGCAGCAGCCCGTCGGGCGTGGTCTCGGCGATGACCGTGATCTCGCCGGTGCGCATCGGGCCGAGCAGGAAGCTCGCGACGTTCATGCCGTTCGAGCCGCCGGCGGTCATCAGCTCGTAAGGCGACTCGACATAGAGGATGCCCCGCTGGGCGCGGATCTCTTCGACGATGGCCTGACAGCGGGCCTGCCACTCGCCGAGGTACTTCATGCCGGCGATGATGCGCCCGCCGGTGACATGCCACAGCGGCACGCCCTGCAGCCGCGGCGGCACCCGCTGATCGGCGATGCGATGGGCCAGCTCGTGCACCAGCGCGGTCTTGCCCACCCCCGACGGCCCCACCAGCAGCAGGCTGCGGGCGTGCGGCGCGTCGAGAATACCCACCAGCTGCGTCATCAGATCGTCGCGCAGCTCCGCGCGCGGGATGCGGCCCGCGCCGGCCTCCTCGGTGAGCTCGACGCCGACCTGGCCCAGCGGGCTCTGCCGCGGGCGGGCGAACCCGAACATGTCATCGTCGTCGTCGTCATTGCGCCGGCGCTTCGCCGCGCGCTCCTTGGCCTTGCGGCTCTTGGGGCGCTGCCAGGTGACGTCGACCTCGTCGAGCCGCTCGCCGCGGGTATTCTGATAGGGCAGCAGCTCTTCGACCGGATCGAGGTGGAAGAAGCCGCGGATGATCTCTTCGCTCCACGGCCCGATGTTGTCTTCGCCGCTGATGCGAAACACCTTGTCCAGCCGCGGGATGCGCACCTCGAAGATGTCATCGCCGGCCTTGGGCAGCGGGCGAACGACCAGCGTGAAGCGCATCGGCACCCGAATCAGCCGGTCGTGCTGCACCGCCCGCAGCTCGAGCTCGATGGCCCGGCGGCCCACGTCGGCGAACCAGGCGTCGGTGGTGCTGATGCGCCCCTCCGACAGCTCGTGGCTCAAGACCTCGGCCAGCTGCTCCTTGAGCGGGCCGATCGTCGGGCCGAAGGCGGCGTATTGCGGGTGGGCCAGCACCGACGCGGTGTACCAGTCGTTGGGGTGCTGACGGATGAAGAGGTGGAAGCGCTCCTGCATGGCTCAGCCCTCCTCCTCGGGCACGGTGGGATCCCGCGCGATGTCATTCGGACTGTCATCGGAACTCGCATCCGAACTGTCATCCGAACTGTTGTCGGATATGCCATCGAGCATGCCATCAGGTATGCCACCCGGAGTCATGCCGATGCCATCGCCCGCGCGTCGCCGACGGTGCGCGTTGAGCATGCGCCGGGCGAAGACCGCCTTGAGGCCCGCGCCCGGATCCAGGCGCACGCCGGTCTCCGGATCGACCGCGCCGCCGCTGTCCCAGCGCCGCCGCAGCGGCAGCTTCGGCCGCGGCCCCGCGTCGTCGGCGTCCAGCTCGCCGGCGCGGCGGGCGGTGCGCCAGCGGGTATAGGCGACCTCGTCGGCGTTGAGCGCCTGCTCGGGCGATCGCTCGCCCGGTTGACCTGCCAGCGGCAGTCGCTCCACCCGCGCCAGGGCGCAGATCAAGTCCGCGCCGCTGTAGCGCAGCGACAGGTGGAAGCCCAGCTCGCCGTCGACCAGCCGCCCGACGCCGAAGCCGGTGACCTGCATCGCGAAGCCGTCGGTGGTGCGGCGCTCGTCTGCCCCCGCCGCGGGCGCCTCGATCCACACCCCGTCCACCCGCTCGAAGTCGCGGATGTCCGCGCGCGAGGCCAGCGCGGCGCCGATCTCGCGCATCACGCCATAGGCCCACTCCCGGGACGCCGGCTCGTCGGTGCCGGGCAGCACGCGCAGCAAGGCAGACTGCGGCTCGGCGTCGCTCAGGGCGTCGACGCGGAAGGCCACGTCGGCCAGCTCGCGCTCGACCCGGGTCAGCGCCTCGACCGCCGGGCCGAAGGTGGCGACGCTGTCCCGCTCCAGCGGCATGTCGACCCCGACCATGCCGGTCGGGTTGGGCGCCCCCCAGCGGTCGTAGGACATATGCGCCGCCTCGACGACCTCGACGAAGTCGTAGCGCGCCAGGAACCGCTCGTGGATCGCGTCGAGGCTCCAGCGGATGTCGGCCACCGACGGCGGCCCGCCGAAGCGGCTGCCCGCCTGGGGATCGAGCAGGCCGTTGAGCAGGTTGAGCCGGGCCCACGCCCGCTCGGGCAGCGCCGCGCCGACCTCGCGGGCGGCGTTGAAGCGGGCGAGCAGCGCGCCGCGCTCGGTCTCGTAGTGCGCCAGCTCGCGCGGCGTGAGCAGCGATTCGAAGTCGGCCCGCAGCTCGGCGAACGCCTCGCGCACGGCCGGCCAGCCGTCGAGCACCCGCGGCGGCGAGCCGCCGGCCGGCACATCCTCCAGCGCCCAGAGCGACATGCCGATCTGATCGCCCTCGCGATAGAGCTGCACCAGCGTCGTGCGATCGACGGGCTGGCTGACGATGCGCCGGGCGAGCGGTACGGTGAGCTGCTGCTCCAGCGCCCGGCGCATCGAGCGGGCGCCGAACCGCGGGTCGAAGCCGCGGTCGACGAGCAGCTCGACCAGCTCGGGCTCGACCTCGACCATCACCCCGCTGCGCCGCAGCCCGCGCCGCCCGAGGATACCCGCCAGCGTGCGCTTGACCAGCGGCGGCAGGTCTTCGCGGGCCAGCGAGCGGAACGGCACGATGCGGTCGATGCGGTTGAAGAACTCGGGGCGGAAGAAGCCCTCCGCCGCCTTGCGGTAGTGGCTCGCCTCGCGGGCGCCGTCCACCGACGCGAAGCCAAGCGAGCGTTGCGCGTCGCGCACGCCCAGGTTGCTGGTCATGATGAGGATCGCGTTGCAGAAGTCGGTCGTGCGCCCGGCCGCGTTGGTCAGCCGGCCCTCGCCGAAGACCTGCAGGAAGGCGTCGAAGACCCGCGGGTGGGCCTTCTCGATCTCGTCGAAGAGCACCACCGAGAACGGCTGCTGCGAGACCGCCCGGGTCAGCTCGCCCTCCGGCTGGTTGCGATCGCCGAAGAGCCGGGCCATCGACCACGGATCGCGGAACTCGCTCATGTCGAAGCGGATCAGGCGCTCGGCGTGGCCGAAGAGATACTCGGCGAGCGCCTTGGCGGTCTCGGTCTTGCCCACGCCGGTCGGCCCGACGAAGAGCATCGTCGCCAGCGGCCGCTCGGGATCGTCGAGGCCCTGCTGCAGGACGCTGACGATGGCCGCCGCCGCGTCGCTCGCCGCCGGCTGGCCGATGATGCGCCGGGTGAAGTGGTCGTGCACCTCGCTGTGCGGGCGCGACTGCTGCTCCCACAGCACGAAGCGCGGCAGGCCGGTGCGCCGGGCGAAGAAGTCGATCAGCGCCTCGCGGCCGATGATGCGCCGCCCGCGATCGTCGCGCTCGACCTTGCCGTAGTCGCCCACCAGCCGCTCGAGCAGCGCCACCGCCTTGCCCGGATGACACTGCCGGCGCATGAAGCGCCGGGTCAGCGCCAGGATGGTCTCGAGCACCTCGGGGTGGATGCTCACCGCCTCGCGCGCCTCGACCGCGCGCAGCGTATCGACGAGCACCATCAGCGTCTGTCGCTCGTCGAGCTCGGGCACCTGCACGATGTGGAAGCGCGAGAAGAACCCGGGGGCCTCCTCGCGGGTGGCCTCCAGCCGCTCGGCGGTGCACTCGCCGATGATGCGGATGTCGCCGCGGGCGATGTGCGGCTCGAGGTATTGCGCCACGTTGGTGCCGGCGGTGCGGGTGCGGCCGGTGTAGACCAGCCCCGGCAGGTCGTCGACGAAGAGCACGTCCTGCCGCGCCTCGAGCTCGGCGACCATGCTCTTGCAGCGCTGCTCCCAGGCGCCGACGACGCTCATGCCGGCGATGATGCGGTTGCCGTCGACCGACCAGACGTCGCTGCGCACATGCAGCGCCTCGCCGCGGCCCGCCAGCCGGCGCACCACCTCGTTGACGATCGCCGTCTTGCCCACCCCCGACGGCCCCACCAGCAGGATGGCCGCGCCCGGCCGGTCGAGCTGCGCCATGACCTGCTCGACCAGCGCGTCGCGGCCGAAGGTGCGCCCCAGGCGGCCGTCGATGGCCTTGTGGGTCAGGTCGACGCCCACCTGACGCAGCGTGCGCGGCGGCACGAGCCGGCGCTTGGGCCGCTCGCGCTTCTCGCCGGGCTTGCGCCGCGCCTTGGGCCCGCGGGTCTTGTCGCGCTTCTTCTTCTTGCGCGGCGGCGGGCGGCTCGGCAGCACCGTCGGCAGCTCGGTATCGACCTCGAGCACCTCGATGTACTCGTAGCCGCGGCACTCGAAGCGCTGCAGATCGTCGGGCTCGACCTCGCCGTCGATCGCCTCGGCCCAGGCGGCGACGAAGCGGCTCAGCGCCATTTCGAGATCGGCGGTGCGCTGCACGGCGAAGGCCTTGGTGCCCATGCGCGGCACCCGGCAGACGAAGAAGCCGTCGTCCTTCCAGCGGGTCACGACCACCGACAGCCGCCCGCTCCACATCACCGGCTTGCGCGCCGTGCCGCCGATGCGCGCCGTCGTCTTCACCCGGCGCAGCTCGATGTCGGGGCACAGCCGCAGCGCGGGCAGGGTGGCCGGATCGGCCCCGGGCACGACCTCCATGAGGTGCAGCGCGACGTCGTCGAGCAGCTCGGCGAGGCTGACCCCGCTGAAGATACGCCGGCTGACGCCGGGCAGAAGCACGTCGTGCACGCCGCGCTTGTCGACCGAGACCATGACGGGTACGTGCAGCATCAGGCACCTGCCTTGTGTTCGGTGGCGCTGCGTTCGGTGGCCCTGCGATCGGGGGCCCGCCTCTCGAAGAGGCGCCACGCGCCCGCCCCGAAGATCGCGTCGTAGATCCGCAGCCGCTGGCAGCGCCGGTAGAGCCGGTGCAGCCGCGGCTCGGTGGCCATCACCAGCTCGAGCCGCTCGTCGGTCAGCGTGCGCCGGCGATCGTCGAGCACCCGGCACTTCTCGTCGGAGAACTGCTTCATGATCACCGCCGGGTTCACCGGATGCCGCGCGCCGGGCACCGCGCGCACCCGCACGTCGTAGGCCCCGCTCTCCGAAGCGGGCCGCCACTGGTGCAGGCCGTCCTCGCGGCCGAGCAGGGCGGCGACGTCGGGGCCCTCGAACACCAGACAGCGGATGTTCTCCGGCTTGCCGGTCAGGGTCTGATCGACGAACGTCTGCAGCGCCCGGCGGCGGGCTTTCTCCCGGGCCGTCGGCGTCTCGCCCAGCTCGGGATCGTCCTTCACCTTCGGCCGATAGCGGGTCGGCGGGCGCCAGCTCCAGTGGGCCGGGTCGGCCTCGACCTTCTCCCGCCGCCGCTTGCGGCGCCCGGTCTGCGCCTCGCCGTCCTCGCCCGCCTCGTCGCCCTGCTGACCCTGCGCCTCGCGGGCCTTGCGCGCCCGGGCCGCCTCGTCGCTCTCCACCGCCAGCCGCGAGGTGAGCGTCCAGCCGGCCTCCTCGGCCATCGCGGCGTAGATCTTCACCAGCCGCCGCAGCCAGGGCAGCGCGCTGGCGCCCCCGCGCAGATACAGCATCGCGCGGTCGGGCGCGTCGAAGGTGCGCCCCATCAGCGTCAGCTCGGCCTCGTCGAGCGCCTCGATGCCGTCGGCCTGCTCGGCGCGCAGCATCGGCAGCGACTCGGCGGTGCGATCGTGAAACGCCTCGTAGGCCAGATCTTCGACCCCCGCCAGCTGCTCGCGGATGCCCGAGAACGCCTCGATCAGATCCCGATCGCGCTGGCTGCGCCGCATCCGCCGCTCGGCCCGCTCGCGATCGGCCCAGAAGTTGCGGTCGCGGGCCAGCCGGTCGAGCAGGCGCACCGCGTGCACCATCTCGCGATAGGGCGCCGCGCCGAGCCACTGCTGCACCTGCCAGCGCACCGCGGCGACCTCCATGATGAAGCCGCGCATCTCGCCCCGCGCCGCCGCCCGGCCCTTGACGCCGCGGTGCTCGATGGCGGTGAAGCCGAGCACGTCCGCCGCGCCGGCCGCGGGCGCGTCGACCCGCACCCCGTAGCCCGGCCCCAGCTGACGCCCGGCGAGGTGGCGGGCGAGCGGCGCGGTGAGCTGCTGCTCGATGAGCCGCTTGAGCGGGCGCGCCCCGTAGCGCGGCTCGACCCCGCGATCGGCCAGCCAGCGGTGCACGCCCGGCCCGAGCTCGACGTGCAGGTCGCGCTGGGTGATGCCCTCGCGGCCGAGGAACTTCTCGGTCTCGCGCCCGGTGATCGCGTCGATCGCGTCGGCCTCGAGCGGCATGAACGGCACGATGTGATCGATGCGGTTGAAGAACTCCGGGCGGAAGAAGCGCTCCGCCTCGGCGAGAAAATGCTCGCGGAAGTCGCCGGCGCTCGGCGCCCCGAAGCCCGCGCCGCGCTTGAAGGTCTCGACGCCCAGATTGCTGGTCAACAGCACCACCGCGTTGCGGAAGTCGGCGGTGCGCCCGGCCTGATCGCTCAGCCGGGCCTCGCCGAGCACCTGCAGCAGCACGTCGAAGACCGCCGGGTGCGCCTTCTCGATCTCGTCGAGCAGCACCACGCTGAACGGCTGCCGGCGGATGTGGGCGATGAGCTGCCCCTCCTCGCCGGCGTCGCCGATGAAGCGGTGCACGCTGTCGGCGCGGGCGAACTCGCTCATGTCGAAGCGGATGAGCCGATCGCGGCGCCCGAACAAGAACTCGGCCAGCGCCTTGCTCATCTCGGTCTTGCCCACGCCGGTGGGCCCGACGAACAGAAACGAGCCCATCGGCCGGTCGAGATCGCTCAGCCCGGCCTTCATCAGCGCCACCAGATCGGTCATGCGATCGACGGCCTCGCTCTGGCCGATGATGCGCGCCCGGAAGTGGCGCCGCACCGCCTCGGGGTCGAGCGGCTGGTCGTCGCGCACCAGGAACGGCGGCAGCCCGGTCTCGGCGCAGAACTGATCGACCACCGCCGCCCGGCCCAGCGGCCGCGGCTCGGGCGGATCGCCCTCGCTGGCGTCGAGCGCCTGCTCGTAGGCCAGCACCGCGTCGTCCACCAGCCGCCGCAGGAAGTGCACCGACTGCCCCAGCCGGCTGCCCTCGCTGCGAAAGCGCGCGGTCAGATCTTCGATGGCCTGCCGCCCCTCGGGCGGGATCGGGATGCCCGTCTCGTCGACCAGCTCGGCGGCCACCGCGTCGAGGATGCCCCGCAGGCCGACCCGATCGGGCTCGTCGAGGCGATAGGGCGACCACAGGCGGGCGAAGCCGGCGTCGCGCAGCTCGACCCGGGCCCACTCGGCGGTGGTGGCCTCGGCGACCACCCGCAGCCGGCGCCCGCTCAGGTAGGGCCGCAGCAGCTGGGCCAGGTTCTGGTCGGAGTGCGCCGACTTGCCCGCGTCGAGCAGGTCGTGCAGGCCGCCGATGTACCACACCACCTCGGCGTCGATGCACTCCTGCACCACGTCGAGGCACTGCCGCTGCCAGTCGCCGAAGAAGCCCTCGCCGGCGATGAGCCGGCTGGCGTCGACGTAGTACACCCGGCGCCGCTTCTTCTTGGGCAGGTCGCGGCTGCGCAGCCGATGCACCAGCTCGTTGAGCACCGTCGTCTTGCCCACGCCGCGCTCGCCGACCAGCGCGACGGTCGCCCCGGCGTCGGCCAGCAGCGCGAACAGCTCGTCCACCGCCTTGTCGCGGCCGTGGGCCCGCTCCAGCTCGCCGTCGGCCGCCTGGCGGTGCAGCTTCACCCCGATGTCGTCGAGGGTCGGCGTGGGCACCCGCTTCGGCTTGCGCCGGGTCGCCCGGGTGGCCGCCGCGGCCTCGTCTTCATCCTCGTCGTCGTCCTCGTCGTCGGGGTCCCGGTCGGGATCGTCGGCCTTCTTCTTCTGCTTCTCCGGCCGCGGCTCGGGCAGCAGATCCAGGTGGCTGCGCGGGCCGGTGAACGCGATCGGCGCCGGCGGGTCGGCCTCGATCGACAGCGTCTCGAGCCACTCCTTCGCCTCGGGCCGCCGCTGCAGCCGCAGCGACTCGTCGACCTTGCCCAGGTGCTCGGTGAGCAGCTCGATGGCGGCCTCTTCGGGGTCGCGCTTGCGATCGATCCAGGCCCGCAGGCTCCAGCGGGGCAGGTGCAGCCGCAGCCAGCGCTTGTCGGTGGCGAGCAGCACGCTCACCGCGATCGGCCGCGGCGCCGGGCCGTCCTCGCCGTCGACCACCAGCCCGTCGGGCACGTCGACCATGCGGTGTTCGAGGCTGTCGGCGGCGGCGTACTCGCCCAGCAGGCCGGGGTGCATGCGCTCGAAGCGATCGCCGAGCACCAGCGTCAGCTCTTCGCGGGCGCGGTCGAGGTCGTCGGTGTAGAGCAGCAGCGCCGACTCGCCGAGCACCTCGATGGAGAAGTAGCCGTGATAGTGCTCGCGCACGAACAGCCGGACGTCGAACTGCATGCCATACCCCGGGGACGCGGTCGCCGCAGACTATCGCCCGCAGTGGCGCCGGGCAACCGGGCCCTGTGCGGCGGTGGAGGATCGATGCTCCACCCCGGCGGCCTCGACGCGCCGCGCAGCCGCTCGTCGGGGGATCGGTGCTCCAACCCGTGCGGCGCCGACCGGCGCAGGCCCCCGACTTCGCGCGCTGTACGGCCTTGGCGCGGTCGTTGGCACGGGCATTGAAATAGCGCCCCGCCGAATCCGACGCCCGCGAGGTCGCCATGATCCGTCCCATCGCCTTCGCCGCCCTGCTCGCCCCGCTCGCCGCCTGCGACGCGCTCGACACCCCGCAGCGCGAGCCGTGGAGCCCCGACTTCACCGAGCGCGCGGTCGAGGCCGCCCCCGAGACCCTCGCCCCGGCCCCGGCCGACTGCGGACAGATCACCCGCTGGGCCTATGACTACACCGACGGCAAACGCACCCGCGCCCAGCGGTTCTCCGAGCGCAACGTGCCCGACCGCACCGAAGAGCGGACCTACGACGACGCCGGCCGCATCGTGCGGGCCTACGCCGAGTGGGACGGCGGCTGGGTCGAGGTCACCCTGGAGCGCGACCCCGACGGGCGCGTCGTGCGGCGGGTGGTGGACGGCAGCGAGACCTCGACCCGCTCGACGGCGGAGGTTATCGAGCGCGGCCCGACCCGCGAGGTGCTGCGCTACGACGGCACGGTGCTCTTGCTCGAGCCCTACGATCCCATGACCGACCGCCGCACCGACCACGCCGCCCGAGCCGACATCCACGATCCGCTCGTCGACGGCGACGCGATGATCGACGCCCTGGTGCGCGAGATCGAGGCCGGCCGCGACATCGACCCGCTGTTCGACCCGTTCGAGGTCGTCGAGACCCGGCTCTTCGACGGCGAGGGGCACCCGCTGCGCACCGAGTGGGATCTCGACGGCGACGGCGTACCCGAGCAGACCCGCGACTGGACCCGCACCGCGCTGCCCGACGGGGTCGAGGTCGAGATCACCGACGATTACGACGCCGACGGCGCCGCCGAGCGCGGCCGGGTCGAGCTGTATGACGGGCAGGGCCGCCTCACCTTCGAAGGCTTCGACCTCGACGGCGACCGCCAGATCGACCGCCAGCGTACGCTGGTCTACGAGGGCGACGCCCTCGTCAGCGAGCTCGCCGCCGAGGTCGCGGGCGACGGCGCGACCACGACCCAGGTCATCACCTATGAGTACGTCGAGCGGGCCCGCATCGCGCGCATCGACGACGAAGACGACGGCGTCATCGATCACATCACGACCGTCTGGCTGCGCGACGATGGGCAGCGGGTGCTCAAGCAGGAAGACGACAAGGCCGACGGCGAGATCGACTGGCAGCGGCGGCACGTCTTCGATACCGAGGGCCGCGAGATCTACAGCGAGCGCGACCGCGACGTCGACGGCGTCGCCGACCTGCGCTGGGATTACGGCTGGTCGGCGGAGGGCCTGCTGCTGCACGCGGTGGGCACCGAGCCCGGCTCCGCTCGCTGCGGCGGCCTGCGGGACTGACGCGCGCTCAAGTCGCCGTGAAATTCCACGCCTTGCGGAACTCGACCCGCTCGGCGAGGAACGCGTCGACGAAGACCCGGTGCGCCTTGTCGGCCTGATACGCGGGCAAGGCATCCGCCGACTCGATGCGGATCAGCAGCGAGACATCCCACGACGGGCCCGGCTTGTCCGGTGGCGGATCATCCGCCACGCCGATACGCACGTCGACGACCCCCGGCACCTTCGGCAAGACCCGCCGCGCCTCGGCGGCGACCGCGGCCCGCCCCTCGGCGTTGGCCAACGGCGGGTGTAGCGTCAGCAATACGATGCGATCGATGGCGGCGGGCATCGGGGCCTCCTGCGCGTGGGCGCGGCCAGATTGAGTCGGCGGGGCAGGGGATGCAAGGGGCTTCGGCCCACGCCCGCAGCTCGAGGCGCCGCGCCACGGGATCCCGGTCGTGGGCTGCGGTAGCATGGGCGGCATCGAGAGGAGGTGCCCCCTGCGTCTGTCCATCCGGTTGCTCGTGCTCTCGCTCATGGTCTGCGCGTTCGCGTGCGAGCCGGCCGAGGATCCCGCCGCGCTCGACGGCGGATCGACCGATCCGATCGCCGACGAGGACGGCGGGCGCGACGACGCCGAGCCCGACGGCGCGCCCCAGGCCGACGCGGCGCCCCGGGCTGACTCGACAGCCGACGCCGCCCCCGTTGACGGCGGCCCGCTGGATCCGCCCGACGGTGGAGAGGCCGACGCTGGCCCCGACCCCGACCCCGACCTCGGCCCCGACGCCGCCCCGCCCGCGGTCTGCGGCGACGGCGAGATCCAAGGCGACGAGCTGTGCGACGACGGCCCGGCCAACAGCGACGACGCCCCCGACGCCTGCCGCACCGACTGCCGCCCGGCCCGCTGCGGCGACGGCGTCGTCGACAGCGACGAGCTGTGCGACGGCGACCGCACCTGTGATCCCGCGACCTGCGCGCCCGCATGCGAAGACGCCTGTGAACCCGAGACGCGGGGCTGCGACGGCGGCGTCGTGGTCTGCGGCGACCACGACGCCGACCCGTGCTTCGAGTGGAGCGCGCCCGTGCCCTGCGCCGACGACGAGGCCTGCGTCGAGGGGGCCTGCGTCTGCGTCGACACCTGCCCCGAAGACGCCGTCGAGTGCGTCGGCGAGGGCGCCCGCCGCGCATGCCGCCCGCAGGCCGACGGCTGCCTCGGCTGGGATGCGCCCGAAGACTGCGGCGCCTTCGAAGCGTGCAGCGAGGGGACCTGCGCCCCGCTGCCCCTGCCGCCTGTGCTCATCAACGAGGTGCTCTACGACGCCGCCGGCGCCGACCGCGCGGGGGTCTTCATCGAGCTGTGGGGTCCGCCGGGCACGGCGTTGGCCGGGCTGCAGGTGCAGGGCATCAACGGCAACGGCGGGGCGGTGGTCGACGAGATCGCGCTCGACGGGGCCATCGCCGACGACGGCTTCTACCTGCTCGCGCACCCCGAGGCGGCGCCCGAGCTGCAGGCGCTCGCCGACCAGGTCGACGTCGACGTCGACCTGCAGAACGGCCCCGACTCGGTGCGCCTCGTGCGCGGCGAAGAGGTCATCGACGCGCTGGGCTATGGCGAGTTCGGCGACGACATCTTCGCCGGTGAAGGGCGGCCCGCGCCCGACGTATCCGAGCGATCGCTGAGCCGCGACGCCGCCCACAGCGACAGCGACGACAACCTCGCCGACTTCCGGCCGTCCGAACCCAGCCCGCGGGGCGATCCGCCGCCGCCCTGCGTCGACGACTGCGCCGCCGACGCGCTGCGCTGCCTCGACACCGTCGCCGAAGCCTGCCGCCCCGGCGTCGACGGCTGCCTGATCTGGCAGCCGCAAGCCGACTGCGCCGCCGAAGGACTCGCCTGCGTCGACGGCGCCTGCGCCCGCGCCTGCCAGGACGCCTGCGATCCGCGGGACGCCCCGCGCTGCATCGATGACGCGGTCACGATCTGTCGCCCCGACGCCGACGGCTGCCTCGACTGGCTGCCCGAGGTGAGCTGCGCCGACGACGGGCTGCGCTGCCGCGAGGGCGCGTGCGTCTGCCCCGACGCCTGCCCGCTGAACGCCGCCCGCTGCGTCGGCGACGTGATCGAGCGCTGCGCCGCCGTCGGAGACTGCGTCGACTGGATCGCCGAGGCGAACTGCGCCGACGACGGGGGCCGCTGCCTCGACGGCATCTGCCGCCCGCCGCCCCGCTGCGGAGACGGACAGGTCGATCCCGGCGAGGCGTGCGACGACGGCAACTTCGACCTGGGCGATGGCTGCGACGATACCTGCGCTGAAGAGGACCCGTTCGACGAGCGCGCGGCGCTCATGGTGCTCGCGCCGCCGCCCGGCGTGCGCCCGGATCACGTGCCCGACGACCTCGGCGCGACCACCTATGCGCCCGGCCTGCAGTATGACAACGCGCACTACTTCGTCTACGAAGCCTTCGACGACTCGATCCGCGAGCAGGTGGCGCGGGTGCCGCTCGGGCGCGGCCTGCGCTTGCCGCCGGGCGACTACGCGGTGGTGATCAACGACAGCTTCACCCGGATCGTCGTCGACTGGAACGACCGGGTCGAGCTCGCCGTCGGCCGGATCGAGGTGCGCAGCCCCGAGCGCGGCACCTACACCGTGCGCCCGCCGCGCCGCTTCGACGACATCGCGACGCCCTTGCCCCTGCGCGGCTGCGGACCCTTCGGCAATCAGGCGCGCTCCCCGTGGATCTTCGGCGGCTGCGACGGCGAACTCGGCGGCGGGGCCATCGACCTCGACACCGGCATCGTGCTGCTGCCGCTGACCTATCGCGTCGGCGTCGACGCGCAGTTCCACAGCCCCAACGTGGCCTTCGTCGAGGTCCGCCCGGGTGAAGTCACCGCCTACGCGCCCGCCGATACCCGGGCCCGGGTGCAGCTCCTGCCCGACGGGGGCGGCGACCTGCCCGACTGGCAGCTCGAGCGCATGCCGACCTATGGCACCTCCGACCGGCGGGTGCCATCGGGCAACGAACAATGCCATGTCTTCCGCTTCATCGACCTCGTCGAAGGCTTCGAATACATCGGCAGCGGCTGCGCCGAACGGCCGCTCGTCGTGCCCGCCGGGCGCTACTACGTCACCGTCAATGACACCTACGTCGTGCGCGACGTGGCCGCCGGCGAGACGCTGGAGCTGACGACCGGGCGCATCGAGGTGCCCGGCGCGGGCACCTTCGACATCGAGCCCGACCCCGACGTGCGCCGCTTCACCTTCATCGACAACCCGGTCGAGTGCAGCCGCGACGGCCCCGAGACCTACTTGCTCGCCCACTGCTTCCTCGAAGAGCCCGATGGTATCTTCCCGCGGGGCACGGGCGTGCGGGTCCTGCCGGGCAGCTATCGGGTGCACATCTACAACGAGGCGGGCGCGCTGCTCCAGAGCCAGGACGTGCAGGTGCCCGACGGGCCGCGGTGAGCCCGGGCGCGAACGGCGCGATCGGCAGCGTTGGTCTATGGCGCGCGGCAGGTGCCGGCCACGCACGTCTCCCCACGATCGCATCCTCGATCGTTGCGGCACGATTGCTCGCCCTTGGTCGGTACCGTGCCTTCCTCCACGACCTTGGCCGAGCCGAACGGACCGTCGGCCATCAGGCGGTCCCATTGCGCATAGATGGCGCGCCATCCATCCACCGGCAACTCGTCCGTGATGAACGTGAAGGAGGCCGACGAGCCGTCGGTCTTGAACAGGCTGGTGATACGGACCGAGTGCCCTTGCAGATACTCGTCGGTCCAGGTGGTGCCCCACTTCAGCACCATGGCCCCGGTCCGCTCCTTGCTGAGATGCACCACATCCCGCGGGGAGTTCCAGTTGACCGCGACCCACTCTTCGAGCTGATCGAACGCCTCGGTCTTCGAAGCGAGGTCGTGGTCGATGGCGTACACCCGCTTGGTGCTGGTGACCTCGCCCGTCGATTGAAAGCCGGCTCCGCATCCCCAGAGGAGGATGGCGACCACGATCGGCGTCAGACGCATCTTGCTGCTCCTGGCTTGCTGTGCCGCATAGCGTACACCATCGGCCGCTCGCGCTGGACATGCCATTCATCGATGGGATCGCCTCTTGGATCGACCAACCGACCGAACGCTCTTCGGGGGGCCTGGCCCAAGTAGAAGGGTGGCACCTGGCCGGGCCCAAGTAGAAGGGTTGGCACCTGGCCGGGTGGGCGAGCGACCAGAAACACGAGAAACTGCGCAACATCGCCGCTCAGTGATCGATGACCTCTCTGACGACAGAGGAGGTCGAGCCATGGGACGGGCGCTGCGCTACGTCGAGCGAGAGATGCAACCATTC
>JAUHXC010000083.1 GCA_030427205.1 bacterium | reverse complement strand
CGGCCGGGACCAGGAGCCGCTCCCGATCCAAGCCGATCAAGATGTGACTCTCCAGGTCGTCGAGCTGCCACATCAACTGTGGAGGCTGATCGAAGCGATCGGCCTCGCTGATGAACACGACGATGAGCTGATGATCGGGGTGGTCATCGCTCCAATCCCGCAAGTCCCACAGGCAGGAGATCAAGTCGCCCGAGATGAACTCGCCGCTGTCGCGAACGAACCCGCAGTTGTTCACCGCGTCGCCGGCCCACTCGACGGTCTGCGGCTGGATGCCGATCCACGAGACCCGGTCTCCGGCCACGTCGAAGTCGAAGACCCGGATGCCGTTCTGCATCTGCTCGATCGGCCGCGGGTGGCGCCAGGCCACCTCGGGCAGCACGTCGAACACGAAGTCGTGGTAGCTGTTGACCGTCGCCCGCATCTGCATCTGGTTGATGCGCAGCTCTTCGTCGCCCGGCAATCCGCCGTCGACCACCGGGCCCATATCGCCTGAGCCCGCCCCAGCGTCCGTGGGCGCGCCCATGTCGGGCATCTCGCAGGCGAGCAACCCCAGGGCGAGAGCCGCGACGCCGAATCGACGCATCACAACGACCTCCTGCCATCCATTCGAGGCGGCCGCTCACCGCCTGAGCCGTTCTTGCGGCGCTCTCGGGCGCCGATGGACGACCATCCTGACAAATTGCGGCGACTTCCTCAATCCCGCGGCGACCGCGGCGAGAGCCAGATCTGGTCCCCGAAGGGCCGCGAATCGCCCAGGATGCGGGCCAAGGTCACGGTGAGGCTCACCGCGAGGGTCTCTACGAGGCTCGGGGTCAAGCTCGCGGTGAGGCTCACCGCGAGGGTCGCTACGAGGCTCGGGGTCAAGGTCACGGTGAGGCTCACCGCGAGGGTCACCCCCAGGGTCGGGTCAAGGTCACCGTGAGGCCCACCGCGAGGGTCACCCCCAGGGTCGCACACCAGCCCGGTGGCCACGCCGCGAGGCGTGAACTCTGCGCCATCGATGTTTCTGTGGTGGTCCCGATCGCCGCGGCGTGCTACGCCCGGCGTGGAGTGAAGGAGAGCAAGTCGACCGGCGAGACGCGCAGGGCCTCGGCCAGCGCCTCGACGGTGCCGAGGTTCACGTCCTGGTCGCCCTTCTCGACGTGGGCGATCCACGGCTGACTCTTGCCGATTCGCCTCCCCAACTCGGCCTGCGAGAGGCCCGCGGCGCTGCGAAAGTGGCGCACCGCCGGGCCGATCCGCTGGTGAAGAGGAAGCGCGGTCACGGAGCCCAGTATCAGGATGTCTGATTCGCCGGTCAAGGAGATTTCATCACTCAGCTTGATGGCGGGTGAGCGTATCCGGGTTGTCCGCACGCGCCTCGGGCTGTCTCAGGCCGAGCTTGCCGAGCGGATGGACGAGCGGCAGAGCGTGGTGTCGGAGATCGAGCGCGGCAAACGCGAGATCTACCTGCGCCATCTACAGGCGGCTGCTGAAGTGCTCGGCATGCCCGAAGCGTGGTTCGTCGCCCGGCCGGAGCAGCTTCGTGCGGCGATCGACGCCCTCATCGAAGGCGGTGTCGCTGGGGGAACCGCTCTGACCGAGATCGCCCTCGCCCTCCTCCAGGATTCACCTGATCGATCAATCAACTTGATCGATAATTAAATATACTGATAACGCTGTCCTCACGATGAGGTGAGCCGCCGCCTGCGCCTTCTGATCTCCGACGGCAGGGCTGCGGGCATTCGGCCCACCTTATCGGCTGACCGGAGCACAGCCGCTCCGCGCTCACTTCGAGGACGCCATGACGACAACCCCCGAGTCGGCGCCCGACCTGCGTCGGGCGATCGCAGACGTCTATCTGCGCGCGGACCCCCCGCCGGGCGCGTCCCGCGCATCCGCACTGATGCTGGCCCTGCTGCGACAGCCCGATGAGCCCCGGATCCTCGAAGCGGCGCGCACCCTGCTCGACACGGTGAAACTGCGCCAGCGGCTCTACGAGGCGCTGGGGGATGCGCTCGCGACCGAGAGCGTGCTGGTCGCGCTGATGCTGCTCGGCCTGCGGGCCAAGGCGGACGCGGCGCTGTGCGGCGCCGAGGTGAGCATCGGCTGGCGGCGCGCGGCCTGGGCGCTGCTCGATCGCCTCGACGGGCAGTCGCCGTCGGACGTCGATCGGGTCTTCCTGCTGCGCCTCATGCTGATCGCCCACGGCCCCGACGATGCGTGAGCGGGACCCGACCGCGCGCCGGCTGCTCGACCAGGTGCTGCGCCTCGAAGGGCAGCCCTGGCCGACGGTCCGGTCGATGTACTCGGCGACCTTGATCGCGCTCGCCGATCGCTGCGCGACCAAGAGCGGCAAGGCCGAGGTGTACCGCTGGGCCATGCGCCACATCGGCGGTGTGCTCGTCGAGCGCGGCGCGCGGCGGCGCGAGTGCCTCACCGACGCGCTGCACGAGGCCGTGGCGCTTGCCCCGTCGATCCTGCTGCAGGCTGTCGGGCGAGATGTCGGTCGGCGGCTTCAGCTCGATGAGTCCGCCGTCGGCCACGATGCACTGCTCGGCGAGCAGCCGCCGCATGAGGCCGAAGCTCTCCCACTCGGCGATCTCGTCGTGCGCCTCGAAGTGGGTGACGAGCACGGCGAGGTCCTGCGCGGCGACCCCGAGCCGGCGCCGCGAGTCGGCGGACTTCGCGTCGGCGAAGTAGCCCTCGCGGTCGATGTAGCGCGCACGGATGGCGGTCGTGCAGGCGGCGGGGCAGCACGGCGAGGCACCGTCGGCGACCGCGCTGCGGCTGGGCGCGTTCGTCGATGGCCTGGGGGCGTCGGCGGCGGCGACGGGGCTGCTGAGCTGTTGGAGATCGTCGGCGGCGGTTGCAGACGGTGACCCGGGCTGGCGGGCGCGTGGGCGATACGGCGTCGCCACCCCAGGTCGGTGAACACCGGCTCAGTGCACCGGGCGGGGGCTGCCATCCTCCAGCCGCGGCACCTCGACGCTCAGCTCGGCGTCGATGATCGCGTCCATGAGGAGCTCGGCCATCTGGGGGTCGCCGGCCGCCAGTTCGAAGGCCCCGGTGAGGTCGATGGGCTCGAGCACCAGCGGGTGGGCCAGCTCCACCGGCTCCAATGGCTCAAGGACGTCCGGCGCGAGCGTCGGCCCGCACTGCGTCGGGCCAGCCACGCGATCGGCCAGCTTCTCGGCGCGGGCGGGCAGCATCTCGTCGGTCAGGGCCGGCGAGATGGGGAAGACGTCGCCCTGCAGGATCTCGCTGATGTGCACGAAGCCGGCGGACGGCGCGACGGTCATCGCCGGACCCAGCGCGTCGGGCAGATCGAGGGCGAAGTCCGACGGCTGGTGGCAGCCGGCGCAGCTGCTGGCCTGCACCCGGTCGATGATCTGGCGGCCCGAGAGCGGGGTGATGGGGGCCGGGATCCGGTCGGTGGTCAGCGCCGCCCGCAGGTCCCGCTCGAGGTCGCCGTCGAGCCGACCCTGGCTCACGTCGTAGAAGCGCTGGCCATCGACCAGGCTCTCGGCGTCACGGAACGCGCCCTCGTCGGTGAGCACGGCGCGCCCGGGGTGGGCGTCGGCCAGGGTGGCGATCTGGTCCGACAGCGCGTCTTCCAGGTCCGACCGGCGCGGGTCGTTGAACCCGCCGTCGAACAGCTCGGAGGCCGGGCTGCCGGCCACCGGCGCCCGCCGCAGGCGCATGCCGATGTTGGTGCGGGCGAGGTGGAACTCGCGCAGCGTCCAATCCTGTTCACCCATCTCCTCGTCGACGTGGGCGAACTGGTTGGTGCGGATCTGGCCGCCGGGCACGAGGTAGCCCCCGCCGCCCACGTTCATGCCGAAGTGGTCGGGGTGCACCGCCGGTCGGTATTGCCGGCCGCCCCGGGCGAGCCCGTCGACGAAGATGGTGCGCAGCCGGTCGGCGATGATCTGCCGGTCGTTGGGGTCGGTCCGGTCGAGCGCGCTGAGCTCGGCCCACGCCTCGGCGAGCGGCTGGCAGGCGGCGCTGCAGCCCGGCTGGGGGTTGGGCATGACCGCCTCGAAGATGATCAACGCCCGCTCGCTCTGGTCTTCCCGGGCGAAGACGAGGCGCTGCTCGCCGCAGGTCAAGGCGCGCTCGTCGGCGAGGTCGAGCCGGTTCACCGCCGCGATCAGGCGGTACGCGCTGAGGTCGTCTCGCCGCAGCAGGTGCTCGGCGCGGGCCGGATACGGGAAGTCGTTGAGGCGGATCGGGCTGCTGCCGGGCGGGAGCGGGGCCTGCTGGGCCCACAGCTCGGTGAACAGCGGGTGGGTGCCCGCGGGCGCGTTGGGCTGCGGGTCGACGAGGTGCAGGACGTCGGACAGGGTGAGGCCGAACGCGACGAGGGTCGGGTCGTCGTGCACCATGAGGCTCTGGTGCACGTCGATCCCGGGCCCGACGGCGAAGTCGAAGTCCGCCGCGTCCGCCCCATCGTAGCCCTTGACCAGTGCGCGATAGCGGCCGCGGGGCAGCTGCACCGACAGGGCCGGGCACCACACCCCCGGGGCCCGGTCGTCGTTGAAAGCCACCGGGCTGCCCGCGGCGTCGAACACCTCGAGGGTCAGATCCTGGTCCAGGCTGCGGCAGTCCCGGGCGGTGGCCGAGATGTCGTACCGCCCGCCGGGCACGGCGAATTCGAAGACGTCGCGGCCGCCAGCGTCGATGCGCTCGGCGATGGGGCCGCCGCGGCTGGACGGCGTGCGCAGGTCGACGGCGAGCCGGTAGGGGTCGACGCCCTGCCCCTGGTAGCCGGTCACGACCAGCGCGTAGTCGCCGGGCAGCAGGTCGGCCGAGATCGACGAGCAGCGGCTGCCGCCGCCGATGTCGTCGTTCATCGCCAGGGTGATGCGCGCGTTGCGCGCCGCGTCCCAGCGTTCGAGGCGCAGCACGGTATCGCCCGGCATGCAGTCGCGGCCGTCGTCGGTGTCGGCGACGACGGTGGCCGGTGCGCCGACGCTGAAGACATAGCGGTGCTCCGCGCCGGGCAGCAGGGGTTCGATCGCCTCGATCCGGCCGCCGCCGAGGGCGAACAGGTCGGGGCATTGGCCGCTGGGGCAGTCGCTGGCGCAGGTGATGGCGGTGCACGGCGCCGGGCTCGCGGCGGGCACCGCGTCTGCGATGCGCGGGGCGCCGACGGCGCCGAGCGCCAGGGTGGCCGCGACGAAGGTCGAGTGAGAGCGCAACATGGGAAGTCCTCCGGTTTCTGGGTGGGGCCGTCGTGGCCCGTCGAGTGCTACCGGGGGTCCGCGCGGCGTCTTGCGCCGGTGGCGTTTTTCGTCGGGTGCGTGGTGTCGTCGGGGCCGGGCTCGACTTTTTTTTCGGCGTGCGGACAAGATTCGGCCCGACGCTCGGGTACCCCTCGACACAGCCCACACGCCGAGGGCCTCGACCAAGGAGCCGAGTCATGAAGCACAGCCTGCGCATCGCCGCTGCCGCCGCCCTGCTCACCGCCGGTCTCGCCGGCCCGTCCGCCGGGCAGGTCCTGTGGCCGGACGAGCCGATTCTCGAACAGGGGCCGCTCGAGGCGTCGGACGCGTACGCGCCGCCCTACGAGGTCGAGCCGGGGGACATCCGGGCGGCCGATGGCAGCTGCCCCGGCGTGGTCGGCTGGCAGGGGCACCTGTGCGATGGCATGTCGGCCTTCGGGCTGTTCGGCACGTCGTTCGCCTGCGACGCCCTGTGCACCTGGAACGGCGGCGATGTCATCGACGGTCTGCAGGCCGGCCGCGACGCGGTGCCGGCGGGGCAGAGTGATGTCTTCCTGATCGAGCTCGACGACGAAGGGCGCCTGCGGGTGGAGACCCGCGACGCGCAGGGACAGTGCGGGCCGTCGGCGGACACCGAGGTGCTGCTGCATCGCCTCGCCGACGGGGTGTGGCGCCGCCTGGATCGCTACGACGACGTCTCCCATGACCCGGCGGCGCCCAGCGGGCGGTGCGAGACGGTCGAGATCGGGGTCGAGGCCGGGCTGTACGCGGTCGAGATCCGCGGCTTCAACCGGGGGCCGGTCCGCGAGTATCGCTATCGCATCGAGGGGGCGGTCACCGCCTCGGGCGGCGGTGTGTACCGCGGGTCGCTGCCATTCTGGGGCGCCGGCGATCGCTTCGATCTGTGGCTCGACGCGCCCGCCCTCGTCTGCACCGGCGATGGGGCCGGCGGCTGCCCCGGCGATACCATGATGCAGGCGGTCGAACGCTCCACCGGCGACAGCGATGCCAATGATGACTTCCAAGGCAGCCTGTGCGCCTGCCTCGAACTGCCCGCCGGTGACTACGCGCTGAGCGTCACCGGGTACAATGACGGCACCGTCCCGCCCTACGTCCTGGTCGTGCCTTGAGCCGGTCGTCTTCCATCGTCGGCCCTGCGCGCATGGGTCGGCACAACCTCGGTGCGCACGCGCCGCGCCTGGAGAGTGTCATGAAGTTGCATGTGACGAAGCTGCTGTCGGTGGTCGCCGGGTTGGGCCTGCTCGGCATCGGTCCGGTGTCTGCCCAGCCGGCCTTCCCCCGGCCCGAGCCGCTGATCGAGCCCGTGGTCGTGGACGCGCCCGTGGGCTTGGACGAGGCGGCGCCGGAGATCTGGCAGTCACGCTGGGGGCGCCCCTGCCGGCTCGACGAGGTGACCCTCACCGTGCGCGGCGCCGTGCCCGAGCGGCTGGCGACCTACGATGTCGGGCCTCCGGCGCCAGACGAGGCGCCGCGGCTGTGGTGGTTCGGGGTCGAGAGCCGGGGCCCCGGCTTCGTGGGGCCGTTGTTCGAGCAGATCATCAACCGCCACGAGCGGGACGGTGACCCGTCATGGCTGGCGTGGGACGCCGCCTTCGCCGACGCGGAGGGGCCGGTGTGGGTCGAGGCCGAGCGCGCGATCGATCCCCGGGCCGACGACGTGACCCGCCACTGGCGGCTGACCTTCCACAGCGCCCGGGGGCCGGCCGAGATCCGGCCGTCCCGGGCGTGCTTCGTCATCAGCAAGCTGCACGAGGTCGCGGGCGCGGTCCGCATCAGGCCGGACGACGGCGTGCCCGGGCGCGCCCTGAGCGATGTGATCGACATCGCTCGGGCGTGTGATGCGATGGCTCAAGGCGGATGGCATCAGGACGCCGTCGCGGAGCGCATCCCGCAGGCGAGCCCGGACCCGGCGCCCGCGCCGGGCATCGGAGAGGTCGTCGCAGCGCCCGAGGCGCCCATGATGGTGGCGCCGGCCAACCCGGGGGCGGCGGCGGTCGATCCGATCGTGCTCCTGATCGACGGGCCGCTCTCGGCCCGGGCGGCCCGGCTGCTCCGGATCCGGGCCGCTGAGCGCGAGCGCGCGCAGAGCGGCTCGTGGCACGCGGCGGCGATGGCCACGTTGATCAGGGATATCGCGCCCGACGTCGAGATCCGCAGCTACAACGGCCTGCCTGGGCTGGCCGGCGCGGAGGCGGGCAGCCCCACGGGCGCGGTGGCCGGCGCGCTCCAGCGGGCGTACGACGACCTGAGCGCCGATACCGGGCGGCCGGTGGTGGTCAACCTCAGCCTGGGCTGGCCGCCGGAGATGGGCGCCTCGGCCCTGCTGCGCGGCGCCGACCAGTGCGAGACCACCGAGGGGCCGAGCGGGCAGGCGGTGGCCGAGATGCTGCGTCGCCTCGACGGGCTGCGCACCTTGATCGTGGCGGCGGGCGGCAACCGCGGGCCGTCGCTCGTCGCCGCGGCCGAGGCGCCGCCGGCGCCGCCGCGGCCCGGGTGGGTCCTCGAGCGCCCGTGTGACGCGGTGCGCGGCCCGGAGCTGTTCTTCCCCGCGAGGTGGGATCGGCGGACGTGTGAGGTGGTGCCCATCGAGCAGTGGGCGCCGTTGGTCCTGGCGGTCGGCGCCCACGGTCGCCAGGCCCGCCTGCCGCTCGCGCCGTCGTCGGTGCTCATGGCGCCCGGCGTCGGCGTGCCGCTGCGGGGTCACTCCGAGCTCGCGCTGCCCCCGCGCATCACCGGGACCTCGGCCGCGGCCGCGATCACCAGCGGCGTGGCGGCGCTTCAAGCGACCCGGCGGCTGTACGGGCCGTTGCTCGAGCACCTGCGCCAGACCGTGCTGAGCGGCGCGCAGGCGTGCCCTGACCTGCCGGGGCTCTACCTCGGCGCCTGCCCGCAGGCCCCGGCGCCGTACGTCGCGGCAGCCACCGGCGCGACCGCGGTGGTGAGCGGGCCCGAGCTGCCGCGCGAGGAGAGCGATCGCGTCGGCACCGACAAGCACGCCGCCACCGGCCTGGGCCCGCTGCCCCTCGACCCCGAGTGCCCCGGCGGCGACTGTCGGCTGCGCATGCCGGTGCCCGCGCGCCAGCTGCCGGCCGAGCTGCACCTGCGGCTCGAGTTCGGGCCCTATCGCGATCAGAAGGTCTCGGCGCCGGCGGTCGAGTTCCAGAGCGCGTCGCCGTTCACCAAGGGCACGGTGACCCAGGTCGTGCGGCTCGACAAGACTTCGGCGGCCACCGACGCCTTCCAGAGCGCCTTGAATCGGGCCATGGTCTATTCGAGCAGCGCGCCGATGGTGAAGCTCGACTTGAAGGGCATCACGGTGCCCGGCGGCGTCGAGAAGGCGCGGGTGTGGTTCACCTTCACCCACCAGGTGCCGGGCAAGAAGATCGACGTGCGCCGCGCGATCCCGCTCGAGGTCGTCGTCGGCCAGTGACGCCGCTCGCCGGGTGAGGCGCCGGGCCGCGTCTCGGGTATCATCGGGCGATGGCGCCCCGCATCCTCACCCTCGGTCTGCTCGCGCTGGGCTGCACCGCGCCCCCACCCGAGCTGCCGGCGCAGCTCGTCGGCGGCCGGGTCGAGCTCGAGCCCGCCGGGCGTCGCATGGCCTTCCGGCGCGCCCATCCCCCCCACATCCGCCTCGATCGTCCGACGCCGCTGGTCGCCGAGCTGCGCGGCGCGGCCGTGACGCCGCTCGCCGTCGAGCCGCCCCGAGCGGTCGGTGACGGGTTCCTCGTCCGGGTCGTCTTGCCCGAGGGCGTGGCGCCCGAGCCGGCGACGCTCGTCGCTCGACGGGCGGATGGCGCCGAGGCGCGCTGGACGATCCGCGTCGTGCCGCACAATGACGAGCTGCCCCGCCGGGCCGCCATCCGCAAGGCGCGCCGCGCCGGGCAGTATGGCGAGGCGTCGCGGCTGCTCGCCGGGTTCGTCGCCGCCGATCTCGACGGGCAGATCTGGGCCCGCGCCGAGCAGGCCCGGGTCGACGCGGGGCGGGGCGAGATCGACCGCGCGGTGAAGGGCCTCGTCTCCGCCGCCGCGCTGGCCGACGCCCGCCGCCCGAGCGACGCGGCCGAGCTGCTCGCGATCGCCGCGTGGTACGCCGATCGAGCGCGGTGGCCGACCACGCAGGTCATCGAGCTCAACCAGCGGGCGATCGCGCGGGCCGAGAGCGTCGGCGACGACGCGCGCATGGCCGACGCGCTGGCGCCGCTCGCCCGAGCCGAGCGGCGCCGGGGGCGGCTGGCGATCGCCGATCGACATCTGGGCGAGGCGCTGCGGCGGGCGCGGCGGGTCGGGGCGGCGGGCGTCGTCGGCCGGGTCGCCCGGGCCCGCAGCGATCTGCTCTTCCAGCTGGGCCGCTACGGCGCGGCCGCCACGATCGGGCTGGCCCCGGAGGCCTCGTCGGACCGGGCCCGCAGCAATACGGCCTGGCTGCGGCTGCTGGCGATGGACCACGGGGTGGTGCCGCCCGACTTCGTGGCGCTGGTCGATCGGTTCGCCGCGCTCGCCGAGGGCGTCGTCGACCCGGCGTCGCTGGCCAACCTGCACCTCAACCGGGCCCGCGCGGCGTACCTCGCTGGCGCGCCGGCCGTCGCCGACGAGGCCCTGGCCGACGCCCGTCGGGCCGACCCGGATGGCGCCGGCTTCGAGCCGGGCTTCGCCGACCTGCTCGCCGGCGACGTGGCGCTGCTGCGCGGTGATCCCGCCGCGGCGCAGGCGGCCTATCGGGACGCCCTGCGGACCCTGGGGCCGGAGCAGGCGTGGCAGGCCATGCACGGCGAGGGGCAAGCGCTGCGGGCCGCGGGCGATGCGCCGGCGGCGATCGAGCGCTGGCGGGCGGCGCACGCGGCGCAGATCGCCATGGCCGGGCGGGTCTCGCTCTCCAGCGATCGGGGCGCGTTCGTCGCCCGCCAGGGGCAGCTGGCCCGGGATCTGGCCGGCCTGTTGATCGCGCGCGGCGACTTCACCGAGGCACTGACGGTGCTCGACGCGGTGGCCGCGCCGACGCTGCGCGCGCTGGTCGTCGACGGCCGGCTGGCGCGGCTCGAACCGGCGGCGCTGGCCGGGTGGAGCGCGCGTATCGATCGCTGGCGGGCCGCGCGCCGGGCGGTCGAGGCGGCGGCGGAGCGGCTGTCGCTCTCGCCGGTGGACCAGCGCCCGGTGGCGCGAGACGCCGTCGAGCGGGCGCGGCGCGCCGCCCGAGCCGCGCTCGACGAGGCGTGGGCCTGGCTCGACGCGCGCGCGCCGGGCGGGTCGGTCGACGACGCCCGGGCGGTCGTCGCCGCGCTGCCCGCCGACGCCGCTGCGCTGGGCTATCACCGGCTCGACGATGGCTGGCACGGCTTCCTGGTCGCCGACGGCACCGTGCGCCACCGACGCATCACCGACGATGACGCGCTCGGCCCGTGGCGGGCGATCGTCGAGCCCCGGCGGGCGCTGTACGTGGCCGATGGTGGCCTGCTGGCGGCGCGGGCCCTCTCGGCGCCCGACCGGGCGGCGGGCCGGGTGGCCCGCGTGCCCTATATCGGCTGGCTCGGCACGCGCCGCGCGCCGCCGACCGGCGCCCCGCTGGTCGTCGCCGATCCCGACGGCACGCTGCCGGTGTCCCGCGAGGCGGCGCTGGCCATCGCCCGGGCGAACGACGTCGAGCCGCTGGTCGGGCAGGCCGCCACCCGCGACGCGGTGCTCGCCCGCCTCGACGGCACGCGCTGGCTGCACTTCGACGGGCACGGGGTGGCGGCGGGTGATCCATGGGAGGCCGAGCTGGTCCTGGCCGGCGGCGAGTCGTTGACCCTGTCCGACCTGGTCGCCGCCCGGCCGCGGGTCGGCCTGGTGCTGCTCTCGGCGTGCGACGCGGGCCGGCGCCTCGAGCTGGCGGGGGGTGAGGGGCTCACCCTGGCCGATGGGTTCCTGCTGGCGGGGGCGGATACGGTGGTGGCCGCCGATCGACCGCTGGGGGTCGACGAGGCCTCGGTGATGGTGCGCGCGCTGCATCGGCATGGCGTCGACCGCGACCCGGTCGGCGCGCTGCGGGCCACGGTCGCCGAGCTGCGCGCAGGCGGGCACGACCTGTGGCGCGGATGGAGCGTCTACGGTCGATTGCCCTCGCCGTGACGCCGCCGGGTCAGTTGTTCGCGCGGATCCAGTCGACCCAGGGGGCGAAGGCCGAGGCGGCGGCCTGGTTGGCCTGGTGCACGTTGGCCCCGCTGATGTTCACCGTCGAGTTGAC
The DNA here is from genome assembly GCA_030427205.1 of bacterium. Taxonomy (GTDB): domain Bacteria; phylum Myxococcota_A; class Bradymonadia; order UBA7976; family UBA1532; genus JACKDM01. The sequence goes on along the minus strand of JAUHXC010000083.1, from coordinate 7,058 downwards.
CCCGACGATGTAGTCGGGCCCGGAGGGCATATCGAGCACGCACGCCCCGCCCGAGTCGCCGAAGATGGTGATCTGGCCGCGGCCGTTGGGCAGGTAGTGGATCGACGTCGCGCTGGTCGACGAGACGGTCAGGTCGGCGGTGCGCGCGACGCCGAAGCCCCGCCAGTGGCCGCCCTCGTGCCGGTTGTTGCCATAGCTGGTGCAGCGCATCGCGTAGCCTTCGAGCACGCTGTTGTCCCAGGTCCACATCACGAAGCCGGCGAAGCCGCTCGTCGACCCGTGCACCTCCATCGGCGCGTCGAGCCGCACCAGCGCCACGTCGAGGCTGTCGTGCTTGAAGATCCGCTCGCCGACGCCGACCTCGTCGCCCATGGTCACCGTGTAGTTCGGCGGGGCCGGCACCTCGAGCTGCTCGCTGCGATAGCGCACCAGGCCGACGTCGACGACGCCCCGGAGCTGGGTCGGCCCGACGGCGAGCAGCCGCCCGGACGCGTCCAGGGCCATGTCGGCGATCTCCTCGCGGTCGCGGCTGCTGAAGTTGGTGATGATCTTGCCATCGCCGTCGAAGTTCGGGTCGAGGCGCCCCTGGTGATCGTAGCGGGCGAGCGCGAAGCGGCCGGGCTCGTCGTTGTCGTCGAGCCAGACCATGCCGCCGAGCACGATGCGGTCGCTGGCGTCGACCACGACCGAGCGGGCCCAGACCGCCCCGCTGTTGAACTCGGTCAAGACCTTGCCGTCGTTGTCGAAGCTCGGATCGAGCGCCCCCCAGATGTCGAGGCGGGCGGCGGCCATCAGCTGCCGACCGTTGCGCCGGGCGGAGCCGGCGAGCACCAGGTTGCCGTCGTTGTCGACAGCGATGGCGGCGGCATCCTCGCTCGTGGTCGACGCGAAGTCGACGATCGCCTTGCCGTCGTTGTCGAAGGTCAGGTCGAGCGCGCCGTCGTGGCGATAGGCCGCGGCGGCCATCTCGAAGCCATCGTCGGTGTAGACCGTGCCGGCCGCCACGATGCCCCACCACACGATCGCCAGGTCGGTGATCTGCTCGTCCGCCGACGAGTAGAAGTCGGTGAGCACCTTGCCGTCGTGGTCGAAGCCGAGGTCGAGCGCGCCGTCGTCGGTGTGGCGGGTGAGGGCGAAGCGGCAGCCATCGTCCACCGTGCACGCCCGCCCCCCGGTGACGATGCGCCCCTGGCCGTCGAGGGCGACCGCCGCGCCGCTCTCGACGTCGGTCGAGGCGAAGTCGGTGACGCTGTAGCCACCCTGGCCGAAGTTCGGGTCGAGATCGCCGGCGGCGGTCAGCCGGGCGAGCCCGAACCGCGAGCCGATGCTGCCCGCGACGATGATGCGCCCGCCGTCGTCGATGGCGAGGTCCTTGACGGAGAAGCTCTGACCGGCGTCGAGCGCGACGTGCCCCCCCTGGCCGAACGAGGCGTCGAGGCGGCCATCGGACAGGTAGCGCAGCACGATCCCGTCGCCCGAGGTGCCGCGGGCCGCGACGACCGTGCGATCGGCGCCGTCGACCGCGACCGCCTCGGGGATGACGTGCACCTCGCCGTCGATCGCGGTCAGCACCTTGCCGTCGCCGTCGAACGACAGGTCGCGATCGGTGTCGATGCAGTGGGCGGCGGTGAGCACCCAGCGATTGTCGAGCAGCGTGCCGCTGCAGCCCGGCAAGCGCACGTAGCCGGTGTCGGTGGGGTCGACGACGTCACCCGCCACGATGGGCGCCGCGGCGTGGTCGATGGGCGGCGGCCCGACGGCGTCCGGGCTCGAGCCCGGCGGGGTGTCGCAGGCGCTGATGCCGGCGCTCATCACCAGGCAGGACAGAATACGGGTGTGAACAGACATGGCGAGTCCTCCATGGTCGCTGCGAGCGACCGTCCGAGTGGGTTGACTGAGCACGATGTGGGCTCGGTGGAGGGTTACCGGCGGGCTGCTGCGCTTCTTGCGACGCAGAGATCTTTTCTGCGGCGCAAGACCGCGCCGTCACCCCCGGTAGGGTCTGGGGACGCTGTCTCACGTCGCGAAGAGGAGCGCGACACACCCGAACGGGACCCGGTGGAGGCGGTCGGGCTCACGCCCGGCGCGGTGTTCGAGGTCCGGGGGGGTCCTGGGGGCCGCCCCTTGACATGATCCCGAGACCCGGCTTGTGTACCGGCATGACTCCATCAGACCTCTTCACGCTCGCTGCCTCGGCGGCGGTGATGGTGCCCGCCGCGGCCCTGGCCGAAGCCCGGGCGCTCGATGACGTGACGCTCATCGAGCGGGCGCTGGGCCGGGATCGCGCGGCGGCTCTGGCCCTCACCGAGCGGATCGGCCCGTTCATCCGGGCCCGGGTGCTGCGGGCGACCCGCGGCCGACCCCTGGCCGGCACGGGCCCCGACGACGTGATGCAGGAGGTCTGGTGCCGCCTGCTGGCCGACGACGGTCGTCGGCTGCGGCTCTACGACCCGGCGCGGGGCAAGTCCCTCGCCGGCTTCGTGAACATGGTCGCGGGTCAGCTCATGGCCAACCTCATCGAGGAGTATGGCGCCCGCAAGCGGCGACCCGAGGGCGGGTTCACCGCCATCGAGAACGCCGCGCAGGCGGCCAACCCGGCCCCCCGCCCCGACCGGGTGGCGGCCGAACGCAATGAACTCGACGCCCTGTGGCGTCACCTGGACGCGACCCTGGCCCCGGCCGGTCGCCTGGTGCTGAAGATGCTGTACGTCGATCGACTGGCCCCCGACGAGATCGCGCGGCGGCTGGGGATGAGCCCGAACACCGTCTACAGTTGGCGGTTCAAGATCAAGAAGGCGGCCCAGGCGTTCCGCGCCGCGCAGACCGACGGGGTGGCAGGCGGATGGTGATGCGACCACCCGACGATGTCCCGGCCGATGTCGGCGACACCCCGTTCGACGACCTCGACGACACCCTGTTGGCCGCAGCGCCCGCGCCGCGAGACGACGACGCGGGCCTCGACGACCCCGACTTCGACGCTGGGCTCTTGCTCGAGCTCAAGCGGGGCGAACTCGACGACGCGGCCGAGGCGCAGCTCGTGTCCGCGCTCGCCGACAACCCCGGGCAGCGGGCGCTGCTCGAGCACGTCGACGAGCCGCTGTCCCCCAGCGTCGCCGCGCGCATGGCCGCCGCGCTGGCCCCGCACCGCCGACGGGCGCCCCTGATCGGCGGCGTCGCGGCCATATTGGCTCTGGCCGCGGCGCTGCTGATCTTCGCTCAGCGGCCCCCCGCCCCGCCACCGGTGTTCGAGATGCCCCAGCTGAACGGAGGCGTCGCGGCGGTGAAGTCGTCGCCGACCGGCCGGAACGTCTTCGTGCCCGACAGCGTGCTGAGCATCACCCTGGTGCCAGTCGACTCGTTCGAGGCCCCGTTGGCGGCGCGGATCTACGAGAGCGCGCCCCCGGGCTCGGCGCTGGCGGCGCTGCCCGACGACGGCGTGCAGCAGGAGCCGAGCGGGGCCATCGTGCTGCGCAGTCCGGCCCGCGCGCTGTTCGGCGAGCGGTTCGGCGAGCGGATGATCTTCATCGGGGTCGCCGTGCACGCCGATGCACTGCCCGCCGCCGGGCTCGACCCGCCGTCCACCGGAGAGCCCGCCGACGGCGTGCGGTGGTACGCGGTGCCGGTCCAGTACCGCGCCGCGCCCTGACGCGGGCCGTGCGAGGGCTTGCGCCGGACGAGCCGACGGTCGGGGGCTGGCCCTTACCGCCCCTTCCACTTGGGCGGGCGCTTCTGCACGAAGGCCATCACCCCCTCGGCGGCGTCCTCGAACATCGTATTGAGCATGAACCGATCACTGAGCATCGGCAGCGCCGCCTCCACCGGCAGATCGCCGGTCTGGTAGAACGTCTGCCGCCCCAACCTCAAGACCGACGGCGACCGCGCGGCCAGCGTGCCGGCCACCTCCTCGACCTCAGCGTCGAGCTCGGCCCGCGGCCCGGATTCGTCCCAGGCTGGGGCGATGCAGCGGCATCAGGCTGCCCCGGCGGAAGACGAGTCGGTCGAGTCCGCACAGAACGCCGGTGTTCATCGAGCAGAAACGCGCTACGGATGCCTTCACGGTGCCGCCTCGGGTGGTCGTTGGCTGTCGCAACCCGGCATCTACCCGAGCGGCATCGTGCTCGCTCTCCCGTCAACGGCCAAGTATCGCCCTTGGGTTGCGGGCGGCAGCCCGCGCTATGAGACGCCGAGATCGGCGTTCGGGAATGGGGGTGTTGCTCGCGATCGTGCAGCACTACACCGCCGCGGGCGACGCGGCCACCGCCCACGCCCAATTCGGGGTCTCCTGACTGTTCGTGGGTCGGGGGTGGTCGCGATGGCCGGGGCATCCACCGCGGCGTTGCCCGAAGGCCAGACGCAACTCGAGCAAGAAGGACAACCTCGACGAGCTGCCGATTTCTGAGTCGGTCGGGTGTGCCCGCGAGGGCGGGCATGAGCTATACGGCGCCGGGCGTCAGCGCCCGGTCGGCGTCGTCTTGATCTCGATCACCCGGTCGTCGCCCGTGCCGACCTCGCCATCGGGTCCAGGAGCCGAGAGGCGCGGCTGCCCGCCGACGAGGGCATAGTGGATCGACCGGCCGCACACGTCCCGCAGCGCGTCCGAGGTGGCGTAGCCCGTCGCCGGGAACCGCTCGCAGTCGATCCCCGATGCGGAAGCGGCCGGGCATCGCACCAGCGCCATCAGCCCTTCATCGGCCGTCGGCCACCGCCCGTGGGCCGCGTGCCATGCGCGCAGGGCGCGCGACACCGTCTCCAACCGCAGCGCATCTCGCTTCTCGACCGCGTGGCCGCAGGGCTCGCTTCGGCACCCGGCCATTCCGACCGTGGCCAGCAGCAGAGCCCCCAGGAGCGCGCTTCTCATCGCCCGGACCCCGCAGAAAAGCGCGCGAAGGCGGGCACGGCGGCGAAGCCCGACGGCACCTTGCCTTCGAGCAGAACGCAGTCGAGGAACGCCCGCAGCTCGTCGGGCGCAGGCCGCTCGGTCTCGACCTGAGCGGCGCCGATGCCCAGCAGGCCCCCCTCAGGCGAATAGCCGAAGACCGTCTCGGATTGGGCGGCCTCGTACGCGCTGGCGATCGCAGCCCGGCGGGCCTCGGTGAGCGTGCCGGTCGCCGCCGCGACCGCGAGGTCGGCCAGCGCGGCCCACCAGTGAGCCATCCGGCTGCCGACGTAATCGCCCGCGGCCTCTTGGAACAGGCGGTGCGCGTCGCTGGTCGCCCGCCCGTCGGTCAGCGGCGCGTCGGTGTAGTGCGCTTCGCCGTCGGCGATCACGCCGGCCACCGGCGACGCGTCCGCGTGCAGGTCGAGCCAGGCGTGCGTGGCCTCGTGATAGAGGGTGTAGATGGCCGACCGCTCGCCGAAGGGCAGGTCTGGCGACAGCTCATCGACCGCGCCGAGGGTGTCTCTGCGGAGGATCAACATGTCGATCCGGGGGAGGATGGCGTCCTTGTCGCCCATGACGATGGTGTAGTCGGCGCCGATCTCCTGAAGGAAGCCGGTCGGCATGCCCAGATCCGTCGCTGCGGCGATGAAGTCGGTGAAGCGCATCCACGCCGACACCGCGTCTGGCGCCCGAGACCGCATGCGCTCTCCATGGCGGCGCTGCCGTGCGTAGCGCGCCCGCTGACCCTCATCGGGCCCGGCCGCGGCGCATGCGCCATCAGCTCGGCCGCCTTCGTCCGCAGTCAGCGCTCGCAATTCGCGGGCCTGTCCCTCTGTCGGGGTCATCGAGTCGGGAGCAGGCTGCCCGAGCAGCTCGGCGCTCTGCGCTCGGGTCGCGAGGTCGGGCTCATGCACCGGCCGCGCACCTGCTCCGGCCGCTCGCCCCGCCTCGTCGAGCAGATGACGCGCATGGTCGAAGGCCCTCACCGGTCGTGCTCGACAGTCCGGCGGGCATCGGCCGGGGTCGGAGGACGCCTGCAGGGGATGCGTATGCTCATGGCGATACCCGCGCAGCCACTGAGCGCGCACCGTAGCAACATCGAGGGTGGGGGCCAAGGACGGAGTCGGAACGAGCGGTCACGCTCGGCGTGGCGGGGGGCGAGGATGTCAAGCGGGCCGTACCGGGGTCCCGGTTCGGCTCCCGGCACGTCCCGGTTTGGGTCCCGGTTTCGCTGTTGCGGCATGCAGCGCCGTGTTGCGCCACGTTGCGCGAAACCTTCGCCATTTCAGGGCCCTACGCCCCGTCGGGCCTCACTCTGCGGCGGCGATTCTTGGAATTCCCAAGCTGAAAGTCGCGGGTTCGAGTCCCGTTTCCCGCTCCACTAAGCCCCCGATTTCGGGGGCTTTTTTTTTCGAACCTCCTGAGCCAGTGCCCGCAGAGGGCGAGGTGTTACCGGAGGTGTTACCGCTGGTGTTACCAGCCGCCGAGGCGGCCTCGACGAGCGCGTGCATGCGGTTGACCGCGTCGAGCTTCGCCTCGGGATGGATGCCGGCGTAGAGCGTCGTCATCTTCTCCGAGGTGTGCCCCATCTGGGCCCGCACGACCGGCCCGGCGACGCCATCTTCGACCAGGGTCGTATTGACCGTGCGCCGGATGACCTGCGGTCCGCACCGCGTCGGGATGCCCGCCGCCTTGCCCGACAACCGCAGGATCTTCTGCAGCGACGAGCCGTGGCGGTGACCACCCGTATCGGCCGGGAAGACCAGCCCCGCCGCCAGACCGGGGTGCTGCTCGCGAACCAACCGCATGCGATGGTCGTCGAGCACCTCCCTGATCCGGTCGGTCAGGGCGACCTCGCGGGGGTTGTCGGTCTTGGTCAGTTCGACATGGCCCCGCCAGACCGCCCGGCACACGTTGATCACCCCGCGCGCCGGGTCCAGGTCCTCCCACTTCAAGGCGTACAGCTCGCCGACCCGCAGGCCGGAGAAGAAGAGCATGTACACCTCGGCATGCCACTGCGGGTAGTCCCGCTTCACCGCGTCCAAGAGCGCCCCGATCTGCTCCGGGGTCAGGGTGACCCCCTCGCGCACGTTGCGCACCTTCGACTTCGGCGGGCTCACCCGCGTCGTCGGGTCCGGCAGGCCGAACTCGGCCGCCATGTCCCGCAGCATCGTCGCCA
>JAUHXC010000029.1 GCA_030427205.1 bacterium | reverse complement strand
GGCGGCTCGTTCGGGGTCTTCATCGTCAACAGCTCGCCGTCCCTCGACCTGATCTCGGTGACCACCGGCAACGGCGGCAACGGCGGTCGCGGCGGCAACGGCGGCAGCGGCGGCAACGGCGGCGGCGGCGGCAACGGCGGCAACGGCTACGAGATCGGCGCGCGCGGCGGCAACGGCGGAACCGGCGGCTCCGGCGGTCGCGGCGGCCACGGCGGCGGCGGCGGCGGCGGGCCGTCCATCGGCATCTACCGCAGCAACGCCAACCCGCAGATCAATGTCGGTCAGTTCACCATCGGCAATGGCGGCGGCGGCGGGGACAGCGCGAGCAACGACGGGGCGGCCGGCCGGCGGGCGAACATCCTCTGAAGCGTCCGCGCCGAGCGGGCAGGGTCAGCCGGGCAAGGCGCGCACGAGCGCTTTGAAGGCGTCGCCCCGCTCGTCGAACCCGCGATAGACGTCGAAGCTCGACGCCGCCGGCGAGAGGATGACCTTCTCGCCGGGCCGGGCGACCTCGGCCGCCCGCTGCACGGCCGCCGCCATGTCGGTGACATGCTCGACCGGCAGCGCGGGCCGCCGTACGGCGAGCAGGGCCGCGAGCCGCTCGGCGGTCTGCCCGGTGACCAGCATGTGCCGCACACCGTCGAGCGCCTCGATGTACGGATCGAGCGAGATGCCCTTCTCGTATCCACCGGCGATGACCACTTTGACGCCATCGAGCGCCCGCAGGCCGGTCCCCGCGGCATGGGGGTTGGTGCCCTTGCTGTCGTTGAACCACTGCACGCCGCGCAGTCGCCGCACCGGCTCCATGCGATGGGGCAGGCCGCGATAGTCGCGCAGGCCGGGCAGCATCGCGCCGATCGAGGCGCCCATCGCCCGACCCGCGGCGAGCGCGGCGAGCGCGTTGGCCTGATTGTGGCGGCCGGGCACCGGCAGATCGGCGACGGGCATCAGGGGTCGGTCGTCGACGGTGAACTGACCGCCACGCACGCCGAAGCCGCGCAGCATCGGGTGAATGGCGAACGGCGTCCGGCGCACGCCTGCCGGCAACCGGGCCGGGCCGACCCGCGGGTCTTCGGCGCGCAGGACGGCCGTGTCGCCCGGCTCGAGGAAGCTCAGCAGGCGCAGCTTGGCCCGGGCGTAGCGCTCGAAGTCGCCCTGAAAGTAGTCGGCGTGGTCTTCGGCGATATTGGTCAGCACCACGACCCGCGCAGGGAAGTGGCTGCACGACCAGGTCTGGAACGCGCTGATCTCGGCGACGACCACCCCGTCGGCGCCGACGTCGCGCACCCGCGCGCTGAGCGGGTCGCCGATGTTGCCGGCGACCACCACGTCGCGGCCGGCGGCCCGCAGGCAGGCGCCGATCATCTCGGTGGTGGTGCTCTTGCCGTCGGTGCCGCCGATGGCCACGATCGGCGCCTCGGCGACCGACGCCGCCAGCTCGACCTCGCCCATCAGCCGTACGCCGGTCGCCCGCGCCTCACGCAGCGCGGGCGTGCTCGGACGAATGCCCGGACTGGGTATCAGCACCTCGGCGCCGGCGAGCACGTTGCCGCCGCCGCGCAGCTCGACCCGGGGGTCGAGGCCGTCGGCCGTCGGCGCCGCCCGATTGTCGCTGAGCACCACCGACGCCCCCAGATCGACCAGCAGATTGGCCGCGGCGATGCCGCTGCGCGCCGCGCCCCATACCGCCACCCGACGGCCGCGCCAGGGGGTCACGCGCCGCCGTCCAGACGATCGGCCCAGCCGTCGGCCATACGGAAGAAGTCGTCGCCGCCGAAGAAGACGACCATGTCGCCCGCCTTCACCTGCGTATCGAGAAAAGGCACGACCTGCGCGTTGGCCTCGACGTAGTGCACCGTATTGCCGCCGCCGCGCAGCACCTCGCAGAACCAGGGCGTATCGATGCCGTCGATCGGCCGCTCCTCGGCGGCGTACATGCGCGTGATCACCAGATCGTCCGCCGCCGACATCGCCTCGGCGTACTCTTCGCCGTGGTAGCGCATCAACGTGAAGCGATAGGGCTTGAAGACACACCAGATGCGGTCGTGGGGCATCTTGCGGGCGCTCTGCAGCACCCGCCGCATGCCGGTGGGATGCGAGATGTAGTCCTTGACGATGGTCAGCCCGCCCGCCTTGCGCACGGTGAAGCGGTTCTCCAAGCCACGGTACGACTCGAGCGCCGCCTTGACGGTCTCGAACGAGAGACCCAGCGAGCCCATCGCGACGGCCATCGCGCCGGCCGCGTTGTCAGCGTTGTAGTTGCCGGGGATCGGCAGCTCGATCCGCCCGAGCCGGGTGCCGCCGCGCCAGGCGTCGAAGCTCACCGCGTCGCCGTGGTCTTCGACGGCGCGCGCGGCGAAGTCCAGCGGCCCGTCCACGGTGCCGTAGCGCATGAACGGCACCTCGAGCCGCTCGGCCAGCTGGCGCACGCCGGGACAGTCCCAGTTGAGCGCCAGGCTCTCGAGGCGGGGGTTCTTGCCGATGAACTCGGCCATCGTGCCGATGATGTCGTCGAGGCCGCTGTAGAAGTTGAGGTGATCCACCTCGATGTTATTGACCACCACGTGCCGCGGCCGCAGGTTCAGGTGGCTGCGGTCGCTCTCGTCCACCTCGGCCACCGCGTGCCGGCCCTGCCCCACCCGGGCGTTGGTCCCGTAGTTGTTCAGCATGCCGCCGATGAGGAAGGTCGGGTCCAGACCGGCGGTGATCAGGCAGTGGGTGATCATGGCCGACACTGTGCCCTTGCCGTGGGTGCCGGTGACGCCGACGCTGATCCGATCGGAGAGGGCGAGGCCCAGCATGTCGGAGCGATGGGCCTCGGGCTTGCCCTGCTCGCGGGCGGCGATCCGCTCGAGGTTGTCGGTCGGCACCGCGGTCGAATGCACCACCACGTCGGCGCCGTCGATGTTCGACTTCGCGTGGCCGATGGTCACCGCGATGCCCATCGCCCGCAGCGCCTCGGTGATCGCGCTCTCGCGCACGTCCGACCCCTGGACCTTCACCCCCTGCTGATGCAGAACCCGAGCCACGGCGCTGACGCCAATGCCGCCGATGCCGACAAAGTGATAGGTTCGTTCGCGAGACCACATAGACGGGGATCCTCGATGGCCGGGGGTGGACGGACGCGGCGGAGAATAGGCAGCGGCGGCCCGCATTGCAACGGGCCGAATGGGGCTCTCCGTGCGCGGCGCCGGCTGTCCGTCGGCCTGCTGTTGCTCTCCCCGCTCGCCCTGCTCGCCGGCGGCTGCACCGAAGAGCCCGCGCCGATGGAGACCACCGCCGACGCCACCGCAGTCCAGAGCGCGGACGCCGAGGTCGACGCCGCGGTGATCCTGCCGGTGCCGGTGGCGCCGCTCGAGCTCTTCCGGCGCATGCCGACGCCGCCGCAGCCCATCGCCGCGGTGCCCGGCGACCTCGCGTCGGGCCTGACCCGCGCCCGCCCGACGCTGCGCCCGTCGACCTACACCGACAAGGTGCTCGTCGACCGGCCCACCGACAGCCCCTTCGGCATGGTGCACTACCAGCTCGCGCGCGATGGCCGCACGGTCGAAGCGGTGCTCGCGACGCTGGTCGAAGGCTACGCCGCCGAAGACCGGCGGGCCGCGCTCGAAGAGGCGATCACCCTTCGCCTCGGCGCCGGCGAGCCGCTCAAGAGCAAGTCCCACAGCGGCATGGTCTGGACCACCCTGCCCTTCCGCATCGAGCTGCGGACCGACAAGGCGACCGGCGATCTGGAGTTGCTGTACCACCGACGGGGCCGGGTCGACCCGGTCGACAAGCCGCCGCCGCCCTTCTGATCGACCGCCGCGCCCGCCGCCCGATACGCGCCGACGCCGCCGGACGAGACCTCGGCTTGCGCCATGGGCCACAAGTTGCCAGAGTCTCCCGGTCCGAACCTGAGGAGAGATCGCCCATGCTGCGTCCGCTCGCCGCCATCGCCCTGCTCGCCCTCGCCGCGTCCGGCTGCCAGGAATACGCCGAGCCGACCCTGACGCCCGGCCAGAAGAAGAAGGTCGAAGCCCACCTGCTCGCCGAGGCCCCCACCCCGCAATACCCGGTGGGCGCGGTCATCGAGAATCAGGTCGAGCTCATCGGCTACGACATCGACAAGACCAGCGCCACGCCGGGCGAGAAGGTCTCGATCACCTATTACATCGAGGTGCTGGCCGAGAAGCCCGAAGACAACAAGATCTTCGTGCACTTCCAGGGGCGCAAGAACGACCCCAAGGCCTGGATGAACCTCGATCACCACCCGATCGAAGGGCTGCAGCCCCTGCGCAAGATGAAGAAGGGGCAGGTCATCAAAGACGTGCAGACCTTCAAGATCCGCGAGGACTTCCCCGGCGGCCCGGCGAAGATCTACTGGGGGCTGTGGCGCGGCAACTACCGGCTCAAGGTCGACAACGCCGACGCCGAGACGGTCACCGTCGACAAGGAAGGCCGGGTGGTGCTGGCCACCGTGCAGATCAAGGGCAAGCCGGGACAGCCCGGCAAGTCGGGCGCGGCCGACAAGCCCGCCCGCAAGCGCCTGCCGATGGCCCGCGGCGCCAAGCTCGCCGAGGGCGAGGCGATCACGATCGACGGCAAGCTCGACGAGCCGGTCTGGGGCCGGGCGATCGCCACCGCCGCCTGGACCTCGCCCGACGGCAAGGCGCGACCGGTGCCCGAGACGGCCGCCAAGTTCGCCTGGACCCCGACCCACCTGTACATCGGCGTCGAGTCGAAGGATGACGACGTCTGGAGCACCTTCACCGAGCGCGACAGCAATACCTGGGAGCAGGAGGTCATCGAGGTCTTCATCGACGCCGACGGCGACAAGAAGGACTACCTCGAGCTGCAGGTGACCCCGGCCAACGTGATCTTCGACGCCCGCTTCGAGCGGCACCGCTCCGATCTGGCCAAGGCCCGCGCCTGGAACATGCAGGGCTTCGAAACCGCGGTCGTCGTCGACGGCACGCTCAACCAGCGGGACGATACCGACAAGGGCTATGTCGTCGAGATGGCGATCCCCGTCGATCAGGTGCCCGGCGCCAAGGCCCCGCTGGCCCATGGCTTCACCTGGCGCATCAACCTCTTCCGCTGGGACGCCCCCAAGGACGGCCGGCAGCGCGCCGCCGCCTTCTCGCCGCCCATCGTCGGCGACTTCCACGCCCTCGACCGCTTCGGCCGGCTGCGTTTCATGGATCCGGCGCTGAGCCAGAAGCTGCAGGGGCGCCCGCTGATCCAGCCGCGCACGCTCAAGCTCGACCCCAAGAAGGCCGACCTGCGGCTGCCGGGCAACCCGGCGGCGCCGATCGCGCCCGCTGCGCCGGCGTCGAGCGCCCCTCCGCCCGAGGCGCCCGCCGGCAAGTAGCCCCGCCGGCCCGCGCGCACCCGAGACCGCCAGCCAGACCGCAGCCCTCCGCCCCCGAGCCGTCACCGGACCGCGCATTGCGCGCGCAGGGGTCTCGCCGGCCAGAGGGGCAGAGGTCAGTCGAAGTAGGTCGCTGTATTCGATCTTGACACTTTGTGCGCCAGCGCCGAGAATCGGACTTACACAGCGCACATCACAGCACATCAGACCGGAGGAGCTGTCGAGGATGGCCGGATCGGACAAGCGCAAGCAGAGCCTGTACTTCCCCGAAGACATGCTGAAAGAAATCCAGGCGGAGGCTGCGCGCCAGGATCGCTCCCTCTCGTGGATCGTTCAGAAGGCGTGGCGGATCGCGCGCAGCGAGATCGCCAAGTTCCCCTCGATCAACGACCTGCCCGACGACGATTGAGCCCGAGGCCGCGCGGCCCGCTCGTCCGTCCCCCGAGATCCCCACCCCGATATCGCCCTTCGAAAGCAGAAACGCCGAGCCAGAGCCCGGCGTTTCACTGCCGCTGCGGCTGCGCCGTCAGTCGACCGGCACGTCCACCACGTGGAAGTTCAGATCGCGCAGGGTCACGTCGGCCCCGTTGCGGTCATCGGCGATGAACTCGCAGCGCTCGCGCCCATCGATGACCGGCAGCGACTCGCCGCGGCTGCAGTCGTAGTCGCCCGTCGCCGGATCGATCAGCCAGATCGAGCGGTTGGTGGCCTGATTCGGCCGCTGCGCGGTGAAGACCAGCCGGGTCCCGTCCGGCGACAGGTCGAAGTCGCCGATGTCGTGGTTGCTCCAGTGGCTGGCGCGCAGGTTCTGAGTCACGTTCTCGACGGGCCCCTGCAGCATGCGGTTGATGCGCAGGATGTCGAAGTCATCCCGGTTGGTCGGGTTCTCGTTGGTCGGCCGGCTGCTGCAGTCCCCGCGGGAGAGGAAGTAGATCCACTCCGAGTCCTGGCTGAAGACCGGGTCGAAGCGCACCTCGTTGAAGTTGTACGGCATGGCGCGGAAGCAATCCCCGTCGGGGTTGCTCTCGAGCTCCCAGAGGGGGTGCACCGTCGGCTCGGGCGGATTGGGGCGCGCCTGCAACGTATTGAGCCGCCAGACGAGATCGTCCTTGGTGAACACCGCGAGATAGGTCGCATCGGGCGAGAAGCCGATGGGCTGCCGCCCGTCGAACTGCGAGCCGGTCATCATCTGCTCGCCGAAGGTGTAGATGGTGCTCTGGGCGCCCGACGAGACGTTGAAGAAGTTCAGGGTCATCGTCGACAGCGTGGTCTCGATGAGGATGATCAGCGAGCCCAGCTGGGTCACCCGGAAGCCACCGTTGGTATTGATCAGCCCGACCAGCGCCGGGCAATCGGGCAGGCTGCCGCCGTTGGCGCAGGCCTCTTCATCGGGCGCGGCGACCGGCGAGGCCCGCACATCGATGCGGTCGTCGATGTCCGCCGCCTGGCCCTTGCTGTAGATGACCAGCTCCACCTCGGGCGCGGCGTCGTCGAGCGGGTCGGCGCTGTAGGTCGTGAAGCGGAAGTCGTTGACCCCGTCATCGACCTGGCGTGCCTGGTCGGTGAGCACCACTTTGCGGACCACATCCACCGGGGCGACCATCAACAGGAAGCCGCCGCCCGCCGGATCGCTCTCGAGCCAGCCGATCCACGTCATGTCGTCGTTGAGCCGGCAGATCTTGGTGACGCAGTCGACCACCCCTTCCCCGCCGGTCAGGTTGTACTCTTCGTTGTCCTCGAAGTCGTAGACGACCATGTCGACGAAGGCCGGGGACCCATCCCGCGGCTGGACCCGCTTGGTATACGACAGCCGCAGCCGCTCCTCGGTCTCGCCGCTGCCGCCGCCGGCGCCGCCCGCGCCGTCGGTGCCGCCGCCATCGACCACGGCGGCGTCGAACCGCATCGGCTCACCGCCGCCGCCGTCACCGTCACACGCGGAGAGCATGGGCCCCGCCGCCAGGGCCAGAGTGGCCAGGAATGGGACAACGCCTCGAATCTGCATGGGAAAGGGCTCCCTCTGGGGATTGTGCCGGGATTCTAGGGGTCGGGGGTCGACCGAATCAAGACACGACGGGCGCGGGCGGGGTACCATGCGCACCATGGATCCACCCGTCTCATCGAACCCGAGGGCGAGGCGCTCGCGTCACTCGATGATGCCGAGGCTGCTGCTGATGCTGCTCATCGGCCTGTGGGGCCTCGGCTGCAGCGAATGCGAGGTGGACTACGACTGCCCCGGCACCCGCATCTGCACCGACGGGGTGTGCGAAGCCTTCGTCTGCCGACGGAACGAAGACTGCCCCCCGGGCAATCAATGCGCGGCGAACGCCTGCCGGGAGAACCCGGCGCAGCCGGCGCCCGACGCGCCGGACGCGATCGTGATCGGGCCCGGCCGCTGAGCCGGCCCCGTCGAGCGGCTCAGCCGGCCTGACCGGCGGCGGCCTGCACCGTCATCCGCTTGGCCTGATAGAGGGCCTCGTCGGCGGACTGCACCAGGTGGATCGCCGGCCCGCCCTCGTAGAGCGCGACCCCGACGTTCACGTTGACCGGCACATCGCGCACGGTGACCTCACGGGTCGCGTCGAGCAGACGCTCGGCGATCGCGCTGGCCTCCTCGACGCCCGCGCCGGGCATGAGCACGGTGAACTCGGCCTCGCCGAAGCGCCCGAAGACGTCGAACGGCCGGACGCTGGTGCTCACCGCCTCGGACAGCGCCTTGAGCAGCGCCTGCCCCTCGGGCGTATTGGCCACCTGACCGTGCTCCTCGACGTCGAAGAGCAAGAGCGCGAGCGGCTCGTCGAAGACCTCCGACCGGGCGCAGGCCCGCTCGAGCACCTCGTCGAAGCCCCGCCGGTTGTAGGCCCCGGTGACCTCGTCCTTGTGGGCGCACATGCGCAGCGTCTCGATGGACGCCGCGTTGGCCACGGCCCGGCCGAGCGGCGGCACCAAGGCCCCCAGCAGCCGGCGGACCCGGGGAGACAGCAACCAGTCGGTGAACCCGAAGAGGGCCACGATGCCCACCACCTGGCCCTCGGCGTCCATCTCCTGCGACCAGAAGCGGTACATGTAGTCGTCGCGCACCGGGCTGTGCAGCGGCATCAGCTCGGGCCCCCGACGCAGCCGCAGCGCCTCACCGGGCAGATGGGCGAAGTCCAGCTCGCTGAGCAGCAGCGCGCACTCGTCGCGAATACTGCGCTCGGCGAGCGGCAGCACCGGCTGACGCCCGAAGATGTGCAGCATCGGCTCCAGACCCTCCCGCTCGGGGGGCAGGATCAACGTCACCACGTCAGCCTGGGCCCACTTGTGCAGCAGAGCGCTGGCCCGGGTGAGCAGCTGATCGAAGTCCAGCGGATCGGCGCACGCCTCGGAGAACGCCAGCTTGCGCTGCATGTCCTCGATCTCGTCGTGCATGTTGGCGTTGTGCAGCATCTCGACCTCCGTCCTGTCGGCGAGAGCCCCTTCTTCAACCCCCGTGCCAGATTCGGGCGGCGGCCCGACATTTCTCGAAACATGCTTTGAAACAGACACTTACCGCCCCCTGGCGCCCGATTCTGCCCGCGCGGAGCGTCGGCGGCCGAGCGCCAGGGTTCCGCCCATCGGCGTCATGGCCTTGACGTTATGCGGCGGCTCGCCGGGTCGTACGCCGCCGGCTCGGAGACGGTTGGCCGGGCATGAGCCGTCTCGGCGATCGGGCGTCGCGGGCGTTCGGCCGTGGGTCATCGACTCATTATCGCGGCGACATTCCCCGCGGATTACCCGGGCACGGTTCTCGGCGCATTATCGACGCCGACTTCTCGCCCGGTCTTCTCGGCATGTTATCGCCGATGTCTTTCACACCCCATTACCCATGCGATGTTCCCAACGTAGGCATATGGCATTCGACATGGCTCAAGAATCGTCGGCGGGGGACGATGTCTCGGGTGTAGCCAGCACCCCGAACCGCAGCGGTCAGGACGACCCGGCGGCTCGAGAGACGGACCGGTCGATGGCATCCGAGGATGGATGCGTCGGTGGCAGTGTCCAGGTGTGTACGCAGGATGTAATCGGCAAGGATGCCGTCGCCGGTATGGGACCCGTGTGTCCCCCGGTCGCTCTCAAGGAGAGAATGTCATGGGTCTGTTCGTCAATACCAACGTCGCCTCGCTGAACGCTCAGCGCAACCTCATGGGCAGCTCCAAGAAGCTGGCCACGTCCTACCAGCGCCTGTCGTCGGGCCTGCGCATCAACAGCGCCAAGGACGACGCCGCCGGCCTCGCCATCTCGACCCGGTTCACCAGCCAGATCCGGGGCCTGAACCAGGCGGTGCGCAATACCAACGACGGCATCAGCATGGCTCAGACGGTGGAAGGCGCCCTCCAGGAGAGCACCAACATCCTGCAGCGCATGCGCCAGCTGGCGGTGCAGTCGGCCAACGACATCAACACCGACGTCGACCGTGAGGCGCTCAACGACGAGGTGGACCAGCTCATCAGCGAGCTCAACCGCATCGGCGATACGACCAAGTTCAACGACCAGAACGTGCTCAACGGGGACTTCGTCCAGAACTTCTTCCACGTGGGCGCCAACGCCTACGAGCAGATCGGCGTCACCGTGCGCGACGCCCGGGCCACCGCGCTCGGCCGCGCCGCGCTGACCACCAGCGCCGACGTGACCCTCAACGCGTTCGACAAGGCCAACAATACGCTGGTCGTCAACGGGGTCACCATCCGCACCACCTCGCTCGTCGACGATACCGTCTCGACGACCGCCAACGCCGGATCGGCCATCGCCAAGGCGCAGGCCATCAACGACGCCACTGAGCTCACCGGCGTCTCGGCGCGGGTGCTGGCCTCGGTGTACGAAGGCAATAACGACGTCGGCGGCGGTACGCTGGACCAGGACAACTACATCCAGATCAACGGCCAGATCATCACCGGCTTCAACGTCGAGGTCGATGACGCCAACGGCGAACTCGTCGCCCAGATCAACGCCATCGCCGAAGAGACCGGCGTCGTGGCCAGCCTCGACGCGAACTACAGCATCGTGTTGACGGCCAACGACGGT
Source organism: bacterium (assembly GCA_030427205.1). Classification (GTDB taxonomy): domain Bacteria; phylum Myxococcota_A; class Bradymonadia; order UBA7976; family UBA1532; genus JACKDM01. Next base: position 123,443 of record JAUHXC010000029.1, on the reverse strand, counting down.
CGCAACATCGACGTGGTCGCCGAAGGCGCCGGCGCGGCCCGCACCGGCCTCGACGCGGCGATCACGACCGGCCAGATCGAGTTCGCCAGCGAAGACCAGTTCTTCATCACCGAGGTCGGCGCCGGTCTGGCCGACGCGGGCCTCAACGGCGACCAGCTCATCGGGGTCAATACCGTCAACTCGGTGGACACCGTCAACGTGCTCGATCGGGACCAGGCCAACCGCACCATCGAGGTCGTCGACCGCGCGCTGGCGCAGATCTCGAAGGACCGCTCGCGCCTCGGCGCGCTGCAGAACCGGCTCGAGAGCACCATCAACAACCTGACCACGGTCTCGGAGAACCTCTCCGCGTCGCGCAGCCGCATCCTCGATGCCGACTTCGCCAGCGAGAGCGCCAACCTCGCGCGGAACTCCATCCTGCAGCAGGCCGGCACCACCATCCTGGCCCAGGCCAACCAGTCGACCCAGGCGGCGCTGTCCCTGCTGCAGTAAGCGGCAGCGACGGTCCGAAGACGCCCCCGCCCCCGACTTCGGTCGGCGGCGGGACGGCGGACGCCGCGCGCGTCCGCCCACCGTGCAACCCGGCCGCCTCATCGGCGCGTCGCCCGGAGTTCGACATGACGATCGAGCACAGAGATGCCCCGGGCGCCGTGCGCCGGCCGCCGGGGTCTGCCGCAGGCCCGACCGACGATCGGCCGGTCTCGCCCGGCGGTGTCATCGGCGCGATGGCCAACAGCCGCAGTGCGCCCGATGGCGCCTCGCGCGGCCGCCATGGCATGCCCGATGGCAGCCCCGGCGCGTCCGCCGGCGGCGATGGCATGCCCGATGGCATGTCCGATGGCATACCCAATGGCATACCCAATGGCAGGCATGGCACGTCCGGCGGCACCGAGAGGCGGCCCCCGAGCACATACGTCGCATGCGATGGCACCCATGCGGTGCCTGTCGGCGACATCGGCGTGCCGGACGCAGCTGCCGGTCCACCGGATGGCATCGTCACTGCGCATGGCCCGTATCATGCCCAGGCCGATGCGCGGCACGACCAGCGCGAGCCGATGGACCGCCGCGCGGTCATCGCCCCCGAAGGCGGCAGAACTGCACCGACCGACACCGGCCCGGGCCACGGCGATGGACCGATCGCGGCCGCATCGCTGCGGGGGCCCGCACGGCCGCCATGCACGTCGGAGGCACCCGACAGGCCGCCACCCGATGGCGAGCCCGACCCGGCGCCCCCCGGGTTCATCCGAGCCCTGACGGATGCGGCGTCTGGCGGACGTGGTGCGCGTGATTGCGCGAACCGGCCTCCGTCCGAACGCGACCGAGCAGCGGTGCAGACCGCGCATCGACGCAGCCATCGTACGCTGCGGACGACCTCGCCGGAGACCGGCCAGCTCGTCCCGTCCGGCGCCTCGGCGGCCGTACGCTCGCGAAGCGCGGGTGTGCCGGACCGCAGGCCCGACACTGGCCCCGATCCGTTCGCTGGCATCGGCCGGCGTAGAGGTGGGCCACATGAGTGCGCGGCGTCGCGTGCCTGCGGCCCCGGTCCATCTGCTGGCATCCGCCGGCGCGGAGGTGGCCTGTGCGACCGCGCGGCGTCGCGCGACTGCGGCCCCGATCCGTCCGCTGGCGTTCGCCCGCGCGGAGGCGGCCCGGCTCGCAGCGTACCACCAGACACCGTCCCGGATCCGTTCAGCGGTATCCGCCGACGAGGCCGCCCACATGACAGCGGCCCACATGACAGCGGCCCACATGACAGCGCGCCACCGCCCGACCGCGGCCTCGAGCCGACGGGGAGGGTGTGGCGGAGCGACGACCGGTCGAAGGCCGATGCTGGCCCTCGATCCGCGTCGATACGCGGCCTGACGGGTCTGTCGGGCGCGGCCATCAGCGGTGTGCCTGCCGGGTACACCCGTCCGCCGAGCCCTCCAGGGGGACCGCCAGACCCGCGAGCGCCCGTGCCATGTGCGCGAACGTGCCCACGGCCCGAATACGCGCCTCGGCTGCGCTCGGAGGTGAAGCCGGTCGTCGATCCGATGCTGGATCCGACCCGTCCGATCGCTTGGCGCATGCCACCGGACGCCGGAGCGGCGTCCGAGCCGCTGGTGGTCGAACCGCCCGGCGCCGGCTGCGGACCGCCTCCAGAACCGGAGGCGCACACGGACCGCACGGCTCGCGCGCGCAACACGCTGCCCGACCCGCCGGCTCCCATGGAGCTGCGGCCGGGTGAGGTGCCCGCGAGGGGCGGCACGGGGTGCAACGTCGCTGCGGCGGACGCTGCAGACACCGAAGGGATCGGCCCGCCCGAGAGACGGGCGCGCCGCCCCGAGCGTGCGCGTGATGCGCGGCACCGCGACGACCTGCGCCCGATCTCGGCCGCAGAAGTTCGCAGACCGCTCGCGCAGGCCGCGCGACATCCATCCGAGATCACCGATCTCGGCGCACTGAGCCATCTGCCCGCGGGGCGGCTGGTCGACCCCGGATCTCGACCCCCACGGTGGGGCGCCCGTCGGCCGGGGGGCCGACGACGCTACCCGAGCGGTCGCCCGGGCTCGACCCGAACCCGTCCGCGGACCGGTGGGCCGCGATCACGGGGCCTACGCCCCCGTGGCATCGGTCCACGGCCGAGCGCCCGCCGAGGGCGACGGCCCGTATTCCATCGACCGGCGCGCCACGGCGCGCGGGGCGGTGATCCGGACGCGCCCGCAGGGGCGTGACGGTCGGCTGGTCGCCGGCCGGTCCCGATGGCGCATGCCATCACAACAGGGCCTCTCCACCGGGGGGTGGATCGAGGCACGAAGCACCGACGACGTGTCATGCACGGCGTCACACATATGGGTTCGCGAACTCGCGAGTGCTGCCTCCGGCCCGGAGGCCATGCGCCCGAGTCATCACCGGGGGGCCGGAGATGACTCGTCGGAGGCAGCGCTCTTCGAGCTCGAGACAGCGTATCGGTCGATCGGGGCTCGGTGAGCCCGACGGATACGCATCACATAGGTCTCTTGGTCAGGGAGAGCATGGCATCGCCGAGCCACGGTGGCTCGAACATGCCGTCCGGTCGTCGGGCTCTCCCGACGGTCGCACGACGCGACCGTCTGATCGGTCGAGTGATGCCCGGCGTGGTGCCGGCGACTCGACCTCGGCACGGGGGCACGGATGCCCCGGCTGCGTTCCGCTCATCACGGGACGTGGTCCATCTCATGGAGAGAAACGATGGGTCTGTTCATCAATACCAACGTCGCCTCGCTCAACGCGCAGCGCAACCTGACGTCGAGCACCAAGTCGCTCGGCCGATCCTTCCAGCGCTTGTCCACCGGCAAGCGCATCAACAGCGCGGCAGACGACGCCGCCGGCCTGGCCATCTCGACCCGGTTCACGGCCCAGATTCGCGGCCTGAACCAGGCGGTGCGCAATACCAACGACGGCATCAGCATGGCCCAGACGGTGGAGGGGGCGCTCCAGGAGAGCACCAACATCCTCCAGCGCATGCGTGAGCTGGCGGTCCAGGCGGCCAACGACATCAACACCGAGAAGGACCGCGAGTCCCTCAACGCCGAGGTCGAGCAGCTCATCAGCGAGCTCAACCGCATCGGCGACACCACCACGTTCAACAGTCAGAAGGTCATCAACGGCGACTTCGTGCAGTCGTTCTTCCACGTCGGCGCCAACGCCCGGGAGACGCTCACGATCCGGGTGCGCGACGCCCGGGCCACCGCCCTCGGCCTCGCCGCGCTGGCCACCGCAGGCAACGTCAGCGACGCGGTGCTCGACCGCAACGGCAACGGCGGCGCCGTCCAGATCAACGGGGTGACCATCCGCACCACCAGCGTGACCGACGATGTCCTGTCGACCACCCAGCAGGCGTCGTCGGCCATCGCCAAGGCGTCGGCCATCAACGACATGACCGACTTCCACGGGGTGACCGCCCGGGCGCTCGAGACCGAGCTCGCCGCGGGGCAGGACATCACCGCCGGCACCCTGGACTCGGCCAACTTCCTCGAGATCAACGGCGAGGTCATCACCGGCTTCAACGTCGTCGTCGACGACGCCAACAGCGAGCTGGTCGACCAGATCAACTCGGTGAGCACCAAGACCGGGGTCATCGCCTCGCTCGACGAGAACCAGCAGCTCGTGCTGACGGCGGTCGACGGACGCAACATCGAGGTCAACGTCGAGGGCAACGCGGGGGCGATCACCGGACTCGCCGCCGACTCGGTCACCCGAGCAGGGCTGGAGTTCTCGTCGGAGGACCAGTTCAGCATCACCGATGTCGACGGCGGCCTGGCCGCGCTCGGCTTCGCGGCCGATCAGCTCGTCGGGGTCACCCGACAGAACTCGGTGGCGACGGTCAGCGTGCTCGACCGGGTCGAGGCCAACCGCACGATCGAAGTGGTCGACCGGGCCCTGGCCCAGATCTCTCAGGACCGGTCCGACCTCGGCGCGGTGCAGAACCGCCTCGAGAGCACGGTGCGCAACCTGACCACGGTCAGCGAGAACCTGACCGCGTCCCGCAGCCGCATCCAGGACGCCGACTTCGCTCAGGAGGCGGCGACGCTCGCCCGGAACCAGATCCTGCAGCAGGCCGGGACCTCGATCCTGGCCCAGGCCAACCAGACGGGGCAGATCGCGCTGTCCCTGCTCAACTGAGCAGGGCGTCGACGATGGACCCCCACAACCTCTCGCAGCGTGGCACGCCGCCGCGCGCTCGCGGCCGCCCGCCCCCACCCCGGGCGACGGCCCGTGATCCCGCGCCCACCGACCGGGCTCCTCGGTCGACGGCGTGTACCCATCCGGCCGAAACCCCACGGCCATCGGATCACGAGAGCGTCGCGCAGGCGCAGGCCGCGCATCGCCGCCACCAGGGCCGTCGGACGACTCCGGCGACCCGCATCGACCTGCTTCGCCCCGGCGAGGCGGAGGATCGCACGGTGGCCGACTGGCGATACGCGCGTGCTGGCCCCGAGGGGCCCGGCACCGCGTCGCCGCCCACGGCGTTGCCGACCGGGCCGCCGTCCACCACGCGCCTCGGAGTGCCCGAGGCTCGACGCGGGCGACGGCCACGGGACGGCACCGGCCCGCCCGGACGTGATCCGCGGCGTCGACCCCAGCGGGGGCTCGACGCGGTGGATCGCGGCTCGGGGCCGGGTTCGGTCAGTGGCCGCGCACCGGCCACCGGCCCGCCCGGCGGCGGATCGGCCCTGCGGGGTCGACCCGGCCGAGGCCGGCACGCCACCGGTCCGCCCGCGCGCGGCTCGACCCCTTGGGGCGGGCCCGGACGCGGACGGCACGCCACCGGTCCGCCCGACCCGGCCCCATGGGGTCGACGGGCGCGCCCGGGGGATGCCACCGGTCCACCGGACCGCGGATCGGGGCCCGGCAGGCGCAGAGCCCGTCCGAGCCGAGCCGACGGTCCACTGGACCGCGGTTCGGGTCCCGGCGTGCGCCGGCGGGGCGGCGAAGACAGACGACGACACAGTGGTCCGCTGCCATCCGGGCGGCGGATCACCCACGAGACACACGTGCCTCCCGGCGCTGCCGCGTCGGGGACGATCCGGTCGGGGACCGCCAGAGACGGTCCCCCTCAAGATGGAGGAGAGCAGATGAAAGAGCAGCGCGTTCGGGGCGGGGCCCCGGCGCGTGCGTACCGCCCTCGATCGGATCGGGGGGAGGCATGGGTGACGGGTAGGCCCCGTCACCGTTCGGCGGCGTTGGCTCGCCGCCACAACAAGGCGGTCAGGGTCGACCGCCTCCGGGAGGCCGAGTTCGGTCTCCAGACCTTCATGGAGTGAAGCAATGGGTCTGTTCATCAATACCAACGTCGCCGCGCTGAACGCGCAGCGGAACTTGTTGAGCACCACCACCAGAGTCGGCCGCTCCTTCCAGCGGTTGTCGTCCGGCCTGCGCATCAACAGCGCCAAGGACGACGCCGCCGGGTTGGCGATCAGCACGCGAATGACCTCGCAGGTCCGCGGGCTGAACCAGGCCGTGCGCAATACCAACGACGCCATCTCGCTGTCGCAGACCGCCGAGGGTGCCCTGCAGGAGACCACCAACATCCTGCAGCGCATGCGCGAGCTGGCGGTCCAGTCGGCGAACGACACCAACACCCAGACCGACCGCGAGTCGATCCAGGCGGAGATCGATCAGCTCATCGCCGAGGTCGACCGCATCGCGACGACCACGCAGTTCAACAACCAGAACGTGCTCGACGGCTCGTTCTCGGGGGCGAACTTCCACGTGGGCGCCAACTCGCGAGAGACCATCGCGCTGAAGACCACCGATACCCGGGCGAACATCATCGGCCGGCAGGCGCGGTACGACGGCAACGCGGTGAGCCAGGAGGCCTTCGACCAGGCGAACGTCGGGGCCATCACCATCAACAACGTGACCATCCGCGATACGGTGCTGGCCGACGATACCGTCAGCACCACCGGCAACTCGGCCTCGGCCATTGCCAAGGCGGCCGCGATCAACGACTCGACCGAGTTCACCGACGTCCGGGCCATCATCGGCCAGACCGAGGCGATCGGCGAGGCGGGGATCCAGGCCACCACGCTGGACAGCGCCAACAACATCACGATCAACGGTGAGTTGATCACGGGGTTCGAGGTGCAGCTCGGCGACGCGGACGACGCGCTCGTCAACGCGATCAACGCGGTGACCGACATCACCGGCGTGGTCGCGTCGCTCGACCAGGATCAGCAGCTGCGGCTGGTGTCCGAGGACGGGCGCAACATCGAGGTGCTGTTCTCCAACGCGGCGACCGCCACCAACCTCATGGGTAACGGCGCGACCCGTCAGGAGTTCTTCGGGACGCTGACGCTCCAGTCGGAGCGGCAGATCAGCCTGGGGCTGGAGAACGCGGCCGCGGCCAACGCCCTGGGTCACGGGGCGGCGGGCACCGAGTTGCTGGGGATCAACAGCGACTTCGCGGTGAGCACCATCGACATGACCACCCGGTTGGGGGCCAACGAGGCGATCGAGATCCTCGACGTCGCGCTGGGCCAGGTATCGTCCATCCGCTCCGACCTCGGTGCGGTGCAGAACCGGCTGGAGTCGACCATCAGCAACCTGTCGGCCACGTCCGAGAACATCACCGCCTCGCGCAGCCGCATCATGGATGCGGACTTCGCCGAGGAGACCTCGATGCTCTCGCGCAACCAGATCATCCAGCAGGCCGGCATCTCGATCCTCGCTCAGGCCAACCAGCAGAGCCAGGTGGTGCTCTCGCTGCTCGGCTGATCCCGTCGGTCCGGCGGCGTCGAACGCCGGCCCGATCCCGCCCCGATCCGCCCGCGCGCCGGCATTCGCCGCCGGCCCGCGGGACGCCGATCCACAGCGCGCGTTCCCCTTCGAGACCGCCGCCCGCTCCCGGGCCGGCGGCGGTCGTCTTTCGAATGCCCGATCCGAGCGCGAACGGGCCGCCGCCGCCCTTCGCCCGGAACCCGCGAGAAAAATGTGGCGCGCAACCCCCCGAAATCCGGTCCTTTTGTGAAAAAGTTCACGCCGATCGATCTTTTTTCCTCAAGTTCCCGGACGGCCTGCCGATGACAGAGGTGGAGGCGATCGGTCTCCAACGAACATCCGGGGCCGGGGGGCCTCGACAACCAGCAGGAGGACGCAGCCGCGGGGCTCGGACGGCCGGCATCAGGGGTGATGCATCAACGGACGCCCGCAGACCGCAACAACCGTGAACCGCGCAGATTGCGCAACCCAACGAGCGCCGTAGGGGTACGGCGTTCAACGGTCAGCACCCCCAATCTTCGGCGCCCATGGATGGGTGGCGCCTGGGGGTCGGGCACGCCAGGGTCGGTGTGTCCGCGCACGGCATGAACGCCGTGTGGCTCGTCATTCAAGGAGCGAAACACCATGGGTCTTTTCGTAAACAGCAACGTTGCCTCGCTCAACGCGCAGCGCAACCTCAACCAGGCCACCGGGTCGCTGGGCCGTAGCTTCCAGCGCCTCTCGTCGGGTCTTCGCATCAACAGCGCGAAGGACGACGCCGCGGGTCTGGCCATCAGCAACCGCTTCACCAGCCAGATTCGGGGCCTCAACCAGGCGGTCCGGAATACCAACGACGGCATCTCGCTGGCGCAGACGGCGGAAGGTGCGCTCCAGGAGAGCACCAACATCGTGCAGCGCATCCGTGAGCTGTCGGTGCAGTCGGCCAACGACACCAATACGCAGACCGACCGCGAGTCGCTGCAGGCCGAGGTCGATCAGCTCGTCTCCGAGCTGGACCGCATCGCCGAGACGACCACGTTCAACAGCAACAAGATCCTCGACGGCGGCTTCCGCGGGGCCAAGTTCCACGTCGGCGCCAACAGCCGGGAGACCATCACGGTCAATGTGGACGACGCCCGGGCCAGCTCGCTGGGTCGTCAGGTGCGCGTCAGCAGCACGGCGAGCGTCGATGTGCGGGATGCCGCAGACGACGAAGCCTCGCTCGGTGCCGGTGACCTGGGCATCAACGGGACGGCCATTCGGGCCACGGTCTCGGCCGACGATACGGTCTCGACCACCCTGAACGCCGCGTCGGCGATCGCGAAGGCCGAGGCGATCAACGACTCGTCCGAGTTCACCGGGGTTCGAGCGATCGTCGAGGAGACGACGGTGACCGGCGCAGCGATCGCTGGCGGCACGCTGGATTCGACCAGCTTCATCTCGATCAACGGTCAGGCCATCACCGGCATCCGGGTGGAAGCCAATGATGCCAACGACACGCTGGTCTCGGCCATCAACGCCATCTCTGGCGAGACGGGCGTCGTCGCGGCCCTCAACCAGGACGGCGCGCTCGAGCTGACCGCGACCGACGGTCGCAACATCGACGTCGCTGCGTCCGACGCGGCGGCAACCGCGACGACCGGCCTCTCGTCGGCCGTAACGGGCGGGCGGATCACGCTGCAGTCCGAGGGTCAGGTCCAGCTGACCGATGGCGCGGGGGCTGCTCTCGCGGCGGGTGCCGAGGTGTTGTCGTTCCTCGGGGATGTCGGCGGCGTGGACGCGACCCTGTTCGGCGTCAACAGCGACGCGGCGGTGTCGACCATCGACATCACCACCCGTGAGGGCGCCAACCGGGCCATCGAGATCGCCGACGTGGCCATCGGCCAGATCTCGTCGGTGCGCGGTGACCTCGGTGCGGTGCAGAACCGGCTGGAGTCGACGGTGAGCAACCTCACCACCAGCGCCGAGAACCTCTCCGCTGCGCGCAGCCGGATCCTGGACGCCGACTTCGCCGAAGAGACGGCGAAGTTCTCGCGGAACCAGATCCTGCAGCAGGCCGGTATCTCGGTGTTGGCCCAGGCCAACCAGCAGCCCCAGGTGGCCCTGTCGCTGCTGGCGTAAGATGAAGCAAGCCGAACGCCGCCGTCGGCAGACCGGCGGCGTTCATGCGAGGTGATACGATGGCCATCAACTTCAATCAGGCGTTTTCGGCCCAGCCGATACGCACGCCTGCGGCCGGCGAATCGCTCGCCAATCAGCGGGGCAGCCCGCAGAAGGCGGCGTCGGCGCCGGTGGCCGAGGCAGAGAGTGCTGCCGAGGCCAAGAAGGCCGCCGAGCCGACCGAAGGCCAGTCCGAGAGCGGGCTGTCGGTGGCGTTGAGCCGCGAGGCGGAGCAGGTCGATCTGACCCGCGCCGTCGAGCAGGCCAACGCGCTCGCCGAGAGCGCGCTGCGGGCGACCAACCGGTCGATCATGTTCGAGAAGGACGACACCTCCGGACGGGTGAAGATCACCATCAAGGAGGAGGTCAACGGCGAAGAGGTGACCCGGCAGATCCCGCCGAGTCAGTTCCTCAAGGTCGTCGAGCGGCTGCGGCAGCTCAGCGCCGACGGGGCCGAAGCCCCCCGAGGGACCCTCATCAGCGTCGACGGCTGACGTCCGACACCGCCGGGGCCACCCGGCGCGGCGGATCCGGCACGACCACCGGATCGGCCACCCTCGACCTGTACCCTGCTGCCGGGGGGCAGGCCGAGCGAGGCTGCAGCGCCACGGTGCTGCGGCCTCGTCGTGTTTCTTCGCCGGGGCGACCGCGGTATCTCCCGGCGCAGCGTCGCCCCGGCGCAGTGACTCGACGAGGCCCTGCGGAGCGGCCGGCGCGGGGCATACGCCGGCACGGGGTATGCTAGAGACCGGGGCAGAGACCGGGCAGGGACCGTAGCGGCCCGCCCGCTCGAGGAGGTTTGACATGGGGATCGCGATCTCCGGCATCGCCAGCGGCATCGACTCCGATGCGATCATCAACCAGCTGCTCTCGATCGAGACCAGCCGGATCATCAACATCCAGCGCAAGATCGCCGTCCAGCAGCAGCGCAAGGACGCGCTCACCACGCTGACGAACCAGCTCGAGTCGCTGCGCAACGCCGCCCGCAAGCTGGGAGAGTCCGACCTCTACTCCCAGGTCAACGCATCGAGCAGCGATACCGGCGTGCTCACGGTGGACGCCACCGGCTCGGCGGCGCTGGGCAACTACAGCGTCGAGGTCTTGCAGGTCGCCACCCGCCATCGGGTCGCCGCTCAGGGCTTCGTCGACAAGTCGGGCACCGCGGTCGCCGCAGACGCAGGCAGCTTCTCGTTTCGGGTCGGCGACGGCGACGAGGTCGAGATCGACATCGACAACTCGACCTCGCTCGAAGATCTGGCCCGGGCGATCAACGACGCCGACGCCGGCGTGCGCGCCGATATCGTCAACGACGGCAGCAGCACCGACCCGTTCCGGCTGATCCTGACGGCGGAGAATACGGGCAGCGATGGCCTGATCACCGTCACGGCGAACGATACGACGCTCGACTTCGAGAACACCTCGATCGAGTCGGCGGTGGCCGCCGAGACCAACAGCGCCGACTACGCGGGCGCCGTCTCGTCGGGCGGCGCCTACACCGGCACCGACAACACCTCGTTCATCGTCGAGATCATCACCGAAGGCGCCGCCGACGGGACCGCCAAGTATCGGGTATCGACCGACGGCGGATTGACGTTCGACGACAACGGCGGGGCGGGCTTCGACGTCACCAGCGCCGGGCCGATCGCGCTCGCCGACGGGGTGACGATCGAGTTCGAAGACGACGGCACGCTGCGCGCGGGCGATACCTTCAGCATCGACGTCTTCAACCCCGAGCTGCAGACGCCGCAGGACGCGATCATCAACGTCAACGGCATCGACATCCGCAAGTCGTCGAATACGGTGACCGACGTCTTCGATGGCGTCTCGCTCAACCTGCAGTCGGCCAGCGTGGGCCAGACGGTCAACGTCAGCATCACCCGCGAGACCGGCGACATCTCGCAGTCGTTGAGCGGCCTGCTCGGGGCCTATAACGGCGTCGTCGGCTTCCTCAACGCCCAGTTCTCCTACGACCCCGAGTCGGGCGCGGCCGCGCCGCCGCTCAACGGTGATCCGACCGCGCGCCAGGTCGCGCGCCAGGTCCAGCAGTTCATGACCGGCCGCATCCCGGGGCTGGGGTCGGATACCATCAGCTCGCTGGCCGAGCTGGGCTTCGAGACCAACCCCGAGACCGGGGTGATGAGCTTCAACTCGGCCAAGCTCGACGAGGCGCTGCGCGACGATCCCGACGCGGTGGCCCGGGTGCTCAGCCGTTTCGGCGAGCGGCTGTCGGGCGACTTCGAGTTCGTGCGCCGCACCCAGAATACGAAGGCGGGCACCTACCGGGTCGAGGTGACCCAGGCCCGGACCCGCGCCGAGGCCAACAGCGGGGTCGCCGCCGAGGTGCTCGGGGCCGACGAGCAGATCACCGTGCGGCTCAACCGGCGGGCCCAGAACGATGACGGCGGGGTGTTCGTCGAGACCACCATCGACCTGACGGCGGGCGATACGGTGGCGCAGCAGATCAGCAAGCTCAATACCGGGCTGGCGGACGCGGGCTACGCGGTGACCGCTTACCTCGACGCCGATGGCGCGATCGCGATCCGCTCCGACGAGTACGGCGGCGACTATGCGCTCGAGGTCAGCTCGGACACCGCCGCCGGCGCGGGCACCACCAACATCGGCAACGTGGTGCTCGAGGCGCAGGGCACCGACCTCGAGGGGCGCATCGGCGGCCGGCCGGCGCGGGTGCTCGATGGGGACATCCTCAAGGGCGAGGACGGCTACGACACCGACGACATCGAAGTGCGCATCCCCAACGATACGAGCGGGATCCTCGGTGAGGTGCGCATCGCCGACGGGGTGAGCCAGGCGCTGCCGAACCTGATCGACGCGTTCACCGGCCCGGGCGGGCTGCTGCGCAGCCGGACGTCGGGCATCGACAACCGGATCAGCTCGTACGAGGACGACATCCTCGCGCAGGAGCGGCGGGCGCAGCAGATCGAAGAGCGGCTGCGGCGGCAGTTCGCCAACCTCGAGGTGACCCTCGGTCAGACGCAGGCGCTGGGGGATTACGTGACGCAGCAGCTCGCGGCGCTGCCCAAGGTGAGCTCGGGCAAGAGCTGATCGCCCGGGCCCCGCTCAGCCCTGGCCGCGGCGGGTGCCGCGGCGACCGCCTTCGAAAGACGAGCGATACGCGCCGATCGTCCGCCGGCCGTTCTTGATCCGGCCGAGCCGTCGGCGGGTCTCCTCGGTCACCTCACCCAGCGCACCTTCGACCCGCAGACGCAACGCTTCGAGCGTCTCGAGGCCCGCGCGGCACTTGCCGGCGAGCGGCGAGGCCGGATCGATCGGGCCGAGGGCGGTGAGGGATTTGAAGAGGGTATCGAGCCGGGCGGAGAAGGCCTCCAGGTCGGGGGCGCGGCCGGCTTCCAGATCGGCGAGGGTATCGCGCAGCAGATCGGCGAGGGCGTCGATGCGGGCGATGTGGGTCGCGCTCACCCGCGGCGGCTCCCCGGCGGCAGGTTGTTGCGGGTGCTCAAGCCGCCCTGGGGGCGATTGCCCGCCGGCGCTGCGCCACGGGTGCTCAGGCCGCCGCTGGGGCGGTTGGCGCCGGGCCCGCCGCGGCCGGCGATGACCACCGGACGGCCGGGCGCGGCGGAGACCACGTTGGGGGTCGCAGCCGGCGCGTTGCCGGCGGTCGGCACCCCCGGCGCGCCGGGACGACGCACCTGTTTGGGCTTGCCGGCGGTGGCTTCACGCCCCGCGGTCGGATCGCTCGGCAGGCTGGTGAGCGCTTCGTTCCAGCCTTCGCGCAGGGTCTTGAGCAGGCGCACGACGGTATCGAGGGACTCGGTCTTGAGGTTGAGGTTGGCCTCGGTGAGCTGCTCCATCATGTAGATGTAGAGCTGCTCGAGCTGCGTGCACAGCTCGGGGGCGATCGAGAAGTCGAGGCTGCTCATCAGCTCGCTGATGATCGCCTGCACCTTGCCGATGTAGGTGCCCTTGGCGGCGTAGTCCTTCTCCTCGATCTTCTTGCGGGCGATCAGCGCGAAGCGGATCGCGCCGTCGTAGAGCATGATGAGGATCTGCGCGGGCGACGCCGTCTGTATCTTGACGGCGCGGTAGCGCTGGAAGCTGCTCTGGGCGTAGCCGTTCTTTGCGTACATCGGTTCTCCGTCCCGCGTCTTCCGTCCTCTGGCGTCACCGGTCCCTTCGATCGAAAGGTCTGGTGTCGCCGCTCTCACTGTTCATCGACGGCCGGCGCGCGATCTTGAGAGAAATCCTCTCGCGTCAGCCGTTTTTTTTCCACCCCTGCCGCCGAAAACCCCGCGGTGTGCGGGATCTGCGCGACGCCACCCGACGCTTGCCCGCGCTACGGGGCGCGGCGGATCCGGATCGGGCGAAACCCCATCAACCGACGCCCGAGCGGTGGATCGCGCCGGGGCGGGCGCGCCCGATCCGCCGGTTCAGGGCGCGTGCCTCACAGCTTCCACCGCATCACCGGGCGCTCGAAGGGCCTCGGTCGCGCCTTGCGGCGGGCGTCGTCCTTCTCCAGCCGCCGCTGCTCGGCCTCGAGGCGCGCCTTCTCCTCGTCGGTGAGCGGCGGCGGCGCGGGGATCGGCGGCGGCGGCTCGACGTAGCGCGCGGTATCGCCGGCCATGATCGCCGGCAGATCGACCCGCCCGTCGGGCTTCTCGGCCTCGGGGTGCATCTCGGTCTCGACGCCGTCGTGCACCACCCGCGCGACGACCACATCCCCGCGCACCGCGGTCACCTGCAGCCGACCGATGGGCGTCGGCACCCGGGGCATCGGCATCGGCTCGATCGTCGGGCGGGCGACCTCGGGGGTTGATGCGGGCGGCGCCGGAGAGGGCGACGGCGCAGCGGCGGTCGCTGATCCGGAAGGCGCTGCCGCGGGCGCGTCGGGCGCAGCGGCGGCCTCCGGGGGCGCCGGCTGCACCAACGGCACCGCCGCGGGCACCGGCGCTCGGCGGATGACCTCGAGGTTGCGGCCGATCAGGGTCGACAGCGGCCCTTGCGGCACGCCGACCGCCTGCAAGTAGACCTCTCGCGGCTCGACCACGGTGCGCCCCTCGAGATCGAGGGGCCGATAGACGCCCACCACGAGCAGCTCGTAGCGGGTGCCGGCGTCTTCGGCGGCCGTGTCCGCCGCGGCCGCGTCGGTCGCGGTCGGCTCGGTCGCGGCGGACACGGCCGGCACCGCGAGCGCCGCCCCGAGGGCGATTGTCAGGCGTTTCATGATGCGCCTCCCGATGGGCGACTGCGCGAAAAGGAGCGGGTGCTGGTCATGACCGCCGGGCCGCCGTCGCGAATGGCCTTCAGCGCCCGCGCCAGATGACGCTCGTAGAGATCGATGAGCCGCAGGTGTTTGACCACGCCGCGCTCGCGGGCCGGGCCGCTCGCATCACCGAAGCGCACCGACGACGCCTCGATGAAGAGGTCGAACTGCGCGTAGCGGTCCCGATCGGCGATCATCGCCTCGAGCAGCTCGACGGCGAACCGGCGCCCGCGCGCGCGGGGATCGTACTTATTGTCCGCGTACTCGACGTAGACCCCATTGCGGCCGCGCGAGAGGTGGCCGCGCAAGAACAGCTCCGGGTGCCGCGGCCGAGGCTCGGCGAGCCGGCTGATGACGCGCACCGTATCCTCACGCAGCTGCACGTCCTCACCGAGCGAGCCGCCGTCGCGCATCTCGAAGACCCGCAGCACCCGCCGCAGCGTCCGGGTATCGCGCACCCGGGTCCGCAGCCGATGGATGATGCGCCGCACGAGCCGCAGCAGCAGGCCGTCGAGCTGACGCAGGACCACCCGCCGGGCGTAGATCCGGCCCACCTCGTCGCAGATGAGGATCTGCCCCTGCCCCTCGATCTGCCGCCAGCCGACGCAGATCTCCGCGGTGGGATCGGTGCGCTGCCGCTCGACGATGGCCCGCAGCTCACCGAGGCTCGGCGAGAGCTTGTCGATGGTCAACAGCTGGGTGTCCTCGCCCACCGCGCCGAGCAGCCGCGCGCCGCCGCGCAGGCTGCGGGCGTTGCTCACCCGTACGCCGCGCTCGTCGCGCACGAGCACCTGAAACCGTCCGCCCACTTCGTAGACGAAGGCCCGACGCCCCGCCCGACCGGCGTGCACGATGCGGTCGGCGCCTTTGATGATCTGCCGCAGGCGGTTGCGGGTGGCCCGACTGGTGCCGCCCTGGGGCACGAGCACCTCCGGCGCGATCTCGAAAGGCATCGCCGGGTCGAAGTCGCCGTAGATCGAGCGCATCGCCGCCATGAGGGCCTGCGACCCGCGATAGCGGCGGCAATGCGCGCCGTCCCAGGTGTCGAGGCTGACCACCGAGACGTCCCGCAGCCGGCTGGTGCGCTCCGGGCCGTAGTTGAGGATGTCCCAGTTCTCGGGCAGCACCTTGATCGCCGCCTGCTCCCGCGGGTCGGTGCCGTGATCGCCTTCGAAGGCCGCCACCAGCGCCGCGCGCCGGGTCCGCCGCGGCTCGCGGAACCAGGCGCCGGGGCGGGCGACCGGATCGGGCCGCCCGATCACATAGCGCAGCCGGTCGAAGACGTCGCGCAGATCGGCGGCGGTGCCGGCCCGGCTCTGACCCACCGGCCGCACCGCCGTGCCCTCGGCGAAGACCCCGTTGACCACCGCCCACGAGGCGGCCGCCGCCAGCGACTCGCCGGCCCACATCGCCGACTCCCCTTGCCCGTCCTGCGCTTCGGGGGCCTCGCCGCGGCGCGCGACCACGTGCCGGTGCACCGCCCAGCGCTCGCGGCGGGGCGCGTCGGACTGTTCGAGCAGCACCAGGTGATCTTCGGCGCGCACCTCGCCGATGAGCTGGTTGAAGTGGGCCCGCACCCGACCCGGCTCGGCGCCGATGATCGCCAGCAGCCGGCGCCCCAGCCCGGCGACGGCGCCCTGATCGAAGCGGCCGGTCGCCTCGCGGGCGGCCTCGGTCAACGCGCCGTAGAGCCCCAGCAGCAGCGTGCGCACGTCGCGATCGAAGTCGTCGACCCGCTCGCGCGGCCAGCCGACGAGGCCGTCGAGCAGATCGAGCAGCCCCTGCTCGTAGCCCCAGCGGGTCACGCAGGGGGCGGCCAGGCCGTGGAAGCGATCGAGGAACGTGCCCCGGTGGGTGGTCGTGCGGCCCAGGTACAGCCCCACCTTGAGCCACGCCAGCCGGCGCAGGACCCGCACCCGCTCACCCTCGCCGCGGCGGGCGAAGCCCTCGGAAACCGCGTCGAAGACCTGCAGCACCGGATCGACGATGGCCGCCTCGCCGCCTTCGATCGCGCGCTTGAGCCGCTCGCAGGCCGGCTCGGCCGGGGCGTCGAGCTCGAGCACCAGGGCGGCGAAGCCGAGCACGAACGGCAGCGGATGCCGGCTGCCGCGGTCGAGCGCCTCCACCGCCGCCCGCAGGCGCACGTCGTCGCGCACCGGGCGGACCGGGCCGCCGTCGAAGAAGTCCAGCTCGCCGACCCCGCGGGTGATCGAGCGGGCCATGCGCTGGTGCTGCTCGGGCGCGGTGCCCGCGGGCACGGCCCACCACGCGGGCAGCTGCCCGGCGATGTAGATCGCGGTGCGATAGAAGCGGTCGAGGGCGGCGCGGCTGCGGGCCGGCGCGTTGCGCATCCGGCCGAACTCCCCCGCGCGCATGCGCGCCGGATCGAGGAAGACGAACCCCAGCCCCAGCCCCAGGCCGGCGGCCCACTCGGCGATGCCCTTGCCCCGGTTCTGCAGCGCCGGCAGCGCGCCCTCGCCGATGGTGCCGAGGTCGAGCACCACGTAGACCGTCAGCAGCGGATCACCGCCCTCGATCAGCGTACCCGGCTCGCCGGCGACCCAGATCGAGCGGATCGGCGGCTTGTGCCGCGACAGCGATCGGCGGGTGATGTCTCGCTCGAAGAGCGCGGCGACCGCGTCGCGCAGGGTCGGGTTGGCTTCGAAGCCCTGAACCCCCCACAGCGTCCGCCGATCGCGCACGTGACCCGGCAGTCCCGAGCGGTTGACGTCGAGCAGGTACGGCAGCGCCGAGACGACCCGCCGCTCGAGGGCTTCGAGGCCCTGGTAGAGCCGCGCCAGCCGCGCCCGGTGGAATGCCAGATGCCGCAGCACGCGCATGCCGACCAGCCGGGCCCCCCGGCTGCCGGTGCGGGACAACGCCCGCGCGGACTGGGTCACCTCGCGATACCACGGGGCGGCCAGCCGCTCGCTCTCCGACAGGTGCGCGTCGTCGCTCGCGCCGCCGGGCTGGCGCAGGTCGCTCGCCATCGTCGATCAGCGCAGCGAGATCGACTTCGACTCGGCGGTCGGCGGCGCGACCGGCGCCCGCCGATCGTCGAAGACGCGGTATTTCACCGGGAACCGGCGATCGGTCATCACCAGCTGCATGCCCTTGCGGTTGGCCATGTTGAAGATCAACGGCGCGAGCAGGTTGGCGGTCATCTCGCGCGGGTTCTGGGGCACCGTCATGATGACCGAGACCACCAGATCCGCCTCGCGCACCGGGCCGATGACCGACAGCTCACCCTTGCGCACCCGCACGTGATAGTCGGGCTTGAAGAACAGCGGATCGGTCAGGATGAACGCCAGGCCGCCGTCGTCGACGCTCTGCAGCCACTTGAACGGGCTGTCGTCGCTGTGATCGACGATCACGAAGCGCTTCTGGCGGGTGAAGCCGAGCATGCCCATCGGGAATTCGAACAGCGCGCTCTCGTCGACCTCGATGGACCCGAAGCGGGCGGTGTCGACGTGGATCATCCCTCCCCTCCTTTGCGGTCCTTCGAGGGCGGCCCGAACAGGCCGCTGATCGAGTCGAGGATGTTCACCTCCGTGGCCGTGGCGCCGACGTTGGCCTGATGAATCTTGAGATAGAGCTCTTCGCGGCATACGTAGACATCCCGGGGCGCGATGATGCCGAGGCGCACCTGCTTGCCCTTGATCTCCTTGACGACCACCTTGATGTCGTCCCCGATGCACACCGACTCCCCGATCTTCCGGGTCAACGTCAGCAAGACCACCCTCCTGGCAGGTCATTGGGGGCAGAGGCCCCTCGAAGTCTCACGGCCGCGCGCTCGTCGAGCCGGGGCCGCGGCCGGCGCTTCCCGGATCACCTCAGAAAGTCGAGCAGCGAGGTCGACGACATCAACCGGCTGCTCGCGGCGAGTGTAGCCTGCAAAGCGTTGTCCACCAGAGTCAGTTCGGCGATCGCCTCGGGAAAATCCGTGTCCCGCTGGATCGACAGGGCCTCGGGCAGGCGCTCCTGCATGTAGGCGTTGACCGACTCGGCGGCCTCGAGCCGGTTCATCTGCACGCCGACGTTCGAGCGGGCGATGATCACCTGCTCGATGGACGTCTCGAGGATCTCGAGCTCGTCCTGGGTCAGCGGCTCGTCGCCGGCGCGGATGTTGGCCTCGAGGTTGACCAGGTTCTGGAAGACGTCGACGTTGCCCGGGTTGCCGTCGCCGAAGACCACGGTGCCCGGCTGGGTCGCCTGGATGAACTGGAACTCGCCCACCTCGAGCCGGGTGGCGTTGTCGTCGCCCTGATAGGCGTACGCCGCGTCGTAGGGCTCGGTGTCGGTGCGAAAGCCGGAGAAGATGTAGCGGTTGTTGGTGCGGGTATTGGCCAGCGAGCGCAGATGATCGGTCATCTGGGCGATCTCGTCGGCGATGAAGCCCCGGTCGGCCGGGGTCAGCGCCGAGCTGAGGCTCTGGATCGTCAGCTCCTTGACCCGATACAGCGTATTGGCCGACTCGGCGAGCACGCCGTCGGCCACGTTGACGAGGTGGCGCACCGCGTCGATGTTGCGCTCGTGCTGCTCGGCCCGCTCGAGCTGGGTCTGGTAGGTGCTCACCTTCAGCGCGCCCAGCGGATCGTCGGACGGCTTGTTGATGCGCCGCCCGCTCGAGATCTGCTGGTTGGCGTCCATCTGGCGCCGGCGCAGGTTCGCGATGCGGAAGCCCGGCGAGTCGAACCGCACCCTCTCGGTCACCCTGATGACCATCGTGACGCTCCCCCCTCCGCGATCAGCGGATGATCTGCAGCAGCGTATCGAGCAGCGACTCGACGGTGGTGATCACCTTGCTGTTGGCCTCGAAGTGCTTCTGATAGCGGGTCAGCTCGATCATCTCGTCGTCGATGCTGACCCCCTCCACCGACTCGCGCAGGCTCTCGGACTGCTCGGCGCGCACCGCGTGGAAGACCGCCCGATCGCGGTTGGTCGCCGCCTCGGTGCCCACCTGATGCAGCAGCTCGGCGTAGTAGCGGTTGAAGCCCACGTCGCCGAGCACCGGGTGATCGGCGTACTGCAGGTCGGCGAGGGCCTGCAGGTTGCGCGCATCACCGGGCACCGCCAGCGGATCGGTCGCCGCCGCGATGAGGTTCGGATCGGCCACCACCGCCGGATCGACCCGCAGGTTGGCCGCGGCGAACTGCACCCCGGCCGGCGGCACGAAGAGATCGCGCCCGCCCACCCCGTCGAGGCCGAAGCCCGCCTGGTGGACCGCGTTGACCTCGTTGGCGAAGGTGAACGCGAGCTGATCGAGCTGGGCGAGCTGGTCGGCGATGATCCGATCGCGCACGTCGAGCAGGCCGCCGAGCTTGCCCTCGTCGAGCCGGGCGGTGATGTCGAGCCGCTGACCGGTCACGCCGACGTACTCCACCGCGAGCAGGCCGTTGTTGGCCGCGTCGGGCACGCCCTCGAGGGTCGCGGCGAAGTCCTCCTGCACCAGGTTGTAGCGCCCGGCGATCTCGACGCTCACCGTGCCGTTCTTCTGGGGCAGCACGTTGACGTCGACGAGCTCGCTGAGCTCGCGGATGGCCAGATCGCGCTGGTCGCGGAAGTCGTTGGCGTCCTCGCCGCCCACCTCGCCCGAGACGATGCGGGCGTTCATCTCGGCGATCTTGCGGGCGAGCTGGTTGACCAGATCGAGGTTGGCCGACAGGTCGTCGTCGATGCCCGCGCGCACGATCTCGGCGTCGGTGGCCAGGGTGCGAAACGACAGCGCCACCCCGTCGACCGCGTTGGCGAAAGCGGTGCGGGTGCCGAAGCTGCTCGGATCCTGACTCAGCTCGCGGGCGGCGTTGAAGAAGTCGTCGAAGGCGTCGCCCAGCGTCGGGGTCGAGCCCTCCTCGTAGAGCCGCTCGAAGATCGCCAGCGTCTCCTCGCGGCCGTTGTAGAAGCCCGACAACGTGCGATCGCGCATGACCTGCAGCTCGAGGAACTGCGCGTCGGCGCGGGTGATGTTGTCGACGTCGACGCCCTGGCCGATATAGCCGATGCCGCCGAAGCGCACCGCGGCCCGGGCCTCGGTCTCGACCCGCTGGCGGCTGTAGCCCACCGTATCGGCGTTGGCGATGTTGTGGCTGACCGTCGCGAGCGCGACCTGGCTGGTGCGCAGGCCGCTGAGGCTGGTGACGAACGCCGCGCGCAGGCCCAACATCAGGCCCTCCGATCGACGCGGCCGCGCCGCTCGCCGGTCTGGATGCGCCCGCGGTTGCCGTAGGTGGCCGACGCGCCCGCCGCCCGCCCGCGCATCACCCGCAGCGTGCCCCCGATCAACGCCTTGCCGCTCTCGGCGAAGGCGTGATTCCAGGCGTTCTTCTCGGCGGCGGACTCGAGCAGCGCGATCAGCTCGCCGCGCATGGCGTCGAGCCGATCGCGATCGACCTCGGCGAGCCGCTTGGACAGCGCGCCGAGGGTCTCGCATTCGGGGTC
This sequence comes from bacterium, assembly GCA_030427205.1. Lineage (GTDB taxonomy): Bacteria > Myxococcota_A > Bradymonadia > UBA7976 > UBA1532 > JACKDM01. The sequence continues at coordinate 102,385 of JAUHXC010000029.1, read as the reverse complement.
GACGGCGTGCAGCCGGGCCAGCCGATCGCGGGCGATGTGGGTGTGGGCCTCGGCCGCCGCCGCCTTGCGCCGCCCCGCGTCGAGCAGGGCGTCGAGCGACAGCTGTCGCAGAGCCGTCGCTTCGTCGTCCAGCGCGGCGCCGAGGGCGATCAGATGATCGCGCTCGACGCCCAGATGGGCGATCAAAACGTCCAGCGGCGTCTGGGCCGATGCGGTCTCGCCGGTCATCGCGTCACCTCCGTGTCGCACCCGGGGCGGGTGCTCGACATCGTTCGACGACCGGAGAACTCTTGGGGGAGCGGCCGGGCCCTCTCGGGGCCCCGCGCGGAAAGAAGGGGGCGGGACTAGCGCCCGTCGAAGGCGATCGCTTCGGCGATGATGCGCTCGGCGACGACCCGCAGGTCGGCGGTGTACTCGCCGCTGGCGATCTTCGCCCGCAGCTCGGCCACCTTCGCCTCGTCGACCTTGCTCACCTGGCTGGAGCGCACCGCCTCGACGGCTTGCTCCTTACCCGAGAGCGCGACGTTGTCCCCGCGGGTGGTCGCGGCCTCGCCGCCGCCCTCCGCCTTCTTCTTGTCCGTTGGCCGACTCGTCGGTCGACCCAACTCCCGCTGATGCGGACCTGGACCTGTGATCCGAACAGTCATGGCGTCCTCACTTCAGGCCCCGCTTCGCGTACCTGTTGGGGCCTCACCCATTGTATCGACCGCTTTTCCCCAGACTTGAGGAGAAATTTCGCGGCGAATCCGCAGGGGCTGTAAACGCCGGTATGGTCCCGTTCCGCAGTTCTCCAGTCAAGGTCGCGCCCCAATGGCGCGACGGTTCTCACTCTGCGATCCGCAGGGCGCCGGCCGGATCCACCGCCTCGCCGTCCCGTCGGATCTCGAAATGCAGGTGGGGTCCGGTGCTGCGCCCGGTGCTGCCCACCTTGGCGATCGGCGCGCCCGCGCGCACCCGATCGCCCACGTTCACGTCGATCGTCGAGGCGTGGGCGTAGAGGGTCGAGACCCCCTGCCCGTGGTCGACGACCACCGTATTGCCGAAGCCGCCGCGGCGGCCGGCGAAGCTCACCGTGCCCGCCCGCGCCGCTCGGATCGGCGTGCCGGTCGGCGCCGCGATGTCGAGCCCGCGGTGCTGCCGGGCGTGATCCTCGTCGGCCAGCTTGCGCAGGCCGAAGCGGCTCGAGACGCGGCCGTCGACCGGCATCACCCACGCCTCGCGGCTCGGATCGGAGATACCCGCGCCGTCGATCCGGCCGGTCTGTTCGGCCCGCGCCGTGGCCTGGGCGGCGTAGATCTGCGCCGCGCGGGCGCGCATGCCCACCGTCGATCCGGGGCGCAGGGCGCCGGTGCGCGGCGCGCCGAGCTGCTCGGCGATGATGCCCGCCAGCCCCACCTGACCGTTGCGCGAGGCCAGCTCGGCGTACTCCTGGTCGAGCATGTCGGTGAAGACCTGCCCGCCGAAGCCGGTGTCGAGCAGCCCCTCCTTGGGCACCGTCGCGCGCATCGTCTTGAAGACCTGGTGCATGAACACCGACTCGAACTGGCGCGCGGCCTCGCGGATCGCCTCCGGATCCTCACCGGACGGCGTCGACGGGGCCTTGGGCGCCAGCGCTTGCCGGGCCAGGGCCTGCTGGGCGGCGGGGTTGCCCGCCGCGCCCATGTCGACGCGCGCCGCCATCACATCACCTCGACGTCGGCCCGCAGCGCGCCGGCCTGCTTGATCGCCTGGAGGATCGTGATCAGATCGCGGGGCGAGGTGCCCAGCCGGTTGAGCCCCTCGACCACGTCGGCGAGGTTGGCCCCTTGCAGCTGGATGAGGTTCTGCTTCTCCTCGACCACCTGCACCTCGGTATTCTCCTGCACCACCGTCTCGCCGGGGGTCAGCGGCGCGGCCGGCACCGCCTCCTGCACCTTCTTGATGCTCACGGTGATGTTGCCGTGGGCCACCGCCACCGGGGCGATGCGCACGTCCTGGCCGATGATGATCGTGCCGGTGCGCTCGTTGACCACCACCCGCGCCCGGCTGTCGGGGGTCACCTCGAGCCGCTCCACCAGCGCGAGGAACTCGACCATCTTGTCCTGATACGGCGGCGGCACATCCACCGAGATGGTGCCGCTGTCGACCGCCTTGGCGTACTTGCCGCCCAGGTTCATGTTGATGACCTTGGCCATGCGCGCCGCGGTGGTGAAGTCGGCCTCGCGCAGCTGCAGCGTCACCGCGCTCTGCCCGGCGAGCTGGACCGGCACCTCGCGCTCGACGAGCGCGCCGTCGGGCACCCGGGCCACCGTCGGGTGGTTCTTCACCTCGCCCTGGCCGCCCTCGCCGATGGAGTAGCCGCCCACGGTCAAGGGCCCCTGAGCCACCGCATAGATATTGCCGTCGTGCCCCTTGAGCGGCGCGACGATCAGCGTGCCGCCGACCAGGCTCTTGGCGTCGCCGATGCTCGACACCGTCACGTCGATGCGGTTGCCCGCCCGGGCGAAAGCCGGCAGATCGGCGGTGACCATCACCGCGGCGACGTTCTTGAGCTTGAGCCCCGCCGCCGGCACCCGCACGTTGTTGCGGGCGAGCATCGCCACCACCGACTGGATGGTGAACGTCGTCTTGTCGCTGTCGCCGCTGCCGTTGAGCCCGACGACGATGCCGTAGCCGACGAGCTGGTTGGCCCGCACCCCGCGCACCGCCGCGAGATCCTTGACCCGCTCGGCCCGCGCCGACAGCGGCAGCCCCATCAGGGCCGCCAGCGCCAGGAGCATCAGCGATCGCATGCCCACCCCCATCAGAACGGCCAGATCACGTCGAGCACGCGCGAGGCCCAGCCCTTGTTCGAGCCCGAGCTGATGTCGCCGCGGCCGGTGAACTCGATCTGGGCGTCGGCCATGCGGCTCGAGCTCACCGTGCCTTGCCCGTCGATGTCTTCGGGGCGGATGACCCCGCTGATGTAGAAGTGGTGCTCCTCTTTGTTGACCAGCACCACCCGGTGGCCCTCGATGAAGAGCGCGCCGTTGGGCAGCACCTGGCGCACCATGGCCGGCACCGTCGCCTGCAAGCGGTCGCTGCGGCTCGTCGAGCCCGCGCCGGCGAAGCTGCTCTCGCTGACCAGGTTCATGGCGTTGGCGCCGTTGAAGCTGGGGTAGGCCTCTTCGAGCTTGGCGATCACGTTGAGGAAGCTGTTGAGCTGCGCGGTCTGCTCGTCGGTGCGCGTCGTCGACGTCGCCGTATCCCGCTGGGCGGTGGCCTGCTCGTCGATGACCACGATCACCACGTCGTTGACCGCCTGCGCCCGGGCGTCGGTGGTCAGCCGCACGCCGACCCCCTGCGGGTCGAAGAGCGAGCCGGTCTGCCGCCCGGTATCGTAGGCCGCGTGGGGCACCGGCAGCTGATACTGCCGCCGCTTGGGGGTGTACGGCTCGATGTGCTTGACGCAGCCCGAGAGCACCAGCGCGCCCAGCGCCGCGCCCGCGATCCCCGCCATGTAGAGTCGACGGCTCATCTCAGAACTCCAGCTCGATCTCGCCGGGCCCGGTGACCCGGCCGCTGACGACCTTGCGGCTGTCGAGGTTGCGCACCCGCACATAGGCCCCGCGCACCCCGTCGCTCAGCGCCTCGCCGCGGGCGGTGATGCGCAAGGCGCCGCGCACCGCCACCATGCGCACCCGATCGCCGCGCTCGATGACCGGCGGCACCTGCAGCCACGCCTCGCGCAGCGGCTCGCCGGGCTTGACCGCGCGACGCAGCTGAGCGCCCTCGACGGCGGACGGATCGATGACCGCGTCCCGGGCCAGCGTCGTATGGGGCAGCCGCAGCTCGACCAGATCGGCCGTCGTCAGCCGCCGCCCGCGGCGCAGGGGCTCGACGACCCCGTAGACCTTCTGGAAGACATCCACCCGGGCCGAGATGCGCCGGGTGCGCATCGTCTCGCCCGCGTCGCGCACCACCAGCTCGGCGACCACCGGCCCGCGAAACGCCTCGCCGCGGCTGAACTTCACCCGCAGCTTCGCGCCGTCGGGCACCCGCAGATCGGCCAGGGTCGGCACGTCGATCGCCGCCACGTCGGCCGGATCGTGCGGCATGTTGCGCTGGATCGCCGACCGCACCATCTGCCGCAGCTGCTCGCCGGGCATCGTCCGCGCCTTGCGCTTGATCTCGACCCGCCGCGGAATGCGCAGCCGCACCGCCGCCGGCATGCCGCCCTCGCGGATGCGGGCCTGCAAGTACGCCCGGGGCATGAACTGCCCCAGCCCCACCGCCGGCGCCCGCCCCAGCTCGATCGCGGCGTAGGTCTTCACGTCGGCGGCGGCGAAGCCCTGAAGCTGCGCGATGTCGCCCAGGCGCACCACCGGATCGGTGACCGCGGCCGACTTCTTGACGATCACCGTCGGCTGACCGGCGTGGGCCGGACCGAAGGCGACGCCGGTGAAGGCCCACAGGGCGATGGCGGCGAAGAGACGCATCAGATCACCTCAACTGCCCGAGCTCGCGCAGCATCTGGTCCGACGCCTGCACCGCCTTGCTGTTGAACTCGAAGGCCCGCTGGGCGCTGATCAGGTTGATCATCTCTTCGACGACCTTGACGTTGGCCATCTCGAGGAAGCCCGAGCGCAGCACGCCGAAGCCGTTCTCCGAGGGGTTGCCGACCACCGGCGGGCCGCTCGAGCCGCTCTCGAGGAAGAGGTTGCCGCCGTCGGCGATGAGCCCCGCCGGGTTGATGAACGTCGCCGTCTGGATCTGCCCCAGTTGCACCGGCTCGGCCTGCGCGTCGAGCTGCGCGGTCACCGTGCCGTCCTCGCCGATGCTGACGAAGACCGCCTCGTTGGGCACCACGATGTTCGGCTCGAGCAGGAATCCGTTGGCGTTGACCAGGTTGCCGTTCTCGTCGGTGTGAAAGGCCCCGTCGCGGGTATAGCCGATCGTGCCGTCGGGCATGGTGATCTGCAGGAAACCATCACCCTCGATCGCCACGTCGAGCGGGTTGTTGGTGTGCTTCAGCGAGCCGATCGAGAACTCCTTCTGGGTGCTCGCGGTCTTCACGCCGATGCCCACCTGGATGCCCGTCGGGGCCTCGGTGCCCGAGCTCGTCGCCAGCCCCGGCGCGCGGTGCACCTGATAGATGAGGTCCTGGAAGTTGGCCCGCACCTTCTTGAAGCCGGTCGTATTGACGTTCGCCAGGTTGTTGGCGGTGACGTCGATGTAGTTCTGCTGGGCCTCCATGCCCGTCGCGGCCGAATGCAGTGCACGCAGCATCGCTCACCTCCTTGGTGTCAGGTCACCCGGCCGACGTCGCGGCTCGCCTGGTCGTCCATCGCCTTGTAGGCCTGGATCGCCCGGGTATTGAGTTCGAAGATCCGGTTCGTCTTGATCAGCTCGACCATCGTCCGGATCGGATCGACGTTCGCGCTCTCGATGTGGGCCTGGTGCACCGCCGCCGTCGACGGCTGCGGATCCTGGCCCTCGGCCTGCCAGTTGCTGTCGCCGGCCCGGGTCAGGGCCTGCAGGTTCTGGAAGGTCACCAGGTTCAGCCGGCCGGCGGGCTGGTCGTCGATGAACAGCTCGCCCGCCCGGGAGACCCGCAGGCGGCCCTGGGTATCGGGCATCGCGATCGGCCGGCCGTCCTGCCCGAGCACCGGCAGCCCGGTGTGGGTCACCAGCAGCCCCTCGCGGGACATGGTGAACGCGCCGTTGCGGGTATAGAGCGGCCCCTCGGGCCCCTGCACGGTGAAGAAGCCCTCGCCGTCGAGCGCCATGTCGAGGTCGTTGCCGCTGAAGCGCAGCGCGCCCTGCTCGAACTGGGTGTAGCGCTCTTCGAGGTGCACCGGCAGCCGGTCTTCGGGCAGGAAGCGCACCGGGTGGTGCACGCCCATCGCCTGATCGGGCGAGCCCATCTTGGTGACGTCGTTGTGCACCTGCCGGTAGATCGCCGCCTGGCGCTTGAAGCCGGGGGTCTGGGCGTTGGCCAGGTCGTGGGACAGGGTATCGAGCCGGTGCTCCTGCACCCGGGCACCCTGCATGGCGATGTACATGCCGTTGGCCATCGGCTCCCTCGCGGCGGCGGGGGTCGTGAGTCCGACCCGCGGCTGCTCGTTGCAGCGAGCGTGCCAGTATTCCAGCGAGAACAGACCGTGGCCGGGCCACGCTCACCGGTATATCGAGCGTCATCGGGCTGACGATCGACGGCGGGATCTCTGACGGTGCGCCACCTGCGCGGCCGCGGCGCGCTCGAACGGCCGGTAACTTCTGTCACCGCGAGTCACGGCGACTTGACCCCGGGCGGCCAACGCGATTGACTCGTCTCGGTCTCCACGACGCCACCCGAGGACGCAGATGGCCGCCGACGGCCCGAAAGATCCGAGGTCCACCCCGCCGGGCGAGCGGGCGGACGCCGACGTCGCGGAGACCGACGCCCGGGCGGAGACCGACGCCTTGCCGATCATCCCGCCGCCGCCGGCCACCGACGCGCCGGCCGCGCCCGACGTGGGCCTCGCCGATACCATGGCCGGCGACTCCGATCGCATCGCCCGGGCCCTCGCCGGCACCTCGGACGCGTTCGCCGCCACCCTCGGCCACACCGGCAGCGGCGAGTTCGGCCCGGCGACGATGCAGGGCATGAAGGCGCTGCACTACGCGGTGGGCGACACCATCTCGGGGCGCTACGAGGTGCGCGGCGTGCTCGGGCAGGGCGGCTTCGCGGTGGTCTACCGGGCCTGGGACCGGGTGGTCGACCGCGAGGTGGCCATCAAGGTGCTCAATACCTTCGCCGACGCGGTGGACGAGACCAATACCCAGCGCGCCGTCGAGCGCTTCGAGCGCGAGGCGCGGGCGGCGGCGATGGTGACCCACAGCAACGTGGTGACCATCTTCGACCTCGGCGTCGCCGACCGCTTCGGGCGCCCGTACATCGTCATGGAGCTGCTCGAAGGGCACGACCTGTCCGACGAGCTGAAGAACAACGGCGCGATGGCGCCGGCGCGGGCGCTGACGCTCTTCACCGGCGCGCTCGCCGGCCTGGCGGCGGGGCACGAGCGCGGCATCGTGCACAAAGACCTCAAGCCGGCCAACCTCTTCCTCACCGCGCCGGGCACCGAGGACGAGAAGCTCAACCTCTTCGACTTCGGCATCGCCCGGCTCGGGGCCGGCGAGGCGGGGCTGACCAAGACCGGCGAGATGTTCGGCACCCCGCAGTACATGGCCCCGGAGTACATCTCGGCGGGGCAGGTCTCGCCGGCGCTCGACGTCTACCAGATGGGCTTGATCCTGGTGGAGATGTTCACCGGGCGGAAGGTGGTCGAGGCCGACGTGGCCATCACCGCCGCGATGGCCCACGGCAAAGGCGCGCTGCCGCTGCCCATCGAGCTGCTGCAGGGCCCGCTCGGCGACGTACTGCTCGGCGCGCTGGCCCACGACCCCGAGGTGCGCTTCGCCGACGCGAGCGCCTTCCTCGCGGCGCTCGAGAGCGCGCTGGAAGACGTCGACCCGGTCAGCCTCGCCTGCCCGTCGAGCGGCGAGACCCAGCTGCTCAGCGAGGCGGCCGATCCGACCACCGGCCGGCTGCGCCCCGAGACGGTGCAGGCCCTGCGCCCCGACGACGCGGGCCGAGGCCGGGGCAAAGCGCTGGTGGCCATCGTCGCCCTGCTGGCGGTGGCCGTCGGCGGCTGGTGGATGATGCAGACCCAGGACCCGCCGCCGCCACCGCTGCCGCCGACGGCCGGCGAGCCGACGATGGGCGCGGCGCGGGTCGACGCCGCGCCGCCGCCGCCGGACGCCGCGCCGGAGGACGCGACGCCGAAGGACGCCGCGCCCAAGGACGCCGCGCCGCCGATCGTGGTGAAGCTGGTGGTCGAGCCGGCCGGGGCGACGATCACCGTCGACGGCGCGCCCGCCGCCGGCGGGCTGCTCGAGTTCGCCGACGAAGACGCGCCGGCGCTGCAGGTCGCGGTGCGCCACGCCGGCTATCAGCCCGCCGAGCGCAGCGTCGGCCCCGGCGACGGCCCGCAGGTGGACATCCGCCTGGAGAGAGCGGCCGCGCGCACCCCCGAGCCGCCGCGCCCGGTGAAGCCCGATCCGCCGAAGCCGCCGCCGACGGTGGTCGTCGTGCAGCCGCCCGACCCCGCGCCGCCCGAGACCCCGCCGCCCCCGCCGCCCGAGCCCGAGCCGGCGGCCGAGCCCGAGCCCGAACCCGAGTCGGGCGCGGTCATCCTGGACTGACCGACGCGCGCGCCGCGGGTCTCTGCGGCGCGCCCCCTTTCCAGCGCCCCTTCCAGCGCCCCCCACCACGTACCGCACCTGCCCGGACCGGGTCCCGACCGCCCGCCGCGCGCAGGTCTGTCCGACGCAGGCGGTTCGAACCGCCCGGCCCGCCGCTGATCTCCAGCCGCGGGGCCCTTCGGTCGGCCTTAGTGTAGGAAGATGTAGGCAGGAACGACGGTCCAGACCACCCCTCGATGAGGACTTGTCCTCATGCCGGGGCGGTCCAGACCGCCGCCGATGGGGACATCTCCTTACTCGGGGGCGGTCCAGACCACCCCCCGATGGGGACTTCTCCTTACTCGGGGGCGGTCCAGACCGCCGGCTCGCGGGACCCCACGCTCACCCGGGGCGGTTCGAACCGCGTCGTCGCGGCACCCTCTTCACCGCGGCCACGGTCGGAACCGCACCGCCGCTGGGACCCCTCACCCCGGTGACGCGGTTCGAACCGCCTCGATCCTCGGGGCCATCGCCGACGAGGCCGTTCGAACCGCCGCTCGCCGCCGTACCTCGCCGACGCATGGGGTCCGGACCGTCCGTCCGGGGCATGCAGGCGCCGCCCTTGCCGGGCCGGCGCCCATCGCGCACAGTCGAGGGACACCGTCGGGAGGCCCGCCCATGCTCGCGCTGCTCGCCATCGTCCTCGCCGCGCCGCCCATCGAACTCGGCGAACGCCACGCCCTCGTCGGCGTGCTCACCGAGCAGGGGCATTTGCAGTGCAAAGGCGGCGACGGCACGCCGTGGGGCGGCGGCGAGGAGGTCTGGACCGACCCGTATCACGAGGTGGGCTTCGTGCGGCTGGTGACGGCCGATTCGAAGGCGGCCGCGCACGTCGGCGCGCTGGTCGTCGCGCTGGGCGCGCCGGCCGCGGGCCCGGCGCCGGCGCGGCCGTCGGGCTGCAACGCGATGCAGATGCGCAGCGACTGGGTCTACGGCAAGTCGGGCATGCGGGTGAAGCGCACCACGCCGCCGCATGTGGCCTTCGCCGCCGCCGAGGTGCGCCCGCTCGACGGCCTGCTCGGCGTCGAGCGGATCGCGCAGCCCCGCGGTCCGACCGGCGACACCCTGAAGATCACGCTGACCAACCCCTTCGATCGCCCGCTGAGCGCGCTGGCGCTGACGCTGCATCACGAGGGCTGCTACGGCAAGCCGGGGGCCACCGCCGAGACCGGGCATCGGGCGACGCTGGCCGCCGGCGAGCGCTGGACCGTCGAGCTGCCGGCCTTCGTCAACCGCAAGCAGGGCCGCGGGCGGTGGCACGCGGCGGCGGCGATCACCCTCGCGGCGAAGGGCGAGCGCATCGCCTTCGACCTCGACGTGCCGCTGGGTACGCTGGGCGTCGCGGTGGCCTGCAAAGAGACCGACCTCGCCCCGCAGGACGGCATGCAGACCCCGCCGCCGCAGCAGCAGCGCAAGAAGAGCCGGTGAGCGACGGGCCGGCGGGCGAGCAGCTGGCGGGCGAGCAGCCGGCGGGCGACGATCCGGCCGCGGCGGCCCAGCGCACGCGCCTGAAGGTCTTCGGCGTGCTGCTGACCTATATGATCGCCGGCTACTTCGTCATCGGCCGGCTCAACCTGCACCGCGATCACTATTGGGACGTGGCGCTGCCCTTCGAAGAGCAGATCCCGTTCGTGCCGCAGCTCATCGTGGCCTACGCGCTGGTCTACTTCGTGGTGCTCGTCGGCGCGATGCGCATCCCGCTGATGCAGCTGGCGTACTTCCGCCGGGCCGCCCGCTGGCTGGCGCTCAACTTCCACATCGCCTTCGTGATCTTCCTGTTGTTTCCGGTCGCGGCGCTGCACCGGCCGCCCATCGACCCCGAGGCCAGCGTCTGGCTGGCGCTGACGGGCTTCTATTACGACTTCGACGCGCCGACCAACCTGCTGCCCTCGCTGCACGTGCAGATGGCGCTGATGGGCGGGCTCTTGTGCTGGCGCCACGGCGGGCTGACGGCGGCGGTGGGGCTGCTCTCGGCGCTGACGGTCTCGGTCTCGGTGGTGCTGCTCAAGCAGCACTACGTGGCCGACATCGCCGCGGCGGCGCTGATCGTCTGGGGCACGGCGCGCTATTGCGGCATGGACTTCCGCCCAGGGGAGTGGCCCGATCCCGCGGCCGTGCCCGCTCAGGCCGACGGGCGGGCCGCGACGAGGTGATCGAGCAGCGCGCGGTAGCCGTCGACGCCGCGCGCGCCGACCATGAGATGCCGCTCGTCGAAGACCATCGCCGGCACGCCGCTGATACCGCGCTCGGTCCAGGCGCGGGCGGCGGTCTTCACCGCCTCGGCGTAGCGCCCGTCGGCGAGCACCTTCGACGCCTCGTCGCGGTCGAGGCCCACCGCGGCGGCCACGTCGGCGAGCTCTGCCGGATCGTTGATGTTGCGCCGGGCGCTGAAGTAGGCGGCGAACAGCGCCTGCTTCAGCCGGTGGCCGGCGCCCTGCTCTTCGGCCCAGCGCAGCAGCTGATGGGCGCGAAAGGTCGGGTAGATGCGCATGTCGTCGGCGTAGTCGAAGGTGAAGCCCACCTCGCCGCCCAGCCGGGTCAGCATCGCCCGCGCCTGCTGGCTGCGGGCGGGGGTCGAGCCGTATTTGCGGGCGAGGTGCTCGGCGATGTCTTCGCCCTCGTCGGCCATGCGCGGGTTGAGTTCGAACGGGTGCCAGCGCACGGCGAGCGGCACGCCGGCCTCTTCGGCGGCGCGCGCGAGCTGGCGATAGCCCACCACGCACCACGGGCAGACGACGTCCGAGACGATGTCCACAGTGACCGGATCCATCGCGGCCTCCTTCGGGGTCGGTCCCCGGCAGCAGATACGCCGGCGCGGTGCGTCCGGTTTCGCGGGCCGTCGGCCCGGCGCTTGCCCGGCCGGAGCCGGCGGTCCACAATCCGCCCCATGAGCGTGCAACTCAGCGTCGAGCCCAACCCGCGCCTCGGGCTCGATTACGCCTACGCCGACGACGATCTGATCGTGGTCGACAAGCCGGCGGGCGTGGTGACCCAGCCGGGGCGCAAGCATACCCGCGATACGCTGCTCAACGGGGCCTTCGCCACCCACGGCAAGGCGCTGCAGAACATCGGCAAGGGCCGCGACTACGGGCTGGTGCACCGCCTCGACCGGCCGACGAGCGGGCTGGTGGTCGTCGGGCTGACCCAGGCGGCCTACGACCACCTGCGGGCGCAGTTCGCCGAGCGCACCATCGAGAAGACCTACCTCGCGTGGGTGCACGGCGCGCCGCAGCCGCCAGAGGGCACGGTGCGGGCGCCCATCCGCGAGCAGCGCCGCGCCGGCCGCAAGCGGGCGGTGCTGGGCAAGGGGCGCGGGGCGAAGCCGGCGGAGACGACCTATCGGGTGCTGACCCGCTCGCGGGGGCTGGCGCTGGTCGAGTGCCGGCCCAAGACCGGGCGCCTGCATCAGATCCGGGTGCATCTGGCCCAGCGGGGCAGCCCGGTGGTCGGCGATCGGGAGTACGGCCGCCGCGACGATCGCAGCCTGGGCAAGTTCCGCATCGGGCTGCACGCCGCGCGGCTGGTGCTGCGCCACCCGGCGAGCGGCGCCCGGCTGACGGTGCAGAGCCCGGTGCCGACCGACCTGCGGCGGTTCAGCGAGCAGCAGGGGCTGGTGATCCCCAAGAGGTGGCGATGAGGCGCGCGCGGGGCATGGGTGTGCTGGCGCTGCTGCTGGTGCTGACGTCGCTGCCGGCGGCGTCGCTGGCGCAGGCCGCGCCGCAGCCCGAGATGAACTACGAGCTGCGCCACGTCATCAGCGTGATGCGCGGCAATGGGCTGATCCCCGAGCGCGCGCCGGACGGCAAGACGGTCGCCTGGATCCGCACGGCGCGGTTTCCGGTCTTCATCGAAGAGGAGCCCTTCCCCACCTGGCCCAACGCGCTGCACTTCACCACCACCGAGCCCACGGTGCTGCGCGAGGTGCTGCTGAAGCCGGGCATGGTCTGGGACCGCAAGCTGGCCGAAGAGACCGCCCGCAACCTGCGCGGGCTGGCCATCTTCAACGTGGTCGCGGTGGTGCCGGTGCGCGCCGAGGATCCGCAGCAGATCGGGCTGGTCGTGGTGACCCGCGACCTGTGGAGCCTGCGCACCGAGACCCGCTTTCAGCTGACGGGCAGTTTTATCGATACGCTGATGGTGCAGCTCACCGAGCGCAACCTGCTCGGCCGCGACAAGCGGGCGTCGCTGCGCTTCAACCTCGAGCCGCTGGACTACGCCCTGGGCGCGGTCTACGTCGACCCGCGGCTGCTCGGCGAGAAGCTGCGGCTGGTGACCACCGTCGACGCGCACTTCGAGCGGTCGAGCGACGATTACGACGGGCTGTCGGGCTACGTGGAGTTGGGGCGCCCGCTCTACGATCTGCAGCAGCGCTGGGGCTTCGGGCTGGTGGCCCAATATCAGCAGTATACCGAGCGGCAGGCGCAGCGCGGCGGGCTGCTGGCGTTCACCGAGCCCGACTGCGAGGGCGGCGATCCCGAGGCCGACTGCCTGAGCGCCGGGCGCATCTGGGATCACCGCTTCGTGGGCACCGCCGCGCTGGGGCGGGTGCAGTGGGGCAAGGGCTGGATCGTGCGCGCGGCGGGCGGCCTCGGCTTCTTGCGGGTCGACGCCGATCCGAACGACGCCACCGGCCTGCCGGCGGGCGACGACGCCCGGACGGTGGCCTTCCGCGCGGCCTTCGCCGACACGGTGCTGCCCCGGGAGCGGCAGTGGGTCTACCCGACGGCCAACGTGCGGTTCTTCGAGAACCGGCATCAGGTCTTCCGCGATCTGGCCGGCTTCGGGCTCAGCGAGGACGTGCAGCTGGGCCCCGAGGTCTTCTTCGACGTGCGCGCCCCGCTCGAAAGCATCGGCAGCAGCGAGTCGCTGGTCGACATGGGCGGCTCGCTGGCGTGGCGCGAGGCGTGGGGCGGCGACGGGCTCATCGAGCTGGCCGGCGGCGTGCGGGCGCGGCTGTGGCTGAGCGACGGCGACGACGGGCAGGCGGCCGGTGAGTGGTTCGACATCCGCACCCTGGCCCGGGTGCGCGGCTCGACGCCGCGGCTGGGCTTCGGGCGCGTCGTGCTGCGCGGCGACTGGGTGACCCAGCGCGAGCAGCTCACCCCGGGGCTGGTGACGCTGGGCGGCGACAACGGCTTGCGGGGTTATCCCAGCCAGCACCTCTTCGCGTTCGGCGCCGACCGGCTGCGGGGCAACCTCGAGTATCGCACCCCGCCGTGGGTGGTCAGCTTCCTGCACCTGGGCGCGGTGGCCTTCTTCGACATCGGCACGGTCTACGACGACATCAACGACGCCCCGCTGCTGCACGCCGCCGGGCTGGGCCTGCGCATGGTGGTGCCCCAGGCGTCGAGCTTCGCCTACCGCCTCGACCTGGGCGTGCCCACCGACGGCAGCGACGGGTTCTTCGTCAAGCTGGGCTTCGAGACCAACCAGGCGGTGCCGGTGACCCCCAAAGAAGACCGGCTCTACGAGTTCAGCGTCGGCGGGCTGGCCAACCAGCCCTGAGCCCGGCGCGTGGGTCGGGCTGCGCGGTCACGGGTTGGGCTGCGCCGAGAAGACCGCCTCCAGATCGTCGCGGGTCAGCGCGTCGACGGTGACCCGATCACCGTCGACCGCCGCCTCGAAGAGCGCCCGCTTGCGGGCCTGCAGCTCGATCACCTTCTCCTCGACGGTGCCCCGGGCCACGAGCTTGTAGACCATCACCGGCTTCGTCTGCCCGATGCGATGAGCCCGGTCGGTGGCTTGCTGCTCGGCCTGCGGGTTCCACCACGGGTCGAGGTGGATCACGACGTCGGCCGCGGTCAGGTTGAGCCCGGTGCCGCCGGCCTTGAGGCTGATGAGGAAGACCGGCGGGCCGTCGGGCGCGTTCCACCGGGCCTGGAGGTCGCCCCGCTCGCGGGTGCCGCCGTCGAGGTAGAGGTGCGCGAGCTTCATCTGCTCGAGGTCGGCGCGCACCCGCTTGAGCAGCGAAGGCCACTGGCTGAAGACCAGCGCCCGGTGACCCTCGGCCGACAGCTCGGCGAGCACCTCGCGCAGCCGGCCGCGCTTGGCGCTGTCGGTGAAGCCACGGGCCTCGGGGAAAGGCAGCAGGCCCGGGTCGCAGGCCGCCTGTCGCAGCCGGGTCAGCGCCTCGAGGATGCGGATGGTCGAGCGGCCGATGCCCACGTCGTCCACCGCGCCGAGCACCGCGTCGCGATAGGTGGCCTTGACCCCCTCGTACAGCGTGCGTTCGGCGCGGCTCAGCTCGCACGAGAGCACCTGCTCCTGCCGCGGCGGCAGCTCGGTGGCGACCTCGTGCTTGAGCCGGCGCAGCACGAACGGACGGATCCGGCGCCGCAGGCGGTCGAGCGCGTCGCGGCGGCGCTGCTCGTCCGCCGTCTGGGCGACAGGCTCGACGTAGCGCTCGCGGAAGCGTCGCCGGCTGCCGAAGAAGCCGGGCATCAAGAACTCGAAGAGGCTCCACAGCTCGACGAGGTGGTTCTCGAGCGGCGTGCCGCTGAGCGCCAGGCGGTGGGCCGCCGTCAGCCCGCGGGCGGCGCGGGCGACCTTGCTGGCCGGGTTCTTGATGTGCTGCGCCTCGTCGAGCACGACGTAGCGCCACTCGACGGCGTGCAGCGCCACTGCGTCGATGCGCAGCAGCGCGTAGCTGGTGATGACGACGTCTGCGTCCGTCGGCGGCGCGCCGCGCTGGGGGCCATAGTGCAGCGCCATGCGCAGCGTGGGCGCGAAGCGCGCCGCCTCGTGCATCCAGTTGTGGATCACCGAGGTCGGCGCCACCACCAGCGAGGGCCCACCCGCCGCGCCCTGATGGGCGTCGAGCAGGGTCGCGAGGGTCTGCACCGTCTTGCCCAGCCCCATGTCGTCGGCCAGCACCCCCGACAGCCCCAGCCCGGCCAGGGCCCGCATCCAGCGGAAGCCGCGGTGCTGGTAGTCGCGCAAGGTCGCCGTCAAGCCCGGCGGCGCGGCGCGCTCGGGCACGCGGTCGAAGCGCGAGATGCGCTCAGCGAGCTCGGTCAGCCGCCGGGCGTGGGCCCGGGCCTGCTCCAGCTCGAGGCCGACGTCGCCGAGCAGCTCGTCGACCACCGGCGCAGCGTGCAACCCGACCCGCCCGTCCCGTCGCCGCAGGTCGGCCAGCTCGTCGAGCGTCTGTCCGTGCCGGTCGAGCCACGCCTCGGGCAGCGCGGCCAGCCTGCCGTCGCCGAGCCGCAGGTAGCGCCGCCCCGCGCGCCAGCTCTCGAGCACCGCGGCCGGCTCGACCGTCTGCCCGTCGGCGCTGAAGTCCACCTCGAGGTCGAACCAGTCGATGTCGGCGCTGAGACGGGCCATGGCCGCGAGGGTGCCCACCGGCGTCCAGCGGCGCAGGTCGAGGGAGCGATCGGTGACGATCTCGACGCCGTCGAGCCGGACGAGGTCGGCCAGGAAGCCATAGGCATCGTCGCCGGCGAAGGTCAGCCGCGTCGGCTCGGCGGGCAGCGCCTCGACCAGCTCGCCCAGCGCGCGCCAGCAATCCAGCTCGGCGTCCCGATCGCGGGCGATGAGCGACGGCGTCTCGGCGAAGGTGTCGACGATGCGGTCGGGGTCGTCATGGCCGCACTCGGTCGAGCCGTAGCCGAAGCGCAGGGCCACCAGCAGCGTCTCGCCGTCGGCGGCGAGCACGAGGCGCGGCTCGGGCGTGCCGGCGACCACCGGCAGCGCGTCTGACTCGACCGCCACATGGGTCGCGATGCCCTCGCCGAGGGCGGCGACGAAGGCCGCCACCTGCTCGGCGGGCACCGGCGGCGGCGCGTCGCCGAGCATGCGCAGGACGCCCGGCGGCAGGTCCTCACAGACCGGCCGCAGCGTATCGTCGACGACGACATAGCCCGGCCCGGCCGGATAGACCAGCGTCGGCACCTCGCGCCACTCGAGCTCGAGCCCGCCCGCCGCGGCGTCGGCCGCCTTCAGCGCCGTGCGCCAGGGGGTCGGATCGAACGTCAGCTCGACCTCGTCGGCCAGGCTCAGCTCGCGCACATCGCCCAGCGCGGCGAAGATCTCGGCGGTCATCCGGCGCTGCAGGCGCTCGCGGCGCTGCAGGCGCTCGCGGCGCTGCTCGTCGCCGAGGTAGCCGTAGCGATTGATCTGGATCCCGGCCAGGGCCTGCAGATCGTCGAGGCGCTCGGCGATGAGCCGCTCCCCCGGGCTCAGGCCGGTGATCAACGCGTCGAGGTGGTCGAGCGAGCGCAGCGGCTTGGGTTTGAGGCCGCGCTTGCCGTTCTTCGCTAGGCGCACGTAGCTGAACGAGGCCAGCCCGCCGACCCGATCGTCGCCGACGCGCACCCGGTGCAGGACCACGCGCAACCAGCCGCGGCGGATGTCGGCCCCCCGCCGGGGGCCGGGTCGGGGGTCGGGCGCGCGGCCGCCCACCGCCTCGAGGAAGAGCTTCCAGCCGGGTGAGGCCATGCGCGCCCGGGTCTCGTCGTCGCGGTAGCCGACGGCGAGCAGCGTCGCCAGCAGGTGCGGGCACGGGGGCTGCGCGCCTCGGCAGGCGCGACACGAGACGGTCAATCGACCGCCATACGCCAGCCCCTCGATGGTCACCTTACCGCGCTCGCCGCGGGGGCCGACCTGCACGGTCATCGGCGCCCAGCGGCCCGACCGCCGACCCGAGACCCGGGTCGCCAGGCGCCGTATGCGCGCCCAGAGCCCCTCGTCGAAGGGCGGCATGGCGATGTTGTCGTCGAGCACCGACCACGTGCCGTAGCGGTCGAGGCGGGCGTCGCGGGGCACTGCGGCCTCGAAGGAGAGACCGCTGCGGTGCAGCAGGCTGGGCAGGTTGGTCATGGCGCATCCAGTGGCTACACGTCGGCGCAGAGACTAAGGGACGACGGGCACGATCTGTCCGGGGACGGGCGCCCGGTGACAACGAGCTGCGCCCCGGACAATTGCCCTTGACAAACGTGACCAGACCGGCTCGAATCGGACCAACGGGTCAGGTCTCACCAGCCCGGGCACTTCGAATCAGGAGCAGAGCACATGTCGGATGGCACGCGTACGGCCGTCGAACGGTCCGATGGGGACAGCGATCAGGGGGACAGCCTCGCGCGCTTCAAAGCGCGGCTGTGGCAGCAGACGGATCTCGTCGTCGATCAGCAGCGGGGCGGGCGAAGAGCGGGCCTCGACGCCTACGAGCGCACGCCGCCGGGGGCGCGCACCCCCGGCGGCGAGCTGTCGGCGCCGGCGTCGTCGCGCAGATCGAATGGCCCCGGCTGACGGGACATCCCGATGAGCGGCTTCCTCTTCTGGAGCCAGAGCGCCGAGGTCCTGGCCGACATCGGCGAAGAGGCGGGCAAGCTGCGCTGGTGGCAGGCGCGCACGGCGGCCGTGGTCGAGCTGCTGAGCCGGATCCGCGGCACCGTCGACGCCACCGGCGCTCTGGCGGCCAGCCGATGAGCGGGCGCGCTGCCAACGTTCAGCGCTGGAAGGCGTGGGCTCGATGGGCGCGCGCGCTGCTCACGCTGCTCGTCGTCGCGCTGGGCGGCCTCTGGTCGGGGTCCGTCTACGCCGAGCCGCTGTCGCCCGCCGAGCGCGATGCACACATCGAGTCCACCGTAAGGCAGATCAATGCCCTGCTCGCCGAGCACCCCCGGCTCGGGCTCGACGGGTTCTCGCACATGACGTTCGTCGCGGACGGCAGCGTGCTCATGACCTTGTACGGCGATCCCACGGTCGGCGCGGATGGCCCGGCGTGGATGGCCGACGTATACGATCTGCGGGGCGACGTGCTGGAGAAGGTCTACGACGATCCGCCGCCCACCCGGAGCATGCCGTGCGGCGACGCCGGCCCGCTGCGCCCGGAGCACGTGCAGCGCTGCTGGGTATCCGAGGCGGTGCGCGGCACGATCAATGTCTACGGTCCGCTGTGGCATACCGCGGAGCCGATCGCGGCCCGCGCCATCCACGACGGCGTCGAAGCGCTCATCCGCCTGATGCAAGCCCGCGCGCGCGCGCCGCGGTGACGGCCCGGCCCCCGGCCCCATCGATACGAGAGTTGGATGTCAACTATGAGGCGATTCGCACGCAACCCCGCGGGGGCGTGGATTCGACCATGATGCCGCATAGTTGCGCGTGACGACTCGTGTCGGGTGGTGCCCTTGCCTGCCCCTTCTGGCGCCCAGTTCGTGGAACAAATCTGGTACATCCAGTGCACCGAGAATCGGTGCCGCGTGGGTCTCCGCAGCGACTGGCGGCGACCCGGCGTCAGGGCCGATGACCGACTACCTGGGCCAATCCGCGCCGAACAGGTGCTTCCATTGAGCGTGCGCCTTGTCGAGCCGCCCCGCGTCCGCGTGCGCGATGGCCCGCTCGGCCGTCAGCCGAGCCTCCTTCAACCGCCGCTCGAGATCGCGCCGCGTGTCGAGTTCGAGGTGGATCGCCGGGCCCCGCCCGGATGGGTCGGGTATGCGCTGGATCACCTGGGCCTCCAGCCCGCGGAGCAGATCGCAGATTCCAACGTCGAAGCTTGCCGCCGGCCCGAGCCCGAGCCGACAGGCCATGGCCTCGAGGTGATATGAGCCGAGCTTGGGGAAGCTCCGCCGTCGGGCTACCTTCGCCATACGAATGAGCGGCCGCAGCTTGCTGCCCGCGGCCTGATCTGCGGCGTCCAGCGTCCGCTTGTGGAGCCGCGGGTTCGTGATGATCCAGGCGTCACGATCACGGTCGGGGATGTAGTAGTCCCCCTCGGAGTCGAGGATCGCCGGGACGAGATCGAGGTGGATGTCGTGAGCTTGGAAGATGACCCCGACCGACCGCGTCTGCAACCGGACCGTCGCCGTCCCACCGAGCGTTGCCTGTACGGCTTTCTGAAGCAGACGCAGGGTCGGCTTCGGCTGCTGCGAGCGGCTGTGCGTATTCGGATCGAGCACGACGAAGACATCGACGTCGCTCAAGGGCTTGATCGCCGTCGAACGCGCCAGCGAACCGGTGATGAACGTCTCGCGCAGGCCGGCGAGATGGTGCTTGAGCTGATCGCGCAGGTGCCGCTGAACGTTGTTGGCGCGCTTGGCCCTCTTCGTGTCGGGGACGATGTCACGGCGAAAGCGGTCGAAAGCCTGAGCGATCGTCATGGTCATGCTGCTGTTGGTCCCCTGCTCTGGTTTCATGCGCCGCTCGATCTCGTTTGTCGCACCCGGCTTCAGCTCGGGCTCGACGCCGAGGAGACGAACTGCCCCGCTCTCGAAGGCGACAGCCGGCCAGTAGACGCCATCGACACCGCGCTCATGAAACACGATGCGGCACCTCGGCTGGTGGAGCTTGCCCGCCGCTCGCTGTAGGACGGCCAAGGGGCCGTTGTAGAAGACGTGCAGTTCGACCGCCTCGGGCTGCCGCACAAGGCGGTCGAAAGCTGCCTCCAGGTCTCGAACGGCCGATTCGATCGACGCGGGGTCGGCCAAGGCCTCGTGGCCAGGCTCGGCCGGGCCGATATCTACTCGGCTCGCATCCGATGCGTCGACGCACGCCAGCCCATGAGCGATCGCGGCGTCGTCAGGGGGCCAGGTAATCCCACAGACGAGAGCCCACTTGTCAGCCCGGCCCGGCGTCGACTTCAGCTCACTGAGGATGGGGTCGGAATCGCTCTCGAGCCCCCGCCAGGGCCCGTAGTCAACCCATCGAACTTGGTCGTTCGGACCTTCGGCTTGGAAGAATCGGCACCGTGCGCCGGGCTCATTGAGGAGCGCGTTGCCGAACACGGCGCCGAGGCTGTAGGGCATGGACGAATAGACGAATACGTCCCCCGCATCACCATCCAGCCACTCGGCAGCCCGCTCGACCTCGGCGTAGGCCCGAATCCAACGCCCCCCACCCGGCAACTCGTCACGGTGCCAACGGCCTGCCGGTGCATCGGCCTCCAGACATAGAGCGTTCGGGTACTGCGTACTCCATCCCGTTGGCGCGCGAGGCGCGAACAGAACGACACGGGCAGGCATAGTCGGCGGGGCATCGATACCGGGAGCAGTCAAGGCTCGAACGGGGCGGAAGCCGACGTTGCGGATCCCAGTCGCTGGAGACCTCCTGATTCGAACCGCCGACCGGACCCTGCGGGCCCGGCTGAAGTACGATCCGCCCCGAACGATCCGATTCTCGCCGTCAGTAGGCCCCGTCGGCCCGATCAGCGGGGAGCCAGCTGGGGCCAGAGGATACTCGGCGGCATACCTATCCCAGACCCATTCCCCGACGTTGCCGAGCATGTCGTACAGGCCCCACGGGTTGGGCCGTTTGCCCTTCACCGGGTGGGTTGAGGCCCGTACGTGGTCGTATTGCTTGTCTTGCCAGCCAGAAGAATCCCGCCCCTTCGGGTGCGTGGAGCCACTGTTGCCCCCGTACCACGCAATGGCGTCCAGCACCGGCGCGTTCATATGACCACGGATTTCCAGGTCGCCAGCGTAGGTCGCCGCCGCAGTACCAGCCCGCGCCGCATACTCCCACTCGGCCTCCGTCGGCAGCCGATAGCCGTCTGCATCTATCTGCCATACCACCGCGTCCCCCTCGATGGCGTAGGCTGAACTCAAACCCTCGGCTTCGGACAGTGCGTTGCAGTACTTCACCGCCGCCAGCCAGCTGACACTCTCCACCGGGCGGTCGCGATCGATTGGTGTACCTTGGAAGTATGCCGGGTTCTCGCCCAGCAAAGCCGCGTACTGCGCCTGAGTCACCACCGTCTCGGCCATCATGAAGCCCCCGGTCAGCCTCACGAGGTGTGCGCGCTCGTCGCCGCCTCGGCCCACCTCGCTATCAGGGCTGCCCATCATGAAGTCGCCTGGAGCGATCGGCACCAGCGCGGGGCGGTGCGCCGTCGCCGGCTTCATCGGCGTGGCCGTCTGTCTGGGGACCAAGCTCTCCGGTCGGTCAAGGGCCTGTCGCAACGCATCGCCGAAGGCTGCTGCGTCGGCAGGCCGCTCACCTTCGTCGAGCGCGATGGCGCTCAGCAGGCACGCCCGCACCGCCGCCGTCGCTGGCAGCGTCGCAACCGTCGCCTCCGGTTGCCACTTGCACCGCGACGGGGGCTGCTGACCCGTGAGCACGAACACCGCGGTCATCCCCAGGGCGTACACATCCGCTCGGGGCCCGACCTCGTTCGCCCGATCGAGCTGCTCCGGCGCCGCATAGAGGAACGACCCCATGCCCCGTGTCTCGGTGCCGCCGGTCGTGTCGGGTGCCCGAACCAGGTCGAAGTCGGTCAGCCGCGCACCGCCGTCCTCGCCGAGCAGAACGTTCTGCGGCTTGACGTCGCGGTGCACGATGCCCCTTGCGTGGGCCTCGGCGAGCGCATCCGCCACTTCGAGCACCGCGCGCAGCCCCTCGTCGGCTGACAGCGGCGCATCTGCGCGGGTGATCGCGCGATACAGGTCGCCGCCGCGCATCAGCGCCATCACGAAGAAGTGCCAGCCGTCGTCGACCCGCTCGGCATCGAGCACTTGCACGATGCCCGGATGTCGCAGCCGGGCCATCTGCCGGGCGCCGCGGCGGAAGCGCTCGACCTTCGACTCGTCGCGGTTCCAGCGCCCGTGCAGCACCTTCAGCGCCACGTGCTGGTCGTGAAGGGGATCGTAGGCGCGCCATACCGACGCGAAGCCGCCCTGCCCCAAACGCTCGGCGAGCACGTAGCGATCGAGCGTATCGCCCGACTGGAGGTGCCCTCCCGCTCGCAGGTTCCGCTTGATGGTCAACCGGTCGGCGATAGCTGCCGCGATCGCCTCGGGCGGGGCGCTACTCGCCTTGAGGGAGTTGATGTGAGCGTCGGCGGTCGCGAGCCGCGCGTGCAGTTCCGGGCGCCCTGGCGACATCATGGTGCGGGAGCGCGCCGCGAGCATCCGGCGAACGCCATCGACAACCGCGCCGGGTTCCTCTGCAGACACCTCGATGTCGGCGACCCGCCGCAAGCCGTACGGCACGCGGTCGGCGCCCGCGCCATCGATGCGCACCGGTACCACCACCGCCCGTGGGCCGACACGCCGCTGCTGATCGATAGCCAGCGCGACCTCCTCGGGTCCATACCAGCCCACCCCCTTGTCGCCGACGACGGGCCATGTCGCTGTGACCAGCACCAGAACGACTGCGGCGCGTTCGAGAGCGGCGGGGATGGCCTCGTCCCACTTCTGGCCCGGCACGAGGTCGAGCCGATCGCACCATGGGTGCAGACCGGCGAGGTCGAGCGCGCGGTGGATGCGCTCGGCGATGGCCCGGTCAGGGCCGGCATAGCAGATGAAGATGAGCGGAGGGGCGGACATCTGCGGTCGGTTGTCGATCAGTCAGCGCTGGATCGCAAGGCGCGGGTCGGCCCGACGCCGCGGTGTAATGGCGGTGTCACAACGTCGACCAGCTCTTCCGCCTGCCGTCCTACTCGTCGGTACCCGAGCGCTCGCCGCCATCCAGCGAGCGGGCGGCTCGCTCGATGCCGTCCGCTGCCGCCCGAATCGTCTGGGCGCTCGTGCGGAGTTCCCGAGCCGCGGCGACAGCCCCAGGCGCAGGGTCGGCCGGGTTCACGCCGAGGGTGCGCAGGGCCGCCCCGACCGCCTCCCGATCACCCGTGCGGACGGCCTGCAGCAACCGAGCCTCGTCCTCGGGCAAGGACGACACCGCGTCGAGCGGCAGCAAGTCGGCAGGGCTCATCTGGAGTCCTGCCGCGATCGACCAGACGTCGTCGACCGTCAGCGGCTGCCCATCGAGCAGGCGATACATGCGGTCTTTCTGGATGCCCGACTGTCGCGCAAGTGCGGCGGCAGAGAGGCCCCTCGACTGCTGGATATCGCGAATCCGCTCCAAGAGCAGGGCGGAAATTCGATTCTCATCGCTCATTCGCGACATTTCTTCTTGCGGCAGGCGACGCGGATTGACTACACATGACGCATATTCGCGACAAAGAGGTGTGTCGAAAGCGCGCGTGTTGGGGTTTCGCTTCGCAGCTTCGACATATCACGCCCGCTGACACACTTCTACGACCGCGGTCGGCGGGAGGCGTATCGGTGCGTCCAGAGTAGCGGTGAGCCCCGTGCGCTGACGTCGGCCTCCACGAGGACGAGAACATGACGACGACGGTGGAGGCCGGCGGGATGCGCCGGCCCAACAGGCGAAGTGCGCCCGCAGTGGCCGAAGAACTCCGCATCGATCCGGCCGGGGCGGTCCATGCCTTCCTGCACGGGTCGATGTGGTCACGCTGCCACCACCACACACGCTCGCTCACGACCGCCATCCCCAGCCCCCGCGGGCCGCTCTGCACCGCCTGCGCGATCTCGAGGAAGAGCCGATGCCCATGACCCCTATCCGAAGCACTCGCCGCTGGCTCGCGCGCGGCATCCTCGCTCTCGTGCGGCGCATGCCCAAGCTGCATGTTCGCCTGGCCCGTCTCGCGTGGCGCATCGCGCCGCCGAAGACGCCCGAGCGCACCCGCTCGACCCGCGCGTTGGTCGCCACCGTCGCCGCCTGGCGCACCGTCGACCAGCGGGCTGACGACGCCCACTCCATCGCGATGACCGGCGACCTCCCACGCGTCCTGCGGCTGACCGCAGGGATGATCGAGGCCGAGCGCCGTGAACGGGCGCGAGATGATGGGGATCGCTCGTGAACCGCCGGCACCGGGTGTCGGTCGAGAAGCCGAGCTGCTCGGCGCTGGCCTGGCGGTGAGGGGCCGGGACACGATCGCCGTTCGGATGATCGCAACGCTGATGCGCTTGGAGGGCGCGCGGTGGCCCGCGGTCCGCCCCGCATACGCGGTGATGCTGACGGCGCTGGCGATTCGATGCGAGACCCGGCCGGCTGCGGTGGCCGAGGTCTACCGTTGGCTGCGCGCGGACATGAGCCCGATGCTGGCCGCCGGCTCGGGCGAGGTCCGTCGGGCGCGGCGGGAGGCGTTGACGATGGTCGCCGTCGAGATCGCGGGCCTGCTCCACCGCTTCCGTGGCAGCCTCGATCGGCGAAGCGACCCAATCTGCTGTCGATGTTGAGCTTCGGGGTGCGGCGACGGGCACGGGATCTGCTGATGGTCGAGCGGCGCTATCACACCCGATTCGGCGGATCGTTGGACTGGACGCCGCCCGTCGTCGGGGCGCGGCCCGAGCGGATGACACTCGCGACCGAGTTGGTGGACATGCTCGACACCGGCGAGCCCGCAGATCGCGCGCTTCTGCTCGTCGCGCAGGGTCATAGCATCGCCGCCGCAGCCCGGAAGACCGGCGCGAGCCGACAGGCCATCTACCGGCGGCGAGAGCGCCTGCGCGCCGAGTTGGAGGGCGATGCTGACGAGTAGGCGACCGACGCGCGGACCTGGGCCGCACCGGTACCCTGCAGCAGCTCACGCGGTTGGGGCTCGTTGCTGGCGCGGAGACCTCGCCGGGCCGCTCGGGGTGGCCAGGTCACCGCGCCGCCACTCACCCTCAGGTTGCCCGCCCTCGACCCTCGCGCACCCCCTCGACTGGCTCGCCCCCGATCCTCGCACACCCCCTCGACCTGCCCGCCCTCGATCCTCGCACTCCCCCTCGACTTGCCCGCCCTCGATCCTCGCACTCCCGCTCGACTTGCCCGCCCTCGATCCTCTCGCACCTCCTCGACTTGTCCGCCCCCGAGCCTCGTGCTCGAAGCCCCGTCTGGCGGCCCACTCACGGACGCCGCATGCCCTATTCGGCAATAGACACTGCCAGCCAACCCGAGTACGAATCGCCGTCGCCGATCGGGAGGCTCCGTGGGTCACGACGCACACTTCCTCCGCCGCCTCGAGCGGCTGGACCACCGCTCCCTCGACTTGGCGCTGGGGCTCTACCGCGATCGCGTCGCGGTCAAGCTCGTCCTGGCCACGGTCGAGCTGCCGCCCGACTGCGATCGTGTCGCGCTGGCGCTGACGGACGACGCCAACCCGCCCCATGTCGTGGTCGCCCGTGATGGAGGCTTCGTCACGTGCCTCGGCCGCGGCATGCGCACCGGTCGGCTCCCGATCGTCAACCGCGCGGATGTCGACGCCGCCTTCGAGGACTCGGCCCGAATCGGTCGCGCCGACGCCCGAATCACCATGCGCGGGGGCGTATTCGAACTGCTGAAGCGGGTCCTGACGGCTGGACATCGGCTCGCCCGGGAGGACTTCGAGGCCAGCGCGCTCCTGGCGCCGCTCGTCCGCCCGGTGCTCGTCGAGGCGTTGCGAGACACCATCGACTTCGTCTTCGAGACCCAGCACTCGATGTCCCTGCGCCGACTGCGCGGGACCGATCGCCTGACCACGTGGACCCTGCGCCAGTACTCCATCGCGGTCGACACGGCGCGACACCTCATCCTCTTGTCGATCCCGTTCGCCAAGGTGCACCTCGCCGAAGGCATGGACGCGGTCGGCGTGGTCACTCTCGGTGACTTCGGTACGCTCACCGGCGAACTCGGCGGCGTCGCCGCTGCGGCATGCTTCGCTGCCCAGCTCGGACCGGGCGTGCTGCCCGGCTACGTCGAGCTGTGGCACGAAGCCGACTCCATGCCGGCGTTGGTCGGGCCACTGACCGGGCTGATCGCTCTGGCCTCTGCCCATCCGGGCGCACTCGACGACGTACTCTCCGTTCTCCGCGACCGTCGGGCGCCCGCATTCGATGGCCTCGACGCCCACCTCACGGCCGGCTTCGCCGACATCACGATCGAGATGTTGACCACGCCCGGTGAGCTCGACGACTCGATCGAGGTGCTGCGTTCGGGCATGGCGCAGGCCATCGCCACCCAGGGTGGGCTGAAACCCGACGCGGTGCCCGTGCAATGGGTGGACGGTCTGCTCGCCGCCACACACATCCACTGGATGGGCAACGCCGCCGGCATATCGCAGGTACCCGCCGTCGCCGCGTGGGCCGCGCGGCTGGATCCGACCGACCTATATCTGCCGGCAGCAAAGCTGGCGGAGTTTCTGACATGGCCCGGCATCGAGACCACCCGGCGATGCCTGTCCGACATCGTTCGCTGGCTGGGGCGCCACATTCCCGTGGTGCGTGACGGCCCGAAGGTCGGCCGCAACGAGCCCTGCCCGTGCGGCAGCGGGCGCAAATACAAGCGATGCTGCATCGGATGAAGGCGATGGATGAGGCCAAATCCGTCGGCACGACTACCGTGTCCGCCGCATGAGACGCGGCCAATTCCATGCGGTTCGCGGCCGACTGGCGAAACGCCTGAGCCGACTCTCACCGGGGACCTCGCGTCGAGCCTCGCCGTCGTCCTGGTCAGCTGCTTCATGTTGGCCTTCACCATGAGCCTCACCTCTGCCCTGAGCGCGCCCTTCCCGGTCGTCCTCGCGGAGAGCCTTGCCGCCGGCTTGCCCACGACCCTGGGGGTCACCCTCGGCATGAGCCTCACCGTGAGCCTGGGCGTCACCCTCGGTGTCCAGAGCCAAGAAACGCGGCTCGACCGGCCGAACGCGGACAGGTGAACCCGGTCGATCCCTATTCATCCCGACACCGTGGAGACCGAACCCGATGAACGACCCGCTCGACGCCGTACCCGAGTTGCTCGCCAAGGCCAAGCGACCTGGCGACTTCTACACCACCGGCCAGGTCTCGGCGCCGCTGCCGCTCATCGAGGTCGAGGGCGTCGGCCCGCTCGCCTTCCCCGTGCTCGACCATCAGGCCCGCGAACTGCTGGCCGCAGCCGAACCCGCCCCGTACGGCCGCGGCGAGCAGACGATCGTCGACCCCGCCGTGCGTCGCGCCGGCCAGATCGCGCCCGAGCGGCTCACGATCGACGCCGAGGCCTGGCAGCCGGTGCTCGACACCATCACGCAGAACATCAAGCGCGCCCTCGGCGTGCCCGGCGAGATCGAGGCGCAGCTCTACAAACTGCTCGTCTACGGCCCCGGCGACTTCTTCGCCGAGCACCGCGACACCGAGAAAGCGCCGGGCATGTTCGCCACGCTCGTCGTGCTCCTGCCCGCGCGGTGGAGCGGCGGTGCGCTGGTGATCCGCCACGGCGGGCGGGAGGCGACGCTCGACATCGGCGGCCCATCACCGTCGACGATCAGCTACGCCGCGTTCTATACCGACTGCCTGCACGAGCTGCGGCCCATTGCCGACGGGCACCGCGTCGCGCTGGTCTACAACGTCTGCCGCAGCACAAAGCGCCGGCTGGCACCGCCCGACCACGAGCCGCTCGTCCAAGCCGTCGCCGAGCGCCTCGGCGCGTGGCTCGACGAGGGCTACCCGACCAAGGCGCTGTTCCCGCTCGAGCACCAGTACACCCCTGCCGCGCTGAGCTTCGATGGGCTCAAGGGTCGCGATCAAGCCGTCGTGCAAGTGCTGCACGCCGCGGCGCAGCGGGTGGGCTGCGCGACCCACCTCGCCATCGTCTCGAAGTACGAGTTCGGCTGCGCAGCGGTGACGTGGCGCCCAGGTCGCTGGAGCCGCTGGGGTCATGACGATGAGACCGAGTTCGAAGCGGTGGAGCCGCTCGACTGGAGCCTGAGCATCACCCACTGGCGCCGCCCGGATGGCGCCGGCATCGATTTCGGCGAGCTGCGCTTCGAGGAAGACGAGCTCTTCCCGTCCAGCGCCCTCGAAGGCATCGAGCCGGACGAGGAGAGCTTCCACGAGGCGACCGGCAACGAGGGCGCTAGCTACGAGCGCACATACCGCCGGGCGGTCGTCGCGCTGTGGCCGCAGTCGGCGTTCGCGCAGGTATGGGCTGCGGCCGAGCCGGGCGAGGCGGTTGATACCCTGCGGGCGCTCACCGATGCCGGCGACCCACGGGCGACCGACTTCGCCGCAGCGCTCATCGCCCGCTGGCCCCCGACCGACAACTGGCGCGGTGGACGAGACGCCGCGCAGTTCGTCTCGGCGCTCGCCGCCCTCGAAGATCGGGATATCGCCGAGACCTTCGCCCGCAAGCGGCTGGCGAGATTCGCCATCACGGAAGACATGGCCCCGTCGCTGGCCACTCTGATCGCAACGTGCAGCGCCGACGTCATCCGCGAGACCGTCATACCCGCCGCCGCGTCCCGAACGCCGCTCGACGGCACGCCCTGGCCAGTCGCGCTCGCCGAGTTGCTCGACCAGCGGGCCCTCGACGACGAGACCGCGCGCGCCCTCGCCGCGGCCATCACGGCTCACCTGCCGACCGAGCGCATCCGCGACTACAGCCGGGAGCCCAACATCGGCCCGTCGCTGGTCACCGGTCTTGTGCGTGCCCTTGTGGACCTCGACGAACCCGGGCTCACCATCCGCGCGCTGGGTCACATCGAAGTGCACGCCGATATCTTCGACCCCGACGCCGTCCTCGTGCCCGCCGCTCTCCACCTCGCCGACGCCTTCGATGGCCAAAAGCGACAGCACATCGCCTTCGTCGCGTTGGTGGAGCAGTGCCTGGAGCACCTCGACGCCCGCATCGCGGAGCCGCTGGATGATCCCGAGACGTGGTGCCAGACCGTCGACCTGCAGTGCGACTGCCGCCTGTGCATCGACTTCGCGGCCTTCCTCGCCGCGGATCAGCAGGTCTGGAAGTGCAAGGTCGCCAAGGCCGGCCGCCGGCACTTGTATGGACAGGTCTCGCTGCACAAGCTCGACGTCGACGCCCGCACCATCCGCAAGGGCAGCCCGCTGACCTGGGAGGCGACGAAGAACCGCAAGAGCCACGAAGCCCGCCTTGAGCAGCGGACGCATGATCTCGAGCACCGAGGTCGCCTCGGAACGAGTGGCGGCTGTCCGAAGTCGGGACCACTACCGATCTCCGAAGGACTGTGGCCACTACGGCGAGACCAATCTCGATGACTGCCACGTCAACGTTCCCGGCGGCGACGAAGGCACGAAGTCGATGGCACCACCGGAACGTGCGCATCCGTGTAGACTCGACTGGCCGGCTCTACGACTGGCGCAAGAGGTTACGGCAGAGCCATCGAGCACGACGGCCACATCCTACGCGGCGACTGGCGAGAGGACTGGGAGCGGCGGCCACCGCCCCAGACCATCCGGGGACTTGGTGACGCTGCCATCGACACCCTATTTGTCGAACCTTCCCGAGCACCGGGCTGGGCTCGGCACGCCCCCGTTGACCGCCCCCACGATCTGTGATGTCCTCCCGGTCGCTGGGAGGACCGATATCCGAGACCAATTGGAGCCACGCGGACCGGAGGTTCGCTTCGTCGCCGAGACGCCGATCCCTCTGGTTCGTGCTGCGCTCGCGTCCGCGGGCAGTGCGCACGACCCGTGCCACCGGGCCAAAGATCCGTCGAAGCCGGGCATCGAGTTGGATGCTGCTCTACTTGGCCACGAGCATACATTGATCGAATCCAGCGCAGGAGCCATCACAATGGGCGGGAGAGGGCACTGATGAGCGAAGACCCGAACACGGACCGGAGCCTGGATCTCCGCGCCATCGACGCCCTGGTCGACGAGCGGTTCGTGATCCCCTCGTACCAGCGCGGCTACCGCTGGACCGAGCGACAGGTCCTCGAACTTCTCGACGACATCGACGAGTTTCGCCAGCGCAGCCAGGAGCAGTCGAAGCATGTCTTCTACTGCCTGCAGCCGCTCGTGGTCCGGCGCTGCGAAGGCGGTTGGGAGGTGATCGATGGGCAGCAACGCTTGACGACCATCGCCCTGATCCTCCGGTCCCAGCAGGCGACTCTGGCCATCATGGGCCTGCGCACCTACACGCTCGAATACTCCACCCGAGCGAAGAGCGCAGAGTTCCTGGCGTCCCTCGAGCCAGGCGAGAAGCCCGATCCGGCGATCGCTGACGCCAACATCGACTTCCACCACATGCGCCGTGCGTACGCAGCGATCGTCGATTGGTTCGCCGACAAGCACCCGACCGAGCGGCTCGACTTCCTCAACTGCCTGCTTCATCCCAAAGAACGCAACGTGCGGGTCATCTGGTACGAGCTGCCCGCGACCGAGAACCCGGTCGAGGCGTTCGTCCGACTGAACGTCGGCAAGATCCCGCTCACGAATGCCGAGCTCATCCGGGCGCTCTTCCTGCGCGATCGGGGCCCGGAGACGCCGGAGATGGATCCGTCCCGGGCACAGATCGCCCATGAGTGGGATGGCATGGAGCGCCGACTTCAGGATGATGCCTTCTGGGGCTTCGTATACAAGG
Organism: bacterium; assembly: GCA_030427205.1. Lineage (GTDB taxonomy): Bacteria > Myxococcota_A > Bradymonadia > UBA7976 > UBA1532 > JACKDM01. Next base: position 72,070 of record JAUHXC010000029.1, on the reverse strand, counting down.
ATCCGACGTCCCCCTATCCGGCCCGCATCGAGTATCTCTTCGCTATTCACGTCGCCGCGCTGGGGTTGGATGTCCCGCTGCACGACGCGTATGGGACGTTCATCGCCTTCCAGCGGTACTTCGACGGAGAGCGCTCCGTCGACGCCCATTGGCGAGACATCCGCAAGATCTCACTGAGGCTGGACGAGTGGTTTCGCGACCGTACCCTGTTCCACCTCATCGGGCTGTGGATCGCGATCGGCCACCGGCCGAGCACCGACATCGTCGTCGAGTTGATGGCGGCTCGGGCCGAGATGCGACGCAGCGGGTTCGAGGCACACCTGCGGGCGCTTATCTTCGAGGCGCTGTTTCGCGAGGCCGTCGACGGGCGCTCTCGGGCGCAGATCGAAGCCGTGGTCCAAAACACGTTCGAAGAGCTGACCTACGCGAAGCCCTCCCACCACCGCCGGCTGCGCGAGATTCTACTGCTGTTCAACGTCGCGACGCTGCTCCGCAACAGCGGCTCGAACCTGCGGTTCCCCTTCGACCGCTACAAGCGAGAGTCATGGGATCTGGAACACATCCGGTCCGTGACCTCGACGAGGCCGGCCCGGCGAGCCCGCATGAGGGGCTGGCTGAGGACGATCCTCGACTTCTGGGCGGACCCCGCGACCGAGGAAGAACAGGATCTGCAGCGCGAAGCGCGTGCGTGCCTCGCCGCCCCCTCCCTGGATCCCAAGCGCTTCGACGCCGTCTACGAGAAGATCCAGCAACGCTACGGTGAAGATCGAGCGCATGAGACCGACGACAGCCTCGCGAACCTGACGTTGCTCGATGCGGGGACCAACCGCGGGTACAAGAACGCGATCTTCCCGGTCAAGCGCCACCGGGTCATCGAGCTGGACAAGTCCGGAACCTTCGTCCCGCTGTGCACGACGAACGTCTTCCTCAAGTACTACAGCCCCCAGATCGACGGGCTGCTGAGGTGGAGGACGGACGACGGCGCTCAGTACCGCGGCGCGATGATCGAGATGCTGACCACCTTCTTCGCTCCGGAGGCCCCATGAGCAAGACGCTTCGGCAGATCTTGGAGGCGCACGCGGAGGGGGTCGTCATCCCCCTCCTGCAGCGTGATTACGCGCAGGGTCGGCCCGACGTGCGTGACGTCCGCGAGCGCTTCGTCGGCAGCCTGCACGCGGCCCTCTCCACCAAAGGCTCGACCCTCGATCTCGACTTCGTGTACGGGACCACGACCCCCAGCGGCCCGTTCAGCCCGCTCGACGGCCAACAGCGGCTCACGACGCTCTTCCTGCTCCACTGGTATCTCGCCGTTCGCGACGACCGCCTCGGGGACTTTCGCGCCTTCGCCCAGAGCGATGACGCGTCATCCCGGTTCTCGTACCGGGTGCGACCGAGCGCGCGTGACTTCTTCGACGCCCTGGTTGCGCATGACCTCGACCTGGACGCTTTGCTCGAACCCACCCCTGGCGCCGCAGACGGACTGTCACGGTCCATCGAGGATCAGCCCTGGTTCTTCCAGTCGTGGCATCTCGACCCCACCGTTGTGTCCTGTCTGGTCGTCCTGGACACGATCCATGGTCGCTTTGCCGACGAGCGAGGCCTCTACGCACGCCTCGTCGCTGGGGATCCGGCGCCGATCACATTCCAGTTCCTCAACCTGGACGCGTTCGATCTGACCGACGACCTGTACATCAAGATGAACGCCCGCGGGAAACCGCTGACGGCCTTCGAGACATTCAAGGCCAGCTTCGAAGCGCACGTCGAGGACCTGTTCCCCGCCGAGGTCGTCGACTTCGAGGGCGCGACCATCTCGCTGCAGCGCTACGTGGCCCAACGCTTCGACACGACATGGTGCGATCTCTTCTGGCCCCTGAGCGACGCGTCGTACACCCACGACACGCTGACCATGAACATGCTGCGGGCGGTCGCGCTCGTCGCGCTCGAGCGCGACGCCGACGCCGACGCCGAAGGAGCCGAGGCGCTCAACCGCACCCTGGACGCTCTGCGAGGGGCCAGGAGGGACGAGGTCGTCCCCATACGGACGTTCTTCGACTACCAGGACAGAGGCCTGCTCACCCCCCATTTCATCCGAACGCTCGGCGACCTCTTCGACCGTTGGAGCGCGCTCGATGTCACGCCGCCGCAGCTTCTCGGCGACACCGCGTACTACGACGAGGCCGCGGTGTTCCGGCGCGTGGCCCGCGGCGAGACCGACGGCCGGGATCGCGTCACAATCGAGGAGTGGGTACAGTTCGCCGGCTGGTGCGACTACCTGCTCTCCGGCCAGCCGTCGGATGGCATGAGCGAGTGGATGCGCGTGGTGACCAACCTCGCGCGGAACACGATCTACAACCGCGCCGACGAGTTGAGGAGCTCGCTGCACAGCCTGCAGAACCTCATCGCACAGGCCGAGTCCGGGCTGATCGAGTATCTGGCGAGCGACAGCGTCGACGTCGGTGGCTTCAACCGCCAGCAGGTGCGTGAGGAACGCCTGAAGGCCCAGCTCATGACCCGGGACCCCCGGTGGCGGCCGCTGATCGAAGCCGCCGAGACTCACCCCTACTTCCGCGGCCAGATCGAGTTCCTGCTGGACTTTTCGGGTGTCCTATCGGCGTGGCTCGACGCCGGGCAGCGGTGCGGCTGGAGCGACGCGGAAGATGAGGCCTTCCGCGTCGCGCTGCAGACCTGGACTGCGCGAGCGGAGGCGGTGTTCTCCGGCGACGGAGATGAGCCGGGCGTGCGAAGGCTGCCCGATCACCTCTGGGAGCGAGCGTTGCTCTGCGAGGGGGACTACATGCTTCGCAGCGGCTCGAACTGGAGCTTCTTGGAGAACGGGGGCCGCCAGACGAGTTGGAAGCGGCTCTTGCGGGCCGATCGGGATCAGTCCGGCCTGTCCGCGCGCCGCGCGCTGGTCGCGAGAGTCCTGTGCGTTGTCGACCCGGACGATGTCGAGGGCTCGCTCCGCGCGCGCATCGCCCGGGGCGTCACTCCGGACCCCGATGAGGGCTTCCCTGGATGGCGCGAGCGCCTCGTCGCGTGCCCGGCACTCATCGGCTACTGCAAGAAGAGACAGATACGCTGCGACGAGGGCGAGGCGATCTATCTGCTGAAGAAGCAGCGACGCAGCGCTGAACACATGGAGTTGTTCGCGGCCTACCTGGACATCAAGCTGCGACCGCGGGTGGAGGCAGGAGAGTTCGAGCCGTTCGACATCGTCGAATGCGACGGCCATTGGGGGGCGACCGAGCATTGGCTCAGGCTCTCGTCCTCCAATCACGACGAGACGATCCTGATCGGCTATTGGGAGGATGGCTTCGAGGTTCGATGCCACGCCCCCTGGCGGCCCGAGCGCTTCGAAGTGGACGAGAACGGGTCGATCTGGGTGTCGGTCGATGAGGTCGAATCTGTTCTGTCGGAGATCGCGGAGGCGGCGGGCAGTTGATCGAGGCTGCCGGTCCGTTGGAGCGCGCTGCGACCACCCGACGGTTTCTCTGGATTGCCCCCCGCGCGTATCGGTGAGCCCCGTGGCTGCTGCCACTCGCGTCACCGCGTGACGAATCGGTGTGCGGCGCAGATCGAGGCCGCCGTCGGCCGCGACCCGATGACCCATGGCCTCACCGACCCCGCCGACCGCCGCGAGGCCGAGATCGAGCTGAGCGCCCACGCCGCGCAGCTCTACGGCCTCGACCGCGCCGGCATGCGCTACCTGATGGACGCCCTGTTCATGACCCCCCGCTACGCCGACGTGCACCGCGAGCTGCGCGACGCCATCGCCGCCCGGCTGCCCGAGTCACCCGGCGCCGGGTGAGCCGCTCGCGGTGGGCAGGCGGGCCGGCAGTCGCGCCCGGTATCAACGCACTCTTCAGATCTCCGCCCGCGGTGCCGTGCCGTCTGCTGACGCGGACGGGCACATGCGGTAGAGGGCGCCAATCGCGGCGCGTCGATGCCTGGGGACGCTTGGTATGACTGGCTTGGTGCCTGCTTGGACGCCTGACGCGGGGCCTCGACCGAGTCGACCCCGACCCTCGTGGGGGGCCTCGACTCGCCCGCCCTCCAGCCTCGTGGGGGGCCTCGACCTGCCCGCCCTCCAGCCTCGCAGAGGGCCTCGACCTGCCCGCCCCCGCGCCTGAGCTTCGAGCGGACGAGCATCGGGGACGCCTGGATGCTGGTGTGTGCTGCTGCCCTCAGCCACGAACCTCTGGCAAGATGACCCGCCCCATGCTCTTGTCGCCCCGCAGTCATCGGCCACGAAGCTGGAGTGCCTGGAGGCCAGATGCAGGTCGCAGACGTCCATCGTGCGCTCGTCGCCGCGTTCCCGAGCGAACCGATCGATCCCACCGATGCGTTCACCGAGTGGGGCATCACCTACCTGGACGGCGACTCCTTCATCGCGGGGACGAAGGGGAGGTGCTGGCCGTCTCTGACCTCAGCGTTCGTCGAAGAGCACGAGGACGCGCTGTACTTCCTCGGCCCGAGGGTATTCGTCGATGTGCTGCCGGCCTACCTGATGGCGATGTTCGACCCGGCGACGCGTGACGGCGTGGTGCCGGAGACGGTGCTGACGGTCTTGGCGCCCCCCACAGCGCGGGGCGGGTTCTCGGAGAAGCAATACACCATGCGGATGAGCGCGCTCGACGGGCCGCAGCGCGCAGCTCTGCTCATGGCACTCGGCATGCTCGAAGGCAGTGGAAGCACGGAGCTGGCCCAGCATGTGCGCCGAGCGCGCGAGCGCGTCGTCTGCTTCGATCTGCGGAAGCACGTTGATCGCCGGGGTCGCGGCGCCCCACCAGAGGCTGACGCGTAGTCGCTCGCCGCCTCTTCGGGCCCGAACGGCGCCAGAGCGAGCCGAGGGCCCGCCTCGACGCGATGCCCCGAGTCTGGCAAGCTCTGACCGAATCGGCGCCGAGGGGCATCACCGAGAGCCTATGTCTTCCCCCCAGCCCACCGCCAGTTGCCCGATGTGCGGCCACCGAGGCGTGGCCGCCGAGCCATGCGCGGGAGAGATCTGCGCCCGCTTCGAGCTGCACTGTGTGCCCGAAGAGCATCTGCCCCGTGACATTCGGTCGCGGGACCCCGTAATCGGGCGCCTGCTGGGCGACTACCTCGTCGTGCGCCGGCTCGGCGCGGGTGGGGTCGGCAGCGTCTATCTGGCTTTACAGCAACCCATCGGGCTGCCGGCCGCCGTCAAGCTGCTGCACGGCGAGCCGTCGAGTCTGGCCACCCCCGAGCGGTTTCGCCAGGAGGCGGCAGCGCTCGCCCGGCTCAACCACCCCAACATCGTGCGGCTGCTGAAGTACGGGCTCGACGGGCCGACGCCATATCTGGTCATGGAGTATGTCGAGGACGGCCGGACGCTGGCCGATGCCATGCGCGCCGGTCTCACCGACGACGACGCGCTGCGGATACTGCTCCAGATCTGCCATGGCCTGGAGGCCGCGCACCGGCGGTCGGTGGTGCATCGTGACATCAAGCCGGCCAATGTCATGTTGCAGGCGGTACCCGGCGAGGCGCACTTCGTCCGCCTCGTCGACTTCGGCCTCGCCAAGTTCGTCGACGAGGGCCAGAGCACCCGGCTCGCGGCGGGCACGCCCCAGTACATGGCGCCCGAGCAGGCGCGCGCGACCGGGATCGGCCCCTGGACCGATGTCTACGCGGTCGCCGTCGTCGCGTGCGAGATGCTCATGGGTCGGCACCCGTTCCCGGGGGACAGCGCGCAGTCTCTGATCCTGCGCAAGTGCGATCCCAGCTTCGACCCGGTGGCGGCGCTGGGCGAGCCCGTCGGGCCAGCGATGGCTGACTTCTTGCGCCGATCGCTCGCGACTTCGCCCACCGAGCGGGTGCGCAGCATGCCCGCGCTCGCCGGCGCGCTGCGGGCTGTCATCGCCGAGCGGGCGAGGGATGGCTCGACGCTCCCGCCCACGGCGCCGGCTGGCTTCGTCGATGTCCCGCTCGAGCCGACGGGCAGTGAGCTGCCAATACGCAAGCGGCCGGGCGGCTTCGCTGCGCTCGCTGCGGTGGCGTTGTTGCTCGTTGGTCTGGGCGTGTTCAGCGTCATCGAATCAGACCCTCCGTTGCCTGCGATACCGGTGACGCCCAAGCCTGCCGTCGCTATGCTGCCTGTCGAAGCGCCGTTGGCCGATGTGCCCCGGGATCCCGAGGCGGTGAAGGCCGGCCCGCCCGTCTCGGCGGATGCCGGCCTCGACGGTGCCCCACGCGATGCCGAAGCCCGAGCCATAGTCGACGCGTCAGAGTCATCGGCGACGAAGGCGGCGACGTCGAAGCCGGACCGCCGAGTATCGGGCCAGATACGCGCGGCCCGGCGTCGGCAGAAGATACCGCGCCGCTCGACGCCCGCGGCGGACGCGGCCCGAGGCGCCGAGGCGACCGCACCGCCTACGCCGCCGGCCGCGGTGGTTCGACAGGGCGACCAGCCCGCAAGGACCTCGGCCCATGGCGGGCGAGACGACAGTATGATCGATCCGAAGCAGCTCGAGCAGGCCGGGGAGGCGTTCTTCAAATGATGTCCACCATGCGCTGGGTGAGAGCCGTCATGCTCGGGCTGGGGTTGGCTTCGCCGGCCGCTGCGGCCGAGGAGGCGCCCTCGCCCATCGACACCGAGGCGATCGTCGCCGATCTGCGTGAGGCCAACGCGCGCTTCGACCAGGGGCGGATCGCCGAGTCGCTCGCGCTGCTCGAAGCGCTGGTGGCGCGCCTCGGCGAGGACGGCCGCCGACGGCAGCCGATGGTGCAGGTGATGATCGGGCGCTGCCACGAGAAGCTCGGCCGGCCAGGGGAGGCGCTGCGGGCATATGAGCGCGCCATCGCGTGGGCCGACCGCGCGTCCGAGGTTCAGGAGCGGACCCGACTCCGCGCGGTGGAGTTCCGCGACGCCCTCCGCGCTGGGGCGCTCGGCGATCTCCGCGTCGAGTGCGGGCCGGGTGTGGCTGCTGTCCGCTTGTCGGGGCGCGAGCGTCGGGACTGTCCGGCGAGCTGGTCCGATCTGACGGCGGGGTCGGTCACGATCGAGCCGCTCGAAGCCGACGGCGCGGTCGGGCGGGTCCTCGTGGTCCAGTTGGAGCCTGGAGAAGCGACGACGGTGACGGTCGAGCCCGACCCCGACGCCCGCTGGCGCTTCGGCGGGCGCGTCGGGTTCGGGTTCGGATCGATCGTCGGCGAGACGGTCTATGTCGAGGGCCCGACGCTCGGCCCGAGCGTGCGGGTGACCGGCGCCGTCGAGAGCCCGCGGCTCGACGGCTGGCTATCGGGCGCCTTCGAAGTCAGCGCCGCCCGGGGTGTGCTGCCGTACACCGACACCGGCGCGATCGGCCCCGACGGCGGCGAAGCGCCCGGGGTGACCCCGGTCGACGTCGACCTCGTCCGCTATCAAATCGAGGCGGCGCTGCTGGCCCGGCTCTGCCTGCCGCAGCGCTGGTCGCCCTGCCTCGCGCTCGGCGGCGGGGTCGCGGCGTTGCCGTACGCCGAGGATGTGGTCGACGGGCGGTCGTTCCCATCCGAGGTCGGGCGGGATCAGGCCCATGCGATCGTGCGCGGCGCCCTGGAAGTCCGCCGAGCGTGGGCGGGTTGGCTGCCGTCGGTGGGGCTGCACGTGCGCTACAGCCCGTGGCCCGGCGCGATCCAGTACGTCGACGATCAGATGCCTTGGTTCGATGTGTCGCTTGAGGTGGGCATCGCGTTCTGCGGGATGGAGGCGACATGTTTCGACCGATGACATGGCCGGGGCTGGTCATTCGGGCAGCGGGAGGGGGAGCGATGCGAGTGCTCTTGATTGGGGCGGTGTGCGGTGTGGGGATGCTCTCGACAACGCAGTTGCAGGCGCAGCCAGCGCCGGTCGAGCCGTGCGATGGCGCGGTGGAGAGGCTCCTGGCCCTGACCGTCGCCGATGACCGTGTCTTCGTATCGCGCGCCGGGCGTATCGTCGTCAGAACGAACCCTTTCGACTACGTCGAGTTGCCGGGGTTGAGGTCGCGCTGGCCGGATGACGACGCTCTCATGGTCGTCCTCGATCTTCTGCGCGCTGATCCACAGCAAGGGCAGGCCTTCGCACTGGACTGCTCGATAGAGGACGGCGCGCCCATGCTCGAGTGGCGCGATGGCGACGCGGCTGGTGAGACCACCGTGACGGTGACGCTGTCGGGAGCCGTGGAGGATGGGGTCGGTCGGCTGGCGCTCGACATCGAGTACGTCTGCGGAGCGCGGGTGCGTGAGCCGGCGGCGCCGAGTATGGGCTTCGTCACCGCGAATGGGCCGGTCTTCTTCGATCCGACCGGCGAGCTCAAGTGCGACGGCGACCACTGGCGGACACGGCTGACCCTGCCTCGGGTTGGAGATCGGGATCTGGACGGTCTGCCAGACGAGCGCGACGCGTGCCCCTGCGATCCGTTGCCGGCCGGTGCCGAGCAGCACCCCAATCTGGATGGCCCGGCGGACAGATGGGGGGATGTCTGCGACCGGGATCGAGACGATGACCGAGCCCCTGATGTTGCGACGTTCTGTGAAGAGGCCGGGGAACTTGGTCTCGACGAGGACGTGTGGCAAGACCCCTGTCGTCAGCGTCGTGGTGAAGCGCCGTTCCCCGAGTGCACCCCAGCTGACAACTGCCCCGAGCAGTGGAACGGAGATCAGCGCGATATGGACGGCGACGGGGTGGGAGATGCCTGCGATCCAGACCTGGACGGCGACGGCGTCCCGAACCCCGACGACAACTGCGTGGAGCACGCCAACGCCGATCAGCGGGACATCGACCGCGACGGGCGGGGCGACATCTGCGACGACGACCAGGACGGCGACGGTGTGCCGGACAGGCGGGACAACTGCCCACGCGTCCCCAACCCCGACCAGCTCGACACCGACCGGCTCGTCGGCGGGGCCGCCGCGATGAGGTGCCGCCCAGGCGAACAACAGGCCCTGGTCGCCGCCCGTCGACCGGCGGGTGACGCCTGCGACCCCGACGACGACGGCGATGGCGTGAAGGACGGCCGGGACAACTGCCCGAAGCACTGCAACCCCGATCAGGTCGACTCGGACGGCGACGGCGTCGGCGATCTGTGCGACCCCGACATCGACGACGATCGGGTGCTGGACCTCGTCGACAACTGCCGCGCGCTGTTCAACCCGGCGCAGCGTGACGCCGATCGCGACGGTCTCGGCGATCCCTGCGACCCCGACGATGACAACGATGGCGTGGACGATGCCCGAGACGCGTGCCCGACCCACCCACGGGCGCAGACCAAGGCGCAGTGCGTCGGCGACCTGGACGGCGATGGCCGCCCGGACGGTCATGACCCCTGCATCGATGTACCCGGTGAGCCCGACCGCCGGGCGTGCAACGAGGACGATGACGACGACGGTATCGACGACGCGTGCGACATCGACTGCCAGTGGACCGGCGATGACCCGGCGCGCTTCGCCGATTGCCGAGCCTGGCGCCGAGGTGGCCCCAGGCTGGACGTCTGCTGCATCGGTGAGGCAGCGACCGCCCGATCGCGGGATCGGGCCGCGTTCGATGCGCTCTGCGGTACGCTCGGCCAGATGCTGACGCGCGAGAGGCCCGAGATGATGGAGAGGCTGCCGGTCCCGATCCTGCCGCCGGAGCAGCGCTGATGCGTCTTCGACCCATCGTCTGCGGGCTCGTAGCCACGCTGGCCCTCGCGGCGATGCCCGCCTGGGCTGATCGACCGCTATGTGTCGATCTCCCCCCGCCCGTGCCGCTCGACCAGTCGCGCTATGTCGGGGACCGTGCCCCGGTGCACGCCGGCTTCGGCGGGGAGGCGTTGGTGACCGAGATCAGCGCCGACGCGCTGCGAGCGGCGTTTCCCGACGGGTTGCTGTTCTACGGCCGTACGTTCCCCGAGGACGACGCCGGACCTGTGATGGGCATCTCCCGCGACGGTCTGGTGAGCTTCCCGTCACCCACAGTAGAGGGCTGGTTGTCGTTCTTCTCTGGCGGTGGGCTCTTCCCCCGCGACGTCGCCCAGGGAGCGTGGCCGGTGATCGCGCCAATGGGCACGTTCTTGGAGACCGCGCAGGTCGGCTGGCGCGTGGTCGAGGGCGAGAGCTTGGAGATCATGTGGCACCTGCTCGACGTCGACCGGCAGACCCACGTGCAAGCCTTCAGCCTGGTCATCAGCGACGCGTCGGGCGGTGACTTCACGCTCGAGTTCCGTTATCACGCCTGCAATCTGCTGCCGAGGGGAGGATTCCGAGACCGCTTCACCATCGGCTTCGATGGTGGCCCCCAGCCTGGGCCCGAGCCCGGCGAGTTCGTCACTGGCCCGGGGTTCGTGCTGCCGGGGATCGACGACGACGTCCGGATCAGCGCCGATCCCCCGCCCCCGCGCCGGGTGGGCACCGGCATGGCGGTGCTGTGCACGTCATCGAACGTCGGCGAAGCTGGGATCTGGCGCTATCGCATCGTCGACGGCGAGCTGTGCGGTTGCGGCATCGACGCCGACGCCGACGCCGCCCGGCGCTGCGGCCTCGTGCCACCCGGCGACGACTACTGCCGGGCGGCCGACTGGTGGGGCAGCGACGGGTGCACCGCCGACTGCCGGAGCGAGGGCGTCCCCGAGTCGGGGTGCTACACCGCCCCGCCGGGCGCACTCGACCCGTGGTGCCTGTATCTGCCGGGCAACGACACCTGCACCGACGCGGACGAGGACGGCGTCGAGGACGACAGCGGGGATCTGTGTCCACCTGATCTGATGCCGCTCCTATGCCTCGACGATGATCGGGACGGCCGGGCCAACGACCCGGCGGAGTGCTTGCGCCCGCCCTCCGGCTTCGACCGGCTCTATCGCGTACCCCGGGCGTGCGACGCGCTCGACGACCTCGAAGCGCGTCAGCTCGACTGGGACGGCGACGGGTCGGTGTGCGACATCGACGCCGACAACGACCGCCGCTACGACTGCGGGGCCGACGGCGTCTGCCCGCCGACCCGCAACGGGCTCGACGACGACGCCGACGGGGTCATCGACGAGGACGCCGAGTGCTACGGCGTGGTCCCACCCGCCGAGTGCCGCGCTCAGGCCCTCCGGCTCTGCGCCGCCGGTCTCGAAGGCGATGCCTGCCTCGACCGGCTGTGGGCGTTCTGCACCGGCGCGCTGCCGCCCGCGGAATGCGCCGACGACGGCCAGATCGCCGCCTTCTGTGAGGGCGCCCGAGCTGGCTGCGCCGAGCGGGCGCGGGCGTTCTGCGCCGGCGAGACCCCCGAGTTCGTCGACTGTCGCCAGCGCTTCCTGACCGCCTGCTATCGCCCGCCCCCCGAGTGCGACGTGACCGCCAACGGGCTCGACGACGACGCCGACGGGATGCCCGACGAAGCCGGAGAGTGGCCCTGGCCGGGGCCCGACGTCGGCGACGCGGTGTTCTTCCCGGTCGTGGATATCCGTTGGGAGGACCTGTGCGTGCACCAGCCCTCGACCCCGACCGGCTTCGAGCGGGACAGCGACCGTGACGGCCTCGGCGACGGCTGCGACCCCGACGACGACAACGACGGCGTGCTCGACTGCGGCGCCGACGGGCTGTGCGACCCGGCCACCGACGGGATCGACAACGACGTCGACGGCGCCGTCGACGAGGCCGGCGAGGCCGACACAGTCGCGGCGGCCATAGAAGGCGAAGACGGCATCCTCGACGGGATCGACAACGACTGCGACACCTTCGTCGACGAGTACGACGGCGAGCGCGAAGCCGGCCTCTTCAGCCGGTATGTCGCCGACGACGGCGAAGACAACTGCCGGTTCGTGCCGAACCCCGCCGCAGATGGCGCGGCGCAGCCCGACGCCGACGGCGACGGCCAGGGCGACGCCTGCGACGATGACGACGGTGACGGAGTGCTCGATGTCGAGGACGTCTGCCCCGGACTCGCCGACCCCGCGCAGGCCGATCGGGAGGGCGACGGCGTCGGCGACGCCTGCGACATCTGCCCCGAAGACCCGGATCCGGCGCAGGCGGACCAGGATCAGGACGGCCAGGGCGACGCCTGCGACAACTGCCCGGGGGCGCCGAACGCCGAGCAGATCGACGGAGACAGCGATGATGTGGGCGACGCCTGCGACAACTGCGTTGCGACGTCGAACCCCTTGCAGGCTGATAGCGACGATGACGGGATCGGCGACGCCTGCGACAACTGCGTCGACACCCCGAACCCGACCCAGCGCGACACCGATGGAGACGGTGTAGGCGACGCCTGCGACGTCTGCCCGACCGACGAAGACGCCGAGCAGACCGACACGGACGGGGACGACGTGGGTGACGTCTGCGATCTCTGCCCGACCGCGGTCGATCCAGAGCAGGCCGACGCAGACGGCGACGGTCTCGGAGATGCCTGCGACAGCTGCCCGATGGCGGCGAACCCGACCCAGGTCGACCGGGACGGCGACGGGGTCGGCGACGCCTGTGATGTCTGCCCCACCGATCCCGATCCGACGCAGAGCGACGAGGACGGGGATGGCGTCGGCGACGCCTGCGACCGGTGCCCCGAGAGCGCCGACGATCAGGCGGACACCGATAGCGATGGCGTCGGCGACGCGTGCGACAACTGCCCGATGACACCCAATGACGACCAGCTCGACCTCGACGGCGACGAGGTTGGCGATGCGTGCGATGACGACGACGACGGGGACGGCGTCGCCGACCGGGACGACGTCTGCCCTGACGATCGCAACCCGGACCAGCTCGACACCGACGACGATGGCCAGGGCGACGCCTGCGACGCGGACGACGACGACGACGGCGTGCCGGACGCCAGCGATAACTGCCCCAAGACGGCGAACCCGGACCAAGCGGCCGATCGAGACGGTGATGGGGTGGGCGATCTCTGCGATCCGGTCGACGACCGCACGGCGTGCGAGCAGGCGCTGACGGGTGATGGCTCGCGGACCGACCGCTTCGCCGCGTGCGCGATCGAGCAGGGGCAGACACCATCCGTCACGGCGCCGGTCGAGGCGACGCCCCATGGCCTCAGCTGTCAGGCCGGTGCAACTGGCTCCGAGCAGCCCTTCGGTCTGCTGTTCGGTCTGCTGCTCGCTCTAATCGCCGTTCGGCCGCGACATCGACACGAGACAGAGCCGTGAGCGCGTAGGGGCGGCATCGGCGGTCGGGGCCGTTCTTTCAGCGTGCGCCTGTCGATCGTCGATCCTCCCCACGGTCCTGTGCGCCACCGCCTGCTCGTCTTTCAGCGCCACCTCCTGCTGCTGCGGCTCGCGAGCGCGCCGCACCTCGGGGTCGACGTGGGTCACAGCGGCGCAGGTACCATCGTGATGTTGCCCGGCTCGATGCCCTGAACGGACTCGAGGACGCCGAAGCCAGTGCTGGCGCGGGTTGCAAGCGGGCGGAGCCTGAGGGTGGGCCTCAGCCGCGCCGTGGGTCGACCCTGGCGATGAGCCTGAGCGCGACCTTGACACGCACCTTGGGGTCTTCTTGCCCGAATCCGCTGGCCGCTGGGGGGCCGGACAGCCTGCCGACATGCGGCAAGGGCCTTGAATCAAAGCAGAATTCTTCCAGCCGGCAGCCTTCGGGCACCCGTCGCTGCCACCGTGTGTGATCACCGGCTGTCAGATCGGGTCATTTTGGCACGATTCGCCTTGGCTGAAGGCTGGAATCGCTCAGGGCGGGCCGGGGGGCGGGCTGAAGATACCGGTGAAGATAGGCCGAAGCGCCGCTGAAGATAACCCTGAGGCTCTTCGGCGATTCGGGCACGAAAACGGGTTCGGCGGGGTTGTCGTTGACCAGGGGCTACCAGGGCTCGACCAGGGCACCAGGCGCCGATTGCGAGGGCGCCACCATGTGGGAAGCGGTGCCGCGACCGAGGGTCGACCAGGGCATTACGAAGGGGCCTCTCGAAGAGATTGACGCTATTGCCGGCGTTCAGCCGATTCGAGCCGATGTCAGCAGCGCCCGATGACGCCCCCGAGGGGGTCATACATGTCGGTGTATTGTCTGTTGTCCGGACCTGGGGGGGCCAGCCTAGCATTGAGAGGATCGAGGCTCCGAGGGGACGCCGATGGAGATTCGCTGGCTGCCGCGCAAATCGAGGCGGAAGACGAAGCCCGCTTCACCGCGGGGATGGAAGTACTCCGCGCTGATCGGGGCCAGGGTACCGCAGAGCCGGGCCCACATCTGGCGGATCGGGCCGGACAATCGCGAGCTCGAGCGCGTGGTCGACTCGGACGGCAAGCCGATGGTGCTGCACTCGCACGACAAGCTCGCACGCTGGCTGAGTCGATCTGGAGCCCGGGTTTCTACCGGATCGTGCTGCGGACGCGCGAGGGGCAGCTCTGCGGCCGGCGGGACTTCCAGGCGGCGTGGCGGTTCTCGGGCAAGTGGGATCCGGCGACGGCGCGGGAGGGCTACGAGCGGCGCTCGCCGACCGCAACGCGGAGCTACGGCGCGTGCGGGCGCTGTACGTGGACCTGGTCGACGGTCGCCGCGACGAGGACGGGTACGAGGCGCCGGACGACTACGAGGCCGAGGAGCCGCACGAAGCCCACGAGTCGCGTGAGGCGCCGCGGGTGCGCTACGTGCAACCGCCGCAGCGGGCCACCCGACCGTGGCGGATGCCGAAACCCGACGAACTCGAGAAGATCGCCGACATCGCGGTGCGCATCGGCGAGCGCCTCGGCCTCGTCGAGCCCGAGGCGGCTGACGACGACGAAGATGAAGACGACGAGGTGTGAGGCGATGACTGCGCCCGAACGGGATGGCGAGCGGCTGCTGGTGCCCGAGGAGGTCTGCGCCCGGCTGCGCATCTCCCGACGGCATCTCTACCGCCTCGTCCAGCGCGGCGCGCTGCCGCACCTCAGGTTCTCCAACCGGCTGCGCTTCGAGCCAGCCGCCATCGACCAGTGGATCGCCGACCAGCGGCGCGGAGGAGCAGACGATGGCCGCAAAGCGATGGCGCGGGAAATGGGTCGCCGACTTCACCCTCCACGGCAAGCGCATCCGACGGGTCAGCCCGGTGCAGACCAAGGCCGGCGCGCAACAGTACGAGGCCGAGTTTCGGCTCGCCTTGTCGACATCGATCGCCTGCTCGGGCCCGAGTCCACGCCTGAATGACTTCGCGGTCCGCTGGCTCACCGAGCGCGTGCTGGTACACAATAAGCCCAGTGACCGCGTACGCAAGGAGTCGGTGCTGCGGCTTCATCTCCTGCCGGCGCTGGGCACGAAGCGACTGGACGACATCACGCCGCACGACCTCGATCGCTATGCCGCCGGTAAGCTCGAGAGCGGTCTGGCACCCAGTACGATCAACGGTCACCTGTGGGTGTTGTCGGCGCTCCTGCGCTGCGCCGTCGAGTGGGGACTACTGGCCAATGCGCCCAGGATCCGCCCGCTGAAGACGGATCAGACCGACTTCGACTGGCTGCGACCCGCCGAAGCCGAACGGCTCCTCGGCATCGCGTCGCCCGAGCCGCGGTGGTCGACGATGTTCACCGTCGCGCTTCGGACCGGCCTGCGGCGTGGGGAGCTGCTCGCCTTGCGCTGGATGGACGTCGACTTCGACCGAGAGGCTGTCGACGTACGCAAGTCCGTCTACCGCGGTCGTATCGGCTCGACGAAGGGCTGTCGGCGCCGGACCGTCCCGCTCACCCGCGACGCTGTGGCCGTGCTCGGCGCTTGGCGGCGTCGGGAACACAGTCGTTGGGTCTTCCCTGGGCCCGACGGCGCGGTCGAGCGCAACGCGAGCCGGGCGAACGACGCGCTGTCGCGGCTTCTGCGCGTGGCCGGCCTGCGACATGTACGCCTGCATGATCTACGGCACAGCTTCGCCTCGCACCTCGTCCTTCGAGGCGTGTCGCTGCGGGTCATCCAACGCCTGCTGGGACACCGCTCGATCGTCACGACCGAGCGCTACGCGCATGTCGCCGACGCGCTGTTGACGGATGCGATCGCCGCCCTCGACGCATCGGCTCGTCCCGCCTCGATCGACCCTCGCACCTGCCCTTGACAACCGTGACCACGACCGCTCTAATCGGACCAACGGGTCAGGTCTACTGAGGCCGGGCACATTCGATCACGGAGAGAGCAGATGTCGGAAGGCACACGTACGGCCGTCGAGCGGGCAGATGTCGACCAGGGGAGCGTGTTGGCGCGCTTCAAGGCGCAGATGTGGCAGCAGGAGGACCTCGCCCTCAGCCAGTCGCTCACGGGTCCCAGAGCGGGCATCAACGCCTTCGAGCGCACCCGGGCCTGGAAGCACGCGCGCGGCGGGGAGCTGTCCGCACCCGCGCTGCACGAGGGGAAGCGGTGGACCTTCGAGCAGATCGCCCCCGAGCCCATTCCGCCTGACGTGGGCCCACCTGAGCCGATAGATCAGGGCACGCTGCGCTTCGCCACCCGGCGGCCGCGCCGCGATCAGCAGCGAACGGCGACCATGATGTGGACCATGGGTGAGGCGGGGTTCGACGAGGCCGTACTGGGTCAGGAGGTCGACCGCCTGTATCAGTGGATGCAGACCCAGCGGGCGACCATCGGTCCGATCACCGAGTTGGAGCCGCTGATGCGGACGCTCCAGCGCAACGGCATCCTGGATGATGACCTCCAGGTCGCCGACGAGGCCCACCTGGAAGCGCTCCTGCGCGATGTCGCGCGTTCGGGGCGGGTCGATGCCTACGCGTCGGATGGCCCCTCGGTGTCAGCCGACGTCTTGGACGCGACGCGACAGGTGGCCGAGTGCGACGCGAACGTGCACAGCCAGATCGCCCATATGGACAAGTTGAAGGCACAGATCAGCGGCCTTCAGTCGGACATCCGAGCGACGCGGTTCGAAGTGAAAGCCTTCTTCGAGCGCCGGGCGCAGCAAGCGGCCGAGCGTGAAGCGGCGTCACTGCTCCGCGAGAAGACGCAGGCGCTGGCGTGGATCGACGCCTTCGCCAGCGCGGTCGGCGGTTGGGCGACCGCCTTCAAGGGCATGGCCAGCGCGTCGAGCGTCGGCGGCAAGCTGGATGCCGGCGCCGGCGCCACCGGCCTGGTCTCGGCCGCCGGTAAGCTGGTGGTGAATCTGGTCTACGAGGAGCAAATCGACGAGGCGTTCTCTCGAGTGAGCGCCCTGCGCGCGCGGGCCGAAGCAGCGGAGGCGTCGCGGCTGACGACCAAGCTGGACGGGCTCGCCGAGATGATGAAAGCGTTCGTGGAGACCACTGCCAAGCTGGAGGAGGCGACCGCCTCGTACAAGACCTCCCGGGCTCGGGCCTACGCGTCCCTCGGCTCGACGCTGGCCGACGCGCTGCCGCGGATGGGGCCCCGGTCGAAGTCCGACGGGGCTGTACGCGGCGCGATCCGCGATCGCGAGGTTGATGGCCGGGTGCAGATGCTCTTCGCGAGCATCCCCCAGTACGAAGAGATCAGCGCCCGAGCCGGGCGAATCGGTTGGCCTCGCCTGACCGGTGACATCCCGATGAGCGGCTTTCTCTTCTGGAGCGAGAACGCGGCCACCCTGGCCGATATCGCCGAGGAGGCGGCCAAGCTCCGGTGGTGGAAGGCGCGGACGTCGGGGGTGGCTGCGCTGCTCGGTCGGGTCCGCCGCGCCATCGAAGCCGCCGGCGATCCGGCGTCGAGCCGATGAGTCTCAGACCCACAGACTTCCTGGGCGAAGCGCGCTCGATGATGCTCAGGCGGCGCGTGCTCGGGCTGCTGGCCGGCCTCATGGCCTGGAGCCTTTCGCTGGCGCCCGTCCACAGCCAGCCCCCATGGTCCGATGCGCTGGAAGCCCGCATCGACGCCACTTTGCGACAGGTCAACGGTTTGCTGGCAGAGCATCCGAAGTTCACGGCGCCCTTCGGGTTTTCAGCCATGGCGCTCGTCGTCGACGGCGACCGCCTCGTCAAGGAATACGGGAGCCCCTCCGCAGTGGCCAACTCCGAGCAGTGGAAGGCCGAGATCATCGACCTGCGCGCCAAGGTCGAGGAGCGCTTCTACGAGAGCCATGGAACAACCTACTACGACATCCAGTGCCGCGCGGACGGCCCGCTGCGGCCAGAGAGAATGAACCGCTGTTGGTGGCTCGGGGATCGCACTCACACGCTCGTGCCCGACGGAGACTTGTGGCATGGCGCGGGCCCGATCGCGTCGCGCGCCATCGCCGAAGGTGTCGAGGAGCTGATCCGGCTGCTCCAGCGGCGTGAGCGAGCGATTCGCTGACGTCGATCCCAGCGGTCCGGCCCCTCCTGGCCCCTCCCGCCCTTCCCCTTGCCTGAAGCGACGGGCCGCGGCACGATGCCGGCGGTCGAATCCACGCGCCCGCCTCGGACCATGGAGAATGGTCATGGCGGTCAAGAAGTGGAGAGGAAAGTGGGTCGTCGATCTGGTGGTCGACGGCCGGCGGATTCGGCGGGTCAGCCCGGTGCAGACCCGGCGGGGGGCCAAGGCGTTCGAGGTCGAGCTCCTGCGGGAGGCGGCCGAGGCGCCCGCGCCCAAAGCCGAGGCGGTACCAGAAGTGCCGACCCTGGCCGCGTTCGCCGATGACTGGATGGCCACCGCGGTGGCGGTCCAGAACAAGCCGAGCGAGCGGACGCGCAAACGGTCCATCCTGCGCAACCACCTCGCTCCGTTCTTTGGAAAGCGGCGGCTGGATCAGATCACTCGACGGGATGTCGAGGGGTTCAAGGGCCACCAGATCGAGAAGGGACTGGCGGTCGGCACGGTCAACCGCCACGTCGAACTCTTGGCGCGGCTGATGCGCTGCGCGACCGAGTGGGGCGTCCTCGAGCAGATGCCGATCATTCGCGGATTGCCCGGCGAGAAGGCCGAGACCGACTGGCTGCGGCCCGCCGAGGCGACGAAGCTGCTCGACGCGGCGAAGGCGATGAGCGCGAAGTGGTTCACGTTCATCCTGCTCGCACTGCGCACCGGCTTGCGGCGAGGCGAGATCTTCGCGCTGCACTGGTCGGAGGTCGACTTCGAGCGGCGGCGCCTCACGGTGCGCTACTCGGTGTGGAAGGGGCAGCTCGGCACGCCGAAGAGCGGGCGGAGCCGGGTGGTGCCGATGTCGAGCGACCTCGTCGAGGTACTCACCGCGTGGCGACGGTACAGTTCGGGGGACGTCGTCTTCCCCGGGCGGTCGGGCGGGCTGGCCTATACCCACACCAGCGCGAATAGCGCGTTGAACCGGGCGTTGGCGCGGGCCGGCGTGCGGCAGGTGCGGTTCCACGACCTGCGGCATACGTTCGCCTCGCACCTCGTCCTGCAGGGTTGCTCGCTCAAGGTCGTGCAGGAGTTGATGGGGCACCACTCGGTGACGATGACCGAGCGCTATGCTCACGTCGGCGATGACCAGTTGGTGGCGGCGGTCGAGATGCTCGACGGGCTGGGCGAGGGTGACGACAAGGGCTGAGAACGGCCCCGCTCTGGGGGGCTTCGCGGCCGAAAGTGGAACAAAAACTGGAACATAGGCCAAGAATAGTCGTGAGCTGGAACATGGGCCGCGGCAGATCGGGCGCTGTTCGGGCACTTGGGGTTGATGGCGCCGGGGCCTGGAACACCGACACGAGAGTTGGATGTCACTGGCGTGGCCGCGATACCTTGGCCACGTCTGTCTCGGGGGGTTTTGGCCGATGAGTCGAGTCGTATATCGCAGCGCCGTTCTGGGCCTGTTGGGGGCGGTGTTCTGCATCGGGTGCGATGATCCCAAGCCGCCGTCAGCGGCGCCGGACGACGCGATCGTCGCCGCCGATGAGGGGCCGGACGCCGACGCGTTCGAGGGCAACGCCGATGGCGGCGACCTGCCCGACGACAGCGTCGACCCGGACGATGGCGTGCAGCCCGACGACGGCGTCGACCCGGATGATGGCGTGCAGCCCGACGACGGCGTCGACCCGGACGATGGCGTGCAGCCCGACGACGGCGTCGAACCCGACGCGGGCGTCGAGCCCGATTTGGCGCCGCCCGACATGCTGCCCCCCGACATGGCCCCCTGCGTCGACGACTGCGACGAGGACGAGTTCACCGTCGAGGAGGGCGACTGCGACGACGACGACCCCGAGCGCTATCCGGGTCGCGCGGAGCTGTGCGACGACATCGACCAGGACTGCGACGGCACCACCGACGAGGGCCTGGTGCGGCAGTGCTACGACGGCGACGAAGACTCGTTGCAGGTGGGTCAGTGCCGCTCGGGTACCTCCACCTGCGCCGCCGGGGCCTTCGGGGCCTGCGAAGGTCAGGTGCTTCCGGGGGTCGAGGCCTGCGGCGGCGGGGTCGACGAGGACTGCGACGGCGCGATCGACGAGGGCTGCGACGAAGACGGCGACGGGGTGACGGTCGACGCGGGCGACTGCGACGACGACAACCCGGATCGCTTCCCGGGCAATCCCGAGGTCTGCGACGACATCGACAATGACTGCGACGGCATCGCCGACGGCATCCGCGAGGCGTGCTACGACGGGCCCGACGGCACCGACGGCGTCGCCGCGTGTCAGGCGGGCGAGCGGGTCTGCGCCGGCGGCGCGTTCGGCGCCTGCCAGGGGCAGGTGGTGCCCCGGGCCGAGGTCTGCGGCGACGGGGTCGACGACGACTGTGACGGCGCGGCCGACGAAGGCTGCGACAACCCCACCTGCCCGGCCCTCGACTTCGGGGCGCCGGCGGACCTGCGCGTCGCCTGCGTGACGGCGGGCAGCGGGGCGACGAGCATCGTCAGCGCGGTGATCCGCGACCGGGACGGCAACTTGATCCCGGCGGCGGACGTGCGCATCGAGGGGGCGGCGCCGATGGGCCCGCTGGGCAGCGTGGGCACCACCTACTATCGGCCCGTGACCGCGCCGGCCGCGCCGGGGGACGTGACGTTCGACGTGAGCGTCGGCTGCGGCGACGGCTCGCGCATCTCGCTCAACGCCCGACCGACCCTGGCGGTGGTCGCCGGCCCGGCCCCGGGCGCGCCGCTGGCGACCGGCGGCTGCAGCCCGGTCGACGGCAACGTCAGCGTCACCGTGCTCGACGCCGACTCGGGCACGCCCCTCGAAGACGCCTGGGTCCTGGTGGGCGACCGGCCGACGGCCAACTGGCAGCGCGATCCCGACGCGGCGATGCGCGGCGAGGACGGCATCGGCCCCAACGTGCTGCGCACCGACGCGGCGGGCCTTGCGGTCGCGACCGATCTGAGCGGCCTGCTCGCCGGGCCGCAGACGGTGACCGCGGGGGCCACCGGCTACGAGAACGTGACCCTGATCGCCGTCGACGCGAGCGCCGCGACCATCAGCCTGGGCCAGTCCGATCCGCCGCCGGCGCCGGTGGCGCTGCTGCAGGGTCAGGTCACCGAGTTCGACAACCTGGAGCGCGACGAAGAGGCCGACTTCGCGCTGGTGCTGCCGTCTTTCGACCTGCCGTTCGTCTCGACCCTGGTGCTGCCGCGCCTGCTCTCGCGCTTCGACTGCTGGGATCCGATCACCGATCCCGGGCTGGTGGGCGATC
The DNA here is from genome assembly GCA_030427205.1 of bacterium. GTDB lineage: Bacteria > Myxococcota_A > Bradymonadia > UBA7976 > UBA1532 > JACKDM01. Next base: position 50,650 of record JAUHXC010000029.1, on the reverse strand, counting down.
TGGTCGGGCCGTCGCTGGTGCCGGGCAACCTCTATGTGCCGCAGCAGCCCGAGTCGCTGTTGGGCTTCCCGGCGACGATTCAGGAGCACCGCTTCTCGCTGTATCGCTACCCGGCGGTGCCCGAGGGCGATCAGCTGATGGCCCTGGCGGGCAAGGTGCCGGTGCAGGGCATCATCGACGCGCTGCTCGACGGGGCCGGGCTGACGACGATCATCGAGCTGCTCGACCCGCGCGAGATCGGCGCGCTGCCCGACTTCGCGGTGGACGGCGACCGGGACGACGTGACGCTGCCGGTGGCCGGCGTCCTGCAGCCCAACGCCGGCTGCGACGTCAGCGGCCTGCCCGACGATACCGGCGTGCTGTGCTTCTCGCTGGGCGACTGGAGCGACGCCGACGGCGCGGGGCGGCTCTTCCCGATGGGGCTCGACAGCGCGCCGCCCGACGAGGTCGATCCGGTGCGGGCCGATGGCGTCGTCGCGCTGGACGTGACCACCGTGGCCCCCGCGGGGATCTTCCGCAACGTGGGCTACCTGGGCGTGGCGCTGGGCCTCTACACCGACGGCGAGCGGGTGCCCGAGGGCAAGGTCAACGCGGTCACCGCCATCCTCGACCGGCAGACGCTGAGCGCCGATGGCGGCCGGATGGCGTTCTCCGGCTTCTTCGATACGACGGCGATGACCCGCCAGGAGTTCGACTTCAGCTGGGCGCCGGTGGCCACCGCCGACAGCCCGCCGGTCGATCTGTGCCGGGTCGAGGTCATCCGCTCGATGCGCACGGTCTATGATCCCGGCGAGTGCACCCCCAGCGATCGGGTCGAGACCTACGAGCTGCCTCTGTGGTCGGTCTGGGTCGCCGGCGATCCGGGGACGGCGACCCTGCCGCGGGTGCCGGGCAACTGGCCCCGCGGCGGCGACGCCGGCTTCATCGACGTGCGCGATACGCCGGCCGACGATCGGCTCGAGATGCGGATCTCGTGCTACGGCATGGGCCGCCTGGAGAGCTTCGACTTCGACGCGGCCGACTTCCGCGCGGTCTACGACGGGCTGACCCACATCTCGTCGAATACCCGCGGGTTCTGATCGGGTGCCGGGGCACCGCGCAGGGGATCGGCGCGCCGGCGCGCGCTTCGGCGTGCTCGTCGGCGCCCTGCTCGCCCTCCTCTCACCGCCAAAGCCCGCGGTCGCCGCGCCTGCGCCCCGGCCGGTCGAGGAGCCAGCCCCCGGGTCGCTGTGGATCGACGCCGCGGTGACGGTCGGCGCCGGCGCCGGCTGGCTCGGGCTGCACCTGGCCGGGCCGTCGCTGGTCGAGCCGCGCTGCCCGTGCGAACCGAGCGACGCCCCGGCCTTCGAGCGCTTCGCCGTCGAGCCTTCCCTGTCATGGGGCGAGCCGCTGGCCGACGGCCTGTTCGCCGGGGCGATGGGTCTATCGCTGGCCGCGGTGGCGCTGCCCGGCGAGCATCGCTTCGAAGACGCGCTGATCGTGCTGCAATCGGCGGCCATCGCCGGCCTGCTGACCGCGGGCCTCAAGGCAGCCGTCGGTCGCCCCTACCCCTATATGTACGGCCCGGCCCCTTACCCCGGCCAGAACCCGGACGGCGTGAACTACGCGTCTTTCCCGTCGGGGCATACGGCGGTGCCGATGGCCGCGGCGGTCAGCGCGGCGCGCATCTTCTCCCATCGCCGACCGACGGATCCCTGGCGCTGGGTGGTCTGGACGGTGGGCCCGGCGCTGGCGCTGGCCTCGGGCATCGCCCAGATCTCGGCGGCGAATCACTTCCCGACCGATGTGCTCGCCGGCGCGGCGCTCGGAGCGGGGGTCGGCCTGCTCGATCCGTGGCTGCACGGCCTCTGATCACGCGCCCGCGGGCGCGCTCGAGCCTCAGACGCCGTCGTGCGTGCCGGTCGCTTCGAACCACGCCAGCTGCATGCCGCGCTTCTGCTGAGCGATGTACATCGCCTGATCGGCGACGACGAGCAGGCCCTCGGCGGTGTCGGCATGCCCCGGGAAGCGGGCGAGCCCCACCGAGACCCGCACCTGGACTGTGCGCCCGGCGGGATGCTCGGGGGTGAAGAGGCGATAGGGCGCCTCGAGCGCGTCGATGATGCGCGCAATGACCGCCTCGTCGGTGCCGTCGAGCACGCAGACGAACTCGTCGCCGCCGATGCGGGCGGCGGTCTCGGCGGGGTCGACGGCCTCGGCCAGGCGCCGGCCGAAGAGCGAGAGCAGCACGTCGCCCGAAGCGTGCCCCAGCTCGCCGTTGATGCCCTTGAAGCCGTCGATGTCGATCCAGGCCACCGTCAGCGACGTCGCGTCGCGTCGGCAGCGGGCGGTGGCCATGCGCAGCCGATCGAGCAGCAGGCTGCGGTTGGGCAGGCCGGTGAGCGCGTCGTGCATCGCCGCGTGCTCGATCTGCCGCACGAGCCGCTTGCGCTCGATGGCGTACACGATGGCCCGCTCGAGCTCGCGGGCGTCGCAGTCGCCTTTGACGAGATAGTCCTGCGCCCCGTACTGCATCGCCTTGAGGCCGATCTCTTCGTCTTCGACGCCCGTCAGCACGATCAGCGGCGTATCGGAGGCGAGGCGCATCGCCGCCTGCACCATCTCGAGCCCGCTCGCGTCGGGCAGGGTCAGATCGCACAGCAGGACGTCGGGCACCGCCGCCTGCAGGGCCTCGGGCAGCGCGCCGAGCCGGGTGACATGGCTCACCGCGAAGCGGCGCCGTCGGGCCCGGTTGAGGAAGCGACGAACGATGATGGCGTCTTGCGGGTCGTCCTCGACCAGCAGGACCAGATTGAGGTCATCCACGGGACCCTCCCCCTGCCTTGTCATCTCCGGGTGCAAAGACCGGCGGCAAGCGCGCGGTGCGCAGCCAGAACGCGTCCACCGCTGCGGCCAGCGACTCGAAGCCCTGGAGCCCGTCGGGCTTGCGCATGTACGCCCGCGCGCCCTGGGCCAGGCTGCGGCGCACGTCGCGCTCGGCCGACGAGCCGGAGAGCACGAGCACCACCGGACCCGACCCGCCCGGCCGATGCAGCAGGCGGCGCACGTCGTCGGTCATGTGCGGCATGTTGAGATCGAGCAGGATCAGCTCGGGCGGATCATCGCCGCGCAGCCGGGCGGCGAGCGCCCGACCATCGGCCGCCTCTTCGATGCGCGCCCGACAGCCGACGCGCTCGAAGGCCATTCTCAAGAGACGACGATCGGCCGGATCGTCGTCGGCGATCAGGACTGTGGCCATCGGCCAGCCTCCGTTGCGACCTCGGGCCCGCTCAGTTCGCGCCGCTGCTCGGTTCGGGTTCGGTGACGCCGAGCACGAACAGGAAGTGCGCCCCCTCGCCCGGCGCCGACTCGACGCGGATCACGCCGCCATGCCGCTCGACGATCTTCTTGCAGATCGACAACCCGATGCCCGAGCCGGCGTACTCGCTGCGGGTATGCAGGCGGCGGAAGGGGGTGAAGATCTGCTCGGCGAGCGCCGGGTCGATGCCGATGCCATTGTCTTTGACGCCGACGAGCCAGCCATGCTCGACCTCCTTGGCGGTGATCTCGACCCGCGGGCGGGTGCCCGGCGCGACGAACTTGATCGCGTTGCCGATCAGGTTCTGGAAGAGCTGCACCAGCAGCGGCTGGTCGGCGGTGAGCGTCGGCAGCGTATCGGGCAGCACCACCTCGGCGTCAGCGTCTTCGATGCGGGTCGACAGCGTCTCGAGGGCCTCGTCGACCGCCTGGGCCAGCTCGACCTCGGTCAGCTCGAGCTGAGCGCGGCCCACCCGCGACAACCGCAGCAGCGAGTGCACCAGCGCCTTCATGCGCTCGGCCGCGTCGACGATGTAGTCCAGATCTTCCTGGGCGTCGGGGCCGAGGTCGTCGCCGGCGTCCTCCCGCAGCAGCTCGCTGAACGACATCAGCTTGCGCAGCGGCTCCTGCAGGTCGTGGCTGGCCATGTAGGTGAAGTCGGCCAGCTCTTTGTTCTTGTCGCGCAAGGCGTCGAGGGCCTGCTCGAGCTCGGTCTGGTTGTCGCGCAGCTGCGCCTCGATGGCCGCCCGCTCGGCGACCTCGTCCTGCAATCGGCGGTTGGCCTCTTCGAGCTTGCCGTTGGCCTCGGCGAGCCGCGCGTTGGCCTCTTCGAGGTCGGCGTTCATCTTCTTGAGGCCGGGCAGCGACATCGCCAGCGGCATCGCCCGGAAGAGCGCGACCACCGTCGCCCAGCTGACCACCGCGGTGCCCAGCTTCATCAAGCCCGACAGGCGATAGACCGGCTTCCAGAAGATGAGCGCCTCGACGAGGTGCACCGACCCGCACGAGAAGATGAACGCGGCGAAGAGCCAGAAGATGCGGGGAAAGGGCACGTCGCGCCGGCGCAGCACGAACGAGGCGATGGTCAGCGGGATCATCGCGTAGGCCAGGAAGATCGCGATGTCCGAGGTGATGTGCAGCCAGCCGTGCTCGGCGCTCCACTCGCCGCAGAACCAGCGCGCGGGGAAATCACTGGTATCGAACAGACCCAGCAGAAAGTCGCCCATCATCGTCCCCGTCGTCGAAACCTCTCGCACATCATGATGGTTTCTGTGATCAGAGTCACGCGGGCTGTCACCGTGCGACCACGGCCCGCGGTGCGCTCAGGCGGCGTAGCCCCGCAGCCAACCGGCGACGTGGCCCTCGGCGAAGGCCTCCTGATCCATCGGCCGGCAGGTGGCGCCGCCGAGGGCGTCTTGATGCAGCCAGGCGAGCACGAGCGGCGCGACGAGGCTCAAGGCGGCCTGGCGCACGTCGACCGGCTGCAGCTCGCCGCGGGTCCGGTGGATGGTCAGCCGGGCTTCGACCGCTTGCAGCAGGGGCTCGAGCAGGCCGTCGACGTAGGCCTGCCCGCGCGGCTCGCTCTCCAGGCCCCGGGCGATGCCCGCCGCGTGCATGCGGGCGACCCCGATGCGCCAGCCGTTGTGCACGTAGCGCACGAGCCAGCGCACCGACGGCGCGAGCGGGCCCGGCGCCTCGAGCTCACCCGACAGCCGCTGCTCGTAGGGCCGCCCCTGCTCGCGCATCAGTTCGAAGGCGGCCGCGGTGACCCCGTCGAGGTCGTCGAAGTAGTGCCGCATCGTGGGCACGCTGACCCCGGCCGAGCGCGCCACCTGCCGCAGGCTGAGCGGGCTCTCGAGGTCGAGCAGCGGGCCGATGGCCGCCTGGGCCAGCCGCCTGCGCTTGTCTTCGTAGCCGGGGTTTCGGGTGCCGCTGGGTCGGGCCATGCATTCGCCTCCACGGCGATGACACCCGACAGGGGTTCGAAGTTACGGATGGGTGACCGATTCTGCGTCGGCGACACGCTTCGATCAGACCGATGTCCGCCGCGGTTTTATCCGAAGACAGTCTTCAGCGGACCGAGGTCCAGTCGGGATCGCCGTCGATCATCTGCTCGACCCAGCGCCACAGCGGCAGCCCGTTGCGCGCGCGCACGCCGTCGAAGCCGATGATCATGAAGGTGTGCAGCGCCCCGTCGGCGATGAAGTACTCGATGTTGCGCACCCCGTCGACGGCGTCGGCGAGCGCGCCGAGCCGCTGCTCGAAGTCCCACGGGCCGAGGCCCATGAAGGCCGAGATGATCGCGTCGTTGCGGTAGCTCATCAGCCCGAAGCGCCCCTGCGCGGTGAGCGTGCGCCGGGCGTGATCCATGATCGCGCCGACCCGCTGGTCGCAGTCGATGCAGCCGTCGGGCAGGTCGACGCCCCAGGTCTGCTGCCAGGCGACCCAGCGATCGCCGGCGGGGTCGATGGGCGGCCCGCTGTCGTCGAGCACGTCGACCCGCGCCTCGGGGAAGAAGTCCTTGACCGTCCACCAGCTGAACGCCGCGCCGAAGCCGCCGGCGCTGCTGCCCGAGAGCACGACGTGGTCGACGTCGGCGAAGGTCGGCGCGAGCCGCCGCAAGAAGGCGCGCACGTTGGCCGCCCCGGCGAAGTGCATCTCGCGCTCGATGATGCCGAGCGGGCCGCTCATGCGGGTCACCGCGTTGCCCATGAAGGCGTCGCCGGTGCAGTAGGGCACGAAGACGAAGTGCGCGTCGGCCAGCGGGTTGCGGGCGTCGCGGCGGTCGAAGAGCGTCTGGGCCAGGTAGGCCTCGGTCAAGAGGCCTTCGAAGCTGCCCTCGTCGAAGCCGTCGAGGTGGAACGAGGTGGGCACCGGGCCGAAGCAGGTCTCGTAGTTCCAGCAGGCGCCGCCGCCTTCGAAGTAGATGAACGCCCGCGTCGCCCCCGGGCTGAGGTTGACGCCGATGCCCGTCGCCGAACCGTCGGCGCACTTGCTGTCGGGGAAGTCGACCCAGCGCCAGACGTGCGGGGCCGAGACGATCGGCTCGCCGAGGTCGCGGGGCCCGTCGGGCACGGGGTCGCCCTCGAACGGTGCCTTGCAGCCGGTGAGGGCGAAGAGCGCGCCGAGCAAGGCGACAGCGAGGGGGCCGAAGGGTCTGTGCATCGTATGCTCCGGGAGGGACAGGGCGCGCGGGCATGCGCGTATGGCTCCAGCCTACCGAATCTCCGGTGAAGTCGAATAGCCGATCCGGGATATGACGCGCGGCGTCACCCGCCGAGCAGCCCCAGCCGACGGCCGGCTTCGGCCAGCGCGCAGACCGCGTCGGCGTCGATCGCGCCGACCAGCGGGTGCGGGCAGCAGCCCGGATCGAGCGCCAACAGCAGCCCTTCGGCGGCGCAGGCGTAGATCGTGCCCGGGCGACCGAGGCCGGCGATGCGCACGGTCGGATCGTGCGGCAGCCGGGCCCGCCCGATCGAGGCGACGGTCAGCCGCGGGCGCAGGCGGCTCAGGCCGGGCGGCACCACCGACGGCGCGCTGGCGTCGAGCAGCAGCGCGGGGCCGTCGGGCAGGTGGGCGGCGTCGAGCGGGCGCGGATCGTCGATCGCCGCCACGATCACCGACGCCCGCCGCAGCGTGGCCGGGTCGTCGCTGAGGTCGACCCGCCCGGGCAGCGTGCCGGCCAGCGCCGCGAGCCGGGGGCCGCTGCCCGCGCGCCCCACGAGCAGCAGGCGGTCGATCCAGGGCAGGCCGGCCAGCGCGGCGGCGAGCGCGCGGCCGATGTTGCCGGTCGCGCCGACGATCGCGACCGTCGACCGCGCAGCGCCCAGCGCCGCCACCCGGGCTTCGAGACCGTGCAGGATCGCGGCGACGGTGAACGTATTGCCGGTGACCACCCGCAGCCCGTCCGGGGGCAGCACGGCGCGGCCGGCCGCGGTCACCGCGCTGGTGGCGCCGCCGAGCACCGCCACGGTCGCGCCGCGCTGCCGGGCGAGGGCCAGGGCCCCGTCGACCGCGCGCCGCAGCGGCTCGGTCTCGCCCCGCCGACGGGCCAGAGTGAACGCCGCGGGCGGCGCGCAGATCGTGATGCCGTCGAGCTCGACGCGCCCTTCGAAGAGCCGATGACGCCATGTGGGCAGCGGCGCGCCGAGCAGCAGGCCCTGCAAGCGATCGAGCAGCCGCCGACGGGGCGCGCGCGGCAGGCGGCCCAACGCCGGCGCGACCCGGGTCAAGGCCCGCTCGGCGGATTGAAGCGGGTGCAGGAAGGCGACCCGGGCGATCGGCGCGTCCGCGCGCGGCGGGGGCCGCGGCGGCGCCACCGGCTCGATGGATACACCGACCCAGGGCCCGATCAGCGCCGCCAGATCGCCCGAGTCGAGCACCGCGCAGAGCCCGTCGAGCCCGGCGACCAGCGTATCGAGGTCGGCGGTCTCGAAGCCCACCGAGGGGGCGATGCGCAGCACGCAGGGCGCGGCGGTCGTCGGCAGCACCCGCAGCCGATGCCGATGCAGCAGCCAGCTGGCGGCGACCGCGCCCCAGCCCTCGGCGGCCAGCGCCCCGGTGATCGGATCGGGCGCGACGGGCGGGCGCAGCTCGATCCCCCACATCAGCCCGCGACCGCGCACGTCCGCGATGACCGCCGGCCAGCGCGCCGCCAGCGCCCGCAGCCGGTCGCCGATCGCCGCGCCGACGGTCGCCGCCCGCGCCGGGATATCGTCCTGCTCGACCCGCTCGACCACCGCGCGCGCCACCCGACACCCGACCGCGTCGCCGGCGAAGGTGGAGCCGCGCACCCGCTCGAACTCGGGGTGCAGCCGCTCCCGGGCGATGGCCACCGCCGCCACCTTGGCCAGCCCGCCGCCGAGCGCCTTGCCCAGCAGGTAGACCTCGGCCGGCGCCGCGACCGACGGGAACGCGCCGGTCCGCCCGAGGCCGGTCTGGATCTCGTCGATGACGAGCGGGGCGTCGAGCGCGGCGAGGCGCCGCAAGGCGTCGGGTGCGATGGGATGGACCCCGCCCTCGCCCTGGATCGGCTCGGCGAAGACGGCCAGCAGGTTCGACGGGCGCCAGTCGGCCTCGACGGGGCCGTCGGGGCCGTCGACGAGGGTGCGCAGCGGGATGCGGGCGTCAGTGAGCTCGGCGAGGGCCGCGGGCGGGACATGCCGCGGCACCTCGACGGTGCGAACGGCGGCGAGCGGCGCGATCAGCGCCCGCCTCTCGGGGCAGCCGGCGACGAGGCGCGCGGCGAGGGTCGTACCGTGAAAGCCGCCCTGCAGGGTGACCAGGATCGGCGGGGTCTCGGCGGCACACGCGCGGTTGTGGGCGATGACGGCGCGCACCGCGGGCCCGTGGCGGCCGAAGCGGCGAGCCAGTTCGCGGTGATGATCATCGAGCCGCGCGCGCCGCCGCAACACGGCATGGCGCAAGGCGAGGTCGACCGCCTCGGCGCCGGTATTGGCCAGGGCCACCGCCCAGCGCCGCGCGGTGCGCCGGGCCAGCAGCGCGGCCAGGGCCCGGCACAGCGCGGCCTCGGCCGGTCGGGCGGTGCCCTGGCATGCGATCGGGACCGCTTCGAGCGCCGCCCGGGCCTCGGCGAGCAGGGCCGGATCGCCATGGCCCAGCAGGTTGACCCCGAACCCGCCGACCAGATCGAGCACCGTGAAGCGTTCGCCGGCCCGCTCGACCTCCAGCTGATCGCCCCGTCCGCCCAGCACCGTCACGTCGAGGCCCAGCGCGCGCAGACGCGGCGCCCGCCGGGGCCAGGCCGGATCGGCCTCGGTGGGATCGAGCGGATCGACCAGCGTGATGCCTTCGGCGACGGCCGGATCGGCCAGGCGCGCGATCAGCGGGCCCCAGCGGGCGCGGATGGCCCGCCGATCGAGCTTGCCCGGGCCGGTGCGCGGCGGCTCGCCCGGCACCGGCGCCACCGCCCACAGCCGATCGGCGTCGAAGGGGGCGCGCGGCGGCTCGACCTGGGCCCGGGCCCGCAGCGCCGCCTCGAGCGCGGGTCGATCGAGCGGCCGATCGCCGAGAAAGGCCAGCCCGAGCAGCCCGGGGCAGTCGGGGTGGGCCTCGACGACGAGCAGCGCGACCCCCGGCAGGTCGGCATAGCGCGCCTCGACCGGGCCGCGGTCAAGCTCGACGCCGATGCCCGTCGAGAGCTGGTCGTCGAGCCGCCCGCGGTGCCGCCAGCGCCCATGCGCGTCGACGGCGACCCGATCGCCGGTGGGCCACCAGGGGTCGTGATCCGGGGCGCCGAGCAGGCCGGCGGCGGCAAACGGCGATCGCACCCACAGCGCGCCGTCGCGCACCTCTCGCCGCACGCCGGGCAGACAGCGGCCGAGGGTATCGAGCGGCGCGCCGGCGTCGAGCAGGGTCGTGCTCACCTGCTGGGTCTCGCTGGTGCCGAAGGCGTTGGCCAGCCGCACGCCGGGCAGCCGCGCGGCGAGGCGGGCGTCGAAGGGCGCGCCGCTCGCCACGGCCACCCGCAGGCCGCGCACGACCCGGCGCAGCGCCGGCTCGACGTCGGCGAGCGCCGCCAGCGCGCCGAGCAGCGCCGGACCCGCGGTGATGTGCCGCGGCGGGTGGCGCAACAGCAGGCGGGCGACCTCGCCGGGGGCGGCGGTCAGCGACTCCGGCTGCACGAAGAGGATCGGCGCGCGGGCCATGACCGCCAGCATCACGGCCCGCACCCCCATCGAGTGGCACAGGCCGGGGCAGACGGTGGGGCCGCCGAGCAGATCGGGCGCGAGCAGGCCGGCCTCGGCGAAGGCGGCGGCGCAGGCCATCCACGCCCGCTCGTGATAGCGCAGCGCCGCGCGCTGGCCGGTGCTGCCGCTGGTGGTCAGGCAGAGGATGTCGCGGCGCGGCGGGCGCTCGGCGAGGGCCGCGGGCCAGTCGGCCTGGGCGCGCATGCCATCGGATCGGCCTGTTCCATGCGTGGATGCATTACACCAGTCATCCGAGATGCCATATCCATCCGATTTTGAATGGATGATGCCATCTGACTGCCAGCGATGGCTCAGCAGGTCGAGGTGAGGCACACCGCAGGCGGCGGCGAGGCGGTCGACCTGCGCCCGAAACTGACGGCCGGCCCCCTCGAAGCCGGGCAGCGCCCGCTGGTCGGTGATGATCGCCCACGGCTCGAAGGCGGCGAGGTGCCCGCCGGTCTCCGGACCGACGGTGGCCGGCAGGTAGACCCGTACGCCGGCGGCGAGCAATGCCAACAACAGACCGGCCAGCGGCGCCTCGGGCGACGCCGGCGCGCGGGCGAGCATCACCCCGGCGCCGGCGGGCACGGCGGCATACGCGCCGCGGGCCAGCCGGCGCAGCGCGCGCAAGTCGAGGCTGTGGTCGCCCTGCGCGTCGGCGCCGACGAGCAGCGGTCGGTCGGGATCACCGGGGCCGGCGAGCAGGCGGGCGAAGGTGCGCGGGGCGCTCATGGGGGCGCGCGCGGTGCAGTCAGTCGCCGGGCTTCAGGGTGAGCGTATGCCGCACCGGCCCCGGACGGAAGCTGCGCGGCTCGCCCTTGGCCCAGGCGGCGTATTGATCGAGGAAGTTCTCCGAGAGCGGGTGCCCGCTCTGCCCGCCGGGCAGCAGCAGATAGCCCTGCTCCTCCTTGCCCGGCGAGACCGCCAGCCGCTCCGAGGCGCCGTTGTCCGCCGACTGGTAGCGCGGCATGTGGCTGTCGCCGGGCAGCGGGTCCTTGGGGGCCGAGAGGGCGTCGCCGAAGACCGGCAGGGCCCCGGCCATGGGGTGGCGGACGGCCATCGCGTTGACCTCGCCCCAGGTGCGCGTATCGAGGGCGGCGGCCGGGTCGCTCTCGCCCGCGGTCAGCTCGGCGAGGGTGACGTCGATCAACGCCAGCTGCCACGCGGTCCAGCTCTGGTATCCGGGGTGCAGCAGGTGGGCCGGCTCCTCGGTGATCATCTGCCACAGCGGCCCTTCGGCGCCCTTCTCCATGTAGGTGAACTCGGGGTGCAGCGCGCCGGCGGGCGCGGTGAGCGCGGCGAAGACGCCCTCGAGGATGCCCAGCCGCATGGCCCGCGCCAGGCGGTAGCCGACCGAGTCGACCGAGGCCCGGCCGGTCCAGCCGTTCTCGAGGTGATGCAGCGCGCGGGCCCGCAGCGGCGTCGACTCGGCGTCGCCGAGCAGGCTGATGAGGTGCGAGCGCCAGGGGGCGAGGAAGACCGCCCGATCGTCGAGTTGGATAGCGAGCATGTCGGACTCGTCCAGCTTGCCCTTCGCGGCGCGGGCGCGCAGGCCGTCGCGGATCTGCTGCTGCCGCGCCCCGAGGGCGTAGTAGGCCTCGCCGAGCGCGGCGTATCTCTCGCCGCCCACGATGCGGGCGTTGCCGGTCCAGATCAGGCCCTCGGGCGGGTCGATGACCGCCGGGTAGCGTTCGGGCGGCAGGCGGCCCTTCCAGCCGATCGCCCCGTCGGCCCACGAGCGGGGGAAGCGGCCGTCGTAGCCGTGGAAGAGCGGCGGCGGCGGCGGCTCGGCCGGGGCTGCGGGCGCATCTGCGGCCGCTGCCGGGGCGTCGGCGGGGGCGTCGGGCGTATCTGCGGGCGCATCGGGCGTGTCTGCGGGCGCCTCGGGCGTGTCTGCGGGCGCCTCGGGCGTGTCTGCGGGCGCCTCGGGCGTGTCTGCGGGCGCCTCGGGCGGGTCTGCGGGCGTATCCGGGGCTTCCTCGGCGGGCGCCTGCGCCGTCGGGCCGAAGCGCTCGGGTATAAAGCCCATGATGGTCCACGCGATGCGGCCGCTGGCGTCGGCGACGACGAAGTTCTGCGGCGGCGTGCCGCCCCGCTGCGCGGCGGACAGCGCGTCGTCCAGGGTGCGGGCCTCCTCCAGCTCGATCACGCCCAGGTCGACCGCGCCCGGCTCGTGCCCGATCCAGCGCACGGCGGTCGGTCGGCCGTGCTCGGCGTCGACCACCGGCCCCCAGCGGGTCCAGCGGTACTCGAACTCGACCGGTTTGCCGTCGGCGACCTCGATGGTCTCGCGGTGCACGGTGAACGGCTGCACCCCGTCGGCGGTGCGGTAGCCGTCGCCCTCGAGCTCGAGCGGGATCGCGTCGACGGTGTCGATCTGGCTGTTGGTGAAGCCCCAGGCGACGTGGCCGTTGCTGCCGACGACGACCACCGGCCCGCCGGGCAGGGTCACCCCGTCGATGCGGCGCGCTTCGCCGTCGACCTTCCAGTTCCAGGCAGCGCGATACCAGATGATCGGGATGCGCAGGTTGAGGTGCATGTCGTTGGCCACCATCGCGCCGCCGTGGCGGCTGCGGCTGCCGGCGACGGCCCACGAGTTGCTGCCGATCATCCAGCCCGAGCCGTCGACGGTCACCGCCGCCTGCGCGCCGTCGCGCAGCGCCTGCCACTGGGGCATGGTGCGCAGATCGACCACCTCGGGGCCGGGCATCTCGGCGATGGGCACCGCCTCGCCGTCGATGGGCGCGTCCCAGCGGGCGTTGCCCCGGGGCACGAGCCAGTCGGCCATCGCCGGCGGCAGCGCCTCGCGCATCACCCCGCGCATGCGATCGTAGCGGGCGCTCTCGTCCTGCAGGTCGTAGAACATCGCCAGGATGACCAGCCCGGTGTCCACCGGCGCCCACGGTCGGGGGTCCTGGCCGAGCAGCTGATACTCGAAGGGCAGCGTGCCCAGGGCGCCGAGGCCGGCGTTGGCCCCGCGGGCGTAGGCCTCGACGAGCGCGACGTGCTCGGCGGGCAGCGCGGCGATGGCCTGCTCGGCGACGTGCCGCGAGCGGTGGATCCGCCGGGACTGGTCGAACTTCAGCGCCCGCTCGCCGAACAGCGCCGACAGCTCGCCGGCCGCGGCCCGCCGGGTGAGATCCATCTGGAAGAAGCGCTCCTGCCCGTGCAGGAAGCCGGCGGCGTAGGCCAGATCGACCCGGTCGTCGGCGGTCAGGGTCGGCACGCCCTGCGCGTCGCGCTCGATGGTCACCGGGCCCTTGAGGCCGGGCGCGCTCATCTCGCCCATCAGGTCGGGCAGGCTGCCGCGCAATACGATGGTCAACCCCGCCCCGGCCAGCACGATCAAAACCGCCAGGCCGCCGAGCACGACGCCCAGCACCCTGGTCCAGCGCCGCCGGGGCGTCGTCTCCTCGTCGCTCATCCCGCTTCCCCTCACCGTGTCGCTGACAGGCTCGCACGATCCGGGCAGCGATGCTACGGGCCAATACGGAGCCCGCTTGTCAACGGCGGTCGGGACGGGCACGCTCGGGCCATGCGAAACCCCATGCACGCCGGATATCTGTTCACGCTGGGCCTGTCGGTGCTGTGCCTGTCGGTGCTGGGCCTCGCGCTCGCCTCGACGGCCCGCGCCGAGCTGCCCCCCGATGCCTACCGCAGCATGCAGCAGTCGGCGCCCGAGGCCGTCGTGCTGCGGGTGCAGGCGGTCGAGACGTCGATCTGCTGGTTCTGGCTGTGCGACGGCCGCGACGTGACGCTGAAGGCCGAGGTCGGCGAAGTCACCCGCAGCGCCAGCGGCCTGAAGCCGGGCCAGCACATCGAGATCCGCTACCGCCACGTGCCGCTCGACGGCCGGTCGGGGCCGCGGCCGATCCGCGTCGTGGCCGAGGGCGAGACGACGCCCGCTTTTCTCGAACAGACCGCGGCGGGGCACTTTCGCCCGGCCGCCCGCGGCGCGAGCTTCCAGGGGCTCGTCGAGCGCTACTGAGCGATTCGGGCGGCTTCGGCCCGCGCGGCGACCCACGCGCTCATCTGGCGCCGCAGCACCGACAGCGGGATCGCGCCGTCGCGCAGCAGCCGGTCGTGCCACGCCTTCAGGTCGAAGCGGTCGCCGAGGGCCTTCTCGGCCTCGGCGCGCAGCGCGCTGATCTCGAGCTGGCCCAGGGTGTAGGCCAGCGCCTGCCCGGGCCAGACGATGTAGCGGTCGATCTCGTTGATCACCTCGCCCGGGTCGTGGCCGGTGTGGCGCTGCAGATAGTCGATGGCCTGCTGCCGGGTCCAGCCGTGGTGATGCAGGCCGGTGTCGATGACCAGCCGCGCCGCGCGCCAGATCTCGTAGGTCAGCGCGCCCATGCGCTCGGCCGGGTCGTGATACAGCCCCAGCTCGCCGGCCAGCTTCTCGGCGTAGAGCGCCCAGCCCTCGGTGAAGGCGGTGAAGCCGGTGTTCTGCATGAAGGCCGGCAGCGCGGCGGCCTCGCGGGCCAGCGCGATCTGCAGGTGATGCCCCGGGATGGCCTCGTGCCAGGCCAGCGCGGGCATCTTGTAGAGCAGGCGGGTCTCGGGCTGGTGGGTATTGAGCAGGTAGTACGCCGGGCGGCTGCCGTCGTCGGGGGCCGCGTAGTAATAGGCCGCGGGCGCGTCGGGGGCGCGGTAGGCCTCCATCGCCTTGAGCTCGACCGGCGTCTTCGGCAGGCGCCCGAAGGCCCGCGGCAGGGCCGCCCGGGCCCGCGCGAGCAGCGCGGTATTGTGGTCGAGCAGCGCCTGCTCGGTCGGGCGGCTCTGGGCCGGATCGGCCGCCAGCGCGGCGAGCGCCGCCTCGACGTCGGGGTGGCCCAGCTCGGCGGCCACCGCCTGCATCTCGGCCCGGATGCGGGTCACCTCGTCGAGCCCGATGCGATGGATCGCCTCGGCGTCGAGGTCGAGGCCGGTATGGTAGGCGATCGCCGCGCGATAACACGCCGCGCCGCCGGGCAGGCCGCCGATGCCCGGCGCGTGCCGGCTGGCGGGCAGGACCTCGGCCACCAGGAAGTCGCGATAGGCCGCGAGCGCCGGGCGCACCGCCTGCTCGACCGCGCTGCGCAGGTCGGCCTCGAAGCCGGCGTAGGGCGGCGCGGCCAGGGCGGCGGCCTGCTCGAGGGGCCGGGTGAGGAACGGGTCGTCGGTCAGGGGCGCCTGCACCATGCGATCGAGCTGGGCGATGACCCGGGTGACGTTGATCCGGGCCGCGGTGCGCCCCGCCTTCAGGCCGCCGCGCAGGTTGTCGGTCTGCTGGCCGAACAGCCGCGGGAAGCCGCGATAGCGGGTGACCAGGTCGCGGGCCCGCCGCTCGCCGTCGACGACGTGATACGACGGCAGCTCGCCGAGCCAGCTCTGCGGACCGTTGAGCTGGTCGACGGCCCAGGCGTAGTCGCCGCACGCCTCGCGGTCGGCGAAGTGCTGCTCGATGCGCTCGACCAGCGTGGCCAGGATCAGCCGCTCCCGCTCGTCGAGGGCGGCGCGATCGATGGCGCCGGCCCGCTCGAGAAGGCCGCGCAGCGCGGCGTCGTGGGCCTCGCGCGCGGCGGGCCCGTAGTCGGGCAGCTCGGCGTCGCGGCTGCGATCGCCGCGATACGAGGCCCATGTGGGCGCGACCCGCATCAACTCGGCCCAGTAGTCGTCGGCGAGCTGCCCGACGGGCGTCGCGGCCGCCTTCAGGCCCGGCGTCGGGCGCGTCTCGACGGGCGCGGCGACCGGCGTGGGCGTCGAGCCGCAGGCGGCGCAGGCCAGCGCGAGGGCCGCGGCGAGCAGGCGGGGCGTCTGCATGAGCATGTCTCCGGGGAGCGGGTCAGACGCGGGCGAGGGCCTCGGTGAGCACGTCGGCGCCGTCGGCGGTGACGAGCACGTCGTCTTCGATGCGGATGCCGCGCACATCGGCGAACTTCGCCAGCGTGGCCCGATCGAGCCGGTCGCCGGGGTCGCGCGCCGGGTCGTCGAGGATGGCCGGCACCTGATAGAAGCCGGGCTCGATGGTCACCGCCATGCCCGGCTCGAGGACGCGGTCGAGGCGCAGATAACCCAGCCCGAAGCGCGCGCTGCGGGTGAAGCCGGGCCCGTAGCCGGCGCGGTCGCCGAGGTCTTCCATGTCGTGCACGTCGAGGCCGATGAGGTGGCCGATGCCGTGGGGGAAGAACAGCGCGTGCACGTCGTCGGCGACCAGCTCGTGCGGATCGCCGCGCAGAATGCCCAGCTCGACCAGGCCCGCGGCGAGGCTCACAGCGGCGGTCAGGTGCACGTCGCGATAGCGCACGCCGGGCTTCACCGCCGCGATCGCCGCCGCCTGCGCGTCGCGCACGACCCGATGCAGCTCGGCTTGCGTCGGGCTGAGCGGGCCGCCGACGGGCCAGGTGCGGGTGACGTCGGCCGCCCAGCCGCCGGCGGTCTCGGCGCCGACGTCGATCAGGATCAGATCGCCCGCTTCGAGGGTGCGGTGCAGCCCGCGCTCGTGCAGCACCTCGCCGCGGCGGGTGACGATGGGGGCGTAGGCCGCGCCCATGCCGCGGCGGGTGAACTCGGCCTGCATCTCGGCCCAGACGGCGTATTCGGCGATGCCCGGCCGCAGGGCGGCGCGGGCGGCGCGGTGGGCGGCGACGGTCGCCTCGGCGGCGGCCCTCAGCTCGGCGACGGCGGCGGCGTCGTGGCGCAGGCGCAGCGCGATCATCGCGTCGGCCAGCGGCAGGTCGGTCGGGTCGATGCGCCCCGGCGTCAGCGCGCGCCCCAGCAGGCGGCTCTGCCGGGCGACGGTGGCGGCGTCCATCGCGGGCAGGCTCATCGTATCCGGCGGCAGCCGCAAGGCGTCGAGCGGCGCCAACTTCAGGCCCAGCGCCTCTCCGAGTTCGGCCGCGTCGGGCTGCGGCCCATGCCACAGCGCGTCGTCGGGCGGCGGCGGCTCGCGGTAGAGCGTCGCCTCGCCGTCGGCCAGCAGCAGGAAGCAGCCCGGCAGCGGGCGCCCGACGAGGTAGAGGAAGTGGCTGCTGGCGCGGAAGGGCTGGGTATTGGCCGGGTAGTTGCGCGGCTGCGGCGCGCCGGCGGCGATCAGCGCTGGCCGATCGAGGCGGGCCATCAGCCGGCGGCGGCGTTCGACGTGGGCGGTCAACATGGGATCTCGCGGGGCGGCCGCGGCCGCGCTCGGATGACGGGTCAGATGAAGAGGCCGAAGCCGAACACGAACACGCTGCCGACGCTCAAGGCGCAGGGCAGCACGGTGGCCAACCCCACCGGTACGAACGGCAGGGCGAGGGCCATGGTCAGGGCGTCGGTCAGCTCGGGGGACGTGGCTTCCATGGGGCTCTCCGGTGCGTTGCGTCGGCCGCCGGGTCTAGGTCGACGGCTGCGTACCACGTACCACATAGCGCAAGGTCTGCGGGCGGCCATCGCGCACGATCTGCGCCTCGAAGGCCCAGTCGGCGCCCTCGGCGAGCCGACCGCGCAGGCGCCACGCGGCGGCCATCAGCGCCGTCGGGCTGTCGATCGGGCTGCCGTCGAGCCGCTGCAGGATGTCCCCTTCCCGCAGCCCGAGCTGGCCGACCCAGCTGTCGGTCTGCACCCCGTGCAGCGCGAGCCCCGCGGGCGGCGGCGGGCCGCTGACGGTCTCGCCGCGGGCCCGGGCCTTCATCGCCTCGGCGTCGGGGTACGCCAGGTAGAACCCGTCGACGAGCCGGTCGATGCGGCCCATGGCGTCGAGGGCGGCCTCGCGCTCGATGATCGTCGAGCCGTCGGCGGCGGTGCGGGTCTGGAGCGCCGGCGCGGGGCCACAGCCGGCGGCGGCCAGCAGCAGCGGCAGCCACATCCGCCTCATGCGGGGCGAGCGCGCGTCACGGCAGCCGCGAGCGGATGAGCAGGTCGAGCTGCGCTTCGAGGGCCCCCGGCGAGAACGGCTTGGCCAGGAAACCCGTGCGCTGGTCGAAGGTGCGGTTGCCGCCGCGGCGCTCGCCGTCGGCGTAGCCCGAATACAGCAAGATCGGCACGTCGGCGTCGACCTCGCGCAGGGCGTCGTGGGTCTCGTAGCCGTCCATGCCGGGCATGAGGATGTCGAGCACGACCACGTCGATGCGCGAGCGGCGCGCGCGGAAGGTGGTCACCGCCTCGGGGCCGCTGCCGGCGATGAAGACGGTGAAGCCCAGCCGCTCGAGCAGGCGGGCCGTCGAGCGGCGCACCGAGTCGTCGTCGTCGACGAGCAGCACGGTATTGCTGCGCTCGACGGCGATGAGCGGCACCGGCCGGGTCTCGCTGACGTCGCGGATGCCCTCGTCGAGCGACGGCAGGAACAGCACCACCTCGGTGCCCTGCCCGGGCGCGCTGTCGATACGCGCCCACCCCCCGTGGCTGCGCGCCATGCCGTAGACCATCGACAAGCCGAGGCCGGTGCCCGAGCCGGCGGCCTTGGTCGTGAAGAACGGCTCGAACGCGCGGGCCACCGTCGGCGCGTCCATGCCGCAGCCGTCGTCGGCGATGCCGATGCGCACGAAGGTGCCGTCGTGGGCCACCTCTTCGGGCAGCTCGGGCGGCGGCTCGACCACCCGGGCGCTGATCACCACCCGCCCCTGCCCGCCGAGGGCGTCGCGGGCGTTGATGCAGAGGTTCATGATGGCCCGCGAGAAGTTGGTCTTGTCGACGAGCACGTCGATGTCTTCGGCGGCTTCGACGACGAACTCGACGCCTTGAATCGTGCGCCGCAGCAGGCTGACGACCTCGTTGAAGACCGTGCCGACGCCGATGCGCTTGCGGATGAAGGTCGACTTGCGGGCGAAGCCGAGCAGGTTGCGGGTCAGCTCCTGCCCGCGACGGCAGGCTTGCAGGATGTCGGTCAGGTCTTCGCTGTACTCGGCGTTCTCGCCGAAGTCGTCCCACAGCACCGAGGCGATCGACGAGATCACCGTCAGCAGGTTGTTCATGTCGTGGGCGACGCCGCCGGCGAGGGTGCCGATGGACTCCAGCCGATGGGCCTCGTGCAGCCGGGCCTCGAGCGCGCGCCGCCGGCTCTCGGCCGCTTTGCGGTCGGAGATGTCGCGCAGGCTGACGAGGTGCATCGAGCGCCCGTCGAGCATCACCGGCGAGACGGCGATCTCCACCGGCGTCGCCTGCCCGCCGCTGCGCCGGGCCCAGGTCTCGCGCGGCGCGTCGCCGCCGCTGCCGAGCTCTTCGGCGTCGTCGATCAGCTCGTCGAGATAGCGCCCCGCGAGGGCCGCCGGCGGCGACATCAAGAGCTCGCCGGCGGCGCTGTTCGCCTCGGCGAGGCGGCCGTCGCTGCGCACGAGCAGCAGCGCGTCGCGGCTGGCGTCGAAGAGCTGGCGGTAGCGCTCCTCGCTCTCGAGCAGGGCCCGGGTGGCCTCGCGCTGCTCGGTCACGTCGATGAACGCCGCCATGACCAGCCCGCGGTGCTCGTCGAGGGCGACGAACTCACCGCGCACCGAGCGCCGGCGAGCGCGCACGCCGAGCAGCTCGATCTCGAGCACCTCGCGGTGGGTGGTGCGCAGGGTATTGGACAGGCAGTTGATCAGCGAGACGTGATGCCGCTCGGTGATGAACGCCAAGAGCGGCTTGCCGCCGGCGGTCTCGACGCTCAGCCCGAGCATCGACGCGCCGACCCGGTTGATGCGCCGGATGACGCTGCCGCGGTCGATGACGATGAAGCCCACCGGGGCCAGCTCGAACAGCCGCAGGTAGCGCGTGCGGGAGTCGGCCAGCGCGGTCTGGGCCTCGCGCAGGGCCATGTTCTGGGCTTCGAGCTCGAGCTGCGAGTTGCGCAGCTCGTCGAGCACGTGGTCGAGGCGGGCCTCGTCGAGGGATTCGTTGTCGTCAGGCGCCATCGTTCGGCAAGACCTCGATGGTGATCACTCGACCCTCATCGGCGGGCATGAGGTCCGGGCGAGCGGCCAGGCGCAGCGAGGCCGCGTCCAAGGCGACCTGGGCTCTCCCGTCGGGCGCATAGCCGGTGATGAGGTCCTGCAGCGCCCGCCGCAGCCGGTCGTCGTCGAGGTCGTCGACGCGAATGCCGGCCCACAGCGGCAGGCGTTCGTCCATGGACGGCGGGGCCGCGACCCAGCGGATCACCCGCCGCTGATCGAAGACGATCGCGCCCAGCCCGGTGCCGGCGAGCAGGTCGCCCACCAGCCGGGTGAGCTGCTGCTCGTCGTGGATCGTGCGCTCGAACGATTGGGCCAGCAGCGCCAGCCGCTCGTGCTCGACCTGCAGGCCGGCGTTGGCCCCGCGCAGCTCGGCGAGCGAGGCCTGCAGCTCGGCGTTGAGCGCCTGCAGCTGCTCGTTGGCCAGCTCGCTGGCTTCGAGCCGCGCCACGAGCACCTCCCGGGGCTGGCTCGCGGTGTCGGCGCGGTCGTCGCGAAAGCCCGAGCCCGACCGACCGGCGCCCACCGGCCGCCGGCGCAGCACCCGGGCCCGGCTGTCGACCAGTTCGAACTCGCTGAAGTCACCGCCCTCCCCTTCGCCGAGCACCAGCAGCCCGTCGTCGCGCAGCGCGAAGTGCAGCCGGGCCATCAAGCGGTCGTGGAAGGGGCGCCGCAGGCGGCTGGCCATACCGCGACAGACGACGAGGTCGAGGCGGGCGAACGGCGGATCGGTGAGCACGTCGTGGCGGGCGAAGACCACATGCCGCCGCAACGCGCGCCGCACCCGCAGGCTCTGGCCCTCGGCCACCATGTGCCGCTCGACCCGCGCCGGGCCGATCTCGTCGGCGGCGTTGATCGGGTATTGCGCGTCCTGGGCGAACGCGAGCCCGGCCTCGTCGACGTCGGTGGCGAAGATGCGCGGCTCGACCCCGCGCAGCCCGCGGGTCTCGAGGGCTTCGATGATGATCATGCCGAGGCTGTAGGCCAGCTCGCCGGTGCCGCAGCCCACGCACCACACCCGCAGCTCCTTGCGCTGCCCGAGCTGGGCCAGCAGGGTCGGCAGGGTGCGGCCGACGAGCGTCTCGAACAAGGTCGCGTCGTCGAAGAAGCTGCGGCTGCGGGTCAGCAGCGCGAGGCGCAGCGCGTCGACTTCGAGCGGCCGCTCGTCGAGCAGGTCGAGGTAGCGCTCGGCGTCCACGACACCGGTGGCCGCCATGCGCGTCCGCAGGGCTTCGGCGAAGACCATCGGTTCGAACCGGTGGAAGTCGACCGGCCCGTCGGGCGAGAGGCGGTCGGCCAGCGTCTGGGCCATGGTATCGCCGACGACGAGCCGCGGGCTCTCGGCGTCACGCTCCGAGGTCTCCTGCAGCCGCAGGGCGAGCTCACCCGCCGGGCCGACGACGTCGACGACCCCGGTCGCCAGCGCTTCGCGGGGCATGCCGTCGAAGCGCGCGTCGCCGGGCGCCTGGACGAGCACCTTGCCGCCGGAGCGGTGCACGGCGCGGATGCCGCGCACCCCGTCGGTGCCGGTGCCCGACAGGATCACCGCGGCGCAGCGCCGGCCACGATCGGCGGCCATCGAGATCAAGAAGCGATCGATAGGCATCGACAGCGGCCCGCCGCGGTCGATGCGCAGCCTCAACCGGCCGCCGTCGAGGCGCACGACGTGGCCCGGCACCAGGACGTGGATGACCCCGCGCTCGACCGTCTGCCCGTCCTTGATCGCCTTGACCGGCAGGTCGGTCTGCCGCGCGAGCAGACGCACCATGCCCGAGGGCTGGTCCGGCGCGAGGTGCGGCACGACCACGATGGCGGCGTCGATCCCCTCGGACAGCGCGGCGCAGAAGCCCGACAACGCCGACAGACCGCCGGCGGACGCGCACAGCGCGATCACGTAGGGGGCGTCTGCGCTTCGGTCGTGGGGGAGCGTCTCGGGCCCCGACATCGCGTCACTCCGCGGTTACGCTGGCGGCCGCCGCGCCGGGCGGCCGGGTGAAGGCCGAGCATCGCAGATGCAGCCGGTGCACGCCAGCCAGCCGCCGCGCCCGAGACCGGCTTCTACCGGAACGTCACTTTTGGTCGACCAGACCGCATTCGGTCTTCGATCGCTTCGGCGCCCGACCGCTCAACGCGGCGGTCCGCAGCAGCGGAAGCCGATGTTCGAGCGGGACGCGGCAGGCGGCGAGGCGTTGGAGAAATCACAGGTCAGGCCCCCGTCGATGTTGCCGGCGCTGCCGCCGCGCACCGCCCGCGCGCTGCCGTCCTGGCCCGGCGAGAGGTCCTGGCTGGTCCACTCCCAGACGTTGCCGCTGAGGTCGAAGACCGGCCCGCCGCCCAGATCGCGGCTGCAGCGGGGCAGCGTGCCGGTGGGCAGGGTGTCGTCCTGGTTGCCGGGCGCGTCGGGGTCGGTGTCGTAGGCCTGGCCGTTGCACCGCTGGTCGTCGAAGACGTCGCCATACGGGTAGGCCTGACCGGCGGGCCCGGCGCACGCCCGGCCCCACTCGGCGGCGGTGCACAGGCGCATGCCCGCGGCGGCGCAGGCGTCGACGGCGGTGGCGTAGTCGACGGTGGTCCAGGGCATGACCTCCGCCTTCGAGCAGGCGCGGGCGAAGCTCTGGCCGGGGCTGCCGGCCTCGGCGTCGGTGCGGCTGGCCTCGTAGACGTAGATCGAGAACGCCGCTACGCCGCCGCCGGCGGGCACGTCGACGAGCACGTCGGAGTCTTCGTCGACGATGCCGTCGCAGTCGTCGTCGAGCCCGTTGCAGGTCTCGTTGCGCTGGCGCTCGTTGGCGGCGATGGCGGTGCAGGCCACCTCGCCGAGCCCGCTGCACTCGATGATGCCCTCCGAGCGGCAGATGCCCTCGCCTTCGCTGCACGGCCGCCCGAGCTCGACGAAGGCCTCGTCGATCGCCCCGTCACAGTCGTTGTCGAGCCCGTCGCAGCGGGACTCCTCGGCCTCCCAGTCGCCGCCGTAGTCACAGGTCCAGCGGGCGTTGGCGCAGATCGGGGAGATGCCGCGGCAGACGCCGAGGTCCTGGCAGGCGGCCTCGGGCGGCGGCACGACCCGCTCGGGGTCGTCGACGACGCCGTTGCAGTCGTTGTCGGCGCCGTCGCAGATCTCGATGCTGCCGTTGGATGTCCGGCACTCGCAGCCGTTGTCCACCTCGTCGTCGAGGTCGACGGCGCCGGGCAGGCAGCTGAGGATCTGACACTCGCCGTCGCTGCAGAAAGGGTTGCCGTTGGGCACGTCGCACGCCCGCAGGCAGGCCCCGCAGTGGTCGATGTCGGTCTGCAGGTCGAAGCCTTCGTCGGTGATGCCGTCGCAGTCGTCGTCGGCCCCGTTGCAGAACTCGACCCCGCCGACCTCGCCGTCCTCGCAGCGATACTCGCAGCCGTCGGTGGGGTCGCGGTTGACGTCGGCCCAGCCGGGGTTGCAGTTGGTCAGCGCGCAGCGGCCTTCGATGCACAGCGCCTGGCCGTTGGCGAAGTCGCAGGCGTTGCCGCAGGCCCCGCAGTTGTCGAGGTCGCGGCCGAGGTCGAAGCCGTCGTCGATCTGGCCGTTGCAGTCGTTGTCGGCGTTGTCGCAGACCTCGACCCCGCCGTTGGACAGCACGCAGCGCAGCTCGCAGCCGTCGTCGATGTCGCCGTTGGCGTCGAACCAGCCGTCGAGGCAGCCCTCGACCCGGCAGGTGGAGTCGACGCACGCGGTGCGCCCGTTGGGGTAGACGCAGGCGTTGCCGCACTGCCCGCAGTGCAGCGCGTCGCTCGTCAGGTCGAAGCTCTCGTCGACCACCTCGTTGCAGTCGTTGTCGACGCCGTCGCACAGCTCGACGCCGTTGTTGGTCAGCTCGCACTCGAGCTCGCAGCCGTTCTCCACCTCGAAGTCGGCGTCGAACCAGCCCGGATCGCAGCCGCCGATCTCGCATTCGCCGACGTTGCACACCGCGATCGCGTTGGGGGTCTCGCACGCCTGATAGCAGCCGCCGCAGTGGTCGAGCTCGCGGAAGATGTCGTAGCCCTCGTCGGTGAAGGTGTCGCAGTCGTCATCGACGCCGTTGCAATCCTCGACCCCGTTGGGCACGCAGGCGTACTCGCAGCCGGTGAGCGGATCCTGGTCGGCGTCGACCCAGCCGTCGTCGCAGCCCTCGGCGGGCAGCAGGCAGCGGCCCTCTTCGCAGCGGCCGGTCGCGTTGTCGTACGCGCAGGTGGTGCCGCACTGCCCGCAGTTCTCCGCGTCGGCCTGCAGGTCGAAGTCTTCGTCGGCCCGTCCATCGCAGTCGTCGTCGACGCCGTTGCAGATCTCGTCGCCTTCGTTGGCGATCTCGCAGACGGTCTCGCAGCCGTTCTCGGGCTCGCCGTCGGCGTCGGTGAAGCCCTCGACGCAGTTGGCGGTGCTGCAGGCCCCATCGGTGCAGGTGGGCACCGTATTGGGCAGGCGGCAGACGTGCGTATCGTCCGACCCGCAGCCGCCGCAGTTCTCGGGGTCGTTCTGCAGGTCGAAGCCGTCGTCGACGACGCCGTCGCAGTCGTTGTCCTGCCCGTCGCAGATCTCGATGCCGTCGTTGCTCTCGACGCAGAACTGCTCGCAGCCGTTGCGATCGTCGCCGTCCCGGTCGACGAAGCCCTCGTCACAGCGCTCGAGCACGCACTCGGAGTCGACGCAGCGGGCGGCGGCGTTGGCGAAGCCGCAGCGCACCCCGCACGCCCCGCAGTGTTCGGGATCGGTCTCGGTGTCGTAGCCCTCGTCGGTGTCCCCGTCGCAGTCGTTGTCCTCGCCGTCGCACTCCTCGGGGCCGGGGTTCATCGGCCGGCAGACCAACTCGCAGCCGTTGCTGTCGTCGCGGTCGGCGTTGCCCCAGCCCGGCTCGCAGCGGCGGATGCGGCAGCGGCCGACGTCGCAGAAGGGCACGGCGTTGCGGAACTGACAGACGTTGCCGCACGCGCCGCAGTGCTGGATGTTGACCGTCTTGTCGAAGTTCTCGTCCTCGCGCCCATCGCAGTCGTCGTCCTCGTCGTTGCAGGTCTCGGGCTGGGGGCCCTGCTCTCCGCAGCGCTCTTCGAGGTCGATCGGGCAGCCGTTGGTCAGGTCGCCGTCGTCGTCGGCGAAGCCGGGCGGACACGCGATCGCGATGCACTCGGCGTTGGCGCAGGCGGTGATCGTATTGCCGAAGTCGCAGGCGTCGCCGCAGGCCCCGCAGTTGTCGGGGTCGTTCTGCAGGTCGAACCCTTCGTCGGCGTTGCCGTCGCAGTCGTTGTCCCGCCCGTCGCAGCGCTCGGGGCCGATGGGGATGCCGGTGGTCGGACAGATGTCCACCGGCCCGACTTCGGGCATGCCGCCGTCGATCGGGCGCCCCGGGTTGACGTCTTCGCAGCCGGAGGCGAGCAGCGCCGAGCCGGCGACCAGAACGCAGCCGAGCCACGCCCAGCGCCGGGGGTCCAGCGTGCTGCGCTCCACCGTGATGCGGTCCACCTTGATGCGGTCCACCTTGATGCGGTCCACTGTGCCGCGGTCCACTGTGCCGCCCATCGTCACTTCTTCCTCCGTCGGCGAGTCGTCAGGCCCAGCGGCGCGAGCAGCAGCAGCCAGCCGATGCCGCCGCCCTCGGCGGCCGAGCAGGTGCAGCCGCCGCCGCCCGAGTCCACGTCCATGCCGACGTCGATCTCGCTGGCGCCGATGGGCTCGGCCCCCGGCTCGGGATCGGGCCCCATCTCGGGCCGGAACGGCTCGCCGATGCAGACCCCGGCCTCGCAGGTCTGCCCGGGGTCGCAGATGACGCCGACGCAGAGCTGGTCGATGCATACGCCGTCCTCGCAGATCTCGCCGTCCCCACACTGCACGTCGGCGCACGGATCACCCGGCCCCGAGCCGGCGACGCACTGCTCGTCTTCGCAGCGCTGGCCGTCGGGGCAGTCGATCTCGCGGCAGCCGTCGTGCACGCACAGCCCCTCGCGGCAGACGGCGTACGACGGGCAACGCACGTCGGCGCACGGGTCGGGGGTGCAGATGCCCTGCACGCAGACGTCGCCCGCCGCGCAGGTCACCGGGCCGCACGGGTCTTCGACGCACTCGCCGTCTTCACAGCGCTCGTCGTCGGCGCAGGCGACGCCGGCGCAGCTCTGCACGCACAGCCCGTCGCGGCAGAAACCGGTCTCGGCGCAGCCGATGCCGGCGCAGGCGTCCTCGACGCAGGCCCCGTCGATGCACACCGTGCCGGGGGCCTCGCAGCCGTCGAAGTAGCAGTCGCGGGTGACGCAGACCCCGTTCGAGCAGACGTCGCCTTCCTGGCAGGCCACGCCGAGGCAGGCCTGATCGACGCAGTCGCCGTTGAAGCAGAACAGCGTGCCTTCGCACTGCACGTCGTCGCAGGGGTCGTCGATGCAGAAGCCCTCGACGCAGCGCAGGCCGGCCCCGAGGCATTCGCCGTCGTCGCACGGCTCGGCGCACTGCCCGCGGTAGCAGGTCGAGCCGGCGCCGCACATCGAGCCTTCGTCGATGGCCCCGTCGCAGTCGTTGTCGAGGCCGTCGCAGATCTCGTCGGCGCCTTCGGGCACGTTGCACTCGGTCAGCGCGCCGTTGATGCAGCGCCGCACGCCGGCGCCGCACTCGCCGCGGCAGGCCACCGTCAGGCCCTCGTCGACGATGCCGTCGCAGTCGTCGTCGGCGTCGTTGCAGGTCTCGTCCTCGGGGTCGGGCGACGAGCAGTTCGAGAACGCGCCGTCGATGCACTCTTCCTGGCCCCGCCCGCAGAGGGTCTGGCACGAGCGGGTCACCGCCTCGTCCACCCGCGCGTCGCAGTCGTCGTCGGCGTTGTTGCACTGCTCCGCCCGCGGCTGGCGCGCGGTGCAGTCGACGTAGCGCCCCTCGCGGCAGGTGGCGATGCCTTCGCCGCAGACGGTGCTGCACGGCCGGGTGAGCGCCTCGTCGGCCAGCCCGTCGCAGTCGTTGTCGAGCCCGTCGCAGATCTCTTCGACCGCCTCGGGCGCCGTGCAGCCCTCGAACGCGCCGCCAATGCAGGTCTCGCTGCCCTCACCGCAGGCGTTGCGGCAGGTGCGGGTGACCCGCTCGTCGACGACGCCGTCGCAGTCGTCGTCGACCTGATTGCACTCCTCGTCCTGGGGCTGCGGCGCGTCGCAGTCGACGAAGGCGCCGTCGCGGCAGACCTCCATGCCGTCGCCGCAGTTGGTGCGGCACAGCCGCTGCACGCCCTCGTCGACCTCGCCGTCGCAGTCGTTGTCTTCGCCGTCGCAGCGCTCGTCGGTCGGCGCCGGGGCGTTGCAGACGGTGAGCTGACCGCCGACGCAGCGCCGTCGCCCGGCGCCGCAGGCGGTCTCGCAGTCGACGAAGACGTCTTCGTCCGTATTGCCGTCGCAGTCGTCGTCCTGCCCGTTGCAGACCTCGGCCTGGGGCGGCGGCGCGTCGCAGCCTTGGAAGGCGCCGTCGACGCAGACCTCCTGCCCGTCGCCGCAGACCGAGCTGCAGCCGCGCACGACCGCCTCGTCGACCGACCCGTCGCAGTCGTCGTCGGCGTTGTTGCACACCTCGGGCCGCGGCTGGGGCGCGCTGCAGTCGAGCCAGTTGCCGCCGAGGCAGGTCTCGACCCCCGCGCCGCAGGCGCTGGCGCAGGGCCGCTCGAGGGTCTCGTCGGTCGTGCCGTCGCAGTCGTTGTCCCGCCCGTCGCAGGCCTCGGGCTGCGGCGTCGGCGCGTTGCAGCCGATCCAGGCCCCCTCGTTGCAGGTCTCCTGCCCCGGACCACACTCGGTCTGGCACTGGCGGGTCAGCCGCTCGTCGATGGTGCCGTCGCAGTCGTTGTCGACCCCGTCGCACTGCTCGTTGGTCGGGCTCGCCGCGTCGCAGGCGCCGAAGACCCCCGCCTCGCACACCTGCATGCCGTTGCCGCAGCCGGTCACGCAGGCCTGGGTGACCTCTTCGTCGATGGTGCCGTCGCAGTCGTCATCGAGGTTGTTGCACACCTCGGGCCGCGGCTCGGTCGCCGAGCAGCGGTTGTAGGCCCCCTGCACGCAGATGCGCTGGCCCGGGCCGCACTCGTTGGAGCAATCCTCGGTCAGCGGCCCGCCGCCCTCGGCCTCGTCGGTGGCCCCGTCGCAGTCGTTGTCGACCCCGTCGCAGACCTCTTCGGTGGGCTCGGGCGCGTCGCACCCGCGGAACTGCCCGGCGACGCAGGCCTCGGTGCCCGGGCCGCACGCGGTCTCGCACGGCCGCAGCAGGCCCTCGTCGATGCGGGTGTCGCAGTCGTCGTCGAGCCCGTTGCACGCCTCCTGGGGGATCGCCTGCTGGATGATCTCGGCGATGGCGAGCTGCAGGCTGACCTGGTCGCTGGCAAAGAACGCCCGCTGGGTGCCGCCGGCCTCGGCGAGCGCGTTGAGGCTGTCGCTGCCGACGGTGTCCTGGCCGAAGCCGATGACATAGGTCCGCACCGGCGTCGCCCGGCCGCCCACCTCGAGGTCGAGCAGCTCGCCCGCCGCCTCGCGCAGCGCCGCCTCGAGCGCCTGCTCGCGGGCGTCGCCGCGCAGCGCCTCGCCGTTCTCGTCGACGAGCGGCACGCAGCTCTCCTCACCGTCGGTGAGCAGCAGCACGATGTAGTCGCGGCACTCGGCCCGATCGTCGCCGGGGATGACCTCGTCGCGGAAGTAGGTCAGCGCGTTCTGCAGCGACCCCACGATCGGGGTGCCGCCGTCGGCCCGCAGCTCGCGGTCGCCGTCGGCGTCGTAGGGCACCGCCTCGCGGTGGTCGAGCCAGCGGCGGATGGCGACCTCGTTCTGCGGCGCGATCGGCTCGAGCAGCTGGCCGCCGAGGTCGCAGCTGACCCGGGCGCCGTCGTAGTTGATGACCCCGTCGCCGGGCTGGTTGGGGTAGACGTCGTAGGGCGAGCGGTTGAACGCGATCTCGAAGTCGCCCTCGCACACGTCGGGGCAGCCCGAGCAGCGGCAGGTGGCCCGGATGCCGTCGCCTTCGAGCTGGCCGTAGCGCATCAGCCCGAACTCGAGCTCCGAGGTGCCGAAGAGCGCGGTCTTGACCGCCTCCTTGGCGATGTACATCCGGCTGTCGTCGGGCCGGCCGTTGCCGTCGACGTCGACCCCCGGATGGGCCTCGCTGCCGTCGCCGTAGGTCAGCGGCGCACATTGCAGGTTGCCCACCGTGCCGATGCACGGCACGTCGGCCGGGCAGCCGGTGCCCGGGTGATAACAAATCCCCGGCGGAGACCCCGGACAGGTCCAGTTGCAGGCCTGGTTGGCCGTCGGGGTCAGGGTCATGGTGCCCGAGGTATCGAAGATCACCAGCAGCTTGGGCTTGACGATGTCCTGGGCCTCTGCCCGGGATCCCACCGACACCGCGAGGAGCACCCCCGCCAGCGCCAGCGCAGCCCGCCCCATCGATTGCGGATACACGCGCGTCCTCTCTGTTGTGAGCACTGCTCTCGAACCACCGGCGCGGACCCTCCGCCCCGGCGCGAGGGTATCAGCGGCCATCCGGCCGTTGCCAGAGTCGCCCCACCCGATGGCGGCTGACGGCCCCCCGACACGCCCGCCCGACGGGGTTCCGACGGTGCCTCAGTCGCTGTCGGGCTCCCATTCGCCCTGCTCCCAGCGCAGCCAACCCTCGCGCTCGGGGTCCTCCTGCTCCTGGTCGAAGGGGTTCTCCTGGCCGCCGATGTCTTCGACGGCCTGATACTTGATGTGGTCCGTCGACGCGCCGAAGCGCTCGGCGAAGTCGGCTTCCTCCCGCCGGTCGCGGGCGCGCCGGGCTTCGAGCTCGTCGCCTTCGAGCGCGATGGCCTTCGAGCCGGCCTGCTCGACCGCCCGCCGCGACTCGATGACCATCAGATAGGTGGCCAGCGCGATGGGGTGATAGGCCCAGACCAGCCCGTCGGCAGGCAGCCCGACGTGCTCGGTGACCGCGTCGTCCCACCACAGGAACTTGCGGATGCGGTCGAGGTAGGCCTTCGCCTCGTCTTCGACGAACCACTCGAAGTCGACCCCGCCGCCGAAGAGGCCGCCGAAGCGGGTGCGGCTCCAGTATTCGGTGACGTGGCGCGCGGCCATCCAGCGCAGCTCGACCGCCTTGATCTCGTTCTTGTAGGGCGCCCGGATCTCCGCCGGGCTCATCGGGAAGCCGCCTTCGACGAGCCCCTGCAGCTCTTCGGGGTCGTCGGTGAAGCGCTTCCAGACCTGCCGCGAGTTGCACAGGATGTCGTCGTCGTCGTCGTCGTCGACCTTCTCGAAGGTCAGATCCGAGGGGTCGAACAAGGGCTTGGCGGCGATGATCGCGAAGTCGACGGTGCCGATGGGCGGCTGCTCGGGGTCGAGCTTGAAGCGCCCGCTGTAGCCGATGAGCTCGCCGGCCTTGACCTCGGTCTCGACGAGCGCAACCCGCTTGTCTCTCAGCGCGACGTGCCCCTTGGCCGCCGGCGGATACAGCACCGTCTCGTTGGAGGGCAGCGCGCCGGGCATGTTCGGGTCCTTGTAGAACCGGCGGACCCACGGGATGGGGCTGTTCGACCCCAGCTCGACCTGCTCGAGGTGCATGACCACCGAGAAGAACGTGCGCTCGCGCTCGGCGATGGGCAGCTCGTGCTTGATGACCACCACGTTGGGCGAGCCGAGCTCCTCGACCTCCCCTTCGAGGCGGGCGGCCACCACGACGCCATCGGCCGGGGCGTAGATCTCGGTGCCTCGATCGACCCGCAGGTGCACCCCGGTGTGCCAGCCCTGGTTGATGCCGAGGGGGAAGAACCCGCCGGGGCCGGTCTCGGTGGCCCGAAAATACTGCTCGGCGTTGGCCAGCGCGCGGGTGCGCGGCACCTCGTTGAGGTTGAGCGCCCCGGGCAGCTTCACCGGATACAGCAGCCGCGTGCCGCGCACGCCGATGAGCACCCGCTCCCAGTCGAAGCCGGGGCCCGGGTCCCACTTGGTCGCCGAGACGTGCAGGTGGCCCACCAGCCCCTTGAAGCCAGGGTCGTCGAGCACGTTGGTCAGCACCTTGCCATCGTCACCGACCGGCGCGGTCAGGTTGGCCAGCTCGGGGAAGACCCCGCCGAGGGCCCGCAAGACGGCGATCAACGACTCGTACTGCGCGCCGGTATAGCCCAGCGAGGCCACCGTGCTGCCGTTGATGCGCCCGCGGGCCACCCCGCCCCGCGACGCCGCCGACTGGCTGCGCGGCAGCCGATCGGGGCGGATGGGGTTGTTGAGGTCGACGCCGATGCTGCCGCTGTTGCGCCCGGCGGCGTGGAAGGCCACGAAGCCCAGATCGAGCGTCTGGTAGATGGTGCCGTCGGCCTCGATGATCAGATGGGTCGACAGCCCGCGGTTCTTGAGCACCCGGAAGCAGCCCGCGGCGGTCTTCATGCCGTCGTGGTGCAGGATGACCTGATCGATGGACGCTCGGCGATCGCTGCCGGCGAAGTACAGCTTGTCGGGCGACTCCTCGCGGGCCGCCCGAAAGCTCAGCCCATTGGGGTCTTTGAAGGTGACCACCTCGACCCCGACCGGGATCGTCTTCGAGCCGTATAGCAGGACCCGACCCATCTAGCTCTCCACCCCGAAGACGAACTCCGACGCGCCCACCCGCAGCACGTCCCCCTCCGAGAGGCTGGCCTGGGTGATGCGCTCGCCGTTGACCCAGGTGCCGCCCGACGTATTGAAGTCGCTGAGCACGAACTCGCCGTCGCCGCGGTCGCGCAGCCCGCAGTGCTCCGGCGAGACCCCGTGCTCGGGCAGGTAGACATCGCAGTTGGCGGTCGCGCCGAAGACGACGAGGTTCTTGTCGAAGCGCAGCGCGCGCCCGGCGAAGTTGCCGCTGCGCCCCACCAGCCGGAAGCGCATCGGCCGCTGGGCCTGGCGGGTCTGAGCGCAGAAGAGGCACTCGGTCCACTCGGGCATCATCACGTTGCCGCAGACCGGGCACGGCTTGCGCTGCGCCAGCTCGTCCTGCCGCGCCTGATTGGCCGCCTCCCGGGCCCGGGCCGCCTTGCGCAGCCGCAGCAGCACGATCACCAGCACGATCACCAGCACCACCACCGCCGCGCCGATGGTGATCGCCATGCGGATCCAGAAGTTCAGCCCCTCCCACTTGTCGCCGAGGGCGTCGAGCAGGCGGTCGACGGGGCCGAGCACGTTGACCGCGCGGGCGGCGTAGTCGCGGGTGGTGCGCACCCCGCTGCCGGTCACCTTGACCTTGAGCGTGAAGCCCAGCTGATCCCGGGGGCGCACGTCGGGGGCCTCGGCGGTGATGACCAGCCGGTTGTCCAGCTCGCGGGCGGCCTCGTCGAGCGACTTGCCGATGGTATTGACCAGCGGCGCCCGCCGGAAAGTACCGCCGGTCTTGCGCGCCAGGGCTTCGAGCACCCACAGATTCGACGCGCGCAGCCCGTCGGCCACGCCGAAGGTCATGACGCGCACGCCGCGGCGCCGGGCGAGCGCCACCAGCGACTTGAGCTGTCGGCTGACCGTATCGCTGCCGCTGCCCACCAGCTCGCCGTCGGCGATGACGTAGAGCACCCGGTCTTCGGGGAACTCCATGTCTTCGGGCAGCTCGGGCAGGGGGTCGGTCTCGTCTTCGGCGGCGTAGCCCCGGGCGAGCGGGAACCGCAGCAACGCCTCGCGCACCGCCAGCCGCAGCAACGGCTGACCGCCGTCCTTCAGGTCGAGCCCGGCCAGGTTCTCGACCAGCGTCGCCGGCTCGGTGGTCCACAGCTCGTCTTTGGCCTCGGGCAGGCTCTGCACGCCGTGGGTGAAGATGTGGACCGCGCCGAGCGAGTCGCCGGGCAGATCGAGGAAGGCCGGCGCGATGGCCTCGCGGGCGGTATTCCACTCGAAGTTGACCCGGGCGTCGATCACCGCCGCCACCGCCCGCGGCGCCCCGTAGTCGGCGGCGCTCTCGAAGTCGGAGTCTTCGGCGAGGTTGCCGTTGACGTAGACCGAGACCTGCTCGACCCGGTCGAAGGGCACCGGCTCGGTGCCCCGCAGGACGCTGGCCCAGACCCGCACTTCGGGCAGGCTCGCCGGCTCGTAGCGGTCGACCTTGGCCCGCAGATCGAGCTGGGCCGACGCGGTCGACCAGGGCACGAGGACCGCGAACAGCAGCAGCCCGAACCACAGCGGAGAGCGCCGGCCCATCACGCCCCGAAGATCGGCGGTCGGGTGAAGACGAGGACCTCCGCCGCCGGGCCGATCGGCCGGTCGCCGCGCAGCGGCACGATCTGCAGCGGGGTCCACGCGACCCGGCCCCAGCCGGCCGGCGCGCCCACGGTCAGCCGGCCATCGGGGGCCGACACCGTGCGCGGCGTGCGCTCGCCGAAGCTGAATCGGAAGGCGTCGGCCGCCGGACAGCGCAGGCCGATCTGCGCGCCGGGCCGGATGCGCCGCGCGGAGACGTCGACGGTCGCCGGTTCGTCGGCGGGCGCTCGGGCGGCGCGGGCCAGCGACGGCCAGCCCACGGTGGTCGCCGCCGCCAGGCCGCCGAGCCCGCCGAGCCCGCCGAGCACCATTCTGCGTGTCGGCCGGCTCATGCGCCCTCCGGCCCGGCCAGCGCCGCGGCGCAGATCGCCGCGACGATCACGGCCACGGCGCCCACCCGCGGCCCGCGGGCGCCGAGCGGCCCCCACGATCCCCCGTGGATCAACAAGTGATCGAGCAATCCGAGCGCGACGAAAGCGGCGACCTTGACGTGCATGTGGGTCATGGTGAGCAGCGACGGCGCGCGATGCAACAACCAGACACCGCTGAGCACCGCGGCGAAGGCGCCCAGGCCCGCCGCGACCGAGACCGCGCGGGGGATCGACGCGCCGGCCCGCCAGGCGCAGACGGCCAGCGCCGCCGCCCAGACCGTCACCGAGAAGACGTGGGTCAGCCCCAACCAGTCTTCGAGACCCATCGCGCGCGTCGCCTCCGTCCCGTGGTCTCGCGCCGCTCACCGACGCGACGGTCGATGCTGTACCACGGCCGACCGGGGGACCCAAGCCCGGCGGCGCGGCGCACGACCCGCCTTGATTCACCCGAAGCGGGCGGGCATCCTGCGCACGCGCAGCGGGGAGCGCTGCCAAACGGATGCGCAGCCGTCACCCGACCGCCACGACAGCGCAATAGGGTCGCAACCATGTCTGGTCTGATTCTCATCGTCGAAGACGAAGCCGACCTGCTCGCCACCCTCGAGTACAACCTCGAGCGCGAGGGGTACCGCACCCGAACCGCCACCACCGGCAAGGCCGCCCTCGCCGCGGCGCTCGTCGAGCCGCTGCCCGACCTCGTGCTGCTCGACCTGATGCTGCCCGACATCTCGGGCACCGAGGTCTGCCGCACCCTGCGCGCCGACGAGCGCACCCGCGAGATCCCGGTGGTCATGGCCACCGCCAAGGGCGAGGAGATCGATCGCGTCGTCGGCTTCGAGGTCGGCGCCGACGACTACGTCACCAAGCCCTTCTCGGTGCGCGAGCTCGCCCTGCGCATCCGGGCCATCCTGCGTCGGGCCCGCACCCCGGCCGACGATCGGGACGAGGCGTCGTTCGGCCGCCTGCGCATCGACGCCCCGGCCCACAAGATCTGGGTCGACGGCGAAGAGGTCCGCCTGACCGCGCTCGAGTTCCGCCTGCTGACCACCTTCCACGCCCGCCGCGGCCGGGTGCAGACCCGCGAGCGCCTGCTCAGCGACGTCTGGGGCTATCAGGCCGAGGTCACCACCCGCACCGTCGATACCCACGTCAAGCGCCTGCGGGAGAAGCTCGGCGAGGCCGGTCAGTACATCGAGACGGTGCGCGGGGTCGGCTACCGTTTCCGGGCCCGGCCCGACGAGACCACCGGATGATGAGGCTCGGGATCCGCGGCCGGCTGTTTCTGGTCTCGGTCGCGCTGATCCTCGCAGTCGCCTCCACCAGCGCGGTCTATCTCGAATTCGAACTGCGCCGCTGGTTCGAAGGGCGGCTCGAAGACGAGCTGCTCGCCCACGCCACCGCCTCGCTGCCCGCCGTCGAGAGCACCGCCGACGTCGGCGACTTCGACCGGCTCGCCGACCGCCTCGGCGCGGCGACCGACGCCCGCATCACCCTGATCGCGGCCGACGGCCGGGTCCTCGGCGACTCGGCGGTGGCCCACGCCGACCTGCCCGGCCTCGACGACCACGGCGACCGCCCGGAGGTGATCGCCGCCCTCGCCCGCGGCCGCGGCCTGTCCCGCCGGGCGAGCACCACCCTCGGCACCGACATGCTCTACGTCGCCGTGCCCTTCACCCACCCGACCCGAGCCGGCGTGCTGCGCGCGGCGACCCCGCTCGCGGCGGCCGACGGCACCGTCAGCCGGATGCGCTTCCTGGTGATGGTCGGCAGCGCCCTGGGGCTGATCGTGGCGACGATCATGAGCCTCTTCGCCTCCGATCTGCTCAGCCGCCGCCTGCGGGCCCTGCTCGACCGGGCGCGGGCGATGGCCGACGGACACGCGGTGCCCGAGCTGCCGGGCAAAGGCGACGAGATCGCCGGCCTCGACCGCTCGCTGAGGCGCCTCGACGACGCGCTCGAAGACGTCGTCGGCACCCTCGCCCGCGAGCGCGACCGCTCCGAGGCGGTGCTCGAAGGCATGGAGGAGGCGGTCGTCGCCGTCGACGGCCACAAGCAGGTCACCCTGGTCAACCGGGCCGCGCTGGCCCTGCTCGATACCGAGGCGAGCCCGATCGGTCGCCCGTTCACCGAGGTGGTGCAGAACGCGCGCATCCGCGCCGCCCTCGACCGGGCCCTCGCCGGCGAGCCGCGCACCCTGCAGATCGACATGACCCGCGCCGGCGAGACCCGGCACCTGCTGGTGCGGGTCACGCCGCAGCGGGCCGGCGAAGGCGGCGTGGTCGTGCTGCACGACGTCACCCGACTGCGGCGCCTCGAGACGATGCGCCGCGACTTCGTCGCCAACGTCAGCCACGAGCTGCGCACTCCGGTCAGCGTCATACGCCTCAACGCCGAGACCCTGCGCGACGGGGCGATGCACGACCCGAAGAACGGGCCGCGCTTCGTCGAGGCCCTGCTGCGCAACGCCGAGCGGCTGTCCGATCTGATCTCCGACCTGCTCGACATCAGCCGCATCGAGTCGGGGCAATATCCGGTGCATACCGAGACGGTGCGCCTCGGCGCGCTCGCCGCGCGGGTCGTCGCGTCGGTCTATCAGCTGGCCCACGAGCGGGGCACCGGGCTCGAGGTGCACATCGACGACGCGCTCGAGGCCCGGGCCGATCCCAAGGCGCTCGATCAGGTGCTCGTCAACCTGGTGCAGAACGCGGTCAAGTACAGCCCGCCGGGCAGCCACGTCGAGGTGCGGGCCGAGGCGATCGATGGCCCCGATCCGCGGGTTCGGCTCGAGGTGCGCGACGACGGCCCGGGCATCCCCGCCGAGCACCGCGCCCGCATCTTCGAACGCTTCTACCGGGTCGACGCCGGTCGCTCGAAGCACATGGGCGGCACGGGCCTCGGCTTGAGCATCGTCAAGCACCTGGTCAGCAACATGGGCGGGGCGGTGGGCGTGGGCGAGAATACACCCAAGGGGGCGGTCTTCTGGGTCGAGCTGCCGGGGCTCGAAGGGCAGGGACTCGAAGCGCAGCGGCTCGAAGGGCAGCGGCCGGCGAGCTGAGCCGGCCGGCGCGGGCCGGCTACTCCGCGGGCATGTGCGGGCCGAGCAGGTAGGGGAAGTCAGCGCATTGCGCGCGCTGCATGTGCGCGTTGCGCAGCGCGTCGATCGCCGCGGCGTTGGGCGTGAAGTCCGCCGCGTCGTCGTCGACGAGGTCGCCGAGCTCGACGACCGTGCCGGTGAGGTCGTCGCCGAAGTCGTACTGCCACAGCTCGGTCTTGCGCCCGCTGACGTCCTGCGTCTCGGTGACGAGGTCGATGCTGCCCGAGACGCCCTCGTAGTTCATCTGACCCCGGCCGTTGGCGCCGAGCGCGGTCAGCCCCGCCGACCACTGAAGCGGCACGACCACCTCTTCGCCCGGATCGGACAGCAGCTTGAGGCCATCGACGATGTACTCGGTGGTCGCCACGCCGCCGTTGCGCCGCAGGGCCGACGCCACGGCGTACGCCGTCACGACCACCCCGTCGACGTAGCCCAGCGTGGGCGCGGGCAAGGTATCGAGATCCTCGGCGCTCAGGTCGTAGTCTTCGCGATCACGATCGATGGCGAAGCGCCACCCGCCGGTCGTATCGCCGTTCTTGATGCCGCTGCTGATGCCCATCGTGCGGCACGACAGCTTCTGGTGCTCGGTCTGGGTGGCGACGATGTCCGCCGCGTCGGTGGAGCGCGCGCCTTCGACGGTGATGAAGTCGAAGACGAGCCCGTCGTTCTCCCGCGCCGCGTTGATCCCGCCGACGGCCTGGTCGAGCAGGTCGCCGAGCTCGCCGACGAGCGAGACCACCAGATCGGGCGAGTCGTCGGCCAGGTTGCTCAGATACGTCTCGACCGTACCGGGCGACGAGCCGGCCGTGCCGCCGTTCAGGTTGAGGGAGCCCTTGAGGCGATCACCGAGCCGCGGCTGCAGCTGGCGGTACATCGCCGCGTCGTAGAGGCTCTCTTCGCGGTAGACCAGATGCACCTTCTGATAACCCAGCTCGTCGATGAGACCCATCACCGACTCGAGCAGCGTCGTGCCGGGCACCTTGATGCGCCACAAGAAGCCGGTATTGCCCAGCGCGCCGCGCACGATGGGGATCTCCGGCGAGATCGCGCCCGGCGCGATCATGGGCACCTCATTGGGCACCGCGACCTCGCGGAAGATCTCGAGCGTGCGGTCGCTGAGGTAGGTGCTCACCAGCGCCTTGGCCCCGCAGCCCACGGCGTGGTTCGCCGCGGCGACCCCGCCGCTGACGTTGCCGTCGCCCAGAGCGTCGTAGCAGACGAGCACGGCCAGCTTCTTGCTCTCCTCCGGGTCGCCATAGGTCAACCCACCGGCCTTGTTGATGTGGTCGACGGTGTGGTGCAGCACCCTGATGGTCTGCTCGTTGCCCACGCCGGCGAAGTTGCCATTCGGCAGCTGCACCGCGATGAGTTCGAAGTCGTCGGCCTGCTCGACGAAGACCGCGCTCCGGGCCGCGGAGCTCGCGCCGGGCGACGTGGGCAGCGGGCCGAGGATGTCGATGCAGGTCTCGTCGTTGAGCAGCGGCTCATCGTCGGCGCAGCTGAAGCCCTCCGGCTCGGGCGTCATGTCGGGCATCACGTCCGGTTCGATGACCTCGACGCACGTCGTGCCGTTGCACATGAACGTGCCGGTGAGGTTGGCGCAGTCGCTGTCGTCGGTGCAGTCGAACTGCAATGACAGCGAGCACCCCGACAGGGCGACGGCGGCCCCGAAGACGAGCAGGTTGAGTACGCGCATCTACGCCCCCCAGGGAGTCAGGAGAATGGCTTACATCTGTACCGCGCGCGCCCGGTCAACTCAACCTTAGGGGCCGCCTCCGCGCAGGTGCGCGCGGGCAGCGGACCTCCCGCGTCCGCCCCGAGCCCGATCGACCCCCGCCCGACGCGGGGTCAGCGGCATCGGGTCGCTCCGCATTGCGGGCCAGATACCCCTGTGATTGGATCCGCCCGATGGTGGGCCACCGGCCCGCACACCACACCGGAGCCCCGATGGACACCTTCCCCCTGCGCATGGGCGGCCGCACGCTGAGCTCTGCGTGGCGCCACTTCGGCCTCAAGCAGAGCGTCATGCAGCTCGGCGCGCTCGGCGTCGCCGCGGTCGGCCGCGGCACGATGGCGCTGGACCACGTCTTCGATCGGGGCTGGAAGTCGATCCCGATCGAGCGGCCGACCTTCATCATCGGCGCCCCGCGCAGCGGCACCACCTTCTTCCACCGGCAGATGACCTGCACCGACGAGTTCCCCCACTGGCAGACCTGGGAGCTGCTGGTGCCCTCGATCACCGCCCGCAAGCTGGTGCGCCCGCTGGTGCCGCTGGTCGTCAGCGCCTTCGGGGCCGGCTTCGACAGCGACGAGGCTCTCTTCGACGGCGACGGCCACGAGACCTCGGCCACCTCGGTCGAAGAGGAGGAGGTGCTCTTCCTGCTGCGCATGGATACCCAGTTCGTCAACCTGTTCATGCCGGTGGCCTTCGACGACGAAGACGCCCCCGAGATCGTCTACAACGACGCGCAGCCCGAGGCGCAGCGCCGGGCGTCGATGCGCTTCTTCGAGGCCTGCCTCAAGCGCCAGATCCACCTGACCGGCAAGCGCCAGGTGCTGGCCAAGATGCCCTACTCGACGCTGCGGGTGCGCTCGCTGCTCGAGGCCTTCCCCGACGCCCGCTTCGTCTACATGGTGCGCTCGCCGTTCGAGACCCTGCGCTCGCACATGACGCTGCACCGCGGCTTCTTCGCCTCGCGCTACGGGCTCGACAAGGTCGGCAAAGACAAGCTGGCCCACTACTGGCAGCGGCGCTACCGCTACAACGTCGCGCTCTACCGCTACTTCGAAGACATCCTGCAGGAGGGCCTGCTCGGCCCCGACCAGCTCTATACGATCCGGTTCCCCGACCTGCTCGACGACCTGCTCGGGGTCTTCGACGGGGTGGTCGACTTCACCGGCTACACCGTCAGCGACGCCCTGCGCCAGCGGGCGGTCGAACAGGCCGAGCGGCAGAAGACCTACAAAGCCAAGCACACCAACCTCGACCTCGACGAGTTCGGCATCGAGCGCGAGCGGGTCCTCGACGACCTCGGCTTCGTCTTCGAGCGCTACGGCTTCCCGACGACGGCACCGGGTATGGCCGACCACCCGGAGGACTGAATTGACCGTCTCGTACTGGCAGGACGACGCGCCGGCGACCGACGCGGTCGAGGTCGACGTGGCCATCATCGGCGCCGGCATCTCGGGGGCGTCGGTGGCCTGGTGGCTGCGCGACGCGGGGCTGCGGGTCGCGCTGATCGACAAGGGCGACGTCTGCGCCGGGGCCTCGGGGCGCAACGCGGGCTTCGTCACCTGCGGGTCGGTCGAGCACTTCAGCCGCGAGTGCGACCGCCACGGCGAGGCGAACGCGCTGACCCTGTGGCAGATGTGCCAGGACAACTTGCGGCTCATCGAAGAGCACCTCATCGCCGACGGGCTCGAGTGCGGCTACCGCCGCCGCGGCTCGTACTCGCTCGCCGGCAGCCCGCACGAGGCCGAGGTGCTCGCCAAGACCGCCGCCCAGCTCGAAGGCCACGGGGTCCGGGTCACGGTGGTCGACGAGGCGCACATCGCCAGGCACTGCGGCGCGGTGGGTTTTGCCGGCGGGGTCATCTACCACGACGACGGCGAAGTGCACCCCGTGCGGCTGGTGCGCGGCATCATCGAGCGCAGCGGGGCCACCGTCTACCCGCACCACGAGGTGCGCCGCATCGACCAGACCCGCGACGGCTTCGCGGTGCAGACCCGCCTGCGCCGCTTCGACGCGTCGCTCGTCGTGCTGGCCACCAACGGCTACAGCGCCGACCTGCACCCGTGGTTCGCCGACAAGATCT
Source organism: bacterium (assembly GCA_030427205.1). Lineage (GTDB taxonomy): Bacteria > Myxococcota_A > Bradymonadia > UBA7976 > UBA1532 > JACKDM01. Next base: position 10,285 of record JAUHXC010000029.1, on the reverse strand, counting down.
ACCCCACGCGGGGCCAGATCCTGGTCACCGAGCCGGTCGAGCCCTTCCTCAGCGCGCCGTGCTACGCCAACTTCGTGCTCGACTACTTCCGCCAGCTCGAAGACGGCCGGGTGCTCATCGGCGGCTTCCGCCAGCTCGCCCGCGAGACCGAGGTGGGCACCGCCGACATCGTGCACCCCGAGATCCACGCCGCGCTCGAGGCCTTCCTCGCGCGCCACTTCCCCCAGCTCGACAGCGTGGGCATCGACTATCGCTGGAGCGGCACCATGGGCTTCAGCGCCGACGGCCTGCCCCTCGTCGGCGCGCTGCCGGGCAAGACCGGCCTGTACATCATCGGCGGCTACACCGCCCACGGCATCGGCTGGGGCTTCAAGGCGGCGCAGCTGCTCGCCGATCTCATCCTCGAAGGCAAGCAACCCCCGCTGATCTCGGCCCGCCGCTTCGGCAGCTGACCGCCCCTGACGCGTACCGTATCGACGCACGATACGAGAGGGTCCACCGATGCCCGCTGCCATCATCGCTGTGCTGAGCGTGCTGCTGGCGGCGCCGGCTGCGGCAGACGACGGCCCCGCCGCCCATCCATGGGCCATGCGCCTGGGCTTCACCCTGCCCTATGGCACCCAGCCCGGCGCCCGGCTCGGCGGCCTCTACGACATCGCGCTCGACCCGCCCGGCGGCACGGGCTGGCGCTCGACGCTCACCGTCGGCCCGCAGCTGGCCCTCTATACCCAGCCGGCGCGCAATACCCACGTGCAGGCGGGCGCGCTCGCCGGCTACGGCCTGCACGGCCCCGGCGGATGGGTCACCCATCACATCTCGGCGGGTCTGGCCTATGTCGCCGAAGCCTACATCGCCCGGGTCACCGTCGATCTGGGCAGCGGCGAGACGAGCGATGACCATGCCTTGCGCAACCACGCCCTGCCCAGCCTTCACTATACCTTCGGGCTGAACCTGCACCGGCGGTGGGCGTGGTACCTCGACGTCGGCGCCGGGCTGCTGCTCTCGCCCGACGTGGACAGCGCGCTGTATCTCGCCGCCGATACGGGCGTGCAGTTTCGCTTCGGCGCGGTCGACGCGCCCGACGGAGGACAGCATGCAGCGCCGTGACTTCCTGCGACAGTGCGCCCGCTGGGCCGCCGCCGCGCCGCTCGCATCGCTCGCCGCGTCGCTGCCCGCCGGCTCACTGCTGGCCGCCGGATCACTGCTGGGATGTGGCACCGGCCCGGGCTATGGCACCGGCGAGTACGACTTCGACGTGAACTTCGACGGCCGGGTGCTGGTCATCGGCGCCGGCGCCGCCGGGCTGGCCGCCGGCTACATGCTCGGGCGGCATGGCATCGAATACACCGTGCTCGAGGCATCCGATCGCTTCGGCGGGCGCGTCAAGCGCGATCGGACGCTGGCCGGGTTCCCCATCGACCTGGGCGCCGAGTGGATCCACGACCACCCGTCGGTCCTGGCATCACTCATCGACGACCCCGGCCTGGATGCCACGCTGGACGTCGTGCCCTTCGCCCCGCAAGACATCAGCTATCGCACCGACGGCGGCGTCCGGGCGTTCAACGTCGCCCGCAACTTCATGGTCGACTACAAGTTCCGCCGCACCACCTGGTATGGCTTCCTCGAACGCTTCATCGCGCCCACGGTGCAGCCGCACATCCGCTTCGGCCAGCCGGTCACCGCCATCGACACCCGCGGGAGCGGCGTGCGCGTCGCGACGGACGACGGCACGACCTACGAGGCCGACCGCGTGATCCTCACCGTGCCGATCCAGATCCTGCAAGAGCGGCAGATCGAGTTCACCCCGCCGCTCGATGCGACCCGGACGGATGCCATCGACAGCGTCTGGATCCCCCATGGCATCAAGGTCTTCAGCCGCTTCGACGCCCGCTTCTATCCCGACGTGCTGCTCAACGGCGACCCGCTCGACGACGCGTCGACCGACAAGCTCTACTACGACGCGACCCTCGGCAAGGGCGTCTCGGAGCACGTCCTGGCCCTCTTCTGGGTCGCCGACGAGGCCGCCGCGTTCACCGAGCTGGGCAGCGACGACGCGATCGTCTCGGCGGTGCTCGCCGACCTCGACGGCCTCTTCGGCGGCCGCGCGTCGCGGCACCACATCGCCAGCGTCGCGCAGAACTGGAGCGCCGACCCCTACATCCGCGGCGCCTACAGCAGCGACTTCGCGGGCGGCTACGACGCCTTCATGGCCGCGCTGGCAGACCCCTTCGCCGAGCGGGTCTTCTTCGCCGGCGAAGCCTTCGGCGGCACGGAGTCGTCCACCGTGCACGGCGCGATGCAGTCGGCCTACGCCGCCGTCGAGCGGCTGCTCGCCGGCTGAGCGCGCGTCACCCGGGGAAACCCGGTCCGCAGGCCCGGCGGTTGGGGTCGCGCTGGTCGGGCACGCAGGCGATGGGGATGCCGCCGGCGTCGGCCGGGCAATCGCCGTTGTCGTCGCAGACCTCGGCGCACAGCGGGAAGCCGAAGAAGTCGGCGCAGACGCTGCCCGGCTGGCAGTCGCCGTCGCCGGCGCACGGGTTGCCCGGCTCGAGGGCGCCGCTGCCGGTGGGGTGGCAGGCCATGTCCTGCACCCCGCAGTATTGACCGTCCGGACACTGGTCGTTGCGGGCGCAGCCCGCCCGGCAGCGCCCGGTGCCCGGATCACAGACCTGCCCGCCGGGGCACATCACCCCGTCGCAGGGCTCGGGCGCGCACGACCCGTCCGCCGGCAGGCAATAGGGCGTCTCGCTGCCGTCGATGTTCTGGCAGACATACTCCGGCGGGCAGGCGCCGCGATCACACGACGGCGCGCAGAAGCGCGTCCGATCGGCCGCGATGAGGCACGCCGGGTCGATGCCCTGGCACTGGAAGTCGCGCACGCACTCGCCGCACGGCGAGACCCGGGTCGGCAGGCAGTCGCCGGTGAACGGGTCGCAGGCCTCGTTGGCCCCGCACCGCACGCCGGTGCAGCGGTCCTCGCAGACGAGGTCGTCGGGGATGCAGAACTCGCGGCCGTCCTGAATGGCGGTGCACGAGAAGTCTTCGGGGCAGTCGGTCGGGCACGGCGGATAGCAGTTCTGCACCCCGCCGGGGTTGCTCAGGCACTCGCTGCGGCCCACGCAGTCGTCATCGTCCTCGCAGGGGTTGCACAGGCCGCCGGGGCGGTCGTCGCAGCGATCGCCCACGCCGTCCTGGTCGTCGTCCCCCTGATCGGGGTTGGCCCGCGCCGGGCAGTTGTCGCAGGCGTCGCCGACCCCGTCGCCGTCGTCGTCGAGCTGGCGCGGATCGGGCGCGCCGGGGCAGCCGTCGCAGAGGTCGCCGACCCCGTCCCGATCGCCGTCGCGCTGATCGGCGTTGATCACCTGGGGGCAGTTGTCGCGGTCGTCGCGCACGCCGTCGCCGTCGAGGTCGTCGTCGTCGCAGGCGTCGCCGATGCCGTCGCCGTCGCCGTCGGCCTGGCTGAAGTTGGCCCGCTCGGGGCAGTTGTCGCAGGCGTCGCCCACGCCGTCGTCGTCGCTGTCGGCCTGATCCCGATTGGCCCGTCCGGGGCAGTTGTCGACGCCGTCGAGCAGGCCGTCGTCGTCCCGGTCGCTGCAGCGGTCGCCGACCCCGTCGCCGTCGGCGTCGGCTTGATCGGGGTTCGACAGCCCGGGGCAGTTGTCGCAGGCCTCGCCGGCCCCGTCCCCGTCGTCGTCGGCTTGGCTGTTATTGGGCTCGGCGGGGCAGTTGTCGACGTCGTCGGGTACGCCGTCGTCGTCGCGATCTCCGGGCGGCCCGCCGCCCGCGCCGCCGTCGCCCCCCGCGCCGCCGCGGCCCCCGGCGCCGCCCTCTCCACCCGCGCCGCCGCCCTGTCCGCCTTCGCCGGCGATACCGCCCGCTCCCCCCGCGGCGCCCGCGCCGCCCTCGCCGCCGCCGCCGTCGGCCTCGTCGACCCGGCCGTCCCGGTCGCTGCCGCCGCCGCTGCCGCCGCCGACGCCCGAGATACACCCCGTCAGCGCCACCGCCAACAGCACCGCCGACCACCGCATGCACCGCACCATCGCTCACCTCCACGAACGGCCGCGTCATGCGCGCTCAGCGGCTCCGGTTGCAAGCGAAATCCGACAGCGCGTCCATCGGTGCCCGTATCCGGTCGAAGCGCACGGAGTTGTTTCATTTTCTGGCCGGGCTGCTACCCTTCGAAGACGTCGCGGGAGCGTCCGGGGCGGACTGGTGCAGAGGAATCCGGGTGGAGCATACAGCCGAGTCGCTGGTCTGTCCTCGCTGCGGGCGCAAAGCCCCCGGGCCGCTGGGTGCGGTCTGCGAGCACGACGGGGCGGCGCTGATCGAGCCGGCGGTGTACGCCGAGCTGGGCGATCGGCCGGATCGGCTCATCGGTCGGGTAGTCGCCGGCCGGTTCCCGGTGATCGAGCTGATCGGCCGCGGCGCCTACGGCACCGTCTATCGCGCCGTGCAGCAGCCGGTGGGCCGCGAGGTCGCCCTCAAGGTGATGAACACCCCGCGCGACGCGACCCTGCGCGCGCGGTTCTTCCGCGAGGCGCGGGTCGTCGCCCGGCTGACCCACGCGTCGACGGTCACGCTGTTCGACTACGGCGAAGACGACGACGGGCTCTTGTGGATGGCCCTCGAGCTCATCCGCGGGCCGACGCTGCGCGACGTGATCCTCGACGACGCCCCGCTCGCGCCGGCCCGCGCCGCGCGGCTGACCCTGCAGGTGCTCGGCGCGCTCGTCGAGGCCCACGCCGCCGGGCTGGTGCACCGCGACCTCAAGCCGGCCAACGTCATGCTCGCCGGCGAGGCCACCGGCGACGAGCGGGCCAAGGTGCTCGACTTCGGCATGGCCAAGGTGCTCGAGGTGCAGGGCATCGGCCGGGCCGACGAGGCCACCCGGACCGGCCTGGTCGTCGGCACCCCGCGCTACCTCAGCCCCGAGCAGGCCCTCGCCCGACAGGTGGGCCCGCAGACCGACGTCTACGCGCTGGGGGTCGTGCTCTTCGAGATGCTGGCCGGGGAGCCGCCGTTCGTCGCGCCCTCGACCTTCGAACTGCTCATGCTGCACACCACCGCCGAGATCCCGCCGCTCGACCCGGCGCTGCGGGTGCCGGTGGCGATGGAGGCGGTGATCCACCGGGCGATGGCCAAGGCGGTCGAGGACCGCTTCGCCGACGCGCAGGAGATGCTCGACGCGCTCCGTGTGGCCGCCGAGGGCGCGCCGACCCGGGCGGCCGTCGAGCGCTCGGCGGCGCCGCAGGCGGTGGCCGACGCCACCGAGCTTTCGGCGGACGACCTGCGCTCGGTGGCCAAGCAGGCGCAGCGGCTCCTGCCCGACGCGCGCATTGCCGCCGACCTGCGCTCCGAGCGGCCCCCCGCGGCGCCGCCGCCCCCGGGACCGCCGACGGCATCCGATGCGGCCGATACGGGCCCCGAGGCGCGCCCGCGCACGTCCCGCCCGCCGCCGACCCGGACGGCCCCCCGCACGGCGCCACCCCGCACGGCGCCGCCCCGCGCGCTGCGCAGCGTGCGCCAATCCCTCGGCGCGGGCCCGGCCACGTTCGAGCCCCCGCCGCTCGCCCCCGACGCGCTCGATCACGGCATGTCGGCGACGCACGGCGAGCTCAACGCTTTCGCGACCACCGACGAGCACGCGGCGCCCGGCCGCGGGCGTCTGGGCGCGGGCCTGATGGCCGTCGGCTTCGTGGCCGTCGGTCTCGCGGCCTGGCTGCTGCTCGGCAAGCGCGACGCCGACCCCGAATCGGCGGGCCTGCGGGCGGCGTCGGTCGCGATGGCGGTCGACGCCGCGCCCACGGCCACCGCCGAAGCCGACGCGTCCCGGGCCCCCGAACCGCCGCCGGCGCCCGAGGCGGTGCGTGACGCCCTCGGCGACGCCCGCCGGGCCGTCGATCGTGAGCAAGCGCAGGCCGCGCCCGCCGTGGCCGCCGCGTCTGCGCTGGCCGATCGCCTGCTCGCGACCCTGCCCGACGACGAAGACAAGGCCGCGTGGAACCTCGATCGGGCCCAGCTCTGGCAGCAGCTGGCGCAGCACCAGGAGGGCGCCGACCAACGGCGCAGCCTGCTGGCCGCCCGGGCCGATCTGGCCGGCGCGATGACCTATGGCTCCCGCGAGCACAACTTCGACTACTTCCGCCAGGCGGTGACGATCACCCAGAAGCTCTTCGGCGACGGGACCGACGAGATGGTGGAGTTCGCCTGCAAGCCGGCCCATGTCGGCGACTATCTGCACCGGGGCAACATCTGCGCGATCCACGAGATCCGGGCCGGCACCGCCCGCCGGGAGGACGACCCCGCCGGCGCGGCGAAGCTGATCTGCGCCGGCGCCGAGCGCTTCGTCGCCGAGCTGCCCAACCTCTCGCCGAAGCAGATCGAGCGCAAGCGCAGCGAGAAGCGGCACTACGGCGCCCAGTGCACCATCGCCCGGCGCAACGTGGCCGGCGAGAGCCCCTGATCGAGATCAGCCGGGCCGCAGAGGCAGCCCCATGAGCGCCCGGCGACGGGTGGCCATGATCCGGCGCGCGATCTCACCGTGCTCGACATCGGCGAACGGCGTGCGGATCAGCAGGCCCTCATCCCCGTCGATCGCCACCCACAGCCCCTCCTCCTCCGCCGAGACCTGACCCACGACCTCCCACGGGATCACCCGCGCGATCTCCCCGCCACGCCGAAAGAGCAGGCCGTCGACCCGCAGCCCCAGGCAGGTGTCGTCGGCCAGCACCCGCAGCGCGCTGACGGTGAAGGTGAGCATGCCGCTGGCCACGCACGAGAGCCCGAGCACGAGGCCGAGCAGCCCCAGGTGATCGTCCTTGCCGAGCTGGCTGAAGCCGTAGGTCGTCGAGACCAGACCCAGCCCGAGCAGGCACGACCCGACGACCCACGCCGGCATCAGCCGCCGCCGGGGGTCGGGGCGGAACCACTCGATGTCTTTGTCGTGCCCCTCGATCATCGTCCGCTCATGGGTCATCGGTGCACGAGATCGAGACGTCGCGGTGATGGGTGCAGCCGCGCAGCCGCCCCCAGTCGAAGCGCTGGCAGTCGACCAGCCGCCGCTCGTGGCCCTCGCAGAAGACATAACCCAGCCAGATGGGATCGATGCCCGGGTTGGGAAAATACGTCGACGACGAGCGGGCATAACCCAGCTGCCGGCACGCCACGTCGGCGTTGCTGGCGAAGCCGCGCCCGGGCCAGCCTTCGCGGCAGATGGTGCCCCAGCGCCCGTCGTGGAAGACCTCGAGCCGCCCCCGATCCGGGCCGGGCCCGACCAGCCGCAGATCGCCCTCCTCGCCGGGCGGATCACACAGCGGGTGGCGGAAGCAGTCGGGATCGGCGCAGCCGACGACCCCGTCGAAGTCCTCGTCGGCCTCGCTGTCGCAGATCTCCGGCTCGATCTGGCAGTCGGCGTCGCAGCCATCCCCCGCCTGCCGCGCGCCGTCGTCGCACGTCTCGCCCTCCTGGGTCAGCCCGTCACCGCAGACCGCGCAGGGCAAGGCCAGCCGACAGTGGGGGTCGTCGCAGTCGACGGCCGCGTCGTCGTCGTTGTCCACGCCGTCGTCGCACACCTCGATCGGCGCGGCGGTCTCGACCCGCAGGCGGTAGTCGGTGGAGAACTGCCCGCGCACGAACGGCGCGGTGATCACCACGATGACCTCCTGGTCGGGCGCGATCGCGATCCGGCTCAGCGCGCCGTCGTCGAACGCGTTGATGATATGGCCGGCGATGCAGCCCGCCTCGCGCTCGGCGGGGTCGAAGGCGGCGTCGTAGACGTGCAGCGACGCCCGGCGCTCGGGCCATTCGCCGAAGAGGGCCAGCTGCTGGGCGGCGCCGGTGCGATTGACCAGCCGCCAGGTCTGAAATCGCCCCGAGGTGCCGACGCCGCGGCAGCCGCCGTCGTACAGATCGCCGGGCGCGACCCGGAACGGATCGGTCTCGCGGACCGTATCGGTCAACCGCACGCTGTGCCCCGGCTGGGCGATCGGATGGACCCTCATCCGGTCACGCGCGGCGCATAGCCCGTCGTGACAGGGCCCGTCGAGGCAGTCTGCGTCGTCGACGCATGCGCCCGCGGTGCAGACCGGGTGCGCGCCGCAGACCGCGGCGTCGAAGCAATCCACCGCGTCGCCGCCGCCCTCGCCGACGCCGTTGTCGCAGACCTCCGGCGGGTGACAGCCGAAGGCGTGGCATTCGAGGCCCGGCGCGCAGTCGCCGTCGTCGAGGCACTCGCCGATGGGCTCGCAGAGGCTCGCGCCGACGCATTGATCGGTCAGCCGGCCGCAGCGCAGCGAGAGGGTCGTGAACGCCTGATCCTGCTGCCGGCCGTCCACGGCGATGGCCGCGTGCAGCGGCGGGCAGAGTGCGCGGGCGACCTCTTCGGCGGCGTCGCCCATCGGCGCCGCGTCGATCGGCTCGCCGAGCTGCAAGCGGCCGTCGACCAGCGCGACGGGGCTGCACACCAGGCCCGCGCCGAAGGGCGCGTAGACCACGTAGCCCACCGCGACGTGATGCGGCGGGCAGGCCGAGGCCGGCTCGGCCAGATCGGCGACCCGCCACAGCGGCGGCGGCTCGGCGACGATGAGCCGGTCGCCCTCGGCCCGGATCTGTCCGCAGCGGGCGCCGGCGCGATCGGGCGCGCCCACGGCCGGGTCGAAGCGCAGGTACATCCGGGTCAGCACCTCGCCCGGCCCGCACTGGATCGCCGAGTTGAAGCCGCCCTCGCGGTAGACGAAGCCGGGCAGCTGCCCGTCGTAGCCGACCGCCGGCGGGTCGACATAGGCCCCGTCGATCGCCTCGCAGGCCCCGAATACGCCGCGGCAGGCGTGGCCCCACTCGACCCGGCACGCGCCGTCGCAGCCGTCGTCCGGCTCGAGGCCGTCGTCGTCGCATTCTTCGGCGCCTTCGACCCGCCCGTCGCCGCAGACCGGCCGCACGCAGGCCCCGTCGCGACAGGCTTCGCCGGCCGGGCAGTCCGCGGCGCCCTCGGGCCCGCCGCGACACGCACACGGGCCGGGCTCGATGTCGAGCACGAAGCGATGGGCGTACTCGGAGACGCCGTCGACCTCGACAAAAAGCGGCCCGTCGCCCACCTCGACCTCGAGCCGGGCGTCGTCGCCGTAGGCGCCATCGGCGTCGCAGGCGAGGGTCGACTCGATACGCCCGCACTCGGCGCGCACCGAGACTGTCGGATCGATCGCCGAGCCGGCGGTGGTGATGCACGCCGGCCCGCGATATCCATCGGGCTCGAAGCGATAGAGCACGCCGCCCGCGCCGGCGCCGCAGGTCGGCGGCTGCGGGTCGAGGCCGTCGCGCAGATCGCCGAACACCGCGCCGAAGCCGACGACTGGCCCCGCCGCACACAGCGGCGCGGGGTCGACGCAGCGGGCCGCCGAGCAGAGCCAGCCGGCATCGCAGTCCGCGTCGTCCCGGCAGCCCCCCTCGACGCAGACCCCGTCGAGGCAGAGGCCGATGGCGCAGTCCGCGTCCGCCCGGCACTCGCCGAATACGCAGATCCCACCCTCGCACAGCCGCCCCGCGCCGCAGGCGTCGTCGGCCGCGCAGCGATCGATGCAGTCGTCCTCGTCGACGGCGCCGTCGCAGTCCTCGTCGAAGCCCGTGCGGCACTCCTCGTCGCTGGCATCACCGGCCACCGCCGGACAGACCAGCCCCGCGGCGCCGCATTCGAACTGCACCTGCACCCGGCAGCGCCCCAGGCCGACCGCGCAGTCTTCGCCGACGCCGAAGACCTCGTCGACGATGCCATCACAGTCATCGTCGATCGCATTGCATCGCTCGGTCGACGGCTCCGCCGGCTCGGCGTCGCAGACCCGGCCCGCGTCGGTGCAGCGCCAGACCCCGCGTCCCAGGCAAGCGCCCTCGCCGACGGCGCACGGCTCACCGACCCCGGCCACGTCGTCGACGATGCCATCGCAGTCATCGTCGATGCCATTGCAGACCTCGTCGCCGGGCGCGATGCTCTCGGCGTCGCAGGCGAGCGCCCCGTCGGCCCCGCAGACTCGCGCGCCCTCGGCGCGGCAGGCGCCCTCGCCGATGGCGCACGGCTCGCCGACGCCGTCGACGTCGTCGGCGATGCCATCGCAGTCATCGTCGATGCCATTGCAGACCTCGTCGACGGGCAGGACCCGGCCAATACACTCGGGTGCATATCCCGATCTACATCTGATCGAGCCGCGTAGTTTCGCGCCTTTGCGCCCCTGACAAGATGGAAGAGGAGGCCGTACCCCTCGGTTATTCGGAGTGCTTGAACCAAAACGCCGAAAGG
>JAUHXC010000082.1 GCA_030427205.1 bacterium | reverse complement strand
CAGCACTGCCCGCCGCCGGCCGACGAGGGCTGCGCCGCCGCGCCGGGCACCGCGCCGGCGGGCCCGTGGTGGCTGTTGATGCTCTTCGGCCTCGCCCGCCGCCGCGCCGGCTACGAGCCGCTGCGGTAGATCATCGCCCGGCGCGTCCGGCGGACGTCCGCCGGACGTCCGTCCGGCCCTGGACGGCACCCCGGCTCCCGCAGACCGCGCGTCGGACCGTGGCGACGCCGCTGGCACACCCTGTGCTGAAGCGCCGGGCACCTCGAACCAGGAGCCCATGATGACCCGCTTCACCGCGACCCACTCGCGCCTCGGCGCCGTGCTCACCGCCCTGTTCGCTGCCGCCCTGTTCGCTGTCGCCCTGTTCGCCGCGCCGCTCGCCGCCGCCACGCCGGTCGTCGCCGACTACAACGGCGACGGCCGCGCCGACCTCGCCTGCTGGCGGGCCGACGGCCCATGGCTCGGGGTCGGGCTCGGATCTCGAGGCCAGCCGGCGGGGGCTCTCGGCTTCTACGGCGTCAACTTCGGCGGGCTGCCGGGCGACATCGCCGTGCCCGCCGACTACAACGGCGACGGCATCACCGATATCGGTATCTTCCGCCCGGGCGCCGGCGAGTCGATGTCGGTCGACGTCCTCGGCACCGAGGTGTGGAGCGTAGACGGCGACGACGGGCAGGCCCTCGACTCGATCTACGGCTACGACGTGGTCTTCGCCGATACGCTCTGATCCCGGGGCGCAGACCAGACGCCGATCGACCCCCAGACCCCCACCGAAAGCGACCGGCTGTCACCGGATCGGGTGCAATGCTCACCCGCCAGTATGGGAAACGATCGCCGATCGACCCGCGCACCCCCACGAAATCGGTCCGTTCGGCCGGCGCCCGACCACCAAAGCCGCCCGAAATGCGTCGCTTCGAACGCCGACGACCCGCGGACCCGGCCGTTTTGGGACGCAGCTCGCGGCCGGCGGGTCGTGGAGCCCGCCGAAATCGCACTCTTCGAACTGGCTGTAGATCAAACATCCTGCGCCGGTTCGAAACTTCGAACTGAGTTGGCATATGAAAGCCACCGCTGGTTCGAAACCCCGACGCCCGCTCGACCCGCAGACCCCCGCGATTCTCGACCGCCCGCCCGCCGGCCGGCCCGCAGACCCCCCGCAATTTCGACGCGCCCGGCCCGCTGCGGCTCATCGACCCCCGCCATGGGCGCCCGTACGACCGACGGCCGACCGCGAGACCCCGCCCGCGCGCGGCTTCATCACCGAACTGTGACCCCGACAGTCGCCCGCGAAGGCGCGCCCTCACCAGACTGTGAGCAACGGACCCCATCCCGTGACAGCGGCGGCATCGCGGACGCCCTTCGAAGGTCACCCGCGGGTCGACGCGGCGAATGGCCCGGGCCTCTGCGACCTGCCCGCCGGCCGTTTCACCGCGCCGCGGATGGTGTACGCTGACGCCATGCCGAGCCCGCCCGAAGACCTGACCGACGCCCAGATCGACGCGTTGACCGCCGATCTGCACGCCCTGCGCGACGAGCTGACCACGAGCATCGCCGACGCGGCGGCGGCGGCGAAGCCGGTGACCCTCGATCAGCAGGCCATGGGCCGGGTCAGCCGGATCGACGCCATCCAGCAACAGCAGATGGCCGTCGCCAGCCGCGAGCGGGCGCGCACCCGCCTGCTGCTCGTCAAGCAGGCGCTGAGCGGCGTGGCCGACGGGCGCTATGGCGAATGCCGCAAGTGTGAGGAGCCCATCGGCTTCCGCCGGCTCAAGGCGCGCCCCGAGTCGCCCATCTGCCTGCGCTGTCAGGCGGCGATGGAGCGCCGATGAGCCGTCCGCTGCGGCGGGTGCTGATGCTGACCGCCGCCTGGCCGCCCGTCGCCCGGGTCGGCGGTCGGCGGCCGCTGCGGCTGGCGCGCCGGCTGCCCGCGCTGGGCTGGGATCCGGTCGTGCTGACCCCCGAGCCGGACGCTGTCTTCCGCGCGCCGCCGCCGCTCGATCCGAGCTTGCAGGCCCCGCAGGTCGAGGTGCTGCGCGTCGGCCGACCGGTGCCTTCGACCCGCCTGCATCGGCGGGTGGCGGGCGTGCCCGGCGGGCGGCTGGTGCAGCGGGCGCTGGCCGAGGCGCTGCTGCCCGATCAATACGTCGAGTGGATCCCGGCGGCCCTGCGCGCGGCCCGCGCGGTCGAGGCCCACGCGGTCTGGGCCACCGGGCCGCCCTTCGGTATGCACGTCGCTGGCGCCGCGGTGGCTCATATGTTGGGTCTGCCGCTGGTGCTCGACTATCGCGACCCGTGGACGGTGGCCGATGGACCCCGCCGCGCCCGCTGGCGACGCCTGCCGGGACGGTCGCGGGGGCTGCGGCGACTCGAACAGGCGCTGCTCGGGCGGGCTTCGGCGGTGGTCTACGTCGCCGACGACATCCGCGACCGCAATCGAGAGGCCTTCCCCACGCTGCCCGGCGACGGCTGGCGGGTGATCCCCAACGGCTTCGACGAGGCCGACGTCGGGCCGGTGGCCCCGCTGCGGCCGCTGCGGCCGACCCTGCTCTACGCCGGTTCGTGCTACGGCTCGCGCTCGATGCGCCCGGTGCTCGCGGCGCTGGCCGAGGGCTTCGGGCCGGGCGAGCGCGGCGTCTGCCTGCGCATCTTCGGCGAGCTCGACCCGGCGGCGCGGGCCTTCCTCGACGATCATCCCCTGCCCGGCCGGGTCTTCGTCGAGCAGCGGGTGCCGGCGGCGGTGCTCGCGGCGCACCTGCGCGGGGCCGACGGGCTGCTGCTGATCGTGGGCGGGACCCATCACACGGTGCCGGCGAAGCTCTTCGACTATATGGCCGCCGGTCGGCCGGTGGTCGGCCTGGGCGCCGCCGAGGGCGCGGCGGCGGCGGTGGTCGAGCGCTGCGGCATCGGGCTGTGGGCCAGCGATCGGGCGGGGCTGATCGCGGCGCTGCGCGCGGTGGAGGCGCGGGCGGTGCCCTACGCGCCGGTCGCCGCGGAGCTGCACCGCTACTCGGCCGACGCGATGGCCGAGCGCACGGTGGCGGTGCTCGACGGTGTGAGTCGGGGTCGGCTCAGAGCGTCTTGAGGTACTCGACCACCGCCCGGCGATCGTCGGCGCTCAGCGCGAGCCCGAGCTGGCCGTCGAGGTGCTCGACGACGGCGTCCAGCGTCTCGAAGCGGCCGTCGTGCATGAACAGCACGTTGTCGTAGACGTTGACCAGCGCCGGGGCCTTGAACTGGCCGCGGGCGCGCACCGGGCGGGGCGCGAAGTCGAGGATCTCCTGCGCGCGGTCGTCGGGGCCCAGCGCCCGGTCGCCGCGCAGCAGGCCGAAGAGCTCGGCCTCGAGCGGCGGGAAGATCGACTCGAAGAAGGTGCCGATCAAGACCCCGGCCGAGTCGGTGGCGGTGCCCACGTCGAACAGCGCCGGCCCGCTCTCCAGGCCCGCGCCCAGCGGGTCGTCGGGGTCGGGGTTGCCGCTGCCGAGCGCGGCGCCCATGTGGCAGGCGGCGCATTTGGCGGCGAAGACCTCGGCGCCGGCCGCGGCGAGCGCTTCGTCCACCGGCGGCCGCTGCAGCTCGGGGATGCCGTCGGCCATCCAGGCGATCATCGCGTCGGCGGACTCTTCGTCGAGCGCGCCGCCGAGGCGCTGCGGCACGACCAGCTCGAGGAACTCGTGCAGGTCGCGGTGGGTGCCCGAGGCGTGCAGCCAGCCGCGGTCGGCGAGGCCGCCGCGCAGCGACAGCGTGCGCCGCTCGCCCTCGACGGTGGCCCAGACCGAGCCGTCGTGTCCGCCGTCGGGGTGGCAGGTGGCGCAGGCGGCCTGCCGGCTGGTCGACAGCTGGGGGTACTTGTCGGGGTTGGACGAGCTGAAGTACGTGCGGCCGCGGCGGACGAGCGGGTCGAGCGGGTCGGCGTCGACCAGCTCGACGGTGGCGGTCTCGCTGATCGCGGGCTGTTCGGGCAGGTCGTCGAGGTGGCGCACGAGGCGGCGGTTGGTGATCGCCGCCTGACCCGGGCCGAACTCGGGGATGTCGGCGTATTCGGTGGCCCGGTAGCCGGGCTCGGGCAGCGGGTCGGCATAAGCCGCGAGGTCGAGGCGCGAGACGTACGTGGAGTTGTCGTAGAGCACCCAGGCCGCCGATCCGTCGGGCTCGACGGCGACGCCGATCGGGTTCGAGCCCGAGAGCTGCAGGTGGGTCTGGCTGATCGGGTTGTGGGTGGTGGCGTCGATGAGCACCAGCTCGTCGGCGACGTACGAGAGCATCAGCGCGAGCCGCGCGCCGCGGGTATAGCCCACCGCGCGGGCGACGCCGGTCTCGCTCAGCCCGGCCTGGGCCAGCGGCAGCACCGGGCCCAGGTTGACCTGCCGGCCGTCGTCGAGCACGACTCGCGAGGTGAACTCGGACTCGCGGTGCAGGTCGGCGCAGGTGGCGTAGCTCAGGTTGACGTCGGGCGGGTCGAGGATGCCGTCGGTGGCGGCCCACTTCGGCGACTCGCGGGTATCGACGTAGAACATGAACGCGGGCGAGAACCGCCCGGCGGGCTGGTTGGTGAAGACGGTCTCGAGGGCCGCGGGGCCGGTCTCGGTGACCGGCGTCGGCGAGATGCGCATGCCGGGGATCATCGCCGAGGCGCCGCCGGGCGTGGGGAAGACCCCGGCGAGCTGGCTGGCGACGCCCTCGCTGGTCATGCGGCTGGGGTGCACCCCGAAGATGTCGGCGAGGCAGGCGACGCGGTCGACGTTGAACTCGTCGGCCATCGTCAGCTCGCCGCGCACGGCGAAGGGATCGGCGTCGACGATGGTCAGCCACGCCTCGTTGCGGGCGATGAGCCCGCGGGGCAGGTAGTGGGCGATGGTGATCGTCGCGCCGTCGGGGCTGATGGCCAGCCCGACCGGGCGCCGGCCGAGGTCGAGCCGCGCGTCGACCGACCACGTCTCTCCGCGGCGGATGAGCCGGGTGAGCCGATCGCCGACATAGGCGGTGACGTAGGCGTAGGTGCCGTCGGGGCTCAGCGCGATGTGCCGCGGGTCGCGGCCGACGCCGTCGGCCTCGCCGATGGTCTGGCGGATCTCGCGGCTGGCGCGGTCGATGACGGTCACGGTGTTGGCATCGCGGGCGGCGACGAGGACGTGGCGCCCGTCGGCGGTGATCGCGACGCTGCTCGGGCGGCCGGGCACGTCGACGTGGCCGATACGCTCGGCGGCGGCGGTGTCGATCACCGCGACCCGGTCGCCGTCGGCGAAGGCGGCCCACAGCTCGCCGTCGGTCACGGCGATCGGGCTCGAATGGGCGGCCTCGAAGCGGGTGGTGCGCGCTTCGAGGCGCAGGGTGAGCTCGATCGGGGCCTCGCCGGCGGGCAGCGCCAGGGCGATCCGCGCGGCGCCGTGCGGCCCGAGGCCGCCCACCGGCACCGCGTCGGCCGACGCCTCGGAGAAGACGTCGGCGGTGACGTCGAACGCGGCCGCGGCGCCGTCGATCGCCTCGGGGTACGCGACCACCTCGCGCAAGGCGGTCGCCTCGCGGTTGAGCACGATGACCTCGAGCCAGAGCACGTCCGGTCGCCCGGCGGGCCGCTTGGCGTGCACCCGCAGATCGAAAGGGCCGTCGGCGCCCGAGCCGTCGATCTGAACCGGCTCGGTGCGCGGGTGCACCGTGGGCTCGTCGAAGACGGCGTGGGCCGGGTCGACGGTGATCGCGAAGCGGCCGCTCACCGCCTCGTCGGGCAGCTCGTCGAGGGCGAAGGGCGGCTCGAGGGCCGCGTCGGGCGCTGCCGCGTCGACCGCGGCGTCGGCCTCCGCGGGCTCGGGGGTATCGTCGCATCCGAGCGCGGGCAAGAGCCCGCCGGCGAGCATGAGCAGCAGCGCCCGGCGCATCACTCGACCCCGACGCAGAACGTGGCCGGCGCGCAGGCGCCGTCGACGCACTCGCCGCTCGCGCACTCGTAGGGGAAGACGCACTCGGCGCCGTCGGCCCGCCGCGGCTCGCACAGGCCGGTGCCGCCGAGGTCGCAATAGCCGTCGGCGCACTCGGCCTGCAGGTCGAAGCCCTCGGCGCACACCTCGCCCACCTGCGCGGTCGGCAGCTCGCCGCTGACGCAGGTGCCGCTCTCGCCGTCGCACTCGAGCCCGGTGGCGCAGACCTGCACGGTCGGCGCGACGCTGCACGGCTCGTCGAGCTGGCTGGCCGGGCGGCACTCGCCCTCGTTCTCCGGGCCGCCGACCCGGCAGCCGCCGGCGCCGTCGTCGATGCAGCAGAAGCTGGTGGTGGGGTCGCAGCTGCCGAAGAAGACCGCGCCGAAGCCATCGGCGATGGGCCGGCAGGGGCCCTCGGTGGCGGTGCGCTCGAACATGCGCCGCTGCTCGTCGCCGCCGAGCGGCGGGGCGAGGCCGAAGCAGGTGCCGTCGAAGAGCGCGGCGGTGACGTCGTCGCCGCAGGCGGCGTCGGCCAGCTCGGCGGCGCAGGCGTCGAAGCCGGCCGGCACATAGCCCGCCCGGCCGGCGAGCACCGCGTCGCTCCACGGGCCGAAGACCAGGGTGGTGTAGAGGTCGGTCAGGAGGCCGGGGCAGATGTCGCCGTCGAACGGGCCGTTGGGCGGCAGGCGGTCGCGCAGCGCGGGGTCGAGGTTCTCGTTGGCGACGGCGCCGGCGAAGAAGCGCTCGACGCTCGCGCCATCGCAGCAGCGCAGCAGCGCGGGGCAGATCTCGGCGGCGACCCGGGCGGGCAGGTCGGCCGGGGCCTCGCCTTCACCCTCGCCCTCGCCCTCGCCTTCGCCTTCACCCTCGCCCTCGCCCTCGCCTTCGCCTTCGCCCTCGCCTTCGCCCTCGCCCTCGCCGCCCAGCGGGACCAGGGTCACCTCGGCGGTCGAGTCTTCGCCGTTCGCCAGGACGACCTCGGAGACCGCGTACGGGTCGCCGGCGCTGGGCGCCATGGGCCCGCTGCCGTCGGCGTCGAGGAAGACGTTGACGTACCATGTGCCCGGCTCGATGCCGCGCAGGGTCACCGCCTGGGGGAACATCGGATCGGGCACGAGGCCGAAGGCGACCGGCGGGCTCATCGCCGGGTTGTCGGGGAAGACGCCCGCCACGAGCTGCCCGGTCGCCGGGCCGTCGTAGTTCACCGTCAGCTCGATGTTGGCCACCGGCGGCGGGGCCGCCATGTCGGGCTCGGGCTCGCCCATGTCGGGGTCGGGCTCGGGCTCGCCCATGTCGGGATCGACCTCGGCCGCGTCGGCCGGATCGACGTCGGCCATGCCGGCGTCCACCGGCGTCGAGTCGCCGTCGTCGCACCCCACCATCGCCACGCTGGTCAGCGCCAGCGCACACATCAGCCAACCGAATCGCGTCATGTCAGGTCTCCCGTGCCGTTGGCCGGCCGGGGCGACGTCACCGCGATCGCCGCCCCGGGCGGGCGGGCGGATGCTTGCATCAGGCGCGGCCCCGGGGTCAAGGCATTTCGACTCGTGGGTCGAATGCGGTTTTTGACGTGCCCCGCGGCGAGGGGTGGTGTATCACCACACGGTCCTCAATCTCATCGACGCAATCGGGAGGCAGCGCATGGATATCAGCTGGAGTTCGGTCCTGGAGTGGGTCCTCGAGGTGGCTTGGGTCGCGGCGGTCTTCATCGCGGGGCTCTACCTCTCGAAGTTCGTCAGCAACATGGCCCGCCGGGCCTTGGAGAAGCAGAAGGTCGACGTCACGCTGACCCGCTTCGTCGGCAACGTCGTTCACTGGGCGATCCTCATCATGGTGGGCATCGCGTGTCTGGGTGCCTTCGGCATCGAGACCACCAGCTTCGCGGCGATGGTCGGTGCGGCGGGTCTGGCCATCGGCCTGGCCTTCCAGGGCACGCTCTCGGCGGTCGCCGCTGGCGTGATGCTGCTCATCCTCCGGCCGTTCAAGGTCGGCGACGTGGTCGGCATCGGCGGCCAGACCGGCATCGTCGAAGAGATCGGCCTGTTCGCCACCACGATCTACGCGTTCAGCAATCACAAGCTCATCCTGTCGAACAAGGACGTCTTCGGCTCGGCCATCGAGAACAAGACCTTCGACGGCATGGTGCGGGTCGACGTGGACGTCGGCACCGACTACGGCGAAGACCTCGACAACGTGCGCGCGGTGCTGATGGCGGCGCTCGAGGAGATCGAAGGCGGCGAGCGGCCGCAGGTCTACCTCAAGGCGCTCGGCGGCTCGTCGATCGACTGGTCGGTGCGCAAGTGGACCACCCCGCAGAACTACCTGGGCCTGCGCGACGCGATCACCCTCGCCACCAAGAAGGCGCTCGACGCGGCCGACATCGGGATCCCCTTCCCGCAGATGGACGTGCACCTCGACGGCGCCCTCGACAAGGCCGCCTGATCGGGCGCCGGCCCGGCCCACCCCCCGCGGGGCCCTTGCGCCCCGCCCCTTTCGCCCCTTCCCTCTCCTGCCAGATATGCTAGCGTGCCCTGCGCGTCCGCAGCGGAGGGAGCAGCATGTCCAGTGTTCTGATCAAGGGCGGCACCGTCGTCACCATCGAGGGTGAGCGGCGGGCCGACGTTCTGTGTGTCGACGGCCTCATCGCCGAGGTCGGCCCCGAGCTGAAGGCCAGCGCCGAGCGCACGGTGGACGCCGGCGGGGCCTACGTGATGCCCGGCGGCATCGACCCCCATACGCACATGCAGCTGCCCTTCATGGGCACCGTGGCCAGCGAAGACTTCTACACCGGCACCTGCGCCGCGATGGCCGGGGGCACCACCTCGATCATCGACTTCGTCATCCCCGCGCCGCAGCAGAACATCCTCGAGGCGTATCACCAGTGGCGCGAGTGGGCCGCCAAGTCGGCGGGTGACTACTCGTTCCACGTGGCGATCACCTGGTGGGACGACTCGGTGCACGCCGACATGGGCACCCTGGCCCGCGACTGGGGCGTCAACAGCTTCAAGCACTTCATGGCGTACAAGAACGCCATCATGTGCGACGACGAGACGCTGGTGAACAGCTTCTCCCGGGCCCGCGAGCTGGGCGCCTTGTGCACGGTGCACGCCGAGAACGGCGAGCTGGTCTACCGGCTGCAGCAGGAGATCTTCGACAAGGGCATCCACGGCCCCGAGGGGCACCCGCTGTCTCGGCCGCCCGAGGTCGAGGGCGAGGCGGCCAACCGCGCGATCCGTATCGCCGAGGTGCTCGGCGTGCCGCTGTATCTGGTGCACACCTCGTGCATCGACGCCCTCGAAGCGGTGACCCGGGCCCGGCTCGAAGGGCAGCGGGTCTTCGCCGAGGTGCTCGCGCAGCATCTGGTCATCGACGACAGCGTCTACCGCCACCCGGAGTGGGAGAAGGCGGCGCACTACGTCATGAGCCCGCCGTTTCGGCCCAAGGCGCATCAGGCGGCGCTGTGGCGTGGCCTGCAGTCGGGCATGCTGCAGACGACCGCCACCGATCACTGCTGCTTCTGCACCGACCAGAAGGCCGCGGGGCGCGACGACTTCCGGCTGATCCCCAACGGCACCAGCGGCGTCGAAGACCGCATGAGCGTGCTGTGGCACCACGGGGTGCGCACCGGCAAGCTGACCCCCGCCGAGTTCGTGGCGGTCACCTCGACCAATACGGCGCGCATCTTCAACATCCACCCCAAGAAGGGCGCCTTGCAGCCGGGGGCCGACGCCGACATCGTCGTGTGGGATCCCGAGGCGACGCGCACCATCTCGGCGGCGACCCACCACATGAACATCGACTTCAACATCTTCGAGGGCATGCAGGTCACCGGCAACGCCGGGGTGACCATCAGCCGCGGTGAGGTCACCTACGAGAACGGCCAGATCAAGGCCGAGAAGGGCCGCGGGCAGTACATCAACCGCCCTTGCTGGCCCAAGTACTACGACGCCCAGAGCCTGCGGAATCGCCTCGCCGAGCCGACGAAGGTGGACCGCGGCTGATGGCCGACGCGGCCGAGCGCGCCAGCCGCTGGCGGTCCCATCCGCTGTTGATGGGGCTGCACGTCGTGATCATCGCGCACTTCGCCTTCCAGCTGGCCTACAGCGGCTACATGGTGTTCTTCGTGCTGCGGCCCGAAGGCATCGACGGGCCGCTCTTCGCCGCGGCGCTGGAGATCCCGCACGAGCTCATGGTCACCCGGCGGCTCTATGCCATCGAGCATTGGATCGCCGCCGCCGGTCTGGCGGTGTACCTCGCGCTGACCGAGATCGGCCCCCGCCTGCGCCGCGCCCGCGGCGAGTAGCCTCCGCCACGTGATCCGACTGCCCGAGCCGCCGCCCGATCCCCAAGAAAATGGCCGACTCGACCCCTTGACACGGGGCATCATGGGCCGATGGTTCTGCCCGGGACAAAGCCTCGGAGGGGACACGGATGAGTGATAGCCCGATTTTAGATTTCACGGGGGTCCCCGTGTACGTGGACGGCGCCAACATGGCGTTCCCCGAGTCGCGAGCGAAGGGCCAACCGCCGAGCGCCCGGCTGCTCTTCGAGGTGCTCGGCTCGCTGAAAGACCGGCTGCCCGGCGCTCGGATCATCACGCTGGTCGACCACAACGTCTGGGGATGGCTCTACAGCAAGGCCAACAAGAAGGAGAAACAGAAGCTCGAGCAGCGCCAGAGGGATGACCTGCTCAGCGTGACGCCGGCCCATGCCTCGGCCGATCCGGTGCTGCTGCTGGCAGCACGGGCCGCCTCGGGGATCGTGGTCAGCAACGACAAGTTCGACAAGACCGCCGCCCAGCGTGAGCGGCGCGTTGGTGTGCCCATCCTGCGCGTCGCAATGCCCCCGGGCTGCCCTCCGATTCCGCTGCCGGCCTTTCAGATCCACGCCACGGCGCACGCCGGCCAGCCCGAGAGACTCACCGACGCAGACGTCCTCGCACGCCTGGGGCGACCGGCCGATACCGGTCCGGGCGTGGTCCCGCCTTCGGCCGCGGATGGGGTCGAGGGCGCCCCCGAGGGCAAGCTGACGATCGATCGCCTCATCCGATGGCTGCTGGCGCACCTCGGCGATGACGAGGCCCTCGACCGGGACATCGCCGGCGCACGGGCCGGTCAATACTTCGGGCCGTCCTTCGCCGGGCTGCTCTCGGCCGAGGTCGGGGGGCGTAAGCAGGGCCGCTGGGCGAGGCTGTGCCGACGCCTGCCCGGATGGCAGGTCGAGGTGGACGCGCAAGGAAGGCGGTGGCTGGTGCCGGTCGCGGACGATTCGGTCGAGGCGGCCGGAGAGCCCGAGCCCGGTGCGACCTTCACGATCGAAGACTTCCGTTCGGCGTTTGATGAGTTGGCAGGCGCGGCGCAGCGGGTCAACCTCGACCGGGCCGCCTCGCTCATCGCTCTGCCGCTCGGCGACGACTGGCACGGCTTCCTCGAGCGCGCGGTGGGCGGCGCGAAGATCGGGCGGTTCACCCGACTGTGCGAGGCGCACCTGCCCGGCTGGGTCATTCGAGAGGTCGACGGCATCCGGTGGCTGATGCGCGGCCCGAGCCATGAACCGGAGGCGGATCCACGCCTGGGAGACCTGCTCGAGCAGCTCGACGCGCTGATCGCCGAGGACGAAGCGATGGAGATCGGGCACGCGGCGTCCTTCCTCGCCGAGCGGTTCGGCGCCGACTGGAAGGACTTTCTGGCCGAGGTCGTCGGCGGCCCGAAGCAGGGCCGCTGGATGCGGCTGTGTGCCCGACTGCCGGGGTGGTGCCTGGAGCGCGACGCCGATGGCAGCCGCTTCCTCACGCGCGCCGAAGACGACACCGATGATCCCGCGGTGCCCGAGCCGGATGACGCCGGGCTGTACACTCGAGCAGCCGACGATGACTTCATCGATGGGCCCGAAGACTTCCTTGAGCGGCTGTGGGACGTCTTCGACGCCGACGAGATACAGGCCGGCGTCACCATCGCGACCGTCGTCAGGCGCTATCGAGAAGCCGGCTATCACTGGGATCAGGCGGCGTGGAGGCCGAAGAAGCTCACGTCTGCGCTACGCTCGGCGGCGAGTGGCACCGGGTTCACCGTCGAGCCGGACATGCTGAGGCACCCCTGACAGCGACGCTGGCCGAGCGTCACGCGGCCGAACGCCTCAACCCCACGCCGGGGCAGTCACCGCACTCGCCCTCGACCCGGCGATAGGTGCCCAGGCAGCGCGGGCAGTAGCCGCCGTCGTCGGGCACCGTCGCCGGGCGATCGGGCACCTCGACCCCCATGTCGGCCAGCAAGGCGTCGGTTGCGGCGAGGATGCGCGCCCGCTCGGACTGCACGATGCTGCGGGCGCTCTCGTCCAGGCCCGGCGCGATCAGCGGATGAGCCAGATCGCGGCGCACGGGCGCGATCCAGGCGGCGAAGTCGTCGGGGTGGGCCATCACCGCGGCCACCGCGATGGGATCGAACTCGGCCAGCCGATGCCACGACAGCGCGTCGCCCGCGCGGATCGCCATCGGCGGGCTCAAGAAGAGCTTCGCGAACTCGATCCAGCGGTCGGCGCGGGCCTCGGGCGCGAGGCGGCGATGGGCGCGGAAGACCAGGGTCAGGTGGATCAGATGCAGCCCGAGCAGCGAGAGGCCGAAGGGCGCGGCGATGGCGACGAGGCCATAGAGGTGGGTCAGCGCCGGCCCGAGGCCGAAGAGCGACAGCCCGAGCAGCGCCGCGGTCACGCCGGGCCATCTCCGGGCGGCGCGCACCTCGTCGATACGGGCCCGGATGGCGTCTCGATCGAAGCGCCCGCGTACGGCGTCCTCGATCGCCGCCGCGCGGCGGGCCGGCGTGGCGTCGGCCAGCGATGACAGCAGCGCCGCCAGCCGCCGGGCCGCCGCGTCGCTGCCGCAGTTCACCAGGGTCCGACCGCCGAGCAGGATGTCGTCGCCGTTCGTCCGCACGCCGGTCAGCTCGGCGTAGGGCACGATCCGCCGGGAGGCGGCGCCGCGCCCCAGCCGGCGCCAGGCGTAGGGCACCTCGGCGCAGAGGGCGTCGTCACCGAAGCTGATCGGCCACGGCTGCCCCGCGAAGGCTGCGCCGGGGGTCTCGAGCGCGCCGATGCCGACGAGCCCGCCCTTGCGGTTGGCGAAGCGCTCGCCGGGTCCGCGCAGCCGGGCCGCGCCGCGGGGGCCGATGGCGGCCACGCCGGGCGCGCGCAGCCAGCGCACACACTCGATGAGGTACAGCGCCAGCAAGACCAGCAGCAGCGAGAGTTCGTCGGACATGGTCGGAAGGATGGGCCGGCGCCCGCCCGCGTCGCGAGCGGGGCCCGATCAGGCCTTGTCGCCGCCGCGGCCGAGCAGCTTCTTGATGCCCACGCCGATGCCCGCGACGATGAAGACCAGGAACTTCCAGAACTGCTTGAGCAGCCCCGACTTGGCGGCGAGCACCGCCGCGCCACCGACCATCAGCCCGGTCAGACCGTACTCGGCGATCTTGTCGCCGTCTTTGTACTCGGCGTAGCGCTCGCCCTCTTTGAAGTCGAAGCCGCCGATGAGCCCGCGGAACTCGGGCAGCGTCTCGGCGAGCTGCGGCGGGTCGCACACCAGCGTCGCCTTCATGATGCCCCGCCGACCGAGCAGCCGGGTCTGGTGGTTGATGCTGCGGCCCTTGGTGGTGTCGTCCTCGAGCTCGATGGCCCACTCGAGGAAGTTCGTCTCGGGGTTGTAGGCCGGCTTGGTGGCCCAGCCGACGATGGTCAGCGTATCGAGGCCGCGCTCCTTGCGCACCTCGTTGCCCGCTTCGTTGTTCTCGCGCATCGAGTCGAGGACGTCGTCGGCGTCGAGCTCGTCCTTCTCTTCGTCGCTGACGTAGCCCACCGGGTCGAACTCGAAGATCACGAACCACTGCTTCTCCGGGTTGAGGATCATGCCGACCTCTTGCGTCCCGGGGATGTTGCCGAGCACTTCGAGGAACTTGCGGGTGTCGCGGCCGGCGGCGAAGAGGTGGCCCTCGGGCACCTTCACCTTGGCGTTGTTGCCGAGGTCGACCTCGCTGGGGCCTTCGATCCAGTTGAGCGCGGCGAGCGGGCCCATGTCGGCGGCTGGATCGCCGCCCTCGGCGGCGGGCTCACCGGCCGGGGCGTCGGCGGCGGGCGCAGCAGCGGGCGCGTCGCCAGCGGGGGCGTCGGCCGGCGGATCCTGGGCCTGGGCGGTGGAGAGCAGCAGGAAGAGAGCGCAGAAGGCCGCAGCTGCCGGCGCGCGATGCACGAAAGACATGAAGGTTACTCCGATCAGGGGAATTACGTGCCGGGAGTATGCAACACCCTCCGTCACACCGCAATGACCCTGCGGAGAAGCCGGAGGGTCAGGCCGCGCTGGCGCCCGAGCCGTGGGCGGCCGGCTTGCGCAGCGTGAGCCAGACGGCGGCGATGAACGCGCTGAGGATGATGGAGAGCGTCGCGGGCACCGCCGGGTTGGCGTGGGCGATGGTGCCGGCGAGCACCGGGCTGCTCTCGGCGAAGCTGGCCCAGCTCTGCGCCAGATCGCCGCCCTTCTCGGCGGTGGTCACCACGAAGCGGATCGAGTTGAGCAGCACGTAGAAGAGGAAGCCGACCACCGAGATCGTCAGCGCCAGCGGCCGCAGGTCGCTGCGTCGGGGCAGCATGACCCCGATGAAGATCGGCCCGACGGCGGCGGCGATGATGCCGTAGACCCCCGTCTGGCCGAAGATGCCCAGCAGCTTGGGCGGGCGGGCTTCGAGGCCGAGGATGGTCGAGCACGACAAGAGCACGACGCCGATGATCACCGCGGCGGTGATGATGCGCGGGCGCATGGCGTTCCTGGGCGCGGCGACGGCGGCGACGAAAGGCAGAATCAGGCCGACGATCGCGCCGATCCAGCCGAGCCCGCCGAGCGCTTCGAGCAGGCCGAAGGGCTCTTTGACGAGGAAGAGATAGGTCACCACGCCCATCAGGATGAGCACGACCTGACCGAAGCGATAGCCGGCGAGCTGCTGCTCGTCGGGCGTGCGGTCGGCGAGGAAGGTGCGGGTGGCCACGGGCAGATAGACGTCGTTGGAGACCACCGTGCTCATGGCCACCAGGATGCCGTCGAGGGTGCTCATGCCGGCGGCGACGAGCGCGACGCTGATGAGCACGAACGGGACCTCGCCGAACTGGGTCTTGAGCCAGGCGACCATCACCGCGTCCTGGCGAGCGACCTCGGCGGCGGCGGGGTCGAGCACCGCGTGGGCCGCGAGCCCGCCGAGCAGCAGCGTGAAGAAGACGAAGGTGATGCCGACGCTGACCATGACGTACTTGCCGACGTCTTCGTCCTTCTCGAGGTAGAGCGCCTTCATCAGCAGGTGCGGCTGGCAGACGACGGCGAAGCCGATGACGAAGCCGGCGACGTAGACGCTGAAGAAGTCGCCATAGAGCACCGAGTCGGGGTTGATCGTGGCCAGCAGGTTGGCGTCGCGGGCCTCGAGCAGCGCCCAGAAGCCGTCGGTGCTCAGCGCGCCGACGGTCTTGACCAGGATGGCCAGGGTCACGAACACCATCATCACCCCCTGCAGGGAGTTGGTGTAGGTGTGGGCGTAGGTGCCGCCGATGAGGATATAGCTGAAGACGAAGCCGATGGTGAGCAGCAGCGCGTTGTCGGCGCTGAGGCCGAGGGTCTTCTGCAGCAGGATCTGCACGCTGCCGGCGATGAGCACCAGGAAGGCGATCGACATCAGGCTGATGAGCCCGAAGATGACCCGCAGGGCGGTGCTCTGATAGCGGGTGCCGATCCAGTGGGGCAGCGTCAGCGCGTGGCCGTCGACGCCGACGCGGCGGAAGGTGGGCGAGAGCACCGCCAGCGCGACGGCGATGCCCAGGCCGACGGCGACGCCGAGGTGCACGAAGGCGCTGAGGCCGTGGGCATAGACGAAGCCGGGGTTGATCACGAAGGTGGCGGTCGAGCTCATCGCCGCGCCCATCGTGATGCCCACCAGCCAGGGGCCCATGTCTCGCTTGCCGACGGCGAACGATTCGAGGGAGTCGGTCTTGAGGTACCCGATGATCGCCAGTCCGGCGGTCACCACCAGGTACACCCCGAAGGCGATCCAGGCGATGGTCGACTGATCCATGGGTCAGATCTCCGTGCGCGTGCCACCGGACCGTAGTGGGCCGGTCACGAAACCGTCAAGCCTTTTTGTGCAACGCACAAATCCACCGAAGTCTACGTGAAGGGGCGGAGCAGGCAGCGTGTGTGCCCTGCACCATTGCCGGTCAAGTATACTCGGCCGCCAGGGCGTCGATCTCCGCCCGGATGTCGTCCCGCTCGGCTTTGAGCGCGTCGGCCAGCGCCCGCCCGGTGCCGCTCAGCAGGGTCAGGGCCATGCGCGCCCGCCGGAGCGCGGCGAGGCGGCGCTCGATGAAGTGGTGGGTATAAAGCGCCGAGAGCGGCAGCACGACGCTGGCGCATACACCGGCCCACGGGCCGCTGTGCGCCACGGTCAGCGCGACGAGCGCGAGGTGCCACGGGATGAAGAAGAGCACCGAGCCGAGCACCTTCACCGTGGCGACGATGTCTTCTTCGGGGCGGGCGAGGCGCACGATGAGCTTGATGAGCTGATAGGGCGCGAAGTAGGCGACCGCGCCGAGCAGCGCGAACGGCAGGCCCAGCGTCACCGCGACGAGGTTGCGCAAGACGTAGGCCGCCCGTCGGGCCCGGCCGACCGCGTGGTCGAGCGCCTCGGGGGTCAGCCCGAGCGCGTCGAGGTCTTCGCCGAAGGCCAGCAGCCGGTTGCGCAGGTCGGCGATGCGCTGCGGCGCGGTCTCGAGGAACGTGCGCTGCGCGTCGGCCATGGTGCGCAGGCGCTCGACGGGATCCTGCTCGTCGACCCAGATCCGGGCGGCGAGCTCGAGCACGGGCAGGTCGTCCCACGCGTCGAGGTTGACGGTGACCTGGCGGATGGCGCGCTCGATGGCGTCGGTCAGCGCCCGCGCCGCCGCGCGAGGGTCCTCGGCGTGCTGGGCGCGCCAGGCCGCGTCGATCGTGATCGGCTCGCCGATGCGCACCGCCACTTCGCTGCGGAAGATGGCCTTGTCGCGGTAGTTGAGCCCGACCGGCACCACCTGCACCCCGAGGGCGGCGTCGGCGGCGGCCTCGGCCCCCAACGCCATGCGCGCCGCGCCGGTCTTGAGCGGCTGCAACCCCGGCTCGCTGTGGCTGATGCCCTCGGGGAAGAGGCAGATGCAGTCGCCGTCGGCCAGCGAGGCGTAGACCGCCCGGAACATGTCTTGATTCGACGAGGTGTCGTGGCCGTCCTGCGCCCGATAGACCGGCAGCGCGCGCACCCACTTCGCCAGCCGCCCGATCAGCGGCATGCCGAAGATCGGCGCCTTGGCGAGGAAGCGCACCGGGCGATCGGAGATGCGCATGATCACCACCGGGTCGATCAGCCCGTTGAGGTGATTGGCGACGATGACGAGCGGGCCATGCTCGGGCAGCGCGCCGCCCAGCATGCGTCGGCGGTAGAAGAGGTCGGACGCCAGCCCGAAGAGCCCGGCGACGAAGCGGTACACGCCGTCAGTCTCGGCGACCGAAGTTGAGCGCGGCCGGGTCGCCGGCGTCGGGGTTGGGCGGCGGCGGGTTGCGGAAGCTGGCCCAGGCGACCACGCCCAGCAGCCACGCCGCGCCGACGACGATACCGGTGTAGGTGCCACGCCAGACGCCCGCGCCGATGGACACGGCGATGCCGACGACGATCGCCAGCTGCACCCGCCGATCGCTGAGCACCGACTGCACGTCGTCGCTCACCGAGGCGTCGGCGTCGCTCTCTTCGCCGGGCAGCGGCTTGCCCAGGTGGCACTTCTTGTACTTGATGCCGCTGCCGCAGGGGCACGGCTCGTTGCGGGCGATCTTCATGGGGGCAGCCTCCGGGATGGGCGGCCCGGCCGAAGCCGGGCGTCTGAGTCCGGGGAGGCGAACGGGGCGCTCCGGCCGGAACGCCCGCGATGTTGGCCGATCAGCGGCGCTGCCGCAACCGCACAGCGGCGATACCCAGCACCATGAGGGCCAGGGGCAGCGGCCAGCTCGGGCGGTGACCCGGGGTCTGGGCGCAGCCGTAGAACGGCGAGTCGCCGGTCAGCTCGGTCTCGTCGCAGACGTCGCCGATGCCGTCGCCGTCCCGATCGAGCTGGTCGGGGTTCTCGATGAAGACGCAGTTGTCGGTCTCGTTGGGCACGCCGTCGTTGTCCCAGTCATTGTCGCAGGCGTTGCCCAGGCCGTCACCGTCGTCGTCTTCCTGGTCGGCGTTGGGCTCGAACTGGCAGTTGTCTTCGTCGTCGAGCACCCCGTCGTTGTCGTCGTCGGGGTCGCAGACGTCGCCGATGCCGTCGCCGTCGTTATCGGCCTGACCCGGGTTGGGGTCGAGCGGGCAGTTGTCGTCCTCGTCGAGCACGCCGTCGTCGTCATCGTCGTCGTCGCACTCGTCGCCCCGGCCGTCGCCGTCGGTATCCTGCTGGTCGCTATTGGGGTCGAACTGGCAGTTGTCGTCCCCGTCGAGGATGCCGTCGTCGTCGTCGTCGTCGTCGCAGACATCACCCACGCCGTCGCCGTCGTTATCGGCCTGATCAGGGTTGGGGATGGCCACGCAGTTGTCTTCGTCGTTGGGCACGCCGTCGTTGTCGAGGTCGTCGTCGCACGCGTCGCCGATGCCGTCGCCGTCGCTGTCGGCCTGATCCGGGTTGGGCACGTCGGGGCAGTTGTCCATGCCGTCGTCGACCCCGTCGCCGTCGACGTCACCGTCGCAGACATCACCCACCCCGTCGCCGTCCTGGTCGGCCTGGTCGGGGTTGGCGTCGAAGTTGCAGTTGTCGGTCTGGTCGGTGCAGACCTCGCCGTTCTCGTCGAGGTTGTTGAGCCCCTCGCCCGGCGAGTTGTTGACCCCGTCGTTGTCGGCGTCGCAGTCGCAGGCGTCGCCGATGCCGTCGTCGTCGCTGTCGGCCTGGTCGGGGTTGGCGACCACCGGGCAGTTGTCTTCGTCGTCGGGCACGCCGTCGCCGTCGTCGTCGGGGTCGCAGGCGTCGCCGACGCCGTCGCCGTCGATGTCGCTCTGGTCGGGGTTGGCCACGTCGGGGCAGTTG
>JAUHXC010000028.1 GCA_030427205.1 bacterium | reverse complement strand
GACCTGACCCGCGGCCTCTTCATCATCATGCCCTTCGTGCGCGGCATCACCCTCGAGGCCATGCTGCGCCGCCAGGGTCGGCTGGCGCTCGACGTCGCCGCGCCGCTGTTCGTCGGGCTGTGCGCCGGGGTGGCCCACATCCACAGCCAGAAGCTGCTGCACCGCGACCTCAAGCCGGGCAACGTCATCGTGCAGAGCGACGGCGCGCCGCGGCTGACCGACTTCGGCATCGCCCGCGAGATCGGCAGCGACGGGCTGACCGCCACCGGGCTGGTCATCGGCACCGCCGAATACATCGCGCCCGAGCTGGCCAACGGCTCGGTGCGCGACGACCCGCGCAGCGACCAGTACGGGCTGGGCTGCATGCTCTACCAGATGCTGGTGGGCCAGCCGCCCTTCCGTCACCCCAACGTGGGTCAGCTGCTCGTCAAGCACCTGCAGGATCCGCCGCCGCCGCCGCGCACCATCGCCCCCGACATCCCCCCGGCGGTCGAGCGGGTGATCCTCAAGGCCCTGGCCAAGAAGCCCGCCGAGCGCTACCCCGACGTCGCGGCGCTGTCGCGGGCGTTCGAGCAGGCGCTGCAGCTCGCCCGCGATCCGGCCGGGGTGGCCACCGTCGCCCTCGACGCGGCGGTCGACGCGGGCGGTGACCCGCCGCCCAGGCGCTTCCCCTGGCTGGTCGTCGGGTTGGCCCTCGCCGCGGTCTACGCCGTGGCCGCCGGCCTCTGGTGGTGGTTCAGCCACCGCTGACGGCGGCCCGGCCCGGCGCATGCCGGCCCGTCGTCCCCTGGACAGCGGCCGCCCGGGTCGGTATGTTCCGGCGCTTCGATTGGCCAGACGACCCGGAGGCAGGAAGATGGGACTGTTCGGAGGCGGCGCGCTGCGCCGGCAGATCGCCGCGCTGACCGAGCAACTCGAGGCCGCCCGCAAGGCGCGCGACGAGGCCGTCGCCGCCCAGGCCGCCGCCGAGAAGCGCGCCGACGAGCGCGACGCCGACGCCAAGAAGGCCCGCGATCAGAAGCGCAAGAGCGACAAGAAGCTCAACCAGATCAAGAGCGCGCGCCAGTCGGCCGATAACAAGGCCCAGGGGCTGCAGGAGAAGATCGACCACCTCGAGAGCGAGCTGGGCGACTTCCGCCGGGCGATGCTCGACTCGAAGAACGAGGCCGAGATGGCCCGGGCGCGCGTCGCCGAGCTCGAGGCCCAGCTGGACGGCGCCCGGCGCATCGCCGCGGGTCCGCAGACGCCGGCGAGGCCCAGCCGCCCGGCGCCGGCCGAGGCCCAGGGCGAGACGCAGGGCGAGGGCGCCGCCGACGAGGCCCCCAAGCCCGAGCGCCCGCGCCGCCAGGACGACGCCCGCGTCGAGCGCCTGCGCGAGCAGCTCGCCGCCGAGCGGGATAAGAACCGCGACCTCAAGGAGCGCATCATCGACGCCGAGCGCAACGCCCGCGGCGCCGACAAGCGCCGGGTCGCGGCCATCGACAAGGCCGAGGCGGCGGTGCGCGACCTGCAGCACCACCTGCGCTCCGAGCGGCGGGCGTACAAGATCCTGCAGCTGCAGTTCGAGGCGCAGATCGACCGGACCCGCGGCGCCGAGCAGGCGGTGCAGGCCCGGGTCGAGGCCGAGCTGGCCAAGGCCGCCGAGGGTGAACCCGAGGGCGAGGCCGAAGCCGGCGCCTGACCGCGGTGCTGATCCTCCTGGCCGCCGCGCTGCTGGCCGCGCCGCCGGCCCACGCCGCCAGCACCTGTCATGGCACGCCCGCCCGCGGCCGCCTCGACGCCGGCTGCGTCCTACCGCCCGTCGGCCCCAACTTCACCGCATATTCGCCGCTGGGCGTCTTCCTGCTGCGCACCTGGAGCCACTGCGCGGTGCGCGACACGGTCACCGCGGCCTACGCCGAGCTGGTCCGACAGCATCCGCGTCGGATCTGGGTCTACGGCGAGGCCGGCCTGCCCGCGGGCGGGGGCTTCTGGCCCCATCGCACCCACCAGAACGGCCTCTCGGTCGACTTCATGACCCCGCTGCGCGACGCCGACGGCCCGCGGCCGTTGCCCATGGGCCTCGCCGGCGGCTTCGGCTACGGCGTCGAGCTGGACCGGCGCGGCCGGCTGGGCGACGCGCACATCGACGCCGCGGCCATCGGTGACCACCTGCTGGCGCTGGCCGCGGCGGCCGAGGCGCGCGGGCTGCGCGTCGCCAAGGTGATCTTCGATCCGGCGCTGCGGCGGCAGGTCGAGCGGGCGCGGCCGGCGGTGAAGGGGTTGCCCTTCACCCGCAAGCGGGTCTGGGTGCGCCACGACGATCACTACCACGTCGACTTTGCGCTGCCCTGCGCCCCCTGAACCCTCGGTGGGGCGAAACGCGACGTTTGGTGACGAGCCCCCGATTCGATGTTACACCTCTGTCACCGTTGGAGGACGGGGTATCCGGCGTCGACCGACGCCGTGTCATGAATCGAGGGGGAATCGATGAAGGTACGAGATCGCGGGGTGCGGACCGCCGCGGGGTTGTGCGCGCTGTTGTTCGGGGGCCATGCGACGGCCCAGGAGGCGCCGGCCGAGGTGCCCGCTGCGGAAGAGGCGCCGGCCGAGGCGCCCGTTGTCGAGGAGGCGCCCGCCGAGGCCGAAGACGGCGAGGTCGAGACCATCCTCATCACGTCGACCAAGCGCAAGGACGGCCAGTCGACCCAGGACGCGCCGCTGGCGGTCACCGCGTTCAGCGGCGATCAGCTCGACGACTACCAGTTCCGCGACGTCGAGAGCCTCAGCTTCGCGATGCCCAACGTCTCGCTCGACGACGTGGGCACCGCCAAGGGCGTGGCCAACTTCTCGATCCGCGGGCTGGGCATCAACAGCTCGATCCCCTCGATCGACCCCACCGTCGGCGTCTTCGTCAACGGGGTCTACCTCGGCATCAACCAGGGCGTGGTGCTCGATACCTTCGACCTCGAGGCGGTCGAGGTGCTGCGCGGGCCGCAGGGCGTGCTCTTCGGGCGCAACGTGACCGGCGGCGCGGTGGTCCTGCGCACCCGGCTGCCCGACGAGGACTACGGCGGCCAGCTCAAGTACAACCTCGAGCTGAACCCCGGCGGCGACAGCGGCCTCGAGCACCGCATCGCCGGCGGCCTCGACCTGCCGCTCATCGAAGACACCCTGGCGCTGCGGGTCTCCGGCTCGTTCCGCAAGGACGAGGGCTGGTTCGTCAACGACTTCGACGGCGAGAACTTCGGCGCCGCCGACGCCTTCAACGTGCGCTCGACGGTGGTCTTCGCGCCCACCGATGACATCACGCTGCAGCTGGTCTACGAGCACCACGACACCGCGACCGACGGCGCGCCGGCCCAGAACCGCGAGACCGATACCGTCGTCAGCGGCGACATGACCGGGCACAGCATCAACATCGATGAGCCCGGCTCGGCCAACTACACCGTCGACTTCCTCTCGGCCGAGCTCAACTACGATCTGGGCGAGCTGGGCCTCATCACCGACGTCTTCGGCTGGCGCGCCCTCGAGAGCGACTTCCTCTCCGACATCGACGCCCGCAACATCCACGTTTTCCACGGCGCCGGCATCACCCAGCAGGACCAGATCAGCAACGAGCTGCGCTACTTCGGCTCGTTCGCCGACCGCGTCGACCTGACCGCGGGGGTCTACTTCTTCCAGCAGAGCATCCTCTACCGCGAGCGGCGCAACCTGCTCGGCGTGGCGACGATGATGCCGGTGGGCGCCATCGACTCGACCTTCGGCGGCGACCAGGAGCAGACCTCGCTCGGCGGCTTCGCCAATACCGAGACCCGGCTGTTCGCCGGGGTCAGCCTGCTCGCCGGCGTGCGCTACACCCAGGAGACCAAGGCGGTGAAGGTCGCCACCTTCAACCCGATGTCGCCGTGCGGCGTGCTCGAGGAAGAGTGCACCTTCGACTTCGAAGACGAAGAGAGCTGGAGCTCGATCTCGCCCAAGGTCGGCCTGCAGTGGCGCGCCGACGACGACACCCAGGTCTATGGCCACTGGACCCGCGGCTTCCGCAGCGGCGGCTACAACTTCCGCAATACCTCGCCGACCGCCGCGCCGGGGCCCTTCGACCAGGAGACCCAGGACGCGATCGAGCTCGGCGCCAAGACCCGGCAGCTCGACGGCAAGCTCAACGTCTCGCTGGCCGGCTTCTTGACGAAGATGGCCGACATGCAGCGCGAGGTGAACGTGCCCGACGAGGCGGTCGGGGTGGTGCAGATCATCACCAATACCGCCGACGCGACCATCTACGGGGTCGAGGCGGACGCGTCGCTGCAGGTCATCGGCGGCCTGACGCTGATGGGCAGCCTGGGCATCATGCGCGCGCAATACGACGACGTGCGCTACGACCTCGACGGCGACGGCATGGTCGGCGAGAGCGACAAAGAGCTCTCGCTGCCGCGCTTCCCCGAGCTGACGGCCACCGCCGGCCTGCTCTACGCCCGCCAGATCGGCGACCTGGGCATCGTGCGGCTGCGCGGCAACTACGCCTACCGCGACGAGACCTACTTCACCGACAACAATCTGGGCGTGCTGCCCGGGGGCAACGTCATCGACGCCAGCCTCGGCTTCACCTACGTCGGCATGGCCCGGAGCGCCGGCATCCTGCCCACGCTGACCCTCTACGGGCGCAACCTGGCCGACACCGTCTTCCTCGGCGGCCAGACCCCGCTGCCGCCCGAGCTGGGCCCGGTGCCGCTCGGCGGCAACTTCTCGGTGCTCAAGGAGGGCCGGGTCATCGGCCTCGAGCTGAGCCTGGCGTGGAGCGGCACCTGACACCGGCGCCGACGGCGGGCTCCTGACTGCGGTCACCGCGGCGGCGGCAGCTGTGATATGCCCCCGGTGAACCGACCGGATCAGGAGCCGCCATGACCCGCGCCGAGAAGGCCGAGCGCATCGGGCAGATGCTCGACGAGATGTACCCCGAGCAGCCGATCCCGCTCGACCACAGCGACCCCTACACCCTGCTCGTCGCCGTCGCGCTGAGCGCCCAGACCACCGACAAGAAGGTCAACGAGGTGACCCCGGCCCTGTTCGCGGTCGCCTCGACCCCGGCGCAGATGGCCGCGCTCGAGGTCGAACAGATCCGCGAGCTCATCCGTCAGATCGGGCTGGCGCCGACCAAGGCCAAGAACCTCAAGAACATGGCGCTGCTGCTCGTCGAGCGGCACGGCGGCGCGGTGCCCGCCGATATGCAGGCCCTCGAAGCGCTGCCCGGCGTCGGCCACAAGACCGCGTCGGTGGTCATGGCCCAGGCGTTCGGCGTGCCGGCCTTCCCCGTCGACACCCACATCCACCGCCTCGCCGCCCGCTGGGGGCTCTCGTCGGGCAAGAACGTCGCCACGACCGAGCGCGACTTGAAGAAGGTCTTCCCCCGCGACACCTGGAATCGGCGGCACCTGCAGATCATCTTCTTCGGCCGCGAGCACTGCCCCGCCCGCAATCACGACCTCTCGACCTGCCCCATCTGCGGCTGGGCGGCGACCAAGAAGCGCATCGCCGAAGAGGCGAAGGGGCTGCCGCCCAAGCGCAAACGCAAGCGGGCCTGAGGCGGCGCGTCGGCGGTCGAGCCCGCGTCAGCGATCGAACGTCATGTAGAGCTTCACCCGGGCCGGCGCGGGCGCCGAGGGCTTGGGCGCGGCCAGCTCGAAGCCGAAGCCCATCGCCGGCACGTCGACCCCGCCGAACGGCAGCTTCGGGTTCAGCCAGCGCCGCCGATCGGCGTCGGAGAAGGTCCGCACCGCCGGGTGGGCCACCGCGCCCACCTTCTCCAGCCTGCCATCACGCAAGCGGTAGTGCTCGACGCCGCCCGCGAAGGGCTCGAGGGCAAACGGCGCGTCGAGGGTGTGCACATAGCGCAGGCTGCGGTCGCGCAGGCGATAGCGCGGGGTCTTGCCCGGCCGCACGTCGAGCAGCTCGCCCGCCGCCGCGAAGCGCTCGCGATCCCCGGGCAGGTGGGCGTTGCTGCGGGCGTAGCCGAAGAGCAGCGGCTTGCCGCCGTCGCTCAGCCCGTCCAGCGCCGACGCCGCGGCGGGGCAGCTCAGCCCCTCGGGGCGCCACGGCGCGGCGCGCACCGCGCAGAGTGTTGCCCGCCAGGCCGGCTCCAGGGCCGCCTGGGCCGCTTTGTCGCGCACGGCATAGTGGGTATCGAACGCCTGCGGATCGCCGCGCAGCCAGCCCTCCAGGCCCGGGATGGGCAACTCGTTGGGCCACGCGTCGACCGCCAGCAGGAAACCACGCCCCGGGCCCAGATCGGCGGGGTCGTTCTCGCTCCACGACACCGCGCCGTCGACGTACCACGCCACGACGCCCGGCCGCGGGCGGATGCGCACCGCGCGCAGCTCGCCCGGCGGATCTCCCGGCGCGCGGTAGAACCGCAGGCTGTTGTCGGCCAGCCCGCGATCGGCCCGCGAGGCGCCCGCCGTCGGCGCGGCGTAGGGGTCGCGATACTCGATGACGTAATAGTGCGGCACCCACATCTCGTGGCGCCCGGCGCTCTTGACGAAGCCGTCCAGCCGCCACTCGGGGTTGAGCGCGCCTTCGAAGCCCTCGCGCAGCCGGGCGCGGCCGTCGACGTCGAGCTTCACCCGGTCGATCATGACGCCCGGCTGCACCGCGGCCATGTCGGTGAAGTAGCGCAGGCGCACCCGGGCGGTCTGCCCGGCGAGGTCGTCGAGGTCGAAGGCCGCCGTCACCCAGCTCGGCGTCGCGCAGTGATCGATCGCGGCGTTGACGCGATCTTCGCCGTGCTTGCGCTTGCGCGTCGGATCACAGCGCGGGTGGCTCTCGTTGCGCCCGTCGCCGTCGCGATCGCCCGAGATACCGGTGAAGCCGGGGCGGCTCTGCGGTCCGTCGTGGCCGTGCTTCGCCGGCATCAGCGCGCGGTCGGTGGGCAGACGGCGGGTCCAGGTGCGGCCGCCGTCGACGCTGCTCTCGACGTAGGCGAAGTCCCAGCCGGCCTCGATCTTCCACCACGCGTCGAAGCTCAGCCGGGCCGTCTTCGCCGCGCGCAGGTCGAGGCGCAGCTCGGCGCTGCGGTTCAGCGCGTTGCCCTGACCCGAATACAGCCCCGCCTCGCCGCCGGGCGGCGGCGCCAGCTCGATGACGCGCCGCCGCGGCGGCAGGATGACCAGCGCCGCGCGCCAGACGCCGGCCGCTTGCAGCGCCCGCGCCCGCTCGGGTGTGTCGAGCGGGTCGTCCAGCCGGCGCAGGTAGATCGAGGTCAGCGGCTTTCCGCCGTAGGCCGGCGGGCGCACGATGGCCGGCTGCAGCCAGCCCAGCTGGATCCGGCTCCAGGCGGTGAGGTTCTGCGGCAGCGGGTCGCTCGTCGCGCTCATCAGCGACCACGGCCCCGTCGAGTTGCTGGTGCTGCGGGCGTACACATCGGGCAGCCCCAGCCCGTGGGCGAACTCGTGGGCGAAGGTCGAGCGGTCGATGTACTCCGACTGCATGTTGTAGTCGCCCACCCACAGCCCGGGGCCCAGCTTCACGCCGCCGCGGGTATGGGCCCGGCCCTCGACGGTGGGGCCTTGGCCCTCGTTCTTCTGCACCACGAAGCGGTGGGGCCACAGCCGCTCGGCGCACTGCCGGGCGGGCGGCGAGAGGGTGTCGAGCACCGCGGGCGCGGCGTCGGGCGTGAAGACCCGCCCCAGGTGGTACAGCCCGTGGCACGACGCCTGCCCGCCGCCGGCGTAGACCAGCACCAGGTGGTCCAGGTAGCCGTCGGCCTCGGCCCGCAGGCCGTCGCCGTCCACGTCGTGCGGATCCCAGCGGTCGAAGGCGCTCAGGTCGAGGTCGGGGTGGGCCGCGCGCACCGCCGCCAGCGCGTCGATCACCATGCCCTCGGGGTCGGCGTCAGAGCGCCAGTCGCCGCCGACGGGGCGCTTGGGCGCGCCGTAGTCCGCCAGCGGCCGGGGCAGGGTCACCGGCGGCAGGACCCGACCTTCGAGGTGGTACAGGCCCATGCTCTGCTCGCGGTAGTAATGGCTCAGGGTGCCCACTCGGCCGTAGTCGCGGTCGAAGAGCTGTTCGTCGTACCAGCGCGCCAGCCGCGGGCCCTGATCGGCGGTATCGGCGAAGCGATCGAAGCGGCGATCGGGGAAGTCGACGAGCACCACCAGCAGCCGGTGCGGCGCCGCGCGCGGGGCCTGGACCGGCGGCAGCGCGTCCCAGCGCACCGCGGGGTGCCCCAGCCGGTCGAAGCGCAGCGCGGCGAGGTCGTCGACGAGCGCGGCCGGGTCGCCGGGCGGGGCGAGCAGGCCGGCGATCAGCGCGGCGAGCAGGGTCGACGCGAGCACTTCAGCCCCTCAGCGCGCGGGCGGCGGCGATGGCGGCGGCCGTCGCCGGATCGGCGGCGGTGATCGCCCCGGCGTCGGGCGCCAGATCGGGCGCGATGCCCCGGGCGAGCACCTTGCCCAGCTCGACCCCCCACTGGTCGAAGCTGTTGACCCCCCACAAGGCGCCCTGCAGCGCGATCTTGTGCTCGTAGGCCGCGATCAGCCGCCCGAGCGTGAAGGCGTCGAGCCGGCGGTACATGAACGTCGCGCTGGGCCGATTGCCGGGGAACGTGCGATGGGCGGCCAGCCGCTCGATGTCGGCGGACGCCATGCCCGCTGCCTCCATCTGCGCCCGCACCTCGTCTTCGGTGCGGCCGAGCGCGAGGGCCTCGGCCTGGGCGAAGCAGTTGGCGAGCAGGAGCCGGTGGTGCGCGTCGAGCGGGTGGCGCGCCTCGGCGGCCACCAGGAAGTCCACCGGCACCACGTGGGTGCCCTGGTGCAGCAGCTGATAGAAGGCGTGCTGCCCGTTGGTGCCCGGCTCGCCGAAGACGATGGGGCAGGTGGCGCCGGCGACCGGGCGGCCGTCGCGGCGCACCCGCTTGCCGTTGGACTCCATCTCCGCCTGCTGCAGATAGGCCGGCAGGCGGGCGAGGTTCTGGTCGTAGGGCAGCACCCCGTGGGCCGCGAAGCCGAAGAACTCGGCGTACCACCAGCCGAAGAGCGCCATCAGCGCCGGCAGGTTGGCCTCGAGCGGCGCCTCGACGACGTGGCGGTCCATGGCGTGCGCGCCGGCGCACAAGGCGTCGAAGGTCTGCATCGAGGTGGCCAGCGCGATCGACAGGCCGATGGCCGACCACAGCGAGAAGCGCCCGCCGACCCAGTCCCAGAAGCGCAGCGTATTGGCCGGGTCGATGCCGAACGCCTTCACCGCCTCGGTGTTGGTCGACAGGGCCACGAAGTGCTTCGCCACCGCCGCCTCGTCGCCCAGCGCCTCGATCAGCCAGCGGCGCGCCGAGTGCGCGTTCTGCAGCGTCTCCTGGGTGGTGAAGCTCTTCGAGGCGACGATGAACAGCGTGCGCTCGGGGTTCAGCTGCGCCAGCGTCTGGTGCAGGTGGGCCCCGTCGACGTTGCTGACGAACCACGATCGAAGGGACGGGCGATGGTCGGGGGTCAGCGCCTCGACCACCATCGCCGGGCCCAGATCGCTGCCGCCGATGCCGATGTTGACCACGTCGGTGATGCGCTGCCCGGTGAAGCCGCGCCACGCGCCGCTGTGGATCCGCTCGACGAGGGTCGCCATGCGGGCGCGCTCGGCCTGCGCCTCGGCGGCCAGCGGCTTCGGGGTCAGCGCGCCATTCGGATCGCGCAGCGCCATGTGCAGCACGGCCCGGCCCTCGGTCAGGTTGACCGGCTCGCCAGCGAACATGGCGTCGCGGAAAGCCTCGACGCCGCGCTCCCGGGCCAGCGCGGCCAGCAGCTTCACCGTCTCGGGGGTCACCCGCTGGCGGCTGTAGTCGTAGCGCAGGCCGTCGATGTCGAGCACGCAGCGCTCGACCCGTCGGGCATCGGCGGCGAAGAGGTCGCGCAGGTGGCGCGGGCCGATGGCCTCGAAGTGGGCGGCGAGCGCGGCGTAGGCCGGCGAGGGGCGGTCGGTGGCGGTCATCGCGATCTCCAGAGCGGGTCGCCGCCGTTCTACACCGAGAGCGGCGCGCCGGTCATCCGCCCCGTCGGCCATCGCGGCGCGCGGCGGCCAGCGCCCGCACCGCCCGGGTCAGCGTATCGCCGGCGAGCCGGGCGTAGCCCAGGCGCAGGCCGGCCGGCGGATCGTCGTCGGCGACCATCGCCGCCGGCGACATCAGCCAGACCCCGCGGGCCAGCGCGGCGGCCGACCAGCGCTCGAGGTCGACGGCGGGGTTCACCCGGGCCCAGATCGCCATGCCGCCCGCCGGCACCGCGAAGTCGAGGGTGTCGCCCAGGTGCGCGCGCAGCAGCCCGGCCAGGCGATCGCGCCGGCGGTGATAGAGCCGCCGCATGCGCTGTACGTGTCGCTGCACCTCGCCCTCGGCGAACAGCTCGGCCAGCGCCCGCTCGCCGACGCCGTCCCCCTGGCGGTCGATGTCCAGGCGCCGAGCCACGAGGCGTTCGAGCACCGGCGGCGGCGCGACGACGAAGCCGCAGCGCAGCCCCGGCGCGAGCACCTTCGACAGCGTGCCGATGTAGATCACCGGCCGCCGGTCGACGCTGGCGATGGGGAAGAGCGGCGGGCCGTCGAAGCGGAACTCGTGGTCGTAATCGTCTTCGATGAGCGCGAAGCCGTGCTCGACGGCCAGATCGAGCAGCCGCAGCCGGCGCTGCGCGGTCAGCGAGACCGTGGTGGGGTATTGATGGTGCGGGGTGACATAGACCGCCCGGATGTTTTCGCGGCGACAGCGCCGGGCGAGCGCCTCGACGTCGACGCCGCCCTCGTCGACCGGAATCGGGGCGATGCGCGCGCCGCCCGCCGCCAGCGCGCGCCAGGCGGGGGCGTAACCCAGGCGCTCGACGGCCACCACGTCGCCCGGCCCGAGCAGCGCGGCGCCGATCAGGTACAGGCCCATCTGGCTGCCGCGGGTGATCAGCACGTCGTCGGCGCCGATGGCCAGCCCGCGGGTGGTGGCCAGCATATGGGCCAGCGCCGCGCGCAGCCCGCGGTCGCCGCGGGGGTCGGCATAGTCCAGGGCCACGCGGCCGTGGCGCCCCAGCACCCGGCGCCACGCGCGGGCCCAGGCCGCCTGCGGGATGCGCTCGACGTCGGGCAGCGAGGTGAACGACAGGATCGCCGGATCATCCGGCGGGCGCCGATCGTCCGGCGGCGGGCCGGGCGGCAGCGGATAGGTGGGCCCGGTCGTCTCGCTCGGCGGCGGGCGCCGCGGCAGGTCGGCGGCGACGAAGGTGCCCGACGACTGCACGGTCTCGAGCCAGCCGTCGGCGGTCAGGTCGGCGACGGCCCGCAGCACCGTATTGCGGTGCACGCCCAGGCGCTTCGCCAGGGTCCGGCTGCCGGGCAGGCGCGCACCCGGCGCCAGCCGCCCGTCGGCGATCGCCCGCCGCAGCCCGGCGTGCAGCTGGCGGAAGAGCGGGCCGTCGCCCGGGCGCAGGTCCAGCTCGAGGGTCCAGTCGCTCATGCCCCCCGATTCAACCACATCTCGGCGACCGGCCGCGCGCCGCGCACGCGGTGAATAATTTAAATCAAACATTTAGAAATGTGCGCCGCCGATGGCACGATGGGTCCGTCGGACACCGCCCGGGATCGGCACCGGGGGCGGATTCGGAGGGATGTTTCATGAGATCGCGCGCAGTCGAACACATGCTCTGGGCCCTGCTGCTCGCCGCGGCGCCCGCCTGTATTCCGCCGGCGGGTGACGCCGGCGACGACCCCGACGACGCGGCTGTCGCCGACGCTGATGGCGGCGAGGGCGAGGGCGAGGGCGAGGGAGAAGGCGAGGGCGAGGGAGAAGGCGAGGGCGAGGGAGAAGGCGAAGGCGAGGGCGAAGGCGAAGGCGAGGGCGAAGGCGAGGGAGAAGGCGAGGGAGAAGGCGAGGGAGAAGGCGAGGGAGAAGGCGAGGGAGAAGGCGAGGGAGAAGGCGAGGGAGAAGGCGAAGGCGAGGGCGAAGGCGAAGGCGAGGGAGAAGGCGAGGGCGAGGGCGAGGGAGAAGGCGAAGGCGAGGGCGAGGGCTGCGAGAGCGACGCCGCGTGCGGCCCCGGCGCGCTGTGTATCGAAGCCGAGTGTCTGCCTGGCGAGTGCCGCGCGGACGCCGACTGCGACGCCGGACGCTGCGCCGACCGCGTCTGCGTCGAGTGCCTCGACGACGTCGATTGCCCCGACGGCGCACAGTGCGCGGCGCGCCTCTGCGTCGCCGAGCCCGGGTGCCGCGCCGACGCCGATTGCCAGCCCGAGGGGTTGTGCGAGGACGGCGGCTGCGTCGCGGGCGAGTGCCGCGACGACGACGACTGCCCCGCCGACGCGCGCTGCGTCGCCCGGTCCTGCCAGCCCCCGATCGAAGGCACCTGCGGGCGGCCGATCGCCATCGACGTGGGCGGGCA
This sequence comes from bacterium, assembly GCA_030427205.1. Taxonomy (GTDB): domain Bacteria; phylum Myxococcota_A; class Bradymonadia; order UBA7976; family UBA1532; genus JACKDM01. The sequence continues at coordinate 123,519 of JAUHXC010000028.1, read as the reverse complement.
GCGGGCGGGCAGCACGGTCGACGCCGCCGCCGAGCAGGTGCAGGGCCCCGACGGGTGCGGCGGTCCGGCGGCGGCCAGCCCCGAGGTGGTCTTCGTGCTCGCGGCCCGCGCGGCGGGCACGCTCTGCATCAGCACCGAAGGCTCTGACTTCGATACGCTGCTGTACGTGCGCGAGGCGGCCTGCGACGACCCGGACGCCGAGATCGCCTGCGTCGACGACATCGAGCCGGGCAACCTGCGCTCGCGGGTCGAGATCGAGCCCCGCCCGGGCGTCGAGTACTTCATCGTGCTCGACGGCTACGGCGCCGACAGCCGCGGCGACTACGTCTTGAGCGCGCAGCCGGGTCCGTGCGAGCCGGAGCCGGAGCCCGAGCCGGAGCCCGAGCCGGAGCCCGAGCCGGAGCCAGAGCCCGAACCCGACTGCCGCGCCGACGGCGACTGCGGCCCCGGGCGGCTGTGCGAAGGCGGCGTCTGCGTGCCCGGTGAGTGCCGCGCCGACGGCGACTGCCCCGACGGCCAGCGCTGCGTCGAGCGCGCCTGCGCGCCGCCGCCCGCGCCCGCGGGCACCTGCGCCCGGCCCATCCGCGCCGACGCCCCGGGGCGCTTCGAAGGCAGCACCGCCGGCGGGCCCGCCGAGCAGGTCCAGGGCACCGAAGGCTGCAGCGGCCGGGCGTCGGAGAGCCCGGAGGCGGTCTTCCTCTTCGAGCCCGACGCGGGCGGCCCGGTCTGCATCAGCAGCGAGGGCTCGGCCTTCGACACGGTGCTCTACGTGCGGCGGGCGGCCTGCGCCGATCCCGACGCCGAGGTGGCCTGCAACGACGACATCGAGCAGGGCAACCTGCGCTCGCGGGTGCAGATCGACGCCGCCCGGGGCGCCTACTACATCGTGCTCGACGGGTACGGCGGCGGCAGCAGCGGCGACTACGTGCTCGACATCCGCGGTGGCCCGTGCGAGGGCGAGCCCGAGTGCCGCGCCGACGCTGACTGCGCGGCGGGTGAGCGCTGCCTCGACGGCGCCTGCGCGCCGACCCGCGGCACCTGCGAAGAGCCGATCCCCGTCGAGCGGCTGCAGGTCTACCGCGGCAGCACGGTCGACGCGGCCGCGGCGCTGAGGCAGGAGGCCGGGTTCTGCAGCCCCGAGCCCGCCGACAGCCCCGAGGTGGTCTTCGTGCTCGAGGCGGACGACGACAGCCCGTTCTGCGTGAGCACCGAGGGGTCGAGCTTCGACACGGTGCTCTACGTGCTCGAGGGAGACTGTGGCTTCTTCGGCGACGAGGTCGCCTGCACCGACGACGCGGGGATCGGCAATCGGCACTCCCAGGTGCGGGTCTTCCCTCGGGTGGGCGAGCGCTACTACATCGTGCTCGACGGCCGCGGCGCCGACAGCAGCGGCGACTACGTGCTGCGCATCGAGGATGGCTGGTGCGACGGCGTCTTCCAATGCCGCGACGAGTTCGACTGCGTACTGGTCAACGCGCTCTCCACCTATTGCCTCGACGGCGCCTGCAGCGTCGACGAATGCCGCGGCGATGGGGATTGCGAGGCCGGCATCTGCCGCAACGGCTTGTGCCGCCTCTGTGAGGCCGACCGCGACTGCGACCCGGGCGACGTCTGCGCCGACGACGGCAGCTGCGTCGACTGCCTCGGCGACCTCGACTGCGGACCCGACCAGGCGTGCATCGACGCCGCGTGCGTCCGGGTGCCGCCCGGCGGCTGCCGCGAGCCGCGGCGCATCTTCGTGGGCGATACGCTCGAGGGCAATACCTTCGACGAGGTCAACGCCTTCAGCCCCAGCGGGTGCGTCGGCGGCGCGGGACCCGAGGCCGTCGCCGAGCTGGTGACCTTCAGGGACGAGACCCTGTGCATCATCGCCGACGGCCGGTTCTTCGACCCGGTGCTCTACGTGCGCGCGCCGGTCTGCGAGGCGCCCGACGAGATCGCCTGCAATGACGACAGCCCGGCGGTGGCCGGGGGCAGCGACTCGGCGGTCGAGCTCGAGGCCAGCGCGAACGGGCGCTACTTCGTCTTCGTCGACGGCGTGCGCGGGTTCGACGCGGGCGACTATGAGCTGACCGTCGAGCGGGGGCCGTGCGGGCTCTGCGCGGACGACGACGACTGCATCGGCGGCACCGTCTGCGTCGGTGACCGCTGCCGCGTCGGCGACTGTCGGGCGGATGGCGACTGCCCGGGCGAGCGCTTCTGCCTGGAGAATACCTGCGTCGAGTGCGCGGACGACGGCGACTGCGGCGGCGACATCTGCAACGCCGAGGGCGAGTGCGTCGAGTGCCTCGACAATGGCGACTGCGGCGGCGGGCGCCCGTATTGCGAGCGCGACCTGTGCCTCGAGTGCCTCGACGACGGCGACTGCCGCGGGGGCGTATGCGACTTCGGCACCTGCGTCGAGTGCTTCGACGACAGCGACTGCGCCACCGGCTTCTGCGACATCGATCGCTGCGTCGAGTGCCTGGCCCACGCCGAGTGCCCGGCCGGCGAGATCTGCCGCGACGGCGGCTGCGGTCGCCCGCTGCCCGGCCGCTGCGACGGCGCCGAGGTCATCGACGCGCCGGGCATCTACCAGGGCGATACCCGTGGGCTGCCGGCGGTGCACAGCGAGACCGACCCCGACTGTGTAGGCTTCGGCGCGGCCCACAGCGCCGAGGACGTGCTCGCGTTCGTTCCGCCGGCGGACGGCGTCTACTGCTTCTCGACCGAAGGCAGCCGCTTCGACACGGTGCTCTACCTGCGCGCGGACGCGTGCGAGGACGTGGCGGCGGAGATCGCGTGCAACGACGTCGGCGAGTTCTCGGCGGGCCTGCAGTCGAGCTTGGACGTGGTGTTGCAGGCCGACGCGACCTACTACGTCTTCATCGACGGCGCGGACGCCGACAGCGACGGCGCCTACGTGCTGACGGTGAGCGATGGCCCGTGCGCGGCGGCGCCCTGAGAGGCGTTCGACGGGCGACGCGGCCCCGATCGCGTCAGGCCGGTCGGTTCAACCACATCTCGCTGATGGGGAACGGGCGTTCGGAGGGCCCGCCGAAGCCGAGCCGGCGATAGAAGCCCTGGCCGTCGCGGGTGCGCAGGCCCACCGCGACGCAGCGCCGCAGCCGCGGGTGGTCGAGCAGGGCGCGCATCACCGCCGCGCCCAGGCCGCGGCCGCGCCACGCGGGATCGACGATCACGTCCGAGATCCAGCCGCGGCGGCCGTCGCTCATGGCGCTGGCGGTCGCGACCAGCCGGCCGTCCGGATCGCGGGCGCCGATCCAAGCCGGCGCGCCGTCGAAGCCGCGGGCGACGACTTCGGCGGGCAGGTGCTGGTTCCAATACGCCGGGTAGAGCAAGGCCAGCGCCGCGTCGCGGTCGGCGGCGGTCGGGTGCACGTGCAGCGAGGCCGCGGGGCCTTGGTCTGGGCGGTGCGGCCGCAGCGCCTCGGGCAGCGCGGCGGCTGGCGGCCGACAGGCGGCGCGGATGGCCTCGATGGCCCGCAGGTCGTCCGGCTCACCCCGCCGCCACAGCCCGGCGAGAACCGGCGGCACCCGCGCCGGCTGATGCTGACCCAGCGTGACCTTGCCGCTGATCGCCTGCACGTCGACCCGGGCGACGAGCATCTTGCGCAGGCCGGCGCGATAGAGCGGGTCGTCGGCCCGGATCGGGCGATAGCCGCCCTCGGGCTGCAGGGCCTGCATCAGCGCCTGCAAGCCGGCGGCGCGGCGGTCGGCATCGGTCTCGAGCCGCAGCACGCCGCGCACGTGCACGCTGCGATACCAGGTGGTCGCCGGGCAGGCCCGCTCGGGCTCGACGAAGTGGCTCGGGATGCGGGCGACCACCGCGTGGCCCACCAGCGTCACCGGGCGGTCGAGCGCGCCGTTCTTCTCGCCCACCGGCGCGCCGTGCAGGTAGATCGCGTCTCCGACGCGCGCCCCGTGCAGCGCGCGCACGTCGGGCCGGCCCTCGGCGTCGATCCAGGAGACATGTAGCACCGGGCACTCATCCAGGATGCCCCACGCGGTCTGGCTGTCGGTGGTGGTCTTGCGCTTTGCCATGCAGTGATGATGGCGATGACACCGGTCCCATCACAGTGCCAGTTCTGAGATATTTCATGGTACCGGTTCAGCGATCGGCGCAGCAGCGGAAGCCGGTGGAGTAGTCCCAATGCCCGCGGTCGTGGGCGGTGGTGCGGTAGAGGCAGCCGGGGCCGTTGCGCACGGTGTCGACGTAGAAGCCGCCGCGGAAGGTGCCGGCGGGGTCGGCGGTCCACTCGTGCAGGTTGCCCATCATGTCGTAGAGCCCCTCGGGGGTGACGCACTGCGGGTGGTCGCCGGTGCGCGCGAGGCCGTCGGGCAGCTGGTTGATGCACGGGTGCTGGATGCGGTCGAAGGGGTTGGGGTCGTCGGGGAAGAGCTCGACCGCCGGGTGCTGCGCGCGGGCGTCGTTGCACAGCCCGCCGACCCGCTCGGCGCCATAGGGGAAGACGCGCTCGTCGGTCCATTGGCACGCCCGCAGCCACTCGGTATCGGTGCACAGCCGCTTGCCCGCGGCGGCGCAGGCGTCGGCCGCTTGCAGGCCGTTGATGTAGCCCTGGGGCACCGCGCCGGCGATCGAGACGGCGCGCACGGCGGTATCGCCCGGGTTGTGATAGGGCGACCAGGGGGCCTCGCTGCCATCGTCGAGCACCAGTGATGCCTCGTAGCGATCGATGCAATAGTCATCGATGCCCAGCATGCCATCCGGGCAGCCATCGAGCCCGGCCGCTTCGCTGAGGCCGGCGTTGGGCTGCGGCGTGGCATCCGGGTCGCAGTCGAGCGGCTCGGGCTCGGGCGGCGCCTCGGCGGTGCAGCATTGGATGCCGGCCGGGCCGGGGCAGCGGCCGGCGGTGGTGAAGCCTGCGCAGTCATCGACCGGGATGCATTGGCCTTCGATGCCACCCACCGCGCAGGGGCCCCAGTCCTCGGGGTCGGGGTCGGGGTCGGGGTCCGGATCGGGGTTCGCCGGGTCTTCGGCGGTGCAGCATTGCACGTCCGCCGGGCCGGGGCAGAGGCCGGCGGTGGTGAAGCCCGCGCAGTCGGCGACCGCGAGGCAGGTGCCGGGTATGCCATCGACGGCGCAGGGGCCCCAATCCATGGGGTCTGGGTCTGGGTCTGGCTCGGGCTCGGGCGGCTCGGGGGTGCAGCATTGGATGGCGGCCGGTCCGGGGCAGAAGCCGGGCGTGGCCCGTCCGGGGCAGTCGACGACGTCGAGGCAGCGGCCGGGCACGCCGTCGACCGCGCAGGGGCCCCAGTCTTCGGGATCGGGGTCGGGTTCCGGCTCCGGCTCGGGCTCCGGCTCCGGCTCTGGTTCTGGTTCTGGTTCTGGCTCCGGCTCCGGCTCGGGCGCGCCGAAGTCGGGGCCCATATCGGCGTTGGGCTCGACCCGCGGGTCGGCCGCGGCGTCATGGGTTTCGGCGTCCGGCGCGTCGGGCGGTCGGGTATCGGGCAGTCGGGCGTCGGGTGGTCCGGTATCGGGCAGCCGGGCGTCGGCCGCGGGCGCGGCGTCGGGCCACTGCGCCACCTCGTCGGGCGTGGCGCAGCCAAGAGCGAGCAAGAGCAGCAGGAGCAGCGTCGGGCAGGTATATCGCATGGCCCATCTTCGCCGATCGCGCGGGCGCCGGGCGCCCGTCTTCGCATCAGCGCGGCTACTTGTAGGCCACCTGCACCCGATCGCGGAAGACCCGGCGCAGCGCGTCGTTGAGCGCGTCGCTCGGCTGCAGCTTGACCGACGGGGTCAGGGTCACTTTGCAGTTTCCGTAGTCGGGCGAGGTGCACATCTCGATGACCGTATCGCAGCTGCCGGCGAACCGCTGGTCGCCCAGGATCGCCCGCAGCCGGCCCACGTTGCGCCGGTCGAGCGCGCCCGGGGCGAAGGTGACCCGCACCGCCCGGCTGCGCTCGGCGCGCACGGCGGCGAGGCTGAGCACGTCGGGGGTCTCGGGCTCGGGGTCGCGCTTGCGCCGCCGGCTGCCGAGCCGCACGCTGATGTTGGTGCGGTCCTCGTCGCGGTCGATGCGCACCTTGCCGGCGATCAAGAGCGGCTCGTCGCTGGTCAACAGCTCTTCGTAGCGGTCGAAGTCGTCGCCCATGGCGATGATCTCGACCTCGCCGGTGAGGTCTTCGAAGAGCATGATCGCCATGCGCCCGTCGCCGCTCTTGAACGGGCGGATGCGGCAGCTGGTGATGATGCCGCCGAGGGTGACGACCTCGTAGTTCTCGCGCTTGCCGAGGTTCTCGACGCTGCAGTTGGCGTACTTGCGGATCTGGTCGGCGAAGCGGTCGAGCGGGTGGCCCGAGACGTACATGCCGAGCACGGACTTCTCGTTGGCCAACAGCTCCTGCTCGGCCCACTCGCCGACCTGCATCAGGTCGGGTGGCAGCGCGTCGTCGTCGAGCTCGTCCTCGGCGCTGGGCGGCGCGGCGAGCATGCCGAAGAGGTTGGCCTGCCCCGAGGCTTTGTCGCGCTGGGTATTCTGGGCCCGCTCGACGGCGATATCGAGCGCGGCGACGAGCCGGGCCCGCGGGTGCTCGCAGAAGTCGAAGGCGCCGGTCTTGATCAGCGCCTCGATGGTCTTCTTGTTGACCCGGCGCAGGTCGACCCGCTCGCAGAAGTCGAACAGCGAGGTGAACGGCTTGTCCTGGCGGGCCTCGACGATGGCGTCGACGGCGGTGCTGCCGACGCCTTTGACCCCGCCCATGCCGAAGAGCACTTTGCCGTCGACCGCGTCGAACGAGTCCTTCGACAGGTTGACGTCGGGCGGCAAGACCTCGACGTCGATCTTCTTGGCGTTGCGGATGCCCTTGGCGACCTTCTCCGGGTTGTCGCGGTCGTTGGTCAGAAGCGCGGCGACGAACTCCACCCGGTGGTGCACCTTGAGGTAGGCCGTCTGGTACGTGAGCAGCGCGTAGGCGCCCGAGTGCGACTTGTTGAAGCCGTACTGGGCGAACTTCTCCATCAGGTCGAAGATCTCGCTGGCCTTGGCCTCGTCGACGCCGTAGAGCTTCAGCGCGCCCTCGGCGAAGACGACGCGCTGGGCGGCCATCACGTCGAACTTCTTCTTGCCCATCGCCCGGCGCAGCAGGTCGGCGGCGCCGAGGGTGAACCCGGCGAGCACCTGGGCGATCTGCATCACCTGCTCCTGGTAGACGATGACCCCGTAGGTCTCGCGCAAAATCTCGTCGAGCTTGGGGTGCGGGTAGCTGATCTTCTGCCGCCCGTGCTTGCGCTCGATGAAGTCGTCGAGCATGCCCGAGTTGAGCGGGCCGGGCCGGTAGAGCGCCACCGCGGCGACGATGTCTTCGAATTTATCGGGCTTGAGCTTCTTGAGCAGCTCCTGGAAGCCGCTGGATTCGAGCTGGAAGACGCCCTCGGTGTCGCCCTTGCTGATGAGCTTGTAGACGCCCGGATCGGTCAGCGGCATCGTATCGAGGTCGAGCGGGTCGTCGGGCCGAGCGCGGTTGACCATGCGCACCGCGTCATCGATCACCGTCAGCGTCTTGAGGCCGAGGAAGTCGAACTTGACCAGCCCCGCCTCTTCGACCTCGTCCTTGGCGAACTGGGTCACCAGCTCGCCGTTGGCCCCGCGGAAGACGGGCACGTACTCCCACAGCGGCATCTCGCCGATGACCACGCCCGCCGCGTGCATGCCGGTCGACTTGTAGAGCCCCTCGAGCGCCCGGGCGACGTCGAGCAGATCGCGGATGCGGTCGTCGTCCTGGTACAGCTCGCGCAGGCGCTTCTCCTGCTCGAGCGCCTGTTCGAGGGTGATGCCGATGATGTCGGGCACCATCTTCGAGAGCCGGTCGGTCTCGCCGAACGAGAAGCCCTGCACCCGGCCGACGTCCTTGATCACGCCGCGGGCCTTGAGCCCGCCGAAGGTGGCGATCTGGCCCACCTGCTTCTCGCCGTATTTGCGGGTGACGTAGTCGATCACCTCGCCGCGGCGGTTCATGCAGAAGTCGATGTCGAAGTCGGGCATCGAGACGCGTTCCGGGTTGAGGAAGCGCTCGAAGAGCAGCCCGTAGGGGATCGGGTCGAGGTCGGTGATGCGCAGGGCGTAGGCCACCAGCGAGCCGGCGCCCGAGCCGCGGCCCGGCCCGACGGGGATGTCCTGCTCTTTGGCCCACTTGATGAAGTCCTGCACGATCAGGAAGTACCCGGGGAACTTCATCGAGATGATGATGCCCAGCTCTTCTTCGAGCCGGGCGTCGTAGACCGCGCGGTCGTAGGTCTTGCCGATCTTGTCGAATTCGGCGTAGCGCGCCCGGAGGCCGCGGCGGGAGACCTCTTCGAGCCAGGTGACCTCGTCGTAGCCCGGCTCGTCGATCGGCGCCGAGGGCAGGTAGACCTCACCCAGCGGGATCTCGACGTCGCAGCTCTCGGCGATCCAGGCGGTGTTCTCCAAGGCGTCGGCGAAGTCGGCGCCGAGCTCTTCCCACATCACCTCGGGCGGCTTGAGCCACAGGCTGTCGACGTCGAGCCGCGGCCGATCGGGATCGTCGAGGGTGCGCCCATAGCCGATGCACATCAGCACCTCGTGGGCCCGCGCGTCTTTGCGGTCGAGGTAGTGCACGTGGTTGCTGGCCACCAGCGGGATGCCCAGCTCGGTGCCCAGCTGGCGGAAGGCGTGGTTGACCTTGTCCTGGCCGGCGAGCCCCGAGGGGATGACCTCGAGGAAGAACGCGCCCTCTTCGAACGTATCGCGATAGGCCGTCGCCAGCCGGCGGGCCTCGTCGATCCGCCCGGCGAGCACCGCCTTGGCGATCTGGTTGTCGCGGTTGCCCGACAGCGCGAAGACCCCCTCGGCGTGGCGCGCGAGCAGCTCGAGGTCGACGTGCGGCTTGCCGTGGTGCAGGCCCTCGAGCCACGACATGCTCACCAGGGTGCGCAGGTTGCCGTAGCCGGTCAGATCGCGGGCGAGCAGCACCAGATCGAAGGCCTGGCGGCTCTTGGGCTCGTGGCGCGAGCCGTCGGCGACCCGCACCTCGACCCCGATGATCGACTTGACGCCGGCCTTCTTGGCCCGCTTCTGGAAGTCGACGGCGCCGAACATGTTGCCGACGTCGGTCATGGCGACGGCGTGCATGCCGGCGTCCTTGATGCGGCCCATCAGGTCTTTGACCCGGATGGCGCCGGTCAGCAGGCTGTACTGGGTGTGCAGGTGCAGGTGGGTGAAAGGCCTGGACAATTCTCACCTCGCCGCGCGCGCGGCCGGTCGGCTGGGTATGCTGGGTTCGGTCGTGGTCGGCGCCCGCGGGGGGCGCGCTCGGTCAGTCCTGACCGTTGATGCGCTCGCGCAGCTCTTTGCCGGTCTTGAAGAACGGGGCCTTCTTGGGGCCCACGATCACCTCGCGGCCGGTCTTGGGGTTGCGCCCTTTGTACGAGGCGTACGAGCGCACCTCGAAGGAGCCGAAGCCGCGGACCTCGACCCGGTCGCCGCGCACCAGCGCCGCGCTCATCGAGCGGAAGATCGTATTGACGACGATCTCGGCGCGCTTGAGGTTGATGCCCCGCTCACGGGCGACGCGTTCGATCAGCTCGCCTTTGGTCATCGACGTTCTCCGACTGGGCGATTGCGGACGGCCCCATCATGTAACCCGCGGAGTTCATTGGCAACGGCCGATTCGAACTCGCCCGATCCGGCGGCTCAGCGGCGGCGGCGCGGGCCGATGCGCTCGGCGGCGGCGGCGGCGTGCCACGCGGTGAAGCAGGCCCCCTCGAGGCCCAGGCCGGGCATGATCCACTCGCCGACGTAGAGCAGGTTCTTGAGCGGGCCGCGGATCGGGTGCTCGAGCAGCGCCAGCGGGTCGTCGCCGGGCACGGGGTAGGGCACCGACTGGGTCTCGGCGTGGTGCATGCGGGCGAATGGGGCCAGGCGGGCCATGGGCGGTGTGCCGCGGCCGACCCAGGAGACCACCACCCGGTCGCCGCTGACCCGCACGAGGTGGGCCGGGCCGTCATCGTCGGGGATCCAGCCGCAGGGGTCGCGCAGGTCGACGGGGCGGTCACCCTCGGCGACCCGCAGGCCCATGCGCCGCCCGCCCACCGATTCGAACGGCGGCGCGTCGGACCACAGCCGGGCGAGGTCGGGCTGCCCGCCGGCGAGCACGACCACGTCGGCGCCGATCTGCTTGCCGTCGGCGGTGATCAGCGCCTCGACCTTCTTGCGGCGCACCTGCAGCGCTTCGGCCGAGCGCCGCCCGTCGATCTGGCCGCCGAGCACGTCGAACTTCTCGGAGACCATGCGCGCGAAGCCGGCCCGCCCGCCGCGCATCGGCACGATGCCGTGGGTCAGGTGCCACAGGGTGCGCACGGTGCGCACGGTCATCGGGCCCGCGGCGTCGTCGGTATGCCCGGCCACGCGCAAGAGCGCGCGCAGGGTCGCCCGGACGAGCGGGTCGTCGGTCCAGCGGATGCGCTCGACGAGGCGGGCGGCGGCGACGTCTTCCCAGGCGCGATTCCAGGCGCGGCGGGCCCGCCAGCCGACCTCGGGCAGCTCGACGTCGCCGCCGAGCAGCGGGTCGAGGCTCGGGCCGTAGCGCTCGATGCGCCCGAAGACGTCGAGCAGCGCGTCGACCCGGCCGGACAGCACCTCGCCCAGCTCGCGGCCGCGGGCGGTCTCGTCCGCCGGCAGCACGAAGCGGCGGTCGGGCAGCGCCACGGTCACCGGCTTCCAGGGGCCCTCGAGCCGGGTGCGCAGGTCGTGCTGCAGCCCGAGCTCGTCGAGCACCCGCATGACCAGCCGGGCCGTATCGCCGAAGAGCGGCGGGCGCTCGAGCGGCGGCGCGCCGGCGCAGTCGATGGCCAGCACCCGGAACTTGCGCCGGGCGAGCAGCGCCGCGGTGAGCAGACCGGCCAACGATCGGCCGACCACCACCACGTCGAAATGCTCGGCCGCCGCCATCTGCGCTCCCTCGCCCGGTCGGGCCGACGGAGGCGTCGGCGCGCGCCGGGGCACGGTCTACCCGGTATCGGTATCGCGTTTGGCGGGCGAACGGCAATCGGTGCGCGTGCGGCGGATGTCACTGGCCCTCGCGCCCGGGCAGCGGTAAACCGGTCTCATGTTCGCTCTTCGCATGCTCATGCTGCTGACCCTGGCGGCGCCGACGCTGGCCGGCTGCGGACCGCCGGTGCCCGACGAGGCGCCGTGGTTCTGCGCGGTGCAGGGCAGCGACCACGACGACGCGCTCAAGCTGATGCAGCGCCGCAGCGGCACCCGCACCGCGGGCGCGGCCCGGGCGGTGTTGGGCGACGCCCGCTGGCGGGGCTGCTGGGGCAACGCGGCGCTGGTGCTGGGGGCCGCCGCACCGGCGGGCGCCGAGGACCTGCTCGTCGAGGCCATCGACCGGGTCGCCGCCGACGCGACCTCCGACCTCGAGGCCGACGCGCTGCTCGCCGGGCTGGGCCTGACGGTGCGCTCGACCGACGACGTCGCCCGCATCGAGCGGGTGGTCGCCGCGCTCGTCGAGCGGGCCGACCCCCACTGGTGGCACGGCCGCGGTCCGGCGGTCGAGGGCGACGGCAGCCCGGGCACGGCGGTGCGGGCGCGGGCCGAGGTGCGGGCGCGGGCCGCCGTCTTCGGGCTGGCCTACTCCGGGACGCAGCGCGCCGCCCGCGCGCTCGAAGCGCTGCGCAGCGCGCCGCCGGGACCGCCGACGTTCGATGCGACCCCCGACGACGTCTTCAGCCACGCGCTGCGCCAGAACCGGCGCTGGTATCGCCAGACGCCGGGCTCCATCGGGCGCTGAGCGCGGGCGGGCTACGGGCCCTCGCCGCCGATCATCTGCACCGCGCCGGGCACGACCTCGAAGATGGCCGGGGTCGAGCCGGCGGACTCGCCGTCGACCCGAAAGCGACGTACGGGCGTGCCGTCGATGCGGATGCGTCGCCCGCGCGCCGCCCAGACCAGCGGTGACTCGAGGTGCTGGCCCAGGGCCCAGTCGACGCCGAGCCGGAAGTGGTCGGCGACCTCGGCGGTGGTCACCGCGAGCAGGTCGAGCCGGCGGTCGGCGGGGTCGGTCTGCGGCGCGAAGTGCATGCCGCCCGCATAGCGCCCGTTGGCCACGATCAGCGCGCAGGCGTCGACGGTATGCACCACCCCGTCGACCTCGATGGTCAGTGAGGTGCGCTGCAGCGACGGCAGCACCTCCAGCGTGGCCCGGATGTAGGCCAGCGCCTGCCAGCGGGCCTTGATCTCGTCGTCCAGCGCCGCCTCGACCTCTTCGGTGAAGCCGGCGCTGGCGGCGTTGACCATCCAGCGCTCGCCCGCGCTGTCGGTGATGCGGGCGAGGTCGATGGGCCGCGGGCGGCCGTCGCGCAGCAGGTCGAGGGCCGCGCCCGGGTCTTCGAGCGGCACCCCGAGGGTCTTGGCCAGGTCGTTGGCGGTGCCGAGCGGCACGACGCCGAGCGCCGCGGGCGGCCGCTCGGCCACCGCGCTGACCACGTCGTGCACCGTGCCGTCCCCGCCGCCGGCGGCGATGCGTCGGACGCCGTCGGCCACCGCCCGACGCGCGGCCCGGGCGGCGTCCTCGGCCGACTCGGAGCGGTAGACGTCGAGCCACGGTCGCCGGGCGATCGCCGCCTCGAGCTGCGCCTTGCGGCGGCCCTGTCCGGCGTTGGGGTTGACGATGAGCAGGGGGCGCGACATCGGGTTCTCTCCTCGGACGGGGGCGGGTCGGCGACGCTCGGGTCGGCATGATCGGCGCAGCGATGGGATGAGCCGGGCCGGGCGGCTGTCACGGGGAAAAGGGTGGCAGCCGCCCCGAAGAGGGGAGGGACGGGGCGGCTGCCGGTGGGGAGAGATGAGCAGCCGCCCCGGCGTCGATCCCCGGGGTCGGGGCGGCGGGGCGGCTGCGCCCGGCGCGGTCGGTCACCCGCGCCGAATGAGTCGACGTTATCGAGCTTGACGGTGCGTCTCCATGACAGCGGCATTACACGGGCTGCGAGGGGCCGCGCCGGGGGTCCGTGCGCGGCGGCGGCTTGCATCCGGCCCGGGTCGATGGCAGCCTGTGCGCGTACCCGCCCCGAGGTGAATCATGGATTTCGCGTCCGCCTGAACCGAATCGAGCCGGCGTCGGCCACCGACGACCGGACCGCGCTCTCGCGGGGCTGCCGCCCCCAGGTTCCCGGACGCCACCATGTCATTCGCGCTGCACCTGACCGCCGTCGGGTTCGCCCATCCGCTGGGCCCCCGCCTCTTCGAAGCCCTCGATCTGCACCTCACCCCCGGCTGGCTGGGGCTCGTGGGCCCCAACGGCGCCGGCAAGAGCACCCTGCTCGAGCTGATCGCCGGCGCGCTGAAACCGACCGCCGGGCGGGTACGCCGCGAGCCGGCGGGCCTCACGATCGCGCTGTGTCCGCAGCGGGTCGACGCCTGCACCGACGCGATCCGCCACTTCGCCTGGGATTGGACCCGCGAGGCGGTGCGCCTGCGCGCCGGGCTCGATCTCGACCCCGAGACCCTCGACCGCTGGCCGACCCTGTCGCCGGGCGAGCGCAAGCGCTGGCAGCTGGGCGCGGCGCTCAACGGCCGGCCGGGGGCGTTGCTGCTCGACGAGCCGGTCAATCACCTCGACGGCGATGGCCGCGCGCGCCTGCTCGCCGCCCTGCGGGCCTACGACGGCGTCGGCGTCATCGTGGCCCACGACCGGGCGCTGCTCGATGAGCTGACCCGCGAGACGCTGTGGATCGAAGGCGGCGTCGGCCAGCACATCAAGGCCCCGTACTCGGTGGCCGCCGCCGAGCGCGCCGCGGCCACCGCCGGGGCCTGGGCCGCGCTCGAATCGCGTCAGGCCGAGGCGCGCGCCGCCCGCGCCCGGCTGGCCCGGGCCCGGCGGCAGTCGACGGCCAGCGCCGCGTCGCGCAAGCGCAAGGTGCGCGACCGCCGCGATCGCGACGCCCGCGGCGCGGCGGCCAAGGACCGCGCGGCCCACGGCGCGGCCAAGGGGGCCCAGCGACTGTCGGGTCTGCGCGCGGCGGCGGAGGCGGCCCGCGCGGCGACGACCCACGACCTGCGGGCGCCGGTGGGCCGCGACCTCTTCGTCGACCATCAACCGGCGCCGATCGATCCGCTCGCGGTGCTCGACGCGGCGGAGATCCGCCCTGCGCCGGGCGCCCCGGTCGTGCTGCGCGACGTGCGGCTCGCGGTGCGTCGGGGTAGCCGAATCCGCATCGTCGGGCCCAACGGCGCGGGCAAGTCGACCCTGCTCACCGCCCTGCGCGCCGCGGCGCGGGTGCCCGCCGAGCGCACGCTCTTCGTGCCGCAGCACCTGCCGGTCGACGTGGGCCCGGCCGCCCTCGACGCGGTGCGCGCGCTGCCGCCCGACGAGCGGGGTCGGGTCCTGCAGATCGTCGCCGCCCTGGGGGTCGAGCCCGACCGCCTGCTGGCCAGCGCCCGCCCGTCCCCCGGCGAGACCCGCAAGCTGGTGCTGGCCCGCGGGCTGGCGCGATCGCCATGGTGGGTCGTGCTCGACGAGCCGCTCAACCACCTCGACCTGCCGTCCATCGAGCGGCTGCAGGCGGCCCTGCTCGCTTTCCCCGGCGCGCTGACGATCGTCTCCCACGATCGGGCGTTCGCCGCGGCGTGCACCGATCGCGCGTGGCGGGTGGGCGCCGGCCGGGTACGGGTCGCCGCCGACGCGGCGGGTGTTTTGTCGGCACGCTCTTGACTCCCCGGCCGATTGGCCGTGTCGTGTACGGGCCCCGTTCGCGCCGAGGTGCACATGCTGACGTTGTTGATCGCCGCCCTTCTGACCCCCCCGCCGGCCGGTGCGCCGGCCGAGCCGCCCGCCGATCCGCCGGCCGCCGAGACGCCGCCGCCGCCGGTCCTCGACAAGCCGGTCGGCACGCCGCCGGAGCAGGCCCCGCCGGTCGACTCGCCCGCCGAAGCCGCCGCCGAGGAGGAGGAGAAAGCGGCGTGGCAGGAAGAGGGCTGGGGCTGGGGCGCCCTGCCGGCGGTCAACTTCAACAGCGACGACGGCTTCGGCTTCGGCGCCATCGGCAACATCTACCGCTACGACGGCGAGACGGCGCCCTATCGCGCCGACCTGGGCTTCTTGATCTTCTTCACGACCAAGGGCTCGCAGGTCCACCGGCTCAACCTCGACCTGCTGCGGGTGGCCGACACCCCGCTGCGGCTGACGACCCGGGTGCAGTTCCAGGCGACCCGGGTGCGCAACTACTGTGGCATCGTGCCGCCGGGCGACTGCGACGAGGACGAGGCCGAGGCCGTCGCCGAGGGGCGCGGGCTCACCGCGGGCACCACCGAGTACGAGGACTTCGTGCGCCAGTACTACCTGGTGCGCATGACCGACCCCTACCTCTTCCTCAACGGGCGCTACGCCCTGGCCAACGCCGGTCCGTTCAAGGTCGAGGCCTTCGGCTCGTACTTCGGCCAGCTCATCCTGCCCGGCGATCTCGGCAACGACACCTCGTACCCCGGCTCGCGCTACGATCAGGACTTCGGCACGTCCGAGGAGGGCTTTCTGAGCGTGCTGCAGGCCGGCATCATGTTCGACAGCCGCGACAACGAGCCCTCGCCGACATCGGGGGCCTGGCTCGAAGCCAGCGTGCGCGGGACCGGGCCCTGGCTCGGGTCGGACTGGGAGTACGTCGGCTTCAATACGACGCTGCGGGCCTACACCCCGCTGGGCAGCAAGCGCGTCGTGCTCACCGACCGCCTCGTGCTCGACGGCATCGCCGGCGATACCTACACCGGCGACCTGGCGCGGGCCGGCGGCTCGCAGATCTACGACTTCTTCGGCGGGCAGCGCGCCGGCCGCGGCATCCGGGCGAGCCGGGTGCTGGGCAAGGCCCGGGCGCTCAACCAGACCGAGGTCCGCGCGACGGTGTGGAGCCCGCGGCCCTTCGGCGTGCTGGTCGACATCACCCTGGTGGGTTTCTTCGACATCGGCTACTGGGCCAAGGACTTCGGCTCGATCGGCGGCGACGACGCGGCGCTGGTCTGGGGCACCGGCGGCGGCTTCCGCATCGCGGCCAACAAGAACTTCATCGTGCGCTTCGACCTGGGCTTCAGCCCGCTCGAAGACTTCGCCCCCAGCATCTACATCGACCTGGCCAACCTCTGGTAGCCGACGCCGGGGACGGGCCGATGACGACCCCCGGGTCGAACAGCTCGACGGACACCACCTTGCCGGCGCGCAGGGGGATCGTGGGATCGTCGCTCTCCGCCTCGACCGCGTCATACAGCGCGTAGAGGTCGTCGACGGAGATATACGAACCCCCCCTTCCAGCAACGTGGGGGGCTGGCCGGCGCGACGGAGGATCGTCAACTCGTCCAGCCCCAGATCCCGGAAGATCAAGCGCCAGGCGTTGCCCACATGGACCGGCTTGGCGTGGTCACTGCGCATCGGCCGGCTTCATCGACCCTGGTCGGCGAGCAGCGCTTCCGCCACCTGTCTGCCGAGCGCATCGCACGCCTTCGGGCTGTCTCCCGAGTAGAGCTTCCGGTCCACGTGGGTGGCGCCGTCGACGCTGTCGTTGACGATCCGTATCCCCTGCTGCTCGAGCGCCTCGCGATGACTGAACGCAGGATAGGGTGGCTGCCGGCGTCGGTCACTCGCGCAACGTGCCAAGTCACATGCCGCAGACGTCAGACGGGATGCCGGGACCGCCTGCCACTTTGCGTGCTGCGCCACGCCCCGGCCCGGAGTGGGGGCGACCGTGTGCGGAGGCGGCACGCCCGGCCGCGGGCGGCGTCAGAAGATGCCCTTGAGGCGCTTCTTGGCCTCCTCCTTGGCCTTCTTCTCGGCGGCTTTCTTGCGCTTCTCGGCCTCGGCGCGGGCCTTGGCCTCGAGCTCTTTCTTCTTCTTCTCGGCGGCCGCGCGGGCCTGCGCCGCCGCCCGCCGGGCCTCGGCCTCGGCCTGCTTCGCCGCGTCGCGGGCCCGCTTCTCGGCCTCCGCCGCCGCCTTCTTGGCCGCCTCGGCCGCCGCCGCCGCCTTCTCGCCGCCGATGGCCATCGCCGCCGCGCCGAGCAGCGCGCCGGCGAGCACCTTGCCGTCGACCCCCGAGACCTCGGGATCGGTCAGCGTGCCGCCCAGCTTGAGGTTCACCGGGATCGCCCGGTCGAGCTTGATGCGGTTGCCGCTCATGCGGGCGATGGTCTGCGGCTGCAGCTGCAGCGAGCCTTGCAGGTCGAGGGTCTTGTCCAGCCCGATCGAGCCGGTCAGCAGCATCGGCCCCTCGGCGGTCTGCACCTGCATCGGCTTGATGAGGTTCATGCGCCCCTGCTTGACCTCGAACTGCCCGGCCAGGTCTTTGAGCCCGGTCTTCACCTGCCGATCGAGGTTGAGGCCGGGCACCTGATCGACGACGCCCTGCAGCACCGCGTTGCCCAGCGCCAGCTTCTCGAAGCGCCCGTTGGCGATGCCCAGGCCCAGATCGCCGCTGAGGCTGTCGCGGATCGTCTCCCACTGCAGGCCCTTTCCGCCCAGATCCATCTCGGTCGACATGCGCCCCGTCAGCGTATCGGGCATGTTGGCCTGCTGGGTCAGGATGGCGTTCGCGCTGACGTCGGTCAGCTTCATGCGCATGTTGAACGCGGGGTCCTTCTGCTTGAGGTCGACGGTGGTGCGCGCGCCGGTGAAGTGGCCCTCGTAGGCGTCGAAGTCGAGGTTCTCGAAGGTCAGCCGACCGCCCTTGAGCGTCAGCCGGGCCACGAAGTTGGTGAAGTCGATGTCGGCGAACCGCCCGCGGGCGACGCGCAGGCTGCCGTCGGCGTCCATGACCTTGACGATCTCGGGGATCTCCGGCGGCGGGCCGTCCTCCGCGGGGGCCTCTTCGCCGCCGCCGCCCATCAGCGCGTCGAGGTCCATATACGGCGCGCGGAAGTCGAAGCGGATGATCGGCGCCTCGGGGTTCTTGACGCTCATCGTGCCCGCGAGGCTGCTCTGGCCCATGGCGAACTCGAAGCGCGACAGCTCGGCCTCGACGGTCGCCGGCTGCGCCGGGTTGCCCTTGACCCGACCCGCCAGCCCGACGCGCGCGGCGGCGTAGGGGTTGTCGGCCAGCCCCGGCAGAATCCGGGCCAGCTCGCCCACCGCGAAGGTCCGCAGGTCGACCTGCCCATCGAGATCACCCGCCGCCGAGCGGCTGCCCGACGCCTGGGCCATCAGCGGACCGACCGTCAGCTTGAGGCGCGGCAGGTTCAGCCCGCCGTCGGCCCCCAGCGCCACCTGCCCCGACAGCGCCAGCGGCGTACCGGCGGGCTTCTTGAACGCCTCGCCGGCGATGACCTCGAGCCCGTCGAGGTCGCTGTTGATGGTGGCCGTCACCGCGCCGTCGGCCCCGCCCGTCGCGAGCACCTCGAGCCGGCCGCTGCCTTTGAGCGTCGCGCCGGGCGCCGCCAGATCGGCGTCGCTGATGCGCAGACCGAGCTTGCCCGAGAACGTCTGCCGGGTGCCCTTGGCCTTCAGATCGAGCGCGATCTGGCCGTTGATCTGCACGTCGGGCGGCACCGCGGCCTTCACCGGCGGCAGCAGGCGGGCGATGCCTTGAATCGGCGTCGGCGTGATGCCGCCGTCCAGGTCGAAGGTCGGGTTCTCGAAGTCCTTCACCGTGCCGGCCAGCTTGAGCGACAGCGGCCCCACGTCGACCTTCAGCCCTTTCAGATCGAGGTCCTTGGCCGTCAGGTCGGCGTGCAGCGAGGCCCCCAGCCGCGTACCGCGCGGCTTGGCCAGCGCGTCGGGCACCACCACCTGCGCGTCCTTCAGGTCGATGTTCAGCCGCACCGTCTGCGCGCTGGGGTCGCCGTCGGCCTTGGCGTCGAGCACCAGCGGGCCGTCGAGCACCATGCCCGGCGGCAGCGCGGCCTTGGCGTCGGGCAGCAGCGCAAAGAGCCGGCCGAAGTCGAACTTCTCGGTGCGCAGCGTCAGCCCGTGGAAGCTGGGCGTGCCGCCGAGCAGGCCGGTCAGGCGGCCGTCGGCGATGAGCTTCATCTCGGCCATCGACACCGAGAAGCCGGTCAGGTCGAGGGTATCGGCGGCCATGGAGAACGCGATGTTGGGCTCGATGATCAGGTCGAAGACCTCGCCCGGCTGCGGGTGGCCGACGCTCAGCTTCAGCAACGAGAGCGAGCCCTTGGCGGTGGTGGCCCCCGCCGCGCCCAGCGGATCGTCGATGCGCAGATCGGCCGACAGCGCCGCCGACTTCAGCGCCGCGTCGCCGCCGAGGTAGGGCATCAGCGCCGCCAGATCGACCCCGTCGGCTTTCAGCTCGATGTGATCGACCGGCAGCTTGGCGTCGGGATCACCCACCGGGATCGGCCCCAGGGCCACCCGCAGGTCGAAGTTGCGCGCCTCGGCGAGCACCGCCGCGGCGATGCGCACCTCGAACGCGCTGTCGAGCCGCACGTCGGTCAGCTCGATGAGCAGGTCGCCGATCTGCGCGGTGGTCTGCGCCTGCTTGTCGACGAGCCGCACCCGGCTGTTCTCGACGGCGACCCGCTGCAGCTCCAGGTTGCGCACGAAGCGCTTCGCCTCGGGGCTCAGCGGCTGGGGCGGCTCTTCTTCCTTCGGCGGCCCCTCGGCGAGCCGGGCGAGCACCTCGTCGGTCGACAGCGTGCCGTCGGCGTTGCGCACGACCTCCACCGCCAGCCCGTCGATGACCAGCTCCTTGAGCCGCACCTCGTCGCCGCCCGAGGTGATCGCGGTCCACAGCTCGACGCCGAAGCGCACCTGGTCGATGCGCATCAGCGGGGCGTCCTCGGGGGTGGCGCCGGCGATGACCACATCCCGGATCTCGGCGCCGAGCACCGGCAGGATCGTCGTCTTGATCTGACCGACGGTGACCTCGCGCCCGAGGGCTTTCTCCAGCTCGGGCAGGTATTGCTCGGTCTGGGTCTGCACCGTCTCGTCGAGGTCGAACGAGGCGACGAGCACCACGACGCCGACCACGAGCAGGCCGAGCACGACCAGCAGGCCGATGAGGATCTTCTTCTTCATCTTTTGAATCTCCGAGCCACGACCGCACGACGGTAGGCCGACCGACGCCGGATGTCGAGCGGTGGACGCCCCCCATGACCCGTTCGAGGGTCTGCGCGCCGGTCTGCGGCGGTCTACGCCGGTCCGCGCCGGTCCGCGCCGTTGGAAGATCCCGCGTCCGGTTTGCGGTATCGTGCGGCCATGATCGCGTTTGCGGGTGCCGCCCGCCGTCTCCTGCCCCTCGTCATGCTCGCGACCCTGCTGTGCGGCGCCCGCCGGGACGGCACGCTGCAGGTCTACTCGCTGACCGAGGGGGCGACGATCCACGTCGACGGGCAATTGGCCGGCGAGACGCCGATGCACATGCCGCTGGCGCTGCCGGCCGGCGAGCATACGCTGCGGGTCTCCAAGCCGGGGCACGCCGACTACATCGACACCTTCACCGTGAAGCCCGGCGAAGAGACGCTGCTGCAGATCGACCTGATCGCGGTGGCCGGGGCGCTCTCGGTCATCGCCCGGCCGCCGGGCGCCGAGGTGATCGTCGACGGCAAGCTGCTCGGTGAAGCCCCGTGGAGCGGTGACGTGGAGCCCGGCCGCCGCCGGATCGTGATCCGCGCGCCGGGCCACGAGCCGTGGCGGCGCACGCTGCGCATCGAGCTGGGGCAGGCGTATCCGGTCGACGTCGTGCTGCTGCCGGCGGTCGAGGTCGAGCCGACGCCGTGGTATCGCGAGCCCTGGGTCTGGATCGGCGCCGGCGCGGTGGCCACGGCGGCGGTGGTCACCGGCATCGTGCTGTCCGCCGACGATGAGCCGGTCTCCGAGCCCGACCTGGTCCTGACCATCGAGCCGATTCGATGAGCGGGCGCGTCGGGGCGCTGCTGGGCATCGGGCTGGGGCTGGTCCTCGGCTGCACCGCCTATGGCCTGCTGCGGGTCATCCTGCCCGGCGACTTCGCCATCGCGGCCATCGCCCCCGGCTTGCTGGCGGGCATCGGCGCCCGCATCGGCCGCGCCTTCGGCACGCCGGGGCAGCTGCGCATCATCGTCTTCGGCTCGCTCTTCGCCGTGCTCGGCGGCGAGTACTTCGTCTGGGACGCCTTGCGCACGTCGGGGCTGGCGGTCGAGGACTTCGTGCCGCACCTGCTGCGCAGCGCGCAGTGGCTGGTCTTCACCATCGGCTTTCTGGTGTTCGGCATCTTCGCCGGCGTGCGGCTGCTGGTGGGCAACGACCCGCTGGGCGACATCCTCGAGCACGGCAGCGACGCGGTGCCGCCGGGGGCCCACGGCACGCCCTGCCCCCGCTGCGGGTCGGTGCAGACCGCGCTCGACGGCCGCAGCCTGGAGCTGGAGTGCGCCGCCTGCGGGCATTGCTGGCGCCCGGCGGCCGCGGACTGAGCGGTCTCAGGTTTCGGAGGCGTGCGCTGCGAAGTGCTCGGCCAGCGCCGCGCCGATGGGCCCGACCCGCACCAGCGGCGCGAGGTGCCCCGCCCGCGGGATCTCGACCGCGTCGCCCGCGGGCAGCGCCGCGGCGAGCAGGCGGCTGCCGCGGTCGGCGGCGACGGTCGTCCGGCCGCCGCGCACGACCCGGGTCGGCACCTCGACGCCGGCCCAGACCGCCCGGCCGGTGCGATCGGCCAGCGCGGTGCGCACCTCGGTGAAGATCTTGCGCCCCACCGCCCGCAGCGGCGCCCGCTGCTCGGGGGTCATCACCTGCCAGAAGTCGACCTGATTCCAATAGTCGACGAAGGCGCCCAGCCAGCGATCGGTGCCGCCGTTGGCCGGGTCGACGAACCACGGATCGACGTGGAACTGCGCCAGATCGGCCAGCCCGGCGGCGTCCTCCGCCTCGTGCAGCAGGCCGAAGACGGTCGGCTCGTAGACCGCCAGGCTCGTCACCGCCTCGGGACGGGCCAGGGCCAGCTGCAGCGCGATCCAGCCGCCGTACGAGTGCCCCACCAGGTGCGCTTCGCCCAGCGTATCGAGCAGCGCGCCCACCGCGGCGACGTCGTCGGCGACGGTCCAGGTGGCCTCGTCGAAGGGCCCGGTGGCGCCGTAGCCGATCAGGTGCGGCACATGCACCGTGTAGCGGTCGGTCCACTGCGCCGCCAGCCGGCCGTAGCGCGTCGCCAGCATGCCCGAGGCGTGCACCAGCACCACCGGCGGGCCGTCGCCGGCGCGCAGGTACTCGACCGTGCCGCCGGGGTGCTCGATGCGTCTTGATTCGAACTCGGCGACCCGCGGCGGGGGCACTACTGCTGCTCCAGCAGCTTGGCCTTCTGCGCGGCGAACTCGTCCTCGGAGAGCACGCCCTTCTCTTTGAGCGCGTGCAGCTTCTCCAGGCGGCTCACCGGGTCGTCGGCACCGCCCGGCGCGTTGACGGTGACGTTGATCGCCGGCGCGGCGCCGATGGGCACCGCCGGGCGCTCCTCGTGGGGCCGCAGGATCAGGCCGGCGGCGTTGTAGGCCGCGTCGAAGCGGCCCTCCTCCATCGTGAGGTAGCGTATGCCGTCGCGGATCGAGAGCAGCAGCGGCACGAACGTCCAGAAGAACGCCGCGTACGCGATGCCCCGCCCGTGCTCTTCGAGGTAGAACCGATGCAGCCCGAAGGCGCCCAAACCGAACGCCAGCGCCGCGGCCTTGCCCCGGCTTCGCTCTTTCGTCTCGCTCATCGCCGGCCTCCTATCGTCCGCGGCGGCGTTCGACGTCCGCCAGCCGCTGGCCGAGCGAGACGTGGCTCGCCGCGTCGCCGTCCACGCCCTCCGCCAGCAGCGCGTAGCGGAACTCGCCGGTCTGCTCGTCGAGGATCTCGTCGAGCCGGCCCTTCTTGTCGAGCAGGCCCAGGCCGAGGATGACGTCGTCGCCGTCGAGGCCGGTCTCCCGGGCCATGTCGACCACCGTCAGCCCGCCGTCGACCCCGTCGAGCGCGGCGACGATGGCGTCGGCCGCCTGCCGCGCCGCGTCGGCCAGCGCCGGCGGGCGATAGCCCTCGATGGCGATGCGGTGCTTCGTCTTGAGCCAGGCCACCCCCAGCGCGCCCAGGCCGAGGCCCAGCGCGGGGAAGGCGAACAGCTTGAGCGGGAAGTACCAGCCGCTGGTGGCCAGCAGCAGCCAGGCCCCCGCGCCGAGGCCGGCGAGCCCCAGCCCGGCGAAGAGCCCCGCCGGCGGGGTGCCGGCCAGGACCTGGGCCACCGCTCGCCCTTCTGCAGATGCGTCGCGTGAAGTCATCGCCCGATTGTGGCCCCTCGTCCCGAGGTGTCAAGCAGCCTGCGCGCGCGGGCGCTCTCGGCGGCGGGCTCAAGGGCCCTCGCCGCCCGGCGGATCGGCCCCCTGCGGCCCCAGGGCGTCGTCTGCGGCCCCCGCGACGACCCCCTGGCCCAGGTACAGGGTCACCCGCGTCGCGTCCGCAGGCTCGCCGTGGGCCCGATTGTGGGCATCCACCGCCGCCCGCACCGGCGCGACCTCGGCCCGCAGGCGCGCCAGCAGCCCGTAGACCTCGTCTTCGTGGGGGTGCCCCGGCCAGATGTCGAATGACCACGTGCTGCCGCCGGTGGTGTCGCTGCGCAGGGCCTGGCTCTGGCCGCCGGCGAGCTTGGCGCACATCGCGGTGACCATCGCCTGGAAGTGGTCGAAGAGCGCCGCCTCGTAGCCCACCTCGGAGCCCAGCGGCACCACGAAGCCGGTGGCCCGCAGCCCGTCGTCGCCCTCGCTGATCCGGCCGTCGGCGATCAGCCGCTCGGTGGTCGAGTCCAGCGCCCGGGCGTCGGCGGACAGCCGCTCGGCGAGCGTCTCGCGGTCGAGCGGGCCCTCGCGGTAGATCAGCGCCCAGACGAAGGTGGCCAGCGCCTCGGGGTCGGCCGGGTCGAGCGCCAGCGCGTCGTCGGGGTCGACCGCCCGGTAGACCGCCTCGAGCCCGCGCCCGGCCCGGAAGACCAGCCCCGACTCGACCAGATCGTGCAGCACCGCGCGCACCTGCCCGTCGTCGTCCCGCGAGAAGCGCTCGAGGATGCGCACCCGCCGCACCGAGCCCTCGCCCTGGATGAAGCCGTAGACCGCCTCCCACAGCGAGCGGTCGCGGATCGAGATGCTCTCGGAGATGCGCCGCACCTTGAGCTGATACGAGCGCAGGGCGATGCCGAACATGTCGGCGACCACCCGCCGGCCGAGCCCCTGGGCTTCCAGCTCGCGCACCAGATCGTAGAACACCTGATTGGCCAGATGGGCCAGCGGCGCCCGCATGCCCGCCGAGGTGGCGAGGTGGGCGATGAGCACGGTCGTCTGCCGCACGATGGCGTCGATGAGCACGGTGACGTTCACGGTTCCTCCTGCCGACGGCAGCATCATGCGTCGATCGACGTCGGCCGGGAGAGCGAAAGAATCTTCGCCCCGCGGGGCTCAGCCGTAGAGCCGGCGGATCTCGTGGCCCGGGCGCAGGTCGTGCACGTCGCGGTAGCGCCGGCCGAGGTCGAGCCGCAGGTAGATCTTGTCCTCGTCGAGCAGGCCGAACGAGGTCGAGACGCAGATCTGGTGGTCGCCGACGACCTCGTAGCCCTCGCGCACCACGTCGTGGCCGAACGCCACGAGCGCCGCCGGCCGGTCGTCGACGGTGGCGACGGCGCACAGGGCGCGGGCCTGCCCGTCGTCGGCCATGCGGCACCACAAGAGCGCGCCGAGCGGGTCCTCGCGGTACATCTGGTGGATCGAGACCGCCGCGTAGCCGGCGTAGTCCAGCGCTTCGAAGTCGGCGAGGCGCGGGCAGGTCATACCCGGCGAGCCGTGGGTCAGCACGATACCCGCTGCGCTGACGGCGAGCAGCGGCCAGCGGCGCAGAAAGGCGTGCAGCGCGGCTTTGTCGTCGCCCATGGCTCGATCGAGCACCGCCGCCTCGTCGGGCCAGAACTTGGGCACGATCGGGCCGCCGACGTGGGCGTGCTCGTGGTTGCCCATCAGGCTGAAGACGCGGTGGGCGCGGCTGAGGGCTTCGACCCGACGGATGAGCTCGGCCGAGCGGTCGACGAAAGGCGTGCCCAGGTAGTCGGGCCACGCGCCGGGCCGGTTCATGTCGGGGGAGGGGCCGTGCACCACATCGCCGCACAGGGCGAGGACCGGCCGATTGCCGGCGTCTTCTTCGGCGGCGTAGAGCGCCATGAGCTGCTCGAAGTCGGCCAGGTTGCCCTGCAGGTCGGTGGCGACGAGCAGGATGCCCGCGTCGGGCAGGCGGGCCACTTTGCGGTCGAAGCAGGCCGGCAGCGCCCGGGACGCGTCGGGCTTCACGGCTCCTCGGGGCCGTCGTCGGCGGCGGTCGGCCGGCGCCAGGGGTTGCCCTTGCCGCCGCCGCTCTTCTGCGGTCCGCCGCGCGGGCGCCGATCGTCGCCGCGGTCGGGCCGGGGGCCGCGCGGCGGGCCGTCCCGTCGGTCGTCGCGGCGCGCATCACGCGGCGGTCCTCGGCGGTCGTCGCGGCGCTCGCCGCGGGGCGGGCCTCGGCGATCGTCTCGCCGATCGTGCCGTCGGTCGTCGTCGCGGCGCTCGTCCCGGCGTGACCCGCGCGGCGGGCCTCGCCGATCGTCGCGCCGTCCGCCCGGACCCCCGCGGCGGCCGGCGCCGCTGCGCTGACCGCTGCTGCGCTGACCGTCGCCGCGCCGCCCGTCCCGATCGCGTCCGCCCGGGCCGCGTCGGTCGTCGCGGCGGTCGTCCCGCCCCCGCGCGCCGCGGCGATCGTCTCGATCCCGGCCGCCCGAGCGTCGTCCGGCGCCGCTGCGCTGCGAACCGCTGTGCCCCGAACCGCTGTGCCGCGAACCGCCGTGCCGCGAACCGCCGCCGTGCCGCCCGTCCCGATCGCGCCCGCCCGGGTCGCCGCGTCGCGAATCGCCGCTGCGTCCGCCACCGCGCCCGCCACGGGGCCCATCACGGCGCTCCTCGCGCCGCTCGCGGGCCTCCACCAGCGACGGCCGGCCCTTGAACACCTCGTACTGCATCAGCCGGCACTCGATGGGCCCGTTGCGCAGGTACACGGTATTGGTCGGGCTCATGCCCACGTTGCGCACCGGCGCGCCGTCGCCCACCAGCAGCCAGACGTCCCAGCCGCCGAACTCGAACTTGAGCGTGCGCCCCAGCGTGGCGTAGAGCGCCTGCAGCTGGTCGGGGCGGCCGATGCGGTGGCCGTAGGGCGGATTGCACAGCACCACGCCCGTATCGACGCCGGCCGGCGGGCGGGCCGCGCTCACCGGCTGCTGGGCCAGGGTCAGCGCCTCGGCCACCCCCGCCCGCTCGGCGTTGCGCATGGCGTGGCCCAACACCTCCGGGTCGACGTCGGAGCCGTAGATCGGCGACTCGGCCTCGACGATCTGGCCCTCCAGCTCGTCGAGCAGCGCCTCGAAGCGGCTCTGGCGGTGGCCGTACCAGTGGGTGAAGCTGAAGTGCCCCCGCCGCCCGCGGCCCAGGCCCGGCGGGGTATTCGTCGCCAGCAGCGCGGCCTCGATCAACAGCGTGCCCGCGCCGCACATCGGGTCGACGAGCACCTTGCCCGGCGTCCAGCCGGAGGCGAAGAGGCAGCCGGCGGCCAGGGTCTCGCGCAGGGGCGCGGGGCCCGCCTCGCGGCGATAGCCCCGGCGGTCGAGCGAGACCCCGCTGCTGTCGAGGCTGACGATGCAGCGGTCGTTCTCGACGCGGGCGTTGATGCGGATGTGGGGGAACTTCTTGTCCACGTCGGGCCGCCGCCCGCTGGCCGCGCGGAAGTGGTCGCAGACCCCGTCCTTGACCACCTGCGCGATATAGCCGGTGTGGTCGAGCGCGCTGTCCTGGCTGGTGGCGTCGACGGCGATGGTCTTCGACACCTGGAACCACGCCGACCATGGGGCCTCGGTGGCCCCGGCGAGCAGCTCGTCCTTGTCGGCGGCGGGGAACTCGGCGATGGGCACCAGCACCCGGCTGGCCACCCGGCTCTCGAGGTTGATGCGCCAGCACAGCTCGCGATCGCCGACGAAGCCCACGCCGCGCTGCACGGGGGTGATGGCGCCGGCGCCCACCGCCTCGAGCGACGCGGCGAGCGCCGATTCGAGGCCGATGTCGCAGGTGGCGAACATCGGGCGCGGCTCGCCGAAGACGTCTTTTCGCCGCAGCGGGATCATGCGCGCTCCAGTCGCCACGCCCGGTGCGGGCGCTTCGTGAAATCGGGGGGGGTCGTCTGATCGGTGATCTCTTCGATGCGGCACGGCGGCAGCCCGCGGCGCTCGAAGCGGAACTTGCGGGCGTTGGTCGAGAACAACAGCCAGCCGTCGTCGGAGAGCAGCTCGAGCGCGCCGGCGATCAGCCGCGGGTGGTCCCGCCGCAGGTCGAGCACGTCGCGCATCTTCTTGCTGTTGGAGAACGTCGGCGGGTCGAGCACGATGATGTCGAAGCGGTCGCCGCGGCGGGCGGCGAAGTCGAGCCACTCGAGCACGTCGTCGCGCACCATGGCGTGGCGCGCCTCGTCGGCGAGGCCGTTGAGCGCGAGGTTGTCGCTGGCCCAGTCGAGGTAGGTATTCGACAGGTCGACGGTCACCGTGCGCCGCGCGCCGCCGGCCGCGCCGTAGACGGTGAACGCGCCGGTGTAGCCGAAGAGGTTGAGCAGCGTGCGGTCGCGGGCGGCGTCGCGCACCATGGCCCGCGCCTGCCGATGGTCGAGGAAGAGCCCGGTATCGAGGTAGTCGTCGAGGTTGACGAGGAACTTGAGCCCGCCCTCCTCGACGATGAGTCGGCGGCCGATCTCCGCCTGGCGCTCGTACTGGTCGCTGCCCCGCTGCCGCGCGCGGCGCTTCTGGTGCACCGCCTCGGGCGGCAGCTCGAACACCTCGGCGGCGGCGAGCATCATCGCGTCGAGCCAGACCTCGTGCGCCTCGGCGTCGCGGTCATGGGGCCGGGCGTACTCGGCGATATGCAGCCGCCCGTCGTACCAGTCGACGGCGAAGGGCAGCTCGGGGATGTCGCGGTCATAGAGTCGATAGCAGCTCACACGGGCTTTGCGGGCCCATTTTCGCAGCTGTCGCGCGCGCTTGCGCAGGCGGTTGCCGAACATCTCGGCCTGCTCGGGGGTACGGTCGCTCATCGCGGCGCAGCATGGGGGTCGGGCGGGGTCGGCGTCAACCGCGCGGGCGGGCTTCGGTCGCGGCGCGGCTCGATTCACCCTACCGCTGGACCGCGGCTTCGAGTATGACGCGCACCGATTTGGCCAAACATACGTCCGGCCGGGGGATGGCCGGTTTCTCGACGAGGGAGGTGCACGATGGCGCGGGTGATCGCGATGTTCGGGATCCTGGGGCTCACGCTCGGTGGTTGCGTCGGCGGCGGCGGTGGGGACGGCAACAGCAACAGCCGCCGCTGCAATACCGACCAGGACTGCCGCAACGGCGAGTACTGCGACCTGCCGGCGCTGACCGCGAGCCTGCGCGCCGCGAACGCGCAGATCCATCAGATCATCGGCGCGGTGCACGTGGCGCCCGAGGTGGTCGCGATGAGCGTGCCCCGCCGCGCGTACAAGCAGGACGCCGAGGCCTGCGTCGAGGAGTGCTTCTTCAACTCGGTGGACGAGGACGAGTTCCTCGACTGCGCGTTCGACTGCTACCCGGACTGCACCACCGCCTGCAACTCGCTGTGCGAGGGTGAGCCCGATGGCTGCACCGGCGAGTGCGTGCCCGACTGCCAGGCCCGCACCGGCGGCGAGGGCGAGGGCGAGGGCGAGGGTGAAGGCGAAGGCGAAGGCGAAGGCGAGGGCGAAGGCGAGGGCGAAGGCGAAGGCGAGGGTGAAGGCGAGGGTGAAGGTGAGCCCGAGCCCGAGCCGGCCCCGCAGGGCACCTGCCGCGACATCCCCGGTGGCGAGGGTGAAGGCGAGGGTGAGGGTGAGGGCGAAGGCGAGGGTGAGGGTGAAGGCGAGGGCGAGGGTGAAGGCGAAGGCGAAGGCGAGGGCGAGGGTGAAGGCGAGGGCGAGGGTGAAGGCGAGGGCGAAGGCGAGTGCTTCGGCGACTTCTCGCTCGGCCAGACGCCCTTCACCGGCGATACCCCGCTCGGCCCGTGCAACGAGTTCCCGCCGACCAACTGCGCCACCGGCACCTGGATCGTCTTCAACGACACCGAGCAGTGCATCTGCGTGCCGACCTGCGACCGCTTCGATCCGCCGCGGCGGCCGGGCGACGACTGCACCAACGACGGCAGCGCGTTCTGCCAGGACATCGTCTCCGACAACGGCAACAACCGGGCCCAGGTCTGCGTGCGGCTCGACTGGAACCTCTGCACCGCCGAGTAGCTCCGGCCAACTGGGGCTTGCCCCGAGGGGCGACGATCGGCGAAGCATGGCCGATGTCGCCCGCCCGCCCGCCTGCGCGCGGGGCCCTGATCGGGGCCCTGCTGCTCTCTCTGCTGCCCGCGCCGAGTCGCGCCGCGCCGCCGGATGAGCCGTCCGAGCCGGCGCCCGCCGCGGCGGACGGCGACGTCGAGACCATCGAGATCACCGCCCGCCGACTGCGCCGCGACGACCGCGACGGGACGCTGGCGGTCGATCGCGTGCGCCCGGCGGACGACCCGCGGCCGGCCTCTGATCTCGGTCGGCTGCTCGAGCGGGTACCCGGCGTACGCATCCTGCGCAGCGGCGATACCGGCCGGGCGCAGTCGCTGCAACTGCGCGGCGCGGGTGGGCATCAGGTGGCGGTCCTGCTCGACGGCGTGCCGCTGAGCGCGATCCGCGGGGTCTCGGTCGACCTCGGATCGCTGCCGCCGTCGATGATCGAGTCGGCGGACGTCGTGCGCGGCGCGGCGGGCGCGGCCTACGGGTCGGGGGCCCAGGGCGGCGCGCTGCGGCTGCGCACCCGATCGGTCGACGGTTCACTGGCCGATCTGCGGCTGCGCGGCGGCAGCTTCGGTCTGGTGCAGGGGGACGGGGCGCTGGCGCTCGGCGGACGCGCCGCCGACGGGCTGCTCTTGATCTCCGGCAACCGCGCCGACGGCGACTTCGACTATAGCGACGCTCAGGGGCGCGCGGCGACCCGCTACAACAACGATCACCAGCGCATCGGCGGGCTGCTGCGCGGCCGCCTGCGGCTCGCCGACGCCGAGATCGTCGGGCTGCTGCACGGCCACCTGGCCGAGCGCGGTGAGCCGGGCAGCGATCAGTTCCCCGACGGCGACGCCCGCATGGACAGCGATCGGGTGCTGGGGGCCCTCGGCGCGGCGGGTGATGCGCTCGACGGCCTGCTCGCCTGGAGCCTGCGCGGCTGGTGGCTGCAGCGGCGCTCGACGTTCACCGACCCCACCGGGCCGCCCGCGACCGTGCCCGCCGCCATGCGCGATCGCAGCGCCGGGCTGCGCGGGTTCGCCGAGTGGCACGGCTTCGACGATCACCGCCCGAGCCTGGCGTTCGAGGCCCGGCATCAGGTCGCGTCGAGCACCGCGCCCGCCGACTCGAGCGGCGAAGACCGCTGGGGCGGCGCGCTGGTCGCCGCGTACACGTTCGAAGGCCTCGCCGACCTGCGCATCGCGCCCATCGTGCGCCTCGACGCCCTCGAAGGGCGCGCGCCGATGGCGGTGCCCAAGCTCGGCGCCGTCTGGCGCGCGGTCGACCGCGATCGGTGGGCGCTCGAGCTGCGCGGCAACGGGGGTCGCCTGTTCCGCGATCCGGGCTTCGACGAGCTCTACGTGCGCCGGCCCGGCGTGCGCGGCGATCCCGACCTGCGGCCGGAGGACGGCTGGGGGGTGGATGGCGGGGCGAGGCTGCGTCTGCGCGGACCGCTGCGCATCACGCTCGACGGCATGCTCTTCGCCCAGCGCTACGAGCGCATCATCCTGTTCGTGCCCACCGACGCCTACACCGTGCAGGCGCGGGACGACTTCTCGGCGGCGGTGGACGGCGTCGAGGTCGGCGTGCGTCTCGGCTGGGGTCCGCTGGACTTCGAAGGCACCTGGCTCGGTCAGCACGCCCGCTTCACCTCGACCCCCGCCGCGCCGCTGCCCGATCGACCGGCCCATCGGCTGGCCGGGCTGCTGCAGGCCGATCTCGGGCCGGTGACCCCCTTCGTCAGCGCCCGCTGGCACGGGTCGGTCAGCGCCGATCGCTTCGGCAGCCGCGCCCGCCCGGGCTACGGCCTCGTCGACGCGGGCCTCGCCGCCCGCTTGCCGCTCGACCTGTCGCTGGCCGTCGAGGCGCGCAACCTCTTCGACGTGCAGGCGTTCGACCTGCTGCAGCGCCCGCTGCCCGGGCGCAGCGTGATCATCGAGATCGGCTGGTCGGGCGGCTGAAAACCGCGCTCATCCGGCGGCCGCGCGGGCGCGCAGGCGGCTGCCGGCGAGCCACGCGCCCACTGCGGCGAACCACAGGACCCAGGCCAGCACGAGGGTGCCGCTGCCGCCGCTGGTGCTGATGAACGCGCGGTCGGCCTTGCCCGGCGCGGTGCGGATGGGCGGGTGCTCGGCGAAGAACGGCGCCAGGGCGTCCGGCGCGAGCGGGTCGGCGAGGCCCGCTTCGAAGGCCGCCTGCGCCGCGCGGAAACTGCGCCCGCGCGCCCGCTCGGCCTCATAGGCCGCGTGCAGCTCGTCTTCGGTCTGCCCGATGGCCTGCGCCAGCCGAGCCAGGGCGCGCTCGACCTCGGGCTCGAAGCGCGCCCGCAGCGGGCCGAATCGGGCCGCGAGCTCCGCCGCGCGGGCGTAGGCCGACCACGCGATCACCGGCTGGTCGACCCGCTCCATCAGCCGCCCGAGCAGCAGCGCGAAGTGCGGGTTGGCGCCGCCGCCGTAGAGCCACATGCCCACGATCGCCAGCGCCGGCTCGTCGAACGGGATCGGATCGCCCGGGTGGCCCACCGCCTGGGCCCAGCGCTCGTCGGGCAGGTAATGCGGCACGCGCCGGCGGATCGCCGCCCGCTGCGCGTCGTCGAGCGCTTCCAGTTCGGCGTCGGTCCGCAGCATGCCCGGGTGGCCGCCGATGGGCTCGAGCGGCCCGCTGTCGTCGCGCAGCCCGATCAGATCGTGGCCGATGGGCGGCGTCTCGCGGGCCCGCAGCAGGCCGGCCACCAGCCACGCCTGCCAGCGCTCGCGGCCGAAGTGCGCCGCCGGGTTGAGCGCGATCGAGCGCCGGATGTCGGCCAGCCCCGCCTCGACCGTCTCCCGGGCGCCCTCTTCACCGCGCATCAGCGCCGGCAACGCCCGGTGGATGCGCAGGGTGCCCCGGTTGGCGTAGGTCCGATACCATGCGCGCCGGGGCGGATCAGGCTCGGTCAGGGTTGGCCGGGCCGGCGGCGGCTCGGGCCAGGTCGCCGCCAGCCGGGTCTGCTTCTCGGCCAGCGCCGTCAGTCCCTCGTCGGGGCGACCCAGCCGGTCGAGCGCCACCGCCAGATCGTCGTACGCGTCGAGCAGCTCCACCGAAGCCGGGCCATCGGCGCGCGCGGCGCCGATCGTCCGCCGGGCGCGCCGGGCCACCGCTTCGTGCCAGGCGGGGCCGTGCTCGGGGTGCAGGCCGTGCACCGTGTCGTAGACCATCGCGAAGCTCAGCGGGGTCGCCCCCGCGCGGGGCGCGACGCGGTGCGGCGCGGGGCGCTCGACGACGGCGGCGGCGAAGGTGAGGTGCAGCGCGCCGACCATGAAACCCACCAGCGCGCAGACGCCGGTGATGGCCAGGGCGATCAGGACGCGCGCCACCCGGCCCCAATCGATCTGCATCAGGCGGCCCGGGCGACGCGGATCAGGGCCACGAGCAGCGCGATGGCGCCCAGGGCGGCCACGATCTCGACCAGCGGCACGGGGGCCGCGGACGAGACTGCCGGCGCGTAGGCCCCGCGCAGCTGCTGCTCGGCCATGGCGATCTCGAAGTCGTTGAGGCAGGCCCACGCGGCGGCGGGCGCGCCGACCAGCAGCAGAATCAACGAGACGAGCGAGGCGCGGGACACGGCTCCTCCACGAAGGCGACCGCGTCAGGGTCGGCGCTCGCCGGTCCCCGGTCAAGCGGACGCCGTCAGCCGGGCAGCTCCTGCCGCCCGTCGGCGTGGATCGCGAAGCGGCCCTTGGGGCGATCGTGCACCGGACCGTCGGCCTTCCACGGCCAGCCGCCGAAGCCCGTGCGGCGATAATCGAGCATCGCCTGGCGCAGCTCGGCGGCGGTGTTCATCACGAACGGGCCGCGATGGGCCACCGGCTCACCGATGGGCCGCCCTTGAAGCATCAGCAACTCGCCGGGCGCGTCGCCGTTGATCACCTCGCACGGCACGTCGGCCTTCACCTGGATCGCGTGCCCCGTCTCGAGGGTCGTGCCGCCCAGCGAGATGCTCTGCCCGGCGAAGCTGTACAGCATGCGGTTGCTGCCCGACTTCGCCGGCGGCAGGGTCCAGCGGGCGCCCGGCTGCATGCGCAGGGTCCACACCGCGATGTCGGCGCGCGGGTCGGAGGCCCACGAGTCGGGCGGCGGCGACGGCGCGGTGGCGGCGCCGATGGCCCCGGCGATCATCACCACCTCGGTCTCGCGGCCGGCGGCGTCGCGGAAGACCTCGCGGGGGATGGTCTCGCCCCACAGCATCGTGAAGTGCGGCTTCACCATCTTGCTGCGCGCCGGCAGGTTCAGCCAGATCTGGAACAGCTCGGTGGGGTTGCCCGCGTCCTGGCGCACGAGCGGGAACATCTCGCTGTGCACGATGCCCCGGCCGGCGGTCATCCACTGCGCGTCGCCCTGGCCGAAGCGGGCGGTGGCCCCCAGCGAGTCGGAGTGGTCGATGTACCCCCGCCGGGCGAGGGTGATCGTCTCGAAGCCGCGATGGGGGTGGCGCGGGAAGCCGGGCACCACGTCGCCGTGGTACATGCGCCAGCCGTCGCGGATCTCGAAGTCCATGCCGATGCGCCGGCCGGCGAGCAGCCGCGGGTCGGGCCCCATCTCGGCGTTGCCCGGCGGGTAGGCGTCGTCGTGATGCACGCAGAAGAGGAACGGATCGAGGGTCTGCCACGGGAAGCCGAGCGGCGCGATGCCCTGCACGATGTCGTCCATGTCCACCTCCGATGTTCGGGGTTCGGATGGTGTACGTCGGTGGCAGGTGACCGGTTTCGTCGGCCACGGCCGCGATGGGTCGGGCGGCGCGCAGAGAG
The DNA here is from genome assembly GCA_030427205.1 of bacterium. GTDB lineage: Bacteria > Myxococcota_A > Bradymonadia > UBA7976 > UBA1532 > JACKDM01. The sequence goes on along the minus strand of JAUHXC010000028.1, from coordinate 89,471 downwards.
ATCCCCGGCGCGGCCCCGCGGGATGGGGGTGCGGGTCCGCGCCGGGGGTCCCGAGGACTCAGTACCAGTGGCAGGCGGTCGACCCGGCGATGCAGCAGCTGTAGCCCGGCGGCAGGCTCGCGGGGCAGGCGGCCAGGCCGGTATCGCCCACCTGATTGCCGTTCTGGTCGATGATCACGTAGTCGGTGCTGCCGTCGGGCAAGGCGTAGCAGCCGTAGCGCTGCCCGTTGAGCGTCAGCTCGAAGTCGGCGCCTTCGTCCACGAGGCACTGCAGCGCGGGCTCGTCGGGCTCGATGGTCGGCTGAGCCTCGGCTTCACGCAGCTGGCCGTGGGCGACGGCGGTGAATGAGACGAGGCAGAACAGGGCGGCGAAGAGGGTCTTCATGGGTCGTCCTCCGTGAGGATGGTTGGGGTTCATCCTCCGTTTGGCGACCCTCGGCGGGGCTCTTTTCATCGGCGCCGATTTTTGCGGGATCGCCCCGTCAGCCCGGGCTCACGCCCCAGACGACCGGGCGCGGGCCGTCGGCAAACGGCGGGGTCTCGACCCGGACGATGCGATTGCCCGCCGCGAGGCGGTCGGCGATGCCCGCGGGCAGCACGAAGGGCCGCAGCTCGGCGTCGAAGTCGCGACTCGCCGTCGTGGCCTTGGTCTCGTAGGGCACCAGGTTCAGCCGGTTCGTGCCCAGCGCGGCGGCGCCGTCGTCGAGGATGCGCAGCAGCTCGGCGGTCAGGCCCGCCCGGCCGCCCCACGGGGCGAAGGCCTCCTCGAGCCCGCTGCCCGCGAGATCGAGGCGATCGATCTCGACCGACAGCGCGCAGACGACCCCCAGCAGCGCCGGCGCCTGGGCATACAGCCGCTGCCGCAGCAGATCGTGCACGCCGACCTGCGGCGGGATGCCCGCGTAGTCCTGCGCGGCGGTCTCCAGGCCGTTGCACAGCCGGATGTGATCCAGCGCGAGCCGCCCCGGATCGGCCGCGCCGCGCCACGCGCGGTTGATGGCCCGCTGCGGTGAGCCGCCGGTCGCCGCGACCCAGCGGCTCCACAAGCCGGTGACCAGATCGGTCAGCCGCTGCAGCGCGTCGGTGGCGGCGTCGGTATCGCCGAGCGGCGCGGCGGGCGGGGGCGCTGTCGCCGGGGCGTCGACGTCGGCGACCGGGGGCGGCGGCGCCTCGGGCACCGACTGCGCGGCGCGCCCGGCCCGGCGGCGGGCGATGAGCACCCCCGCGACCAGCAGCAGCAGCCCGCCCGCGAGCAACATGATGCCGCCTTGTCGCCGCTTGCCGTCCCGGGCGTCGGGTGCGGACGCCGGGTCGGTGACTGCCGCAGCCGCGCCGTCGTCCGGGCGTCCGGCGGGCGCGGGCTCGGCGGGCTGAGCGGGCGCGGGCTCGGCGGGTATGGGCTCGGCGGGCGGAGCGGGCGCGGGTTCGGCAGGCGCGGGCTCCGCAGGCTCGGGCTCAGCCGCTGCGGGGTCGACGGCTTCGGGCTCAGCCGCTGCGGGGTCGACGGCTTCGGGCTCGGCGGGCTCGGGTTCGGCCTCCACAAGCGCGGGCTCGGTGGTCGCGGGCTCGGCGGGCGCGGGCTCGGCGGGCTCGGGGTCTGCAGGCGCGGGCTCGGCGGGGGCCGCCGCGCCGACGGCAAAGCTCTTCTTCGCCAGCGAGCGCCCCCCCGAGTCCAGGACCTCGACCGACCACTGCCCGACCCGTGACCGACCGATGCGCTGCCGGGCGCGGGTCCGATAGCCGCCCGGGCGGTGAAAAGCGATGTTCAGGCGCTGGCGCTGTACGAGCCGCTCGCCGAACCGCCAGAGGGTGGTCACCTCGCCGCTGCCCCGCTGCGGGACCTCCACCGCCAGCATGGCGTGCACCTGCCCCACATCGGCCGGGAACGCGGCGCCGCAGTCGACCCCGCTCTTGCCCTCGACGTCCCGGCACACCTGCAGATCGACCAACCGCTCGCCCTGCGCATGCGCCACCGACGACAGCGCGCCGGCCAGCAGCAGAACGGGCAGCAGCAGGATCGAGCGAATGGTCGAAGACATCGGCTGTAGGCAGCTCATCGGCACCTCGGGGCTCGCGTTTTCCGTAACATCGCCGGCCCCGCAAGGGAATTTTAGCGCCGTCCAAAAGCCGTCACGATGCCGGGTTCAGCCCATCGGGTATGAGCCTTGTATGATTCACACCTTGTACAAAGATCCGACAGTCACTATCTTTCGAGGGTCGACGCCCCGGCGCTCGATGCACAAGACCGACCCGAAACGACAGGAGGCGAGGCGATGGCGTTGCTGCACACGATGTTCGACGCGCTGCCGCCCGGGCCCGGTGAGTCGGTCTGGTCCTATCCGGAGACGCCGCGCATCGAGCGCTCCGCCCGGCTGCTGATGGTGCGTCACAATCAGCGCACGATCGCTCGAACGTGCGCCGGATTGCGGGTTCTGGCCAATGGCCACCCGCCGGTCTATTTCTTCCCGCTCGACGACATCGACACCGATCGCCTCGCGCTGACCACCACCCGGCTCGATCACCCGCATCGCGGTGAGGCGCGCTACTTCGACGTGACCGTCGACGGCCGCCGCGCACCGCGCGCCGCCTGGACCCACCCGCAGCCCGATCCGGCGTTTGCGGCCCTCAAGGGCTGCATCGCGTTCCACGCCGATCGGGTGGACGGCGCGTTCGTCGACGGCGAGCGGGTCATCGCGCAGCCGGGCGGCGTGCTCGGCGGGTGGATCACCCACGACATCATCGGGCCGTTCAAGGGGGCGGTGGCCTGAGCCGGGTTGGCGCTGCGCGCTCTCGGGCAGCGCCTTCTCAGGGCAGCGTGATGCGCACCACCCACGCGCCGCGGGGATCGACGCCCGGGATGTAGATCGCGCCGTCCTTGCCGACGACGCGGTTGCCGGTATCGACCCGACCTTCGAATCCCTGAACGTCCTTGCCCTTGCCTTCCAGCGAGACGCTGGCGGTCTGGTTGCCCTGCGCGTCGAAGTCGATGAGCGTGCCCGCCTTGAGCGAGCTGCGGCCGGCGATGACCTTGAAGCCGCCGGGGCCGGCCGCGGCGAGTCGTGCCCGCGGCGGCAGCCCCGACAGCACCACCGTCGGGCCCGCCTGGCCCTCGGCCCAGCGGGTGACCTCGAGGTTCTCCCCCGACTGCAGGCCGACGTGCAGCCCGTCCTCGCCGTCGCGCACGACGCCGGCCAGGGTCAGCTTGCCCGCCGGCTTGCCCGCGGCCGACATGCGCACCAGCGCCGCGCGGGGCTGGACGATCGCGCCGCCGTCGGGCAGCGGGCTGGCGCCGCCCAGCGCGCCGGCCAGACCCGGATCGGGTTCGATCCGGCGGTCGTCGCCGCCGGCCACCGGCCGCGAGATCCAGACGTTCGAGCCGCCCTCGTCCTGCGCCCGGTAGAGCACGCCCCCGGCGACCCACGCCGACGGGCTGCGGAAGCCCTCCAGGGTGACCACCGGGCTCACCGCGCCGCTGCCCGGCTCGACCGACGCGACGACGCCCGCCTGACGGGTGGCGTAGAGGTAGACCGCGCCGTCGGCGTCGGCCGACAGGCGGCGCAGCACCCCGCGCAGCGCGGCGGGATCGGCCGCCTTGGCGTCGAAGGGGCCCGTCTTGCGCCACGCGATCTGCCCGTCGGCCCCGATGCGGGCGAGCACGTTCTCCCGGCCTTTGCTGCCGATGGCGACCACCCCGTCGGCGAGCGGCGCGATGGCCTGCACGCTGGCGTCGAAGCCGTCGAGCGCGACGCGGGTATAGCCGTCGGCGCCGGCCCGGCCGAGCTGATCCTTGGTGAAGAACCAGACCTGACCGTCGGCGTCCACCGCGATGCTCGGCACCGCGCGGGTCCGGGCCTTGGGCTTGGCCGTCAGCAGCATGCCGCCGCCCGCCGATTCGAGCGTCTCGGCCAGCCCGTCGGCCGACCACGGCACCTGGCGAATCAGCTCGTAGCGGGCCTGCAGCGCCTCGGCCGAGGCGGTCGAGGCCAGCAGCAGCGCGGGGCCGAGGATCGTCAGGAGCCTGTTCACCATGCTCGCTCCGAAGAGGCCGGGGGCCGGGTCGAAAAGGTTCAGAGGTGCGACCCCGATGGTGCCTCACCTGCCGGCTGCGGACAACTCCCTCCGTCGGCGGTCACCGCCGGCGGTGGGGCGACGCGGTCGACGAAGGCGCAGACCCGCTCGACCAGCGCGCCGGTTTGTTCCAGATGTGCCGAATGGCCCCAGCCCTCCGGTTGCTCGATTTTCACCCCGGATGGCAGGTGGTTGCGGAACCATGTCAGGCAGCTGTCGGGCAGCACCCGCTCGGCGGTGCCCCACAAGAGCAGCGTCGGCGGGGCCAGCGTCGTCGCCTCGTCGGGCGAGAGAAAATCTCCCGGGCCGACCGCTGCGAGCAGGCTCTGCACGATGGGTCGCGACAGTCGATCGCGCACCGCGCGGCCCACCAGCCAGCGGGCCGGCGGGCGCCCGGCGAACAGCCGGTCGGCGAAGTCGTGCCCCGCCCGGGGGTGATCCATCGCGAACTGCGCGCGCAGCGTCTGCAGCGCCTCGCCCGCGAGCGGCGCGCCGGCCGGGCTGCACAAGACGAGCGCCTTCACCCGCCGCGGGCGGGCCAGCGCGTAGCGCAGGGCCAGCGCGCCGCCCATGCTGGTGCCCACCACGACCGCCGGCTCGCCGATGTCGTCGAGCAGCCCGTCGACGATGGCCGTCGCCTCTGCGGTCAGCGCCGCGGGTTCGGGTAGGCGGGTGGGGGTCGCGCTGAAGCCGTGCCCCGGCAGGTCGGGGGCCACCAGCCGCCGCACGTGGCGCCGCAGGCCCAGCAGCAGCTTGCCGTAGGCCGTCGCGCTCGAGCCGATGCCGTGCAGCAGGATCGTCGGCGGCCGCGGCCCGCGCCCCGGCGCGTCGTAGGTGTGGACCGCGCCGCCCGGGCGCTCGACGAGGCGGCCGCCGATCCCGGCCAGCCGCAGCCGGGTGCGGGCCATGCGCTCGAGTCCATCCCAGGGGTTCCAACGGGTCATCGACCGCTCCCGACGCGGATGCGCCCATGTATTCATGGGGGCGAACTTCGAGGCGCCGTCAGAGCGGCTGCTCGGCCGCGCCCTCGGGGCACGCCGCCAGCCCGTCGATCCATCGGCCGACCCGCTCGACGCTGGCGTGGTCGATCCGGTCCGATCCCAGCGGCGGCATGCCCTCGCCGTCCCGACGCAGCATGCGCTGCAGCGCCACGCTGCGCGCCCGATCGCCCGGCGCGATCAGGCGGGCATCGGCGATGCCCAGGTCACCCTGGCCAGGCGTCGCGCACAAACCGGTCTCTTCCAGCGGCACGTGGGCCCGCAGGTCGAGATCGGCGTTGGCCCCGCCGCCGGGGCGGTGGCACGAGGCGCAGTTGACGTCGAGGATGGCCCGGGCCGCCTCTTCGAGGGCTGCGCCGGCCAGCGCATCGGCCGTCGGGCGGCTGTGGGCGATCGGCGCCGCCGGCGCCGCGGCGAGCACCCCCGCCTCTTCGAACGCGGCGAGCTGGTCGTAGCGCACCCCGTCGAGCATGAACTCGCCGGCGAGCTGCCGGGTGCGCCAGCCCAGCGCGTGCCCCGACGCGGCGGTGTGGCACTGGTCGCATTCGACCCGCGACGGGTGGATCCAGTCCTGCTCGCCCTCGGGCGACAGATAGGCGGTGCGCGCGGGCCCGTCGAGCAGCTCGGCGTCGGTCTGCTCGGCGTTCCAGCGATAGACGAAGCCGCGCCAGCCGTCCGCCTGCCGGGTATAGAGCCGGGTCGCGACGATCGACGGGGCCGCCCGCCCCTCGGCGTCGACCGCGTCGAGGGCGAAGCTCTTGATCAACACCGTACCCACCGGGAAGCGATAGGCGCCCTCGGGGTCGTCGGGGTCTACCGCGATACGCGTGCCTTCGGGCAGCGCGACCGCCCGCAGCTTGGCCGCGCCGTCGCTCCAGAACGGGCGGTTGATCTGGTACGGCACCACCCCCGGCGCCAGGGTATGGGTCGCGATGTCGTCGAAGCAGCCCGTCTCGCTCAAGAGCCGCGGGAAGGGCGGCCCCTCGGGCTCGTCCTGGCGCACCAGCCGGCGGATCGACGGCGCCTGGCCGAAGCCCACCAGATAGAGCCGGCCGGCGGCGTCGGCGCCGACGTGGGTCAGCTGCGCCCGGTTGGCGATCTGCTCGGCCTGCACCCCGTCCGCGCGATCCCACACCGCCCACAGCCGGCCCGACACGTAGTCGCCGACGATATAGGCGCCCCACAGCTCGGGCAGCCGCGGCCCGCGATAGACCTGCCCCCCGGTGATCGAGCGCCCCATCGCGTGGCGATAGGTCCACACCGGCGGCACCAGCCCCTCGGCGTCCCGGCAGGCCTGAATCGGGCCGTAGCAGTCGTCGCCCTCCATGATGTTCCAGCCGAAGTTGCCCGGACCGGTGATGCGGTTGACCTCTTCGACCGCGTTCTGCCCCACGTCGGCGGCCCAGAGGTCGCCGGTCAGCGGGTCGAAGGCCATGCGCCAGACGTTGCGCAGGCCCCAGGCCCAGATCTCGGGCGCGCCGTCGACCCCGTCGGCGAAGGGGTTGTCCGGCGGGATGGCGTAGAGGCAATCGTCGCAGGCGGGGTCCTCGGGCCGATCGACGTCGATGCGCAGGATGCTGCCCAGCAGCGTATCCGTATTCTGCCCGTGACCGCGGGGGTCGCCGCCCGACCCGCCGTCTCCCAGGCTGATGTAGAGCAGCCCGTCGGGGCCGAAGTGCATGTCGCCGCCGTTGTGATTGCCGAACGGCTGCCCGACCACCAGCAGCCTCATCGCCGACGCCGGATCGGCCCGCCGCTCTTCGGCGCGGCGGTACTCGGCCACCACCGAGCAGCGGCTCGCGCCCGGCGGGCAGTCATTGCGGGTCGAGTAGTTGACGAAGACGCGCCCGTTCTCGGCGTAGTCGGGGTGGAAGGCCAGCCCCAGCAGGCCCTCTTCGTTGTTCGAGCGCAGGACGGCGAGATCCAGGAAGACCTCACGCTCGGCCACCGCCTGATCGTCGTCGAAGGCGTAGATGGTGCCGCCCTGCTCGACGACGTAGATCGTCTCCGGCTCGCCGGGCGCGGTGCCCAGCCAGATCGGCCGCGCGAAGTTCATCGCGGGGAAGGCCGCCTCGACGCCATAGCGACCCAGCGGCGGCGCCTCGGGCAGCGCGCACGTGCGGTTCGGCGTCGCCGGCAGGAAGGGGTTGCCCAAGGGCGGCGGGGCCATGTCGGGCGGCGGCAGGGCCATGTCCGGCGGCGGAGGCGCCATATCGGGCGGCGGGGCCATGTCGGGGTTCGGCGGGGCCATATCGGGCCCCGGCGGGGCCATATCGGGGCTTGGCGGGGCCATATCGGGCCCCGGCGGGGCCATGTCGGGGCTTGGCGGGGCCATGTCGGGGCCGGGCGGGGCCATGTCGGGGCTCGGCGGGGCCATGTCGGGCGGTATCGGGGCCATGTCGAGGCCGGGCGGCGCCACGTCGGGCGGTATCGGGGCCATGTCCGCAGCCGGCGGTGCCATATCCGCAGCCGGCGGGGCGGTCTCGGGCCCATCGTCGACCAGAGGGGTCGCGTCGTCGCCGGCCCCGCCGCCGGTGCAACCCACGGCGGTCAGAGCCAGCGCCCAGCAAAGCGTCGTCGCGATCGGGTTCTTCATCGGCCCACGGTAGCAACTCTCCGTCAGCAGGTGACAGCGGCACGCGCCCACGCCCCGGGTGAATCGACCCGGGCTTTTGGATAGATTGGCCCGTCTCGCGAGGAGCATCTGCATGCCCACCCGGATCTTCGCCCTTCTGGTCGGCCTGATGGCGCTGCCCTTCGGCGCGTGCGTGCCGGCCAGCACGGGCGGCGGCGGCGGCGGGGGCGGCGGCGGCCTGCCGCCGATCCCCGATACCGCCGACGCCGCCGAGCCCGAGCCCGACGCCGGCGAGCCCGACGTCGGTGGCCCCGACGCCGCCGAGCCCGAGCCCGACGCCGCCGAGCCCGAACCCGAGCCCGACGCCGCCGAGCCCGAACCCGAGCCGAACGACACCATCACCGTGGCCACGTTCAACGTGCGTCGCTTCTTCGACACCGTCTGCGATACCGGCCGGTGCGGCCTCGACGAGTACGAGCGGCAATACCCGCCCGCCGAGTTCGACGCCCGGGCCCAGACGGTGGCCTACGGCGTGCGCACCCTCGACGCCGACATCGTGCTGCTGCAGGAGATCGAGAGCCAGGCGTCCCTCGACGCCCTGCTCGAGTACATCGACGAGGGCTATCGGGTCGCCGTGCTCGGCGAGCTGGGGTATGCCGCCTCGCTCGACGTGGTGATCCTGGCCCGCCGGGGCGGTCTGGTGCGGGTCGTGCGCCACGCCGACGACCGCATCCCGCGCCCGTCGGGCGGCACGACGACGTTCTCCCGCGAGCTGCTCGAGGTGCACCTCGACCTCGACGGCCGGGCGATCATCGTCACCAACGGGCACTACAAGGCGAAGAACAACGATGACCCCGACCGGCGGCTCGCCGAGGCGCAGGCGACCCGGCGCATCCTCGACGCGGTCGCCGAGCGCAACCCCGACGCGCTGATCGTCTTCGGCGGCGACCTCAACGACACCCCGGGGTCGGCGCCGCTCGAGGCGCTGGAGTCCGGCGGCGACTGGCATCGGGTGGCCGGCGAGCTGGGCAACGAGGCGGCGACCTACGAGTGGAACGGCCGGATGCAGGCCATCGACCACCTCTACCACCTGGAAGCCGCCGGCGGAGACTACGTCGCGGGCACCGCCCGGGTCATCCGCGACAACCCGAGCGGCCTCGCCCGCTCGGACCACGCCGGGCTCAAGGCCACCTTCGAACTGCCCTGACCGCCGCGGCGCTCACAGCGCGTAGCGCACCGCCAGCCCGCCCGAGAGGTAGCGATCGTGGGTCCGCGCGCCGCTGACCCCCGAGGCGCGGGTGCCGTCGCCGTCGAAGTCGAGCTCTTCGTCGTACATGTCGCCCGACAGCTGCACGTACCAGCCGCCGACGACGCGCACCGCCACGTCGAGCCCGGCCCCGAAGGTGAAGCCGCCGGCCACCTGCCCCGAGTCGTCCCCCGGCTCGCGCACGAAGAACGGCAGCCCGGCCCGCCCGCCGAGCCGGAACCACACCCGATCGCCGACCACCGGCCAGGCGAAGGACAGCCCGGCCTCGGGCCCGACCACCGCCCGCTCGACGAGCGCCGAGATCGGCCGCTGCTCCTGAACCGTCTGGTAGCGCCCGCGCAGCCCGCCGTGCATCATCAGCGAGGGTGCGCCGCTGCGCGGACCGAAGTACCATCGGTAGCGCCCGGCGGCTTCGAAGCGGTAGAGGTTGTAGTCGACAGCGACGGTCTGCTCTTCGAACGGCACCGTGATCGAGGCGCCCGTGCCCAGCTCGGCGGCGAGCACCAGGCCGATCTCGGGGGCGGGCCACAGCTCGACGCCGAGGTCGACCGCCGGCAGGTAGTCGATGGAGGTGTCCGAGGCCGCCGCGTCGGTGCGCAGCTGCATCAGGCCGTTGATCACCGACGGCCCGATCCAGACCCCCGAGCGGATGCGCTCCCGATCGAGGCGATCGGCGGCGTCGGCCGCGATGGCGGGAGACGCCGCGAGCGCGCTGACCAGGGCGACGAGCCCGGCGAGGCCCGCTCGGCGGAGGCGACGAGAGCAACTGCGCGGCCGGCGGGCCACGCTCGATCGATGGAGACCTGACGCGTGCATGCCGAGATGCTACCCCGATTCGCTCGCTTTATCATGCCCCGTGCGGTCGTCTTCGCCCGCGCCCTGAGCGGGCGCCCGGCGTTGGCTCTGCTCGTCGCGTCGCTGGCGTTGCCCCTGCTGGCGCCGGCGTCGGCCGACGCGGCCCGCCGCGACCGGGTGGTGCTCGCCGCGGTGCAGCGCCACCTGGGCATCTACTCCGTCGTCGGCGACCAGCGCGACCCGACCGAGCAGGTCAAGCTGCAGCAGAAGGGGGTCGAGATCTGGTTCATGCGGCCCGTCGAGCCCACCCAGCGCGACCGGGCGGTGTGCGAGGGCACCCGCTGGCTGCTCACCGGCCGGCTCGAGGCCAGCGCCGGGGCCAAGGCGCTGTTCGACGAGCGCCGCGAGCTCGACCGCATCACGCTGGTCTTCTTCGACCTCGACACCGCCGTCACCCGCAACCGCAGCGGGCGCTACGACCAGAAGCGCACCCCGACCCCGCACGCCCGCTTCACCATCACCCGCGCGCGGGCGGCGCAGCTCGACCCCGCGGCGCTGTCGCAGACGCTGACCGGCACCCGCTGCAGCACGGTGGCGCAGTCGGTGCTCGACGAGCTGTGGACCAGGGACTGAGGTCGCAGCCGGACCCCGCCGTGGATTCATTTGCCGCCAGAATGACCGTAGAGGGGGCCAGCGCGCCGTCTGGAGCCGTCGAGGCTCCGGCCGCTGTCGGGGAGGGGGTGCGCCGAAAGTCGGCTCAGGCGGCCCGCAGCAGGCCCTTGTGGCCGCCGGCCCGCTCGAGCAGCAGCTCGATGGCGTCGGCGAAGAGCTCGGTGAGGTTGCCCGACTCGGGGTGGGCCAGCGCCTTGTAGTAGGCGTCGCGCTGATCGCAGGTGATGATCAGGGGCGGGTAACCGCGGGAGAGCAGCAGCAGGTTGGTGAAGAGGCGGGCGGTGGTGCCCGGGTTGCGCCGGAAGGGATAGACGTGCATCAGCTTGTGGTGCACGTCGGCGGCGAACCGCACCGGATCGCAAGCCTCGTCGTACTCCGAGCCGATCTGGTCGAAGAGCTTGCGCAGGTTGTAGGGCACCTTGTCGGCGCCGCAGATCTTCTGGAAGTAGTCCCGGTGCACCGGCGAGGTGCGCCGGTAGAGCCCGCCGCGATCCTTGGGCGCCGGGGTCAGCCGGCGGTGGATCTCCTTGAGCGTATCGAGATCGACCGCGCCGGCGCCCTCGTGGGCCCGGTGCCAGATGTAGTCGATGGTGTCCCGATAGCGGCGGATGCGACACATCAGCGGGTGCAGGTACTTGTCGAGCTGATCGTCGTTCTCGCGCAGCGCCTGCACGACCTCGGCCGGGCGGAAGAGCTTGCCTTCCAGCATGTTGTCGTGGTGGATCCAGGAGAGCATCAGGCGAGGCGAGAGCGGCGCAGGCTCGGGCTGGCGGTGGGCCAGCATCTCGGTTCGATGGTTCTCGAGAGCGCGGATGAACTCGGTTCCTCGCGGCACGGCGGCCTCCTCGGTCGGCGGGGCGTGAATGGGCCCTCGACGAAGAAGCAGGATTCGTGCCGGCCGGCGCTTGTTGGGGGTCAGGCCCCCGGGCGGGGATCGAGGTAGGTCTGGCGCCACTCGGGGTGCGCCGGGGTCGCGCCGCGCACCACATCGAAGAAAGCCTCGGAAACCCGGGAGGTTATCTCGCCCGGCCGCCCGGTGCCGATGCGCCGATCGTCCACCTCGCGCACCGGGGTGACCTCGGCGGCGGTGCCGCAGAGGAAGATCTCGTCGGCGACATAGAGTTCGTCGCGGGTGAACAGGCGCTGCTCGACCGCGACATCGAGGTCAGCCGCCAGCGCCAGCACCGTATCGCGGGTGATGCCGCCGAGGATGCTGCCGCCGTAGGGCGCGGTCACGATCCGCCCGTTCTTGACCATGAACAGGTTCTCGCCGGTGCACTCGGAGACGTAGCCGTTGGTATCGAGCATGATCGCCTCGTCGTAGCCGGCCTTCATGACCTCGCGCTTGGCTATGACACTGTTGACATACTGCCCGCAGATCTTTCCCTTCACCATGTTCACGTTGACGTGCATCCGGCTGAAGCTGCTGATCTTGCAACGGATTCCGTTCTTGAGCCCCTCGTCGCCCAGGTAGGCCCCCCACTTCCAGGTGGCGATGGCGACGTGCACCTTGTTGCCCAGGGCGCCGAGGCCCATCGCCTCGTCGCCGAGGAAGGCGATCGGGCGCAGGTAGGCCTCGTCGAAGTCGTTGGCCTTGAGCACCTCGATGCACGCCTCGGCGATCTCGCCGCGGCTGAAGGGCATGTCGAGCCCGAGGATGTGCGCGCTCTCGAAGAGCCGGTCGACGTGCTCCCGGAGCCGGAAGACGTGGCTCTCGCCGCCGCTGCGCTTGTAGGCCCGGATGCCCTCGAAGACGCCGTAACCGTAGTGCAGGGTGTGGGTCAGCACGTGGACCCGCGCCTGCTCGAAGGGGATGATCTCCCCGTCCATCCACAGTTTCTTCGCCGTGAGTGTCATGGGCCGCTCCTTTGCGCTCCGGGGATCGAGTGTCGGGCCCCCGCCGCCCGTTTCGGGAGCGCTCCGACTCGGCGGCCGGATTGTACTCCGCGACGGCGGTGATGGGCAATTCCAGCCTCTGGCGGGCATGGGATGCCCCGGCGGCGCTGCGGGTCGCCGACCCCTCGCCCTTCGAGCCGTATCGCGGCGGGACCATTGACAGATCTCCGACGGATTGGCGATACACCACCGGACGCACGTTCAGCGGAGGCGGCGGTGGCTCGACCCGACGACAACTCATCCGATCGCGCCAAGGCGGTGGTGATCATGGCCGCCGGCCTGGGCACCCGCATGCGCTCGGCGACGATCAAGGTGCTGCACCCCGTCGCGGGGCGGCCGATGATCGACTATCCGGTGCAGAGCGCGCTCGAGCTGGGCGCCGAGCGGGTGGTGGTCGTGCTGGGCCATCAGCGCGAACGGGTCGAGGCGTCGCTGCGGGCGACCTTCCCCGACGCGCCGCTCGAGGTGGCGGTGCAGGCCGAGCAGCTGGGCACGGCCCACGCGGTGCTCTGCGCCCGGGCGGCGCTGGAAGACTTCGACGGCGACGTCTTCATCCTCTCCGGCGACGTGCCGACCCTGTCGACCGCGACCATCGCCGCCCTCGACGCGGTCACCGGCGACGCGGCGGTGGGCGTGCTCGGCATGCGGCTCGACGATCCGGCGGCCTACGGGCGGCTGGTCGAAGAGAACGGGCGGCTGGTGCGCATCACCGAGTACCGCGATGCCTCCGACGCCATTCGGGCCATCGACCGGGTCAACGTGGGCGTCTACCGGGCCGACGCGCGCTTCCTCTTCGAGACCCTCGGCCAGCTCGGCAGCGACAACGCGCAGGGCGAGTACTATCTCACCGACATCGTCGCCGCCGCCGCCGAGCAGGGCCGGGGCACCGCGTGCCTCGTGCTCGACGGCGAGGCCGCCGCCGACGCCTGCGGGGTCAACGACCGCGTCGATCTGGCCGACGCCGAGCAGCGCATGCAGCGCCGGCTGCGGGCGCAGCTCATGCGCGACGGGGTCACCCTGATCGATCCGGCGCGGGTCACCCTGCACGCCGGCGTCGAGGTCGGCCCCGATACGGTCATCGAGCCCGACGTGTCGCTGCTCGGTCAGACCTTCATCGGCCCCGGCTGCCACATCGAGCAGGGCTGCCGCATCAGCGACAGCCGCATCGAGCACGGCGCGCACATCAAGGGCCAGAGCCACATCGACCAGGCCCACGTCGGCGCCGGGTGTCAGGTCGGCCCCTTCGCCCGTCTGAGGGTGGGCACCGTGCTGCACGACAAGGTGAAGGTGGGCAATTTCGTCGAGACCAAGAAGGCGACCCTCGAAGCGGGCGCCAAGGCGAGCCACCTCAGCTACCTGGGCGACGCCCGGGTGGGGCCGGGGGCCAACATCGGCGCCGGCACCATCACCTGCAACTACGACGGGGTGAACAAGTTCCGCACCGACATCGGCGCGGGCGCGTTCATCGGCTCCGACAGCCAGCTGGTGGCCCCGGTCACCATCGGCGACGGGGCCTTCGTCGGCGCGGGCAGCACCATCACCCAGGACGTGCCCGCCGACGCCCTCGCCCTCAGCCGTCCGCGGCAGGCGAACATCGCCGGCTGGGCCGAGCGCCGCCGGGCGCGGCTGGCGGCAGAGGCCGAGGCGAAGGCCGAGGCCGCCGGCGAACGAAAGGACTGAGCAGATATGTGTGGCATCGTCGGCTATGTCGGCCCCCAGGAGTGCGCCGAGATCCTCATCGGCGGCCTCGAGCGCCTCGAATACCGCGGCTATGACTCCGCGGGCCTCGCCCTGCACCACGCCGGGCAGACCCGGGTCGCCCGCTCGGTGGGCAAGCTGATCAACCTCAAGAAGCAGCTCGCCGCCGAGCCTCTGCCGGGCAACCTGGGCATCGGGCATACCCGCTGGGCGACCCACGGCCGCCCCAGCGAAGAGAACGCCCACCCGCACACCGCCGGCCCGGTGACCGTCGTGCACAACGGCATCGTCGAGAACCACCTCGAGCTGCGCCACGGCCTGCAGGCGCGGGGGCACGTCTTCCTCAGCGAGACCGACACCGAGATCTTCAGCCACCTCATCCGCGAGCGCATGGACCAGGGCGACGGCCTCGAAGCGGCGGTGCGCCATACGCTGGGGCAGGTCGAGGGCAGCTACGCCATCGCGGTGATCTCGGCGACCGAGCCCGACAAGATCGTCGCCGCCAAGAACGCCAGCCCGCTCGTCGTCGGCCTCGGCGAGGGCGAGATGTTCCTCGCCAGCGACATCCCGGCGCTCTTGAGCCATACCCGCGACTTCATCTTCCTGCACGAGGGCGAGGTGGCGGTGCTCGACAAAGACGGCGTGGCCATCACGACCACCGCCGGCGAGCCCATCGAGCGGGCGCCCAAGCACATCACCTGGAGCCCGTCGCAGGCGGAGAAGGGCGGCTACAAGCACTTCATGCTCAAAGAGATCCACGAGCAGCCGCGGGCGATGACCGATACCCTGCGCGGCCGGGTCTCGCTCGAGACGGGTGATGTGCACTTCGAAGACGTCGGGCTGACCGCCGCCGACGTGAAGCGCATCACCCGGATCTACCTCTGCGCCTGCGGCACCGCGTGGCACGCCGGGCTGGTGGGCAAGCGCATCATCGAGCAGTCGGCCCGCATCCCGGTCGAGGTCGACCTGGCCAGCGAGTTCCGCTACCGCGAGCCGCTCGTCGACGAGAATACGCTGTTCATCGCCGTCAGCCAGTCGGGCGAGACGGCGGATACGCTGGCCGCGCTCAAGGAGGCCCGCCGCCGCGGCGCGCGCATCTTGAGCATCTGCAACGTCATCGAGAGCAGCATCGCCCGCGAGAGCGACGACATCATCTACACCCACGCCGGGCCCGAGATCGGCGTCGCCTCGACCAAGGCGTTCATGACCCAGATGCTGGCGCTCAACCTGCTGGCCGTCTGGCTCGGTCGGCGCCGCGGCACCATGGACGAAGAGACCGCCCGCGCCCGCCTCGACGCGCTGGTGCACCTGCCGGGCCACGTCGAGGCGCTCGTCGCCCGCGGCGCCGAGGTCGAGCAGATCGCCGCGCGCCACGTCAACGCCCGGGACATGCTCTTCCTCGGGCGCGGCGAGAACTTCCCCATCGCCCTCGAAGGCGCGCTCAAGCTCAAGGAGATCAGCTACATCCACGCCGAGGGCTACGCCGCCGGCGAGATGAAGCACGGGCCCATCGCGCTGATCGACGAAGACATGCCGGTGGTGGTCATCACCCCCGAGGGCAGCCACTACGACAAGACCGCCAGCAACCTGCAGGAGGTGCGCGCGCGGCTGGGGCAGGTCATCGCGGTGGCCACCGAAGGCGACGAAGGCATCGAGGCCTTCGCCGACGACATCATCCGGGTGCCGCGGGTCGCGCAGTGGCTGCAGCCGTTCGTCACCACGGTGCCGATGCAGCTGCTCGCCTATCACGTCGCCGATCTCAAGGGCACCGACGTCGACCAGCCCCGCAACCTGGCCAAGAGCGTGACCGTCGAGTAGGAGCCGCGTGAAGCAGACCCCGACCGGCTGGGGCCAGCCCCCCCAGAGCGAGATCCCCGACGCGCTGGCCGACCTCAACCCGATCCAGCGCGACGCGGTGCTGCACGACGCGGGCCCGCTGCTCCTGCTGGCCGGCGCCGGCAGCGGCAAGACCCGGGTCGTCACCCGGCGCATCGCCCGGCTGCTGGCCGAAGGCGCCGAGCCCGAGAGCATCCTCGCGCTGACCTTCACCAACCGCGCCGCCCGCGAGATGCGCGAGCGGGTCTGCGCCATCCTCGGCCTCGACCGCCCGCCGCCTTTGCAGATCTCGACCTTCCACGCGCTCGGCGCCCGCTTCCTGCGGCGCCACGCCCCGTGGTTCGGGCGCAGCCAGGGCTTCACGATCTACGACGACAGCGACCAGATCGCGATGATCCGCGAGGCGGCGTCCATCCAGCGGGTCGACCTGAAGGTGGCCGAGGCCAAGGTGGTGCGCCGGGCGCTCGACGAGGCCAAGAACGCCGGCGAAGGGGCCGCGGCGGCGGTGCTGCCGGTCGACTTCGCCAGCAAGCTCGACGGCCCGCGGCTCGGCGCCGACTACGACGACCTGCTCGAGCGGGCCGACGCCTTCGACTTCGGCGACCTCATCGTGCGCCCCGCCGAGCTGATGGCCGCCGAGATCCACGTCGCCGAGATGTACCGCCGCCGCTGGCGCTGGCTGCTCGTCGACGAGTTCCAGGACACCAACGCCGCGCAGTACCGCTGGCTCAAGCTGCTCGCGCCGCCCGGCGCCGAGGGCCCCGGCGCCAACCTCTTCGTGGTGGGCGACGACGACCAGTCGATCTACGGCTGGCGCGGGGCCGAGGTGGAGAACATCCTGCAGTTCCCCGAGGAGTACCCCACCGCCAAGGTGGTGCGCCTCGAGCAGAACTACCGCAGCCACCGGCACATCCTCGACGCGGCCAACGAGGTCATCGCCAACAACCGCCGCCGCCTGGGCAAGAACCTGTGGACCGAGGCCACCGACGGCATGCGCCTCGAGCTGCACGAGGCCGCCGAGGGCCGCGGCGAGGCCCGCTGGGTCGCCGGGCGCATCACCCAGCTCTGCCGGCAAGAAGGCGTCGCGCCGGGCGAGATCGCCGTCCTGATGCGGGCCAACCACCTCTCGCTGGGCGTCGAAGAGAACCTGCGGCTGATGGGCGTGCCGCACACGGTGGTGCGCGGGCGCTCGTTCTACGATCGGGCCGAGGTGCGCGACGCGCTGGCCTACGTGCGGCTGCTCGTCAACCCGCACGACGAGGTCGCCTTCCGCCGGGCGGTCAATACGCCCTCCCGCGGCATCGGCCCCAAGAGCTTGGAGAAGCTGTCCAACTTCGCCGCCGGCCGCGACGGCTCGCTGTGGGAGTCGGTGCGCCCGGCCCTCGACCGGGGCAAGCTGCGCGGCAAGGCGGCGACGGGCGTGCGCCGCTTCCTCGACGTGCTCGATCAATACCGCGAAGAGCTGGACGACGACGGCCACCCCAAAGACGGCCTCGGCCCGGCCCAGCGGGTGCAGAAGACGCTGATCGACGCCGGCTTCCTGCCCGACCTCGAGGTGAGCGCCCGCGGCGGCGAGCAGGACCGCCAGCGCTTGGAGAACGTGCTGCGCCTGCTCGAAGCCCTCGGTGACTTCGAGACCGCCGGCGGCCCGGCGGGGCTGCTGTCGAGCGGCCTCGACGGCAAGCGCCGCCCGCCGAGCCTCGCCGCATACATGGAGCAGGTGAAGCTCATCAGCGAGGTGGACGTGGCCGATACCGGCCTGGGCGCGGTCTCGCTGATGACGGTGCACGCCGCCAAGGGCCTGGAGTTCCCGGTGGTGTTTCTCATGGGCCTCGAAGAGGGCCTCTTCCCGCACCACCGCTCGCTGGACGACGACGACAAGATCGAAGAGGAGCGGCGGCTGTGTTACGTGGCCATCACCCGCGCCCGCCAGCGCCTCTTCCTCACCTGGGCCCGCGAGCGGCGCTCGTTCGCCGAGACCCGGCGCAATACCCCCAGCCGGTTCCTCAAGGAGCTGCCCGCCGACGCGGTCGAGGCGCAGTTCCAGCCCGAGCCCCCGCCCATGCGCCGCCGCCGCTCGTCGGGGCGCTTCGGCGGCGGCGGATACGCCCGGGGGCCGATCTCCAAGCGGGCCCAGCGGGCGCGGGAGGAGTACGAGAAGGCGCGCGAAGAGGCGCTGTACAGCGACGCGCCGGCCCCCGACTACACCATGGGCGGCGCAGGCGGCGGCTGGCGGGCGGGCATGAAGGTCTACCACGGCAACCTGGGGGTCGGCACCGTCGTCGAGGTGCGCCGCGGCCCCAAGATCCGGCTGGTGGTCGACTTCGACGACGTCGGCCCGCGGGCGGTCATGGCCGACTACGTCTCGCCCTACGAGGGCTGAACCGGCCCGTCGGCGCGCCTCGAGACCGACCCGATTCGGGCGCGACCGAAAAAAACGCAACGCGCATGTCAGATCCCGTCGGCGCCGCCCATAGAGGCAGGCGAGACGGGATGCCGCGGCAATGGCAGCGCGCCCGTGAGACGCCCGACCGTCCGAGCGGGTGTCATCGAAGCCATGAACCCATGAGCCACCGATGGCTCTCCGCACCACGACCCGGAGAGATGAGCGATGTTGCGTCGTCTGCTGTGCCTGTGCGCCTTGAGCGCCGCCGTGTCCGCCTGCAATCAGGAGCCCGAAGAGCCCGAAGAGGGCATGCCGAGCCCCTATGCCCACGCCCTCGACGGCTACTGGTCGATGTGCGTGCAGGGCGACGAGGGCCCGCACCCCTGGCTGCCCGCCGACGACCCCGAGCTCATCCAGATCGTCGACCTCTGGGGCGACCCGCTCGTCGCGCCGGGCGCCGCGTCCTTCGTCCTCACGGTCGGTCGCCTGCACCACACCGACCTCGAGGCGGCGTATGCCACCGTGCGGGTCTACCCCCTCGACGCCGGGATCCGCATCGGGCCGATGCAGGCCGACGACCACAGCGCCGATGACTCGCCGGTGCTGCCGCAGCTGCTCGAAGAGCCGCCGACCCGCCCCTTCGTCGACGCCGATCGTGGCGTCGAGGGCGTCGAGATCGCCGTCGGCGAGATCTTCACCGACCCGTTCGGCGCGATCGACCACGGCATCCTGCGCGGGTGCGAGGCCGCGATCCTGCGCGGCGAGGTCGTCGCCGAGCAGCCCGGCGAGTACGAGCTGGAGATCGAGCTGATCTTCGAAGACCCCGACGGCGAGGTGCACCGCCGCGTCGACTCGGCCTACATCCTCGCCGAGTAGCGCCCCCTTTCCCAGTGAACCCGAACCCATACCCGCCGCCGACCGCGGCGCCCCGACGTCCGAGGAGGAGACCATGTCCGCCCTGACCCATCGCCTCACGTTGCTGCTCGTTTTGGCTCTCGCCGGCCCTCTGGCCTGCAACGACGGGCCCGCCGACGGCGAGCCGGAGACCGGCGAGCCGGAGCCCGAACTGCCGCCCGAGATCCCCGATGATCCCAACGAGGCTGACATCGAGACCGCCGCGGCGCTCTACGAGTACCACTGCCAGGATCCGGCCGACGGCAGCGGCATCGAGTCGGCCGACGCCGACGACCTCTTCATCTATCAGGTCTCGGCGGGCGGCGGCGCGCTGGTGCCGCACTCGCCGCTGGAGCACGACAATACGGTGCTCGTGGCCGTCGCCAACCTCGGCGAGGACATCAACGTGTCCGACTGGGGGGTGCAGGTGGTCGGGGCCGGCCTGCCGCCGATGCTCTACAACCCGCTGGTCGACGAGGCCGTGGACGGCGACGCGCCCGACATGTGGGTCGAGGCCTGGATGAGCGACTTCGGCTTCTTCGGCGAGGACGGCCTCGCACCCTGCGACCAGATGATCCTGCGGCTCGACGCGCGGCTCGACGCCGACGTGGCGCCGGGCACCACCCCGGTCGACGTCGCCGTGGTGACCTCCGACGGCATCGTGCACCACGTGGTGCGGGTCGAACTGCCGGTCGTCGCCCGCGACTGAAGGCGCCGCGCGCATCACCCGCCCAGCGCCCGACCCCGCGCCTCGCCGAGGCGTGGGGTCGTCTTCGATCCCGTCGCGGGTATTCCCCGACGCTGAACTGAAAAATCTCGGGCATGCTGTGTCAGGTCGCCGTGGGACACCGCATAGGGGAAGGTGCACCACGCTCGGCAAGGGGGAGAACATGCCGTACTCGATTCTGGTCTACTGGTTCGTCGCCGCCTGGCTCGCCCTGCTCGCCATGCCCGCTTCGGCGCAGACCTGCACCACCGGAAGCGATACCCGGGTCATTGCCTTCGAGACGACCGCTGCCGGCTGCCCGCCGGTCGCCGGCTTCTATCACGGGCCGCTCTTCCCGGCCGGCGCGCCGGCGCCGCTCGACCGCTTCTGCAGCTACACCTCGAGCATCCGAAACCTCGCCGACTTTCACGCCAGCGCGCCGACGACCCTGGCCGACGCCGCGCCCGACTGTCTGGTGACGATGCCCCAGCAGCTCGCGCCCGCGGCGCCGACGCAGCTCACGCTCGCCGAGGCCCTCGCCTCGGAGCTGGCGAGCCGCTTCGAGGTCGACATCCAGGCCGAGCAGCCCGGCGAGGCGCAGGTGCGGGTCGAGGTGCTCGATACGCTGCCCGCCCACGAGCCGGTCGACGCGCGCGCGGCCCATGGGCCCGGCATGGTGGCCCTCGCCCGCCTCGCCGCCGGCGGCGCGCGCCCCGTCTCGGCCCGGCTCGCGCTCGGTCGCGTCGCGCCCGGCGAGCACGATCCGGTGCTCGGCGGGCATGTGGGGACCATCGGCGATCTGGCGCGCGCCCTCTACGACGCCGTCGACGAGAAGGACCCGCGCGAGTCGCTGGTCATCAACCTGAGCCTCGGCTGGCAGCCGGGCGTGCTGGGCGGGCTGCCCCAGATCGACGCGGCCCTCAGCGCCCGGGTCCTCGACCCCAACGACAACCAGGAGACCGGGCTCGCGGGGCCGGTGCGCGCGGTACACGCGGTGCTCGGCTTCGCCGCCTGCGCCGATACGCTGGTCGTCGCCGCGGCGGGCAATACCGAAGCGGGCGCCGACGCCGGGCAGGGTGCGCTCCTGCCGGCCGCGTGGCAGGGCGTCGACGTGGTCTGTGGCGGCCGCGCCAGCCCGATGGTCCTCGCCGCCGGCGGTGTCACGCCCGACGACCAGCCCATCGAGAATGCCCGCCTCGGCGCCGAGCCCCCGGTCGTGATCGTCGCCGCCGACGCGGTGGTGCATACGGACGCCGGCTTCACCTGGTCGATGACCGGCACCTCGGTCGCCTCGGCCGTGCTCTCGGGCCTCGCCGCGCGGGTCTGGACCGACGAGCCCGGCGCCCATCGGGCCGACGTCATCGGCCGCCTGATCAACAGCGGCGATCCCCTCGGTCGCCCCGCCAGCCTGTGCTTGCCCGGCGGCGGCTGCCCGCAGGTGCGGCGGCTCGACGTATGCCACATCGCCGGTCGCTGCGCGCGGGTGGCGCCCCACGACGACGCGCGTGTATTGCAGGTCATCGACGATGTCTCCGAGCGCGCCGCCGAGCTCGCGGTGAGCGGACGCATGCGGCCGGCGTCGGCGGCGAACGACCCCTCGCTGCTCGCCGGCGCCGTCGTCGGCCCCCAGCCGGGCACGCCCGTCTGTCCCAGCTGCCCGGCGCGGATCACTGGCCGTCAGATGAACGCCTGGATCACTCTCGCCCTGCCGGTCAGCGTGCCCCGCATCGTCGCCGTCGACGCGTTCAACAACCCGCTCAAGGCCATCGCGCTGCCCGGCTCGGTCAGCCCGGGCAAGCTCAGCATCGTCACGGTCTCGGGTTTGCCGGCAGGCGCGGTGCGCTATCGGGTCGAGGGCAAGTACAACGGCGCCTGGCACTCGAGCCCGCTCAAGATCTACTGAGCCGCGGCGTCCTCAGGGCACCCACAGCCTGAAGTCCGACCAGCGCTCGGCGTGCTCGGTGCGCAGCGCGCGGGCGGCCGCCCGAAACGTCCGGCTCACGTCGGCGTCGGGCCGCGCGCCAACCCCCCGATAGAGCAGGGCGCTGAAGCGGGCGGCGATCGTATCGTCGACGTCGCGGGTCGTGCCGATGACCGCCTCGGCGCCCGCCAGCAGGAAGGCGTGGGCGAAGCTCATGCCGCCGCTGAGGGCCTCGGCCACCGGCAGGCCGGTTCGGCAGCCCGAGAGGACCACCCGCCGAGGCACCGCGGGCGCGGCGAGCACATCGCCGATACCGAGCCAGGAGCCGCCCGCCAGAGGCAGCCGACCGGCCCATTGGTCCAGCGGGTCGACCTCGCCATGCCCCGCGTAGTGCAGAGCCGCGACCCGAGGCAGCGCGGTGCGCACCGCGTCGGCCCGCGCGTCGATGCCGCCCAGGCGCTCGATCTGCCACCCGCCCTCCGCCAGCGTGCGGGCCACCGCCGCCGCCTCGCGCCGCGCGCCGCGCAGATCGCTGCGCGGATCACCGATGACCAGGGCCCGGCCGTCGACCTCGGCATGCTCCGTGTCCGCCGACGGCGGAAGATCGAGCCCGTAGACCACCGGCGCCGCGTCGATCAAAGGCGCCCCGTCGAAGGGCACCGCGTGTATCGGGACGGGGTTGAGCGCGCCCGTCGCGAGGATCACCACCCGCTGCGCCGTCGGCAGATGGGCCCGCATGGCGTCGGCCAGCGGCGCGAAGAGGCGCGCGGGTGCCGACGTCGGATCACCCTCGAGCCGCCCGGCGACGACGCCCCCGGCGTGGGCCGCGAAGGCGAGCCAGCCGTCTCGACCCGGTGACCACGCCAGCAGCAGATCACGATCCGACGGAAGTGGCGGACAGCCCGTAGCGGCAGGGGGCCCACCCAACGTCGCCAGGGTCGACTCCAACAGACCGTCCAACTCCGCCAGCCGGGTCGCCCGCTGCGTCTCGACCGCGCGCAGCTCGGTGACCGACCGCGACCAGTCGTCGGTCGCCTCCGCTTCGAGCGCCGCCCGCGCCCGTCGATAGCGCCCGAGGGCCTCTGCCCAGCGGGTGTCCGCCGCGCCGCCGCGTCCGAGCCGACCCGCGCGGGCCAGCCCGGCCAGCTGACGCCGACGGGCACGGCGGGCCGCGCACAGCGCCTCGGCGGGCTGCCCGCGGCGCACGAGCAGATCGACCAGCAAGCGCGCGCTGCGCCCCCGATCGGCCAGAAAACGTTCGCCGCCGCCGGCCAGGGCGAGCACCGAAAGCCGGCCGTCGAGCAGCGCCTCGGCGTCGGCGTAGGCCGTGGCGGCGTCGTCGAGTCGCCCTGACGCCTCCAGCGCCTCGCCGCGGCCGACCAGCGCGCTCCAGCGGACCTCCGCCATGCCGCTCGCCTCGGCCCGTCGACCGAGGGCGACATAGCGCGCGTGCGCGGTCGCGGGGTCGGCCTCGAGCACCAACCGGGCGTCGATGAGGTCGAACCAGGCCGCATCCACCGGCCCGCATCGAGGTCGGGGTCGGCCGTCGAGCACCGCACGGGCCCGCGCCGACTCGCCCAGCTTGAGATGCGCCAGCGCGAGGTTGAGACGGGTCGTCCAGACCGCGCACGGGTCGACCTGCTCGACGCCGGCATACAGCTCGAGCGCGGTCAGCAGGTCGGACCGCGGGTCGCGGGCCGGCGGCCGATCGATGGGGCCGAGCAGGTCGACCCACGCGTGGTTGTTGAGGCGCAGGGCGCGCTCGAGCGGCCGACCCACCGCATCGACCCCGCCGCGCAGGTCGGCCAGGATCGCCCGCGCCCGCGCCCGCTGCCCCAGCGCCATCCACACCTCGGCCTCGAACTCGCGATAGGCCGGCGCGCGGGGGTCGGCCCACGCCGTCGCTCGGGTGGTCGAGGCGATCGCGTGGGTGCGCGCCGAGCGCAGATCACCGACGTTGTAGGCCAGCAGGGCGCGCATGTAGGCCAGCTCGGCCTGGCGCCGAGGTCCGAGCCGCAGGCCGCTCATGCGGTCGAGCGCTTGCCGGGCATCGACGAAGCGATGGCCCCGCTCGGTCGCGTGATAGGCGTGCACCGACAGCGCCGCCGCCGCCCGGGAGTGCGCGCCGGCCCGCTCGGCGATGTCGGCGGCCTGTCGCAGCGCCGTCGCCGCCGCTTCGAAGTCACCGCCCACGTGCAGAAAGTGCCCCGCCTCGAGCAGCAGATCGGCCGCGGGCCGTGGGTCGAGGCCAGCGCTTGCCGCCCGCAACGCCCGCCCGCGGGCGGCAGGCTCGGCCGGCGCCGCCGCTCGGGCTGTGGCGATCGCTGGCTCCGGCGCGTCGTCTTGCAAGATGAGGGTCCAGCGACCCGGCGGCTCGACGTCGACCGTCAGCCGGGATGCGCCCGCGGGCACCGCGACGTCGAACTGCATCCCGTCGGCGACCGCCGCGGCATCGACCGAGACCGCGCGACCGTCGAGCCGCACCGTGTCCACCGAGCGGGCCCCAGCCAGCCGCACCCGCAGGTTCAGCGGACGATCCGGCCGCCGCAGACACAGCGGACCGTCGGCGCTTGTTTCGACGTGGGGACAGCCGGCGAAGGCCGCGTCCCGATCCGGCGGCGCGCAGCCCGCGGCGAGCAACAACCCGACCGCGGCGATCAGTCTCGTCGCACGGTGACCGCCCGCTCGAATCGCGGCTCGAAGTCGCCCACCGCGCTCGCTGCGGGCATCGCGTCGGGTCGGGTCACCACGAAGACGAGCGTCGCCTCGCCCTGCACGTCGCCCAGCAACTCGCCGACGATGCCCTCCACCCTGCACGCCCCACTCGCCGCGCAGATCGTCTTCGGCTCGAAGCGGCTCACGGTCTTGCCCTGGCGGACGAAGGCGCCCACGGCGACCGGCCCCTCCACCGCGTCGGCGGGGCGCACCGTCAGCGCGATGCGCGAATCGGCGAAGAGCTCGATCGGCCGCGGCCCGTCCGCCGCCCCGCGGATCGCCCGCTCGCCCGCCTGCAGTTCGAAGTGATAGTCGGGCAGGGTATCGGGGCGGGTCAGGCCGATGCCGAGCACCACCGCGGCGGCGAGCAGGACGAGCCCGCCGATCCACGCCGCGACCGGCGGACCATCGCGGCTCGCCGTCGAGGTGGTGGACTCGGCGCCCGACTCTGCGGCGGCCGGGGCGACCTCCGCCAGCAGCCGCTCGGCCAGCGCGTCGTCGAACGCGGGGCCGAGCGGCTCGAGCAGATCCAACGCCGCGCGATCCCGCGGGTCGGAGGCGGCGGCCCCGCGCAGGGCCATGCGCCCCTGCGGATCGAGGGTACCCGCGGCGTGTTCGACCCACGCGTCCGGCGCGTCGGGCGCCTCGCGGGCGGCTCGACCGAGAGCGGCGAGCAGCGCGTCGTGATCGTCGTGCATGGGGACCTCCTCGGCGTCGTCCATCCGCTGCATGGACCTCTATGCGCTCAACCGGGCGCATCTGACGAATCACCCGTCGATTCCAGCTCTGCCCGCGCGCGTACGGCCGCCTTGCGCAGTCTGGAGCGCCACGCGTAGACCGCGTCGGTCGACATCTCGAAGGCGGCACAGACCTGCTCGACGCTCTGCTGGTGCACGTACAGCGCCTCGAAGAGCAGCCAGCCGCGCGCGCTGAGGCTGCCTTGCAGATGCACGAGCAGGCGTTGCAGCATCGCGGCGCTCTCGACCCGCCGGGCGGCGCTGGGTGTCGCCGGCGAGCTGCGCTCGATGCTCTGCGCCTCGGTGGGATCTTCGGTCCACGGGTTGCGCCGGCCGCTGCGCAGGATGGCCAGCACCTGCTGGCGCGCGATCAGGCGGACGAAGCCCACCAGCGTCTTGCCCCGCGCCGGATCCCACATACGCAGCAGCCGGCCCTCGTCGGCGAGCAGGGCGAGGAAGACCTCCTGGACCAGATCGCCGACCTCCTGGCGCGTATCCCGTCGCCCGCTCGGGGCGTGGCGGGTGAGCGTCCAGGCCACCGTCGCCTGGACCGCCGGCCTCAACTGCCCGACCAGCCGCCGCATGGCGGCGCGATCGCCCGACAGCGCGTGCTCGACGGCGGATTGTGAGAGTGGCTGCTGGCTCATCGCGCTCCCCGAACGACGCAAGTTTGGGCAAGACCCGCTGCACGCGCAAGGCGGGCGCGTCCGGATGCGACATCGACGCACCCGTGACCGACGACGGGCCGCCCACCAGAAAAAATGAAAAAAACGCACGGGCCATGTCAGAGCCCGAGAGCCCTCGCCATAGAGGTCATCGACGGCCCGACAGACACCGCCGGGTCGCTCACACCGCACCGACAACCACCCACCGGCCGCTGGCCGGCGAGACCCGGAGTCTGCCCGATGAACGCCATCCGCATCGCCCTCTTCGCCCTGACCGCCCTCGCCTTCACCGCCTGCGCCAGCGAGCAGGAGGTCGATGACTGGACCGCCTCGGGCGAAGGCATCGAGACGCCGGCGATCGCCGAGTCGACCTATGGCATCGAGACCAACATCTGCCCCGGCCAGCGCATGTGCGGTGGCTCGTGCACCCACGTCGACTGCGACGGCGAGCCGGGCAACTACTTCGACTGCCGCTACTGCGGCTCCATCGCTGCGCCCGCCGAGCGCAGCCTGCGCAGCGTCTCCGAGTTCTGAGCCCGGCGCCGCACGCCCGCACGGCATGCCTCGGCGAAATGTCCCGCCCGGCGTGGCCCGCTGGGGCACATCTCCCCGCGCGGCGCCGCCCGACGCACGGTTTCACGGGCCTCACGCCCGTTGGCATCGACCCTGCATTTCTCTGGTGGTGACCCGGCAGACGCGCGACGGACAGACCGTCGGCCACGCCGGCCCAACCCGCACCCGAGGAGCCACCATGTCCGACGACACCCGGAAGAACAGCGAGAGCAAGCCCGAAGAGCAGGGGCGCCTGAGCGAAGCCGAGATCCGGCGCAAGCAGCAGAACCCCAACGAGGCGGTGGGCGACGAGATGGAGGACCATCCGCCCATGACGCCCGACGCGTCCTGAGCGCCGAACAGCCCGCCGGCTGTCGGTTCATGGTCCCTCGAGCGCTGGCCCCGCGGACCGCGACGGCATGGGCCATCGACCCCCCGAAGACAGCGACGCCCGGCGTTTGATGCGCCATGGCCCGGCGTCGGAACCATGTGACCGCGGTTTGATGGCCGATGCCCGCGCCACCCGCGTACGTGACCGCGGCGACCATGCCTCATGGGGTCGCCGACCACGTATGTGGCCCGTTCGGGGTCCGGTATCGGGCCACGCACATGGCTTCGACCCCCATCGGGCATACCCCCGCAGACCACGGACGTGGCTGCGACACTCACCGAGCATACCCCGCCGACCACAGACGTGGCCGCGACCCCCATCGGGCATGCTCCGCCGACCACGTACGTGACCGCGGCGCCCATCGAGCATGCTCTGCAGACCACGTACGCGGACGCGGCGCCCATCGGCCGATGGGTGCGCTCTCGGGGGAGACGGTCGGCGGAGCGAGGAGTGGAGCGGAAAGCCCTTTCTCCCCGTAGCGTTGGGCCCTTGCGGCCCGTGACCCGCTGCGCGTGACCCGACCGCATGCAGGCACCCGATTTCGGCCCCGAGACCCCGATTCTGGCCCTCGCTGGCGTGACCCGGCCGGATGGTAGGAATGTTCTGGTCCCGCTCTGAACCCCTGTGCAGAGGTGCTTAACCCTTTTCGGTGCTCGATCGGTGCGGTCGTGGGTCACATCGGCGTGACCCGGTGCCGCGTGGCGATCGGGGTTGCGGTGGGTGCGGTGCGGGTCACGGGGAAGAGGGTGGCGGGGCATCGCGTGGGGACGGCGCCGAAGACCTGCGGGACCTGAGCATCGACCCACCCCGTTCGGTGCGTACTGACCTCGCGAACCGCAGCGGCCGCTCCAGCGCGGCGCAGCGGCCGCTCGATGAGCTGCTGGCAGGGCACCCCATCGAGCCCGAGAAGAGCAGGTTCTCGACCGCCGACTGGCGCGACGCGATGACCCGGCTCTTCGACAGCGCTCGCTACATCCGGCGCTGGGTGCTCTCGTTCTCCAACGCCGCCACCGACCTCGACGAGCTGGTGACGCTCATGCGGCGGTTCAAGCCGCGCGTCGAGGCCGAGGCCATCGAGTATGCCCACTGCGTCGGCCTCGCCAGCGCCGAGAGCCGGGCGAACAACCGCGAGTACATCGTCATCGGGAGTGATTCATGACCGCCTGCAAGCCCGCCGTCGACCGCCTGGAGATCGTGCATCTGCCAGTTGGTCAAATCCACGCCAATCCATGGAATCCGAACCGCGTCGCACCCGAGACGATGCACAAGCTGCGGGAGTACATGCGGCGCGAAGGCATCGTGCAGCCGATCATCGTCCGCCGCGTCGGCGACCACTGGCAGATCCTCGACGGCTTCCATCGCTGGACGCTGTGCAAGGACGAACTCGGGCTCGCGGAGGTGCCCTGCGTCGTCGTCGACGTGGACGACAAGCGCGCCAAGATGATGACGGTGAACCTCAACGAGTTGAGCGGCGACCCGGTGCCGCACTTGATGGCCGAGTTGATCCACGACCTCAGCCGCGACACCTCGCTCGAAGACCTCTCGACGATCCTGCCCTACGGCGAGGACGAACTGCGCGACTTCGAGGCGCTCCTTCAACTGCCCGATGGACTTGAAGCCTTCGTCGAGGAACAGGCGGAGCGCGAGGCGAAGGAAGCCCCGAAGGTCGTCAGCTTCGTCGTCGATGACCCTGCGCCCATCGAAGCCGCCATCGAGCACGCGATGGAGTGCATCGAGGGCAAGAACCGCCGCGGGCGCGCGCTGGCCATGCTGGCCGAGACCTACGCCGACGTCAGCGGCCTGACGTTCGAGGCCGACGCCGACACCGAGACTCCCGACGCATGACCGCTGTACAGGCCGAGAGGGATCACCACCGCGAGGCGTTCGAGCACTACCGCGACCAGGGCCCCACCCGCACGCTGAAGGCCACCGCTGCTGCGATGGGCGCGAGCACCACGTCCGTGCAGCGCTGGGCCAAGTCGTTCGACTGGAAGCGCCGCGCCCGCCAGCACGACGTGGACACGGCGCGACAGGCGGCCGCTGACGCCGAGAAGGCCACGCGGGGGGCCCAGGCCCCGGGCACCGCGGAAGGCCGCGACAGCCCCCACCACGCCCTCGTGAAGGGCGCCACGGTCGCGTTCGCCCGTGCCCTGGCCAAGGGCGACGTGCCGGTGCGCCTCGGAGACCTCGAACGCCTGATCAAGCTCGACCGCTGGCTGCGCGGTGAGGACGACGACACCGACGGCACCCCCGACGCCACCGCCGAGGCCCGCGCCGAGTTGGAGCGCATGGACGACGCCGAGCTGTTCGCTGCCTTCCGGGCCGAGGTGGACAAACTCAATGCGCTCATCGCCACCGACGAGCGCATGCAGGAACTCGAAGCGGACGGCGAGATCGCCCCGCTCACCGTCGCCGACCCCCGGCGACTCGTCCCCGACCCCCGACTGGAGACCTGACCATGCTCGCCACGTTGCTCTGCTGCCTCTGCCACTGCCCGCCGCCGCCCGTTCACCCGCTGCACCACCTGTGCCCGCACGAGGCGCACGTCGACGGCCCGTGCCTGCACCGTCCCACGTGGCGCCCGCACCACTGGTGCCCGCCGACCGGATTTCGACGTTGACCTTCCGGCCGACCGGTCGATAGGCTTTGCGCTCAGAATCGAGGCCCGACATGAAGCGCCATCAGCCCACCCCAGAAGCCCGAGAGCGACTCCTCGCCCGACTCCGTCCAGTCCCGACCGACAACGCGGAGCTGTGGCGAGAATTGCGCCGAACCGCCGAGGCGGCAGGTCGCATCGCCGCCCAGCGCGGGCGAGCGTGTGAGCGGCTGACGGAAGATGATCTGCGAGTGCGCCTGCGCTAGTCGATGACTCTGAGCCTCAAGCCGTTCGACATCCCTGCGCTGGAGATCAAGCAGCTCCTCGACGACAACGCCGGCGGGCGGCCGTCGCGGCAGATCGACTATAT
Organism: bacterium; assembly: GCA_030427205.1. Lineage (GTDB taxonomy): Bacteria > Myxococcota_A > Bradymonadia > UBA7976 > UBA1532 > JACKDM01. The sequence goes on along the minus strand of JAUHXC010000028.1, from coordinate 59,733 downwards.
CGCTGGCTACCTGAGCACATACTTGGGGGCGAAGTCGGCCATCGTCGAGACAGACTACGTCGATCGCCACTATGTAGAGGAATACTCGGCGCACTACGCGCGGCTGCTCCATCCCCCACCCAAGGCGTCGACCCGCCTGCACTTCTTCCAGACGAGGCTGACCGAGGCCGCCCTCGACGACGCGCTGCAGGCCGACTCCGCGGAGTCGATGGAGACTCTCCTTCAGGGCGCCTACCTCGGCTTCGTCGTCCTGCGCCCGCTGCCCGACACGCCCGTTGGCCGAACGATCCTGGCCGTACCCTCATCCGAAGGCGCCAACCGGCAGTACAGCCCGGCCTGGGGCCGCCACCTCGTCCACCTCTTCGGCGTCGAGCTCACGATACGAGGCCTGCCCTTCCAGCAGCAGGATGTCGCCGTCGGCGCGTGCGCGACGACGGCACTTTGGTCGATGCTCGCCGGCTGCGTACGGCGTGACGGCGGCCGGACGCCGACCCCGGGGCAGGTCAGGCAGGCCGCCTCGCGCCGCCATCGGGGCCTCGGCCCAGGCCTGGACAAGCAGCAGATCGCCGACGCGATCCACGCCTTCGGCCGCCGCCCGGTCACGTTCAAGACGCTCGCGGGCGCCGACAACTTCTCGATGCACCTGCAGTGCTACCTGCGCTCTGCGCTGCCCATCCTGCTCGAAGTCAAGCTGCCGGACGGCGAGCACCACGCCATGGTCGTCGCGGGGTTCCGCGGCCCGGACGACGACGAGCCCGCCGGTCCCCTCTGCTGGCAGACCGGCGCGGTCACCCTGCGCATGCCCGGCATGACCCGGATCTACGCGCACGACGACAACCACGGCCCCTACGAGCGGTTCACGATTCGAGACAGCGACGCCGAAGACGAGAACCCGGTGCTCGTCTCTGTGGATCGAGATGGTCTGCCGATCCATCTGCGCGGTGAGATCCAGGCCGGCACGGTCGCGCTGTATCCCAAGGTGCGGCTGACCGCGGCCGCGCTCTTGCGGTTCGCTGCCGAGTGGTGGCCGATCATCGAGAAGGCGACCGCTGGTGCGACACAGTTCGAATGCTCATTCGAACTCGGCGGGCGCTACCTGGAGTCGCTCTATGCGACGACGCTCACCCGCGCGCAGCGGCGTCGCTTGATGAGCGACGTCCAGATGTCGCGTTACGTCGGCGTCGTGCAGTTCTTCGTCGCCGACGACCGCGACCGGGTGCCCCTGGCCGATCTGGTCTATGACACCAGCGACATCGACCGAGACGATAGGGCGCTCGAGCCCCTGTTGGCGGTGGTGCCCTTCGTCGATGCACTGCGCGCGCCATTCGAGCACGAGTTGAAGACCCGACGCGCCGACTGCGCGCTCCTCTGACCACAGCCCCGAGAGATCCCATTGAGCACCCCGGAGCCAGCCGAGATCACGCCTACCTGGATCAAGGCCCGCCGCAAGGCGCTCGGTCTGAACCAACGCAAGCTCGCTGACGCCGTGGGGGTGTCGCAAGGCACGGTCTCGAGCTGGGAGACCGGCCGCGCGGCCCCGTCGCCCGAGCTGCATCCGAAGTTGCGGGAGGCGCTCGAAGACGACCAACTCCCACTGCCCCCGGCATCCACCGCTGGGGGCGAGACCTCGGCTGCGCCATCATCGGCGAAGGATAGGCCCAAACGACGCAGTCGGAAGCGCAAGGCGTCCGCCGAGAGCGGCGACGCCACGACGGCCGCTACGGCGTCGAAGGCGAAGGCTACGGCGTCGAAGGAGGACGCCGACCTCTCGGCGCTGCTCGCCGAGCTGTGGCAGGCGGCGGTGACGATGCGCGGCAGCATCGAACCGTCGGACTACAAGCGCTACGTGCTGCCGATCATCTTCCTGCGCTTCTTGTCGCTGCGCTACACCCGCCGCCGCGCCGCGCTCGAAGCGATGGTCGCCGACCCGCAGAACGCCGACTACTACGAGATGGACTTCGTGCTCGACGACCCCGACGAGTACCGCAAGGCGGGGGTCTTCATCGTGCCCGAGGGCGCCCGCTGGGACCACATCTCGAAGACGCTGGCCACCCGCGACACCATCAAGAGCGACCTCGACGGCGTGCTCAAGCTGCTGCGCGACACCTACACCGACCGGCTCGCCGACCTGCTGCCGCCGACCTACGCCGGCAGCAACATGAGCCCCGGCGACCTCACCCGGCTGATCAACCTGTTCTCGAAGCCGGTCTTCGAGCAGCAGCACCGCGGCGAAGACATCCTGGGGCGGGTCTACGAGTACTTCATCGGCGAGTTCGCCGCCTCGGAGGGCAAGCGCGGCGGCGAGTACTTCACCCCCGTCAGCATCGTGCGCACCCTGGTGGAGATGATCGAGCCCACCGCGGGCACGGTCTACGACCCGTGCTGCGGCTCGGGCAGCATGTTCGTGCAGTCCGACCGCTTCGCGCGGCACAGCCGGGCGCTGTCGTTCTATGGGCAGGAGACCAAGGACTTCACCCGCCGCCTGTGCCGGATGAACCTCTTCATCCACGGCTTCGACGGCGAGATCGCCCTGGGCAACACCTACTTCACGCCCGCCCACCGGGGGCAGGCGTTCGACCACATCCTGGCCAACCCGCCGTTCAACGACGGCAGCAAGGGCCGCGAGGGCTGGGGCGCCGACGACGTGCCGAACAAGGACGCCCGGCGCTTTCTGGGGGCGGTGGGCGCCGGCAAGGACGCGCTGCCGCTGTCGGCGCGCAACGCCAATACGATGTGGATGCTGCACATCGCCCACCACCTCGCCGACGGCGGGCTGGCCGGCTTCGTGATGGCCACCGGCGAGCTGTCGAATAACGAGACGGCGCGGCGTGAGGTGCGCGAGGCGTTGGTGCGGGCCGATCTGGTCGACTGTATCGTGCAGATGCCGGGGCAGCTCTTCGCCAACACCCAGATCCCGTGCGCGCTGTGGCTGCTATCGAAGCGGCGGGGCGGCACGAAGGGGGAGCGGGCGCGCAAGGGGCGGGTGCTGTTCGTCGACGCTCGGCAGATGGGGGCGCTGATCGCCGGGTCGCGCAAGCAGAAGGAGTTGGCGGACGGCGAGATCGCGCGGATCGCGGGGGTGTATCGCCAGTTCAGACGCGAGGGCGAGCCCGAGGCCGAGCCGGGGTTCGTGGCGGTGGCCGGGCTGGCGGAGATCGAGAAGCACCGCTTCGCGCTGACGCCGGGGCGCTACGTGGGCGCGGCGATCGAGGAGGATGACGACGAGCCGTTCGAGGAGCGGTTCCCGGCGCTGAAGGCGAAGCTGCTGGCGCAGTTCGAGGAGGCGGCGAAGCTGGAGAAGCGCATCCGGGCGGGGCTGGAGCGGGTTGATGTCGGGTGAGTGGGCCGGCGTGCGGCTGGGCGGCCTAGTCAAGGTCCACCATGGCTTCGCGTTCAAGGGGAAGCACTTCACCGATAGCGGTCGTGACGTCGTCCTCACGCCCGGTAATTTCCGCATCGGTGGCGGGTTTCAGATGCGGCCGGGGCGAGAGAAATACTACCGGGGTCCAGTGCCCGACGCCTATGTCCTGGCGCCCGGGGAACTCATCGTCACGATGACTGATCTGAGCAAGACTGGAGACACCCTGGGTTACCCGGCACTGGTCCCGGAGTCCGAGCACCTGAGGTTCCTTCACAACCAGCGCCTCGGCCGAGTCGAGGTGCTGGAGCCCAACCGCGTTGACACGAACTTTCTCTACTACCGCCTTTGCTGCGATGACTATCGACATGAGGTGCTGGGGAGTGCGACTGGGACCACCGTACGGCACACAGCCCCGAGGCGGATCGAAGCGTTCGAGTTCGACCTGCCGTCGCTCGCCGAGCAACAAGCCATCGTCGAGGTGCTCGGCGCGCTGGACGACAAGATCGCGCTCAACCGGCGTATGAACCGCACCCTGGAGGACATGGCCGCGGCGCTCTTCCGCTCGTGGTTCGTCGACTTCGACCCGGTTGTGGCCAAGGCCGACGGCCGGGCGCCGTTCGCCATGGACGCCGAGACCGCGGCGCTGTTCCCCGATGCGTTCGTCGACTCGGAGGAGGGGCCGATCCCTGAGGGGTGGTCGTTCCGTCCGCTCGATCAGATCGCAGACTTCCAGAATGGGCTGGCGTTGCAGCGGTATCGGCCACGCGATGATGCGACCGAGCGCTTGCCGGTCGTCAAGATCGCTCAGTTGAGGTCAGGGCGACCGACCGGAGGCGGCTGGGCACGGGCTGATATCAAGACTTCGTGCGTACTCGATGACGGCGATATCGTCTTCTCTTGGTCAGGTACGTTGATGGTTCGAGTTTGGTGCGGCGGCCGAGCCGCGTTGAACCAACATCTGTTCAAGGTGACTTCAGGGAGCTATCCCAGTTGGTTTCCACATCGCTGGGTCCTGCAACACCTTCCAGAATTTCAGGCGATCGCTGCAGAGAAGGCGACGACGATGGGTCACATTCGTCGGTATCATCTCACTGAGGCTCTGTGCGTTGTGGCTCCAGAGCCGGTCTTGTCCGCAGCGTCCAGGTTCTTCATCCCCTGGTCCGAGCAGCATGTGGAGGTCGCGCGGCAGTCCCGCACCCTCGTCGCCCTGCGCGATAGCTTGCTCCCTCAACTGCTCTCGGGCAACATCCGGCTGAAGGACGCCGAGAAGCTGGTGGGGGAGGCATGAGATGGCCACAGGCAACGAAGACGGGCACGAGAAGGCCACGCTCCAGCGCCTCGCCGCGCTGAAGTATGACTACGCGCACGGCTCGACCCTCGACCGGGCGCCGGATCAATTCGTGCTCGTCGACCTCCTGCGCGCGCAGCTCGCGCAGCGCTACCCGCACCTGCCGCCGCACGCGCTCGATCAAGCCGTCGATCGCATCGGCGATCCGCCCGGCCCCGATCTCATCCACCGCAACCGCGCTTTCCATGTGCATCACCTCGCCCGCGGCTTCGAGCTGACCTACGACGTCGACGGTCCCGACGGCCCGAGCCAGCGCACCGATCACATCCACCCGATCGACTTCGAGCACCCCGAGGCGAATCACTTCCTGGCGGTCAATCAGCTGCCCATCGCCGGCGAGACCAACGACCGCCGGCCCGATATCGTCATCTTCGTCAACGGCCTGCCGCTGGTGCTCTTCGAGCTCAAGAGCCCCTACAAGCTGTATACGACCGCGAAGCAGGCGTGGAACCAGATCGGGCACTACGCCGAGCAGGTGCCGGGCCTGTTCGCGTTCAACGCCTTCTGCGTGGTCAGCGACGGCGACGACGTGCGCCACGGGGTGCAGGGCGCGGGCTTCGAATGGTTCACCCCCTGGCGCTCCATCGACGGCGAGTCTGACGCCAGCACGGCGGTGGCGCCGATGAAGGCCCTCATCGAGGGGCTGCTCCGCAAAGACCGCCTGCTGGCGTATGTGCGCGACTTCATCGTCTTCGAGCAGGACAAGGGGCCGATCGTCAAGAAGGCGGCCCGCTATCACCAGTTCTTCGCGGTGCGGGCGGCGGTGGCGCGCACGCTGGCGGCCTATGGCACCACGGACCGCCGGGTGGGGGTCATCTGGCATACGACGGGCTCGGGCAAGTCGCTGTCGATGGTCTTCCTGGTGTCGTTGCTGCAGCGGGCTCCGGCGCTGGACAACCCGACGGTGCTCATCGAGGTCGACCGCAACAGCCTCGACGACCAGCTGCACGATCAGTTCGTGCGGGCGAAGCACCTGGTCAAAGACGTGCAGCAGGCCTCGTCGACCAAGCACCTGCGCACGCTGCTGAAGGCCGGGGCCGGCGGGGTGGTCTTCACGACGATTCAGCAGTTCGGGCTGCGGCGCGGGCCCGACGGCAAGCCCATCGAGAGCCGGCACCCGGTGCTGTCGCAGCGGGACAATATCATCATCATCGCCGACGAGGCGCACCGCTCGCAGTATGGCGACCTCAAGGGCTTCGCCCGCTACATGCGCGAGGCGCTGCCCAACGCCCGGCGGCTGGGCTTCACCGGCACGCCCATCGAGCTGACCCGGGGCGATACCCAGCAGACGTTCGGTTCGTACATCCACGTCTACGACATCCGCCAGTCGCAGCTCGATGAGTCGACGCGGCCGATCTTCTACACCGCGCGGCAGGCGAAGCTGCACCTGTCGGACGCCGACATCGACGCCGCGCTGGCCGAGGCGGTGGCGGCGGCGACCGAGGACGGCGCTGCGCTGGAGGGGGACGCGCTCGAGCGGCGCAAGGGGCGCTGGGCGGCGCTGGCGGCGCTGGCGGGCACGAAGACGCGGGTGGCGCAGATCGCGGCGGACCTGCTGGCCCACTTCACCGATCGCTGCAAGGAGCTGCCGGGCAAGGCCATGGCGGTGTGTATGACCCGGGCCAACTGCGTGGCGCTGTACGACGCGCTGACCGCGCTGGACGGCTGCCCCGAGGTCAAGGTGGTGATGACCGGCAACCTGGGCAAGGACCCCAAGGCGTGGAGCGAGGCGGGCCACATCACCACCAAGCGCCAGCGGGACGCGCTGAAGCTGCGCATGGAGGACATCGACGACCCGCTGCGCATCGTGATCGTGTGCGATATGTGGCTGACCGGGGTCGACATCCCGTGCCTGCATACGCTGTACGTCGACAAGCCGATGCGCGGGCACTCGATGATCCAGGCGATCAGCCGGGTCAACCGGGTGTTCCGCGACAAGCCGCACGGGCTGGTGGTGGACTACATCGGCATCGGCGAGGCGCTGCGGGAGGCGACGGACTACTACACCAAGGGCAAGACCGATCACGGCAACCCGGCGCCCGACATCGAGGGGCATGGGGCGGTGATGTTCCTCGCCGCGCTGGAGGCGGTGCGGGGCATGATGCCCGATGGTGAGCTGGACTACGGGGCGTGGCGCGACTGGTCCGACATGGAGCTGGAGGATACGCGCACGGCGGTGGCGGCGTACTTCGTCGAGGACGACGATCGGCGGGCCGACTTCCTCGACGCCGAGTACCGCGCCAACCGGGCCTATCTGCTGGTCAAGAGCCTCGACGGGTGCCGGGCCTACGCCGACGAGGTGCTGTTCTACCAGTGGGTGCGCATCGCCGTGCGCAAGGTGGACGTCGTGGCGACCCTCGACGCGGGGCAGAAGGCCGACGGGGCGGTGCGCGATCTGGTGGACGAGAACGTCGGCGCCGAGGGGGTGGTCGACATCTTCGAGTTGGCCGGCATCGACACCCCCGATATCAGCATCCTCGACGACGACTTCTTGCAGACGTGGAAGGATCGCCCCCACGAGAACCTGCGGGTGAAGCTGCTGCGGCGGCTGCTCGACGACGAGCTGCGCCGCCGGGCGGGGGCCGGCTCACCGCGGGCGAAGGGGTTCCGCGAGCGGCTCGAAGAGGCCATCGCCGCCTATCACAACCGCATGCTGACCGCCGCGCAGGTGGTGCAGGAGATGATCGCGATCCGCAAGGCGACCGAGGCCGAGAAGGCCGAGGCGCTGGCGCTGGGCCTGTCGGTCGAGGAGCTGCGGTTCTACGAGGTGGTGCAGAAGGCCTACCCCGATGTCTGGGAGGCCGAGGCGCTGCGGGACATCATCCACGAGGTGGTGCAGATCGTCCGGCGGAACTTGAAGGTGGACTGGACCAAGGCCCACCGGGCCGACGTGCGGGCGTCGGTGGTGTCGGCGGTCAAGCGCGCGCTGTACAAGCAGGGGGTCGACGCGGGCCAGCTCGACGAGATGGCCGAGATCGTGATCGCCCAGGCGGAGGATCGCTGGGCCAACTGGCCCGAGGCGGCGTAGGGCCGTGGACGCATCGACCCTCGCAGCAGCCGAGGCCGCGGTCTTCGCGGAGCACTTCCCCGAGGCCGATAGATGGGTCCGCGACGGACTGGTGGATCCCGGCGAGTGGCTGGGCGCCCGGCCCCGCGCGGTGTTCATCCTCAAGGAGGTCAATCGCAAGGGTGGAGGTGGCAGCCCTGAACTGCGCGATCTGCGGCAACTGCTCTGGGATGGCCCGAAGAGCCGGCAACTCGGGCCGAAGGCGAGCCTCGGCGCGACGTGGAACGCCGTGATCCGCTGGATGGTGGGGTTCGAGGCGCTACGCGCTGGCGGGCGAGCACCCCCATGGCATGCGGTCCTGAAACGCGCCACCGTCCATACTCGGCTGGACGTGCTCCGACGGGTCTGCGTCGTGAACCTGAACAAGGCCGGAGGCGCCGGCCAGACGAGGAGGAAGGCGCTCGCCCCCGCGGTAGAAGCGAGTCGGGCGGGGCTTGCCGCCCAGCTCGACGTCTACCAGGACGCCGAGCTGTTCATCTGCTGCGGGCACAACGTCGCCCGTCTCGTAGAGCAGCACCAACTCCTCCAGATTCCCGACCAGTGGGATGATACACACCGCGGCGTCCGCTACTGCCGAACCACCGACGCGGCGCGGCGATGGGTCGTGGACTTCGTGCATCCCAATCAGCACGGCTCCGGGTCATGGCGGGTCTACGCGCTCCTCGACGCGGTGGATGAACTGCTCTCGATTCGGCAGTAGATCTGGCGGCAGGCGTTTGCAATGATGAGTGTACGTTCACGGTGAGGCCTTCGGGCCGAGTCGGCGGGGCCGAGACCCGACCTTGGCGGGTCGATGTTCGACGCCCTGAGGAGCGGAACCCCATGCCCTTGGCGGGGCTACGGGGGAATGCTCGGGACTGTCAGCGCTGCGGCTGGATGCGTGGTGGCCACATGCATCGATCACCGCAGAGCGGGTTCCACGGAGCTGCGATTGACGGCGGCGCGATGCCTTGGCAGGCCGAGCGCCTCCCGCTTCGACGTTGTCTCCAAACGCCGCGGGGCCCCGCGGCGTTTTCCTTTCGAACGTGGCTCTCTCTGCTCTCCACGAGCGAGGGAGCACTGAACAGACGTAACCCGGTCTCGCTCTCCGAGAGGCCCGAGCGAGAGCGCGAGACCCGCCCGACGCTTCGCGCACCGACCGCCCGAGCACGCCCCGCCGACCACAGACGTGACCACGACCCCATCGGGCATGCCCCGCCGACCCGTCTCGCAGGCGCTCGCCTGGTCAGGCCGGGTCTTCGGCCGCGGTGCTCAGCCGAATGCGCCAGCGGGCGCCCTCGGGCGTATCCATCACCATGATGCCGCGCTCTTCCAGCGCCTCGCGCAGCGCGTCCGAGCGCGCCCAGTCCTTCGCCGCGCGCGCCGCCGCCCGCTCGGCGAGCTGCGCCTCGACCCCGTCCGGCGTCATGCCCAGCGCCGCCAGCCGCTTGGCCTTCACCTCGGCGTGGAAGTCGGCGGTGCTCATGGTCATCAGGCCGATGGCGGCGGCCGCCAGATCAAACGCGGCCAGCGCCGGCGCCACCACCGGGCCGCCGCGCTTGCGGGCCTTCTTGTGGGCGGCGAAGCGGTTGACGGCCCGGGCGAGCGTCATCAGCTCGCCCACCGCGCGGGCGGTATTGAAGTCGGTGTCCAGCGCGTCGTGGAAGCGGTCGGCGAAGCCGCGCCCGAGCTCGAGCACCTGCCGGGCGTCGTCGCCCAGATCGCGGGCGACGCGGTCGGCGTCTTCGTTGCCGCCCATGGCCTCGGCCGTCTCCCGCGCGTCGTACAGCCGCCCGAGCATCGCGAGCGCGTCGGGCAGGGCGCTCTCGCCCCACGGCAGCGCCGAGCGGTAGAGGCTCTGGGCGTAGTACAGCCGCAGCGCCTCGGCGGGGAACTGCCCCAAGGCGTTGCGCACGTTGAAGACATTGCCCAGGCTCTTGCCCATCTTCTGGCCGCTGGCCATCGTCAGCATGCCGTTGTGCATCCAGTAGCGGGCGAACGGCGCGCCGTTGCCGCACTCCGACTGGGCCACCTCGTTCTCGTGGTGCGGGAAGACCAGATCGAGCCCGCCCCCGTGAATGTCGAAGGTATGGCCCAGGTGCTTGCGCGACATGGCCGAGCACTCGATGTGCCAGCCCGGGCGCCCCGGCCCCCACGGGCTCGGCCAGCTCGGCTCGCCGGCCTTGGCGGCCTTCCACAGCGCGAAGTCGGCCGGATCGCGCTTGCCCGCCGCGGTGTCGGCGCTCTTGAGCTCGTCGATGTTCTGGCCCGAGAGCTTGCCGTAGCCATCGTCCGAGCGGACCGAGAACCAGACGCTGCCCTGCGAGACATACGCGTGGCCGCGGTCGACGAGCGCCTGCGTCAGCGCCAGGATGTCGTCGATGCACTGCGAGACCCGCGGCTCGTCGTCGGCCCGCATGAGGCCCAGCGCGTCGGTGTCTTCGTGGAACCGGTCGATATAGCGCTGAGCCAGCGCGAGCGGCTCTTCGCCGCGCGCGCTGGCCCGGTCGATGATCTTGTCGTCGACGTCGGTGAAGTTGCGCACGAAGTGCACCTTCCAGCCGCGGTGGCGCAGGTAGCGCACGAACGTATCGAAGACGACCATCGCCCGGGCGTGGCCCATGTGGATGTCGTCGTAGACGGTCATGCCGCAGACATAGAGCCCGACCTCGCCCGCGACGAGCGGCTCGAACGGTTCGATGGTGCGGCTCAGGGTATTGTAGATGCGAAACGGTGCGCCCACGGGACCTCCAGCTCAGCGCGTTCGGAGGGGGACTCTACGCAGATTCACCGGCGCTCTCAATCGCCGCCCGGCGCCGCCCCGAGCGCCTGAGCTCGGCGTTGCCTTCAGCCGGCGAGCAGGAAGGCCGTCAGCCGGTCGATGTCGCCGTGGGTATGCAGCACGTCCGCCGGCAGCGCGCGGTCGAGGGCGTCTTCGAGCGCGTCGATGAGCTGCACCGCGATCAGCGAGTCGACCCCCAGCGCCGAGAACGGCACCGCGCCGCGGTCGTCGCGCACCCGGGCCTTCAGCGCGGCGGGCGCGGTCTCGAGCTCGCGGGCGAGCCAAGCGATCATCCACGCCTGCAGGCGGGCCGCCTCGGGGCGCGTCGGCGCCGCGGCGGCCACGGTCTCCGTATCATCGCCGCCGTGCGCCAGCCGATCGCACAGCAGCACCGTCATCCGGTCGTCGACCAGCCCCTCGGCGAAGGCCCGGCGGCAGGCGAAGCGCATGACTTTGCCGCTCGACGTCTTGGGCAGGCTGCCCCGGGCGAGCAGCACCACCGCGTAGGGGGCGACCCCGTGGGCGTCGGCCACCGCGGCGCGCAGGGTCGCCGCGGTCTGGGCCAGCGCGCGCCCGGCGGCCTTGCGCGGGTCGATCTCCTGGAAGATCACCAGCCGCTCGGCGCCGTCGACCTCGACCGCCACCGCCGCCGCGCAGCCGGGGCGCACCTCGGGCAGCGTCGAGCGCGAGGCGTCCTGGGTGCGCTCGATGTCGTGGGGGTAGAGGTTGCGGCCGCGCACGATGACGACGTCTTTGCGCCGCCCGGTGACGTACAGCTCGCCGTCGTGCAGGAAGCCCAGGTCGCCGGTGCGCAGGAAGTCGCCCCGGTGCGGCGCGTCGGCGATGCGCGCGGAGAAGGTGGCGGCGGTCTCTTCGGGGCGCCGCCAGTAGCCCGCCGCCACGTGGTCGCCCGCCAGCCAGATCTCGCCGACCCGGCCCTCTTCGACCGGCCGGCGCGTCTCGGGGTCGACGATCTCGATCTCGCTGTCGTCCCAGGCGATGCCGCAGCTGGTCACCTCGACCCCCGGCGCGTCGGCGGCGACCGGCACGACCCGGTGGGCTTCGAGCGCCGCGCCGTCGACCCGCAGGTAGCCGGCCCGCCGCTCGGGCGCCGCGCAGCTGACGAAGAGCCCGACCTCGGCCATGCCATACGACGGGGTGACCACGCCCGGCCGCAGCCCGGCGGGCGCGAAGTACGCCTGGAAGCGCTCGACGGTCTGCCGGCGCACGGGCTCGGCGCCGTTGACCATCACCTCCAGGCTGCTCAGGTCGAGGCGGTCGCGCAGCGCCGCGGGCGTCTTGCGCACCGCGAGGTCGTAGCCGAAGTTGGGCGCGGCGGTGATGGTGCCGCGGACCTCGCTCACCAGCTCGAGCCAGCGCGCCGGGTTGCGCAGGAAGACCGACGGCGCGGTGAGCCAGCTCTGCGCGCCCATGCCCAGCGGGTTGAGCAGCTTACCGACCAGCCCCATGTCGTGATACTGCGGCAGCCAGCTGACGAAGACCGACCGCTCGCTCAGGCCGTAGGCCTCCGCCGACATGCGCAGGTTGGCCATCAGCCCGCCGTGGGTGATCACGACGCCGCGCGGCCGCCCGGTGGAGCCCGAGGTGTACTGCAAGAAGGCCGGCGTCTCGGCGCCGATCGCAGGCATCGACCAGTCATCGGCGCTCAGGCCGTCGCTGTCGGCGATCGTGAGCCAGGGCAGCCCGGCCAGCGCGGTGCCGGCGCCGGCCAGCATGTGATCGGCGAAGCCACGGACCAGCGTCGATGCGATGACCACCGTCGGATCGGCGTCGGCGACGATGGCTTCGAGCCGGGCGAGGGTATAGGCCATGCGATGGGGCTCGGGCGGATAGGCCGGCACCGGCACCACACCCGCGAAGAGGCAGGCGGCGAACGCCACGACGAAGTCGGGGCCCGGCTCGAAGACCAGCAGCGCCCGCTCGCCCGCCAGCCCGTCGCGCTGCAGGCGGGCGGCGAAGGTGCGCACGGCGGTGTCGAAGTCGCCGCGGGTCAGCACCCGGCTCGGTTCGAGGCCGTCCTCGGTGAAGGTGAAGGCCCGACAAGTCGGGTCGGCCTCGGCGTGGCCCCGGATGGCGCTGATCAGGTTCGCGGGGACCTCGCGGGCGGCGAAGAGGGCGGCGTCGGCGAGCGGGGCGGTGGTCTGGGCGAAGGCGTTCATCGGTGGCTCCCGTCGAGGCTCATGGCTTCGATGATCATGTGATTGAAGTGATCGGTGGCTTGCACGAAGGCACAGGTGGGCACCGGGCGGGCGCCGACCTTCTTCTTCTCGAGCTCGGCGGTGTAGGCCAGGTCGAGGTGGCTGCAGCCCAGCGCCCGGGCCCGCATCACGGTGCGATACAGGGCCTGCTTGTAGACGCCGTGGCTGCGGCGGACCCGCTCGTCGAGGCCCACGATCAGCGCGTGGTAGCCCTGGCCGACGAAGCTGAACATCACCCCGACCGGCTCGGACGCGCCGGCGAGAGAGAGCCGCATCACCTCGAAGTCGGGGTGGCGGCACATCGCGGCGAAGAAGCGGCGGGGCAGGGGGAAGACGTTCAGCGCGAAGCTGCGGGAGAAGACCTGGCGATAGAGCGCGTAGCAGGCGTCGATCTCGGCGGCGGTCTGCGGGCCGGCGAAGTCGACGGTGAAGCCCTCGGCGAAGGGCAGGATCTCCTTGCGCACGTTGTAGCGATACTTGCTGCCCAGGCGGCGCAGGTAGTCATCGTGGTCGGCCCAGTCGAGCGCGGCGACCTGCATGCTGTCGCCCAGGCCCAGCTGCACGTAGCCCTGGTCGAGCAGGTGCTGGCGCAGCGCGGGGTCGGCGTCGCTGACGAAGTCGCGCAGCATGATCTGGTTGGCGCCGCTCTCGGCCCGCACCTGCTCCATGAGCCCCAGGAGCGCGTCGACCGCGTCCGTCCACGCCGGGTGCTGGCGGTCGACGTAGAGGTGGTCGCCCTTCGAGATCAGGCTGCCGAGCATCACCGCCCTCGAGGTGAGGTAGTACGGCTCGTCGGCGCGCAGCGCTTCGACCTGCCGCGAGACAGCGGCGGGCGCGGTCATGTCGTCTTTGATCAGCGCCACGGTGAAAGGCGCGGCGAGCACCACCGCGCCGGCGGCGTCGCGCACCACGGCGTAGTGGAAGTCCCAGACGTTCTCCGGGGCGTCCTCGACGGTGAAGACCTCTTCGAGCAGCTGCTGGGCGCCGTGGGTCATGTTGCCGCGGCCGGCGAACAACCCATCCCACTCGGCGGGCGACAGGGCGTCGACGGTGCGGTGGTGGCTCACCGAGAGGACCGGGGCCGGCGCGGTCGGCGGCGCGGTCAGCGGGACCTCGGCCAGATCGAAGGCCCGGCGCACCTCGGCCAGCGAGCTGCCCTCCTCGGCCAGCGCGAGCGGGTAGTGATACGCCACCCGCTCGAGCAGCGCGTCGATGTCGGCGATGGTCAGGTTGCGGTTGAGCATGAACCGCAGCCCGCCCTGGCGCATCGGCGTCGCGGGGAAGGTGGCCATGTTGACGTAGAAGCCGTCGGCGATGAGCCGCTTGACCAGGTTGCCCACCACCCGCGGCAGGCCGGTGGGGATGAAGAACAGCGGGCTGCGGGTCACCGCATACTGCGGCAGGCCCAGCGCGGCGATGCGGGTATTACAGTGGTCGACGAGCGCCATCAGCTCGGCCTGCATCGCCGGCATCTGTTCGGAGAGGTGCAGCTTCGCCGCCGCGATGGCCGCGCCGAGCATCGGTGGCTGAATCGGCCCCGAGAAGATCATCGTGCCGCCGGTATTGCGCGCCCGATCGGCCAGCTCCTGGTCGGGGAAGACGATGCAGCCGCCCGCCGCGGCGAAGGCCTTGTTGAGCGAGACGGCCAGCACCAGCTTGTCGTGGTGATCGACGGCGTCGAGCACCGTGCCGCAGCCGCTCTCGCCGGCCCAGCTCATGCCGTGGGCGTCGTCGACGTAGCAATACAGCGACGGGTAGCGGTCCATCAGCTCGACCAGGCGCTGCATGGGCGCGACGTCGCCGAACATCGAGTAGACCCCGTCGGCCATGTACCAGACGCGCCGATGGCGGCCCTGCAGCCGGCGGATCTTGCGTTCGAGCTGGTCCATGTCGTTGTGGCGCACGATGTGGATCGGCACGCCGCGGGCTTTGACCAGCTGCGCGGCGGTCTGCACGCTGTGGTGCACCTGCAGGTCGAGCACCACCGCGTCATCGTCGCCGACGATGGCCGGGATGGCGGCCATGTGGCCCAGGGTGGTCGAGGCGCTGACCATCAGCGGCTTGCGGAAGATCTGCGCCAGCAGGGCCTCGAGCTCGCGGTAGAGCCCCAGCGAGATGAAGGCCCGCGACGACGAGAACTGGGTGCCATAGCGCAGCGCGGCGTCGGCGGCGGCCTGCTTGAGCGCGGGGTGGGTCTCGAAGCCCATGTAGCTGCACGAGCCGAAGTTGATCAGCGGCGCGCCGCGCACCCGTATCCCGCGCCCGTCGAGCGCGTCGTCGTCGGTGTAGTGCAGCGCGAGGTCACGGCGGATGAACTCGCGGGCCATCTGATCGAGCACGTCGGCGGTCGCGTCGCGGGCTTCGTGGGACATGGGCTTCTCCTGAGAGGTGGCTGCCCGTTCGACCCCCGAATGGATCAAAAGGGCAACTCCGGTCGCGGAAGTTGCCGGAGAAGTCCGCAGCGGGCGCATGAGTCATTGCAGTGACTGGACTCGACAGGCGGGTGAATGCGCCCGATCCACCGGCGTCGGGCGGCGCCCGAACCCCATGCTTGCCCGAGGAGCCGCCCATGGCCCGCTTCGCCCTGCCGACCGCCCTTGCCCTCACGGTCGCCCTCGCCGCCCCCGCAGCGGCCTGCATCATCGAACTCCACTGGGAGGTCGACGAGATCGTGCACGACCTGCCCGCCTGCGTGACGACGTCGCCGCCGGAGCGCGACGACGACGAGTGGATCATCCTGCAGAACGACTGTGAAGACCCGCTCGACCTCGAAGCCGAACACCAGATCGACTATTGGGACGGGTCGATGTCCATCGCGCCCGGCGTGACCACCACCGCCAATCTCGACAAGCCGTTCCATCCGCGCGAGGGGGCCCGCGCGACGAGCCGCATCGCCTGGACGATGGGCGACGAGAGCGGCGAGATCGTCGTGCAGCAGCACAGCGACCCCTACGACCCCGACGAGATCTGTGGCCTCTGCTCGACGACGGTCGGCGCGCTGCCGAGCCACCACGGCGCCGGCTGGATGTTCGCCGGCCTGCTCGCCGTCGGCCTCGTCCGCCGTCGCGGGCGCGCCTGATCAACGCTTCAGCAGCGTATTCAGCCGCGCCGAGAGCCGCAGGCCGGCGGTCAGCAGGCGCTCGTACACCGTGGCCTGATGCCGGTCGTAATAGGCATAGCCCAGCCGGGCGGGGCCTTCGCCGCTGACGGGTGGCAGACCGTAGACCGCCGCCCGCAGCGCGATGCCTTCGGCGGCCCAGGCCCGCAGGTCGCCCCGGCGGCGCTCGTTGATCTCGGCGGCGGTGGGGTGGTCGATGAACTCGACGATCTCGGTGAAGCTCAGCCGCGAGCGGTCGATGATGCCGCTGTCCCAGACCCGATGCAGGTTGCTGCGCTGGCCGAACCACTGCACGTCGATGGTATTGCCGCCTTTGTCGCGGGCGAGCCCCACATGCAGCGGCTGGTGCAGGTCGCCATACAGGTGCACGAGCCATTTGAGGGCTTCGGCGCGATCGGCCTGGGGCCGCTGGCTGTCGCCGAGCACCCGTTCGAAGTGACGGATGGCATCGATCAGATGCCGGATGCCATGCTGGGTGCCATTGCCAGATGCCTTCGCTGTGGTCGCTGGGAAGTCATCGGTGCCATCGAGGTTGATGTAATGCCACGGCCGGGTATCGGGGCGGCCGGCGACGCCGCCGATATAGCGCGGATCGCTGCGGATGCTGTCGGCCCAGGTGGCGATCGGCGCCAGCCCCGCGGGGCCGATCAGGCCCCGGGCGGCGTCCTTCGCGGCGGGCGTCATGTGGTTCTCGGCGACGCGGGCGACGACCCGATGGCCGGTGGGGCCCCAGGCGTGGGCCGGCAGGGCGTAGAGCGCGAGGGCCAGCCCCAGCAGGGCGGCTCTCATTCGGCGGCGGCGGGCGCGGCGGGTGCCTTTTCGGCGGGGGCGGGCGTGGGTTTGCCGTTCGGCGGCGGCTGCGCGGCGAGCCAGTCGCTCATCGCGCCGTTGAACTCTGCGCTGCAGTCCATCTGCACGGTGTGCCCGCACCGCTCGAGGGTCACCAGGGTGGCATTCGGGATCTGATCGGCGCCGTATTGCATGACATCCCGGGTGAAGCCGCCGTGAAAGAACGGCGAGGGGATGAGGCGGTCGCGGTCGCCGTGGATGATCACCGTCGGCGCCGCGACGTGCTTCAGGTTGTCGCGCACGAAGTCGTTGTCCGCCAGCCCCTGAATCGAGCGCACGTTGGCGTAGGCATACTGCGCGAAGGCCGGGTCCTGCTTGACCCGCACCCGCTCTTCGACCAGCCAGCTGTAGTCGTCGTCCCAGCGGAAGAAGTTGGCGTGGCGGATCGACCCCCAGATGGCGGCCTCGTCGCTGGCCCGGATATGCACCGTGCGCACCGCCTGGCGGTACCAGCGCTCCTCCTGCTCGGGGAAGTCCTCGAAGCCGGCCGGCGCGGCGAGCACCAGCCCCGAGATCGCCTCGGGGTAGCGGATGGCGAGGCTCATCGCCGTCTGGCCGCCCATCGAGTGGCCGATGACCACCGGGCGCTTTGCGTCGAGCCGGTCGATGACCGCCTTCACCACGTCGGCCATGGCCTCCATGGTGTAGGGGAAGCTCGCCGGCTTGCTCGACTTGCCATAGCCGACCTGATCGAGCGCGATGACCCGATAGCCCTGCGCGGCGAAGTGATCGAGGTTGTAGCGCCAGAACTTGAGGTACGAGCCCAGCCCGTGCACGAAGACCAGCGTCTTGTCGGCCTCGGGGTTGAGCTCGACGATGTGCACCGTGGGCGCGGTGTTCATCTGGTACGTGCGCTGGATCTCGGGCAGCTCGAGGTCGCGCCCGGGCCACGCCTTGCCGTCGGGGCCGCTGTATTCGAAGTCGCGGAACTCGAGGCCCGGCATGTCGCTGTAGGTCGCGCAGCTAAGGGCCACGGTCGCGATGAGCAGCAGAGTGATTCGAGTGATCATGTCATGCTCCTCAGAACGCATACCACGTAAAGGTCGTAAAGGCGGCCCACGGGTCGGCGGTGACCCGCGGGTGGTCGTCGTAGTAGTCCAGCCGCTTCATCCAGCCCACGTGCAGGCCGACGGTCATCAGGTAGCGCAGATGCCACTTCAGCTCGGCGTTGAGCTCGAGCCCGATGTTCTGGCCCGGGTCGCGCACGATGTCTTCGTTGCCCTCGTCGGTGCGCCGCACGTCGCTCTCTTCGGGCGGGTCGACGCTGGCCCGGCCGAAGGCGGTGCCGACCTTGAGGTTGAGGGTGTGGGGGATGATGTCCCACGCGGCGGTGGCGATGGCCGCCGTCAGCCCGTGGCCCTGGTTGCTGATGTCGGTCACCGCGCCGGTGTAGTTGCCGATGGTGCTGATGAAGGGGAAGAGCAGCAGGGTCTTGTGGTCGAAGAAGACCGCGCCGGGCAGCCCGTAGTAGTTCAGCGTCAGCACGCTGTCGTAGCTGTCGTCGAGCGGGTCGTCGTCGCCGGTGGTGTAGATGCCATGCAGGGTGATGACATCGTCGCGGGTATAGCCCCAGTTGTAGGCCAGCTCGAGGTCGGCGGCGAGCCCGCCGATGTCGACGGCGGCCTGCTTGCCTTCGGCGATGTCTTCCCGCTGCGACTCGAAGCGGCCGGTGTTGTACATCACGAAGCCCGAGGCGGCGAGCGGGCCCCGGTTGAACTTGATGTTGTGGTGGAAGTTGGCGCCGATGTAGTGCACGTCGCCGGTGGCTTTGTCCATCGGGAACGGGCGTATGCCGGTGAACGGCCATAGCTGGATCGAGCTGGGTCCGTTGCGGATGAGGCCCTGGAAGGCGAACGCTTCGCCCTGGGTCTCGTCGCTCAGGTGCCAGTACGACAGCCCGATCTCGGTGCCCGGCGTCAGCGTGAAGGCATAGTCCGCCGTGCCCATCCACAGCCACTCGAAGTTGGGGTCGTTCTCCAGCGCCTTGTTGGGCTGGCTGGCGCCCAATGGCATCCACGAGAGCTTCCAGCGGTGCGCGTCGTAGCGGCTGTAGAGCGAGATGCCGGTGCCTTCGGTGCCGAAGAAGGTCAGCTTGTAGCCGGTGCGCACGATGTCGAAGACCGAGGTCACCGTCGGGTCGTACATGCTGTCGTAGATCGACTGGGTGCCGACGATGATCGCCAGCTTCGACGGGCTGCGGAACGGGGTCAGCGAGACGTTGACGTTCTTGGTCTGGATGTTGACCTGGTCGGCGTTGATGCCGCCGCCCTGGTTGTTCTGCACCGTATTCGAGGCGATGCCCCAGGTGTAGTCGACCTCGAACTGCGCCCGGAAGGTGGCGACGTTGTCGGCGAAGGCCGGCGCGTAGGTGATCACCGGGATCCAGCGCTGCTCGACGTAGGCCGCCGTCGAGTCGTCACCGACGCCGACGAAGCTGCCCGCGTTGAGCCCGATGGGCCCCAGCGAGACGCCGCGCAGGCCGGCGGGATCGGCGACCATGTTGGTGACCGTCGCCCGGGTGAAGAAGTAGTTGAGCAGGCTGAGCTCGGGCGCTTCGGGCTCGCCCTCGCGCGCGGTCTCGTCGGTGTGCTCGGGCAGGTGCTCGCCGCCGGGCACGTAGACCCCGGGCGGGGACGGCGGGCCGGCGAAGGCCGGCGCGGCGAGCAGGGCGATGAGGGCGAGTGACCCCGCCCAGCGGAACGGCGCGACGGGCGAGGTCATGTCCGTCACTCCTGGATGCGGAAGACCTGAACGGCGTCGCCCTCGAAGGGGTTGCCGTTGAGCACGACGCCGCCGCTGCCCACCTCGCCGTCGGCGCAGCGGTGGTTGGCGGCCTGGCCCATGAAGAACAGCTCGAGCGACAGGGTGTCGGCGGTGAGCATGCCCCGGCCCTCCTGGCCGAAGCCGGCGAAGGTCAGGTCGATGTCGAAGCACTCGCCGGTGCCGTTGACGATGTGCGCGGTCGTGGCGAACATCAGGTCGCCATTGGGCGCCTCGCGGTTGCACATGTCGCCTTCGAGGGTGCCGAGGGTGGTGTTCAGGCTGAACGAGCCGCCGCCGAACATCATCTCGACCCGGTTGTAGCACTGGGTATTGGGGCCGAGGTCGGTGTTCTCGTTGAAGCCGTTGGGGTCGGTCGGGATGTCGTCGCCGACCATGATCATGGTCTTGCCCTCGAGGTGGCCCTCGATGGCGGCGGCGTTGTCGAAGGTCATCTCGCCCTCGCCCTCGCCCTCGCCTTCACCCTCGCCCTCCCCTTCGCCCTCGCCCTCGCCCTCGCCCTCGCCCTCGCCCTCGCCGCCGCCGCAGCCGGGCACGCCAGCGTCTTCGTCGCCCGTGTTGGGCATGCAGTAGTCGCCCTGCCCCGGATCGTCGTCGTCGCCGCCGGTGTCGTCACAACCGAAGAGCGGCGCGCCGCAGAGCGCCAGCGCGAGCAGCCAGTACAGAGTCTTCGACATCATCTCCCCCGTGCGCATGTAGCGGGGTCTCCATCACCCCGGGTTCGCGGAATTGTGCGGTGCACCATAGGTCGCGTCAAGCTCTAATTCATCCGCTTTGCGGTCAACGAGCCAGCGGCATTGTGCGGCGCACCAATACGGCGCCGGCTGACGCGGCGACATATTGCGAAGCGTGAACCGCGGGCGGCCGCGCGCAACCGCTGACGCGGTGCAGCATCGGACTCGGCGTCACCGACGGCGGCCATTGACCGGGGCCAACCCCCGGCGTAGGGTCCGCCGACTGCCGGGAGCCGCTGATGAAGCCGATCGTCGAGCTGATGGACGTGGTCAAGGAGTTCCCCCTGGGCAAGGTGACCGTGCGCGCGCTGCGCGGGGTCTCGTTGCAGATCGGGCGGGGTGAGTTCGTGGCCATCGCCGGTCCGTCGGGCTCGGGCAAGACGACCTTGCTCAACCAGGTGGGCTGCGTCGATACCCCGACCCGGGGCACGGTGCGCATCGACGGTCAGTCGACCAGCGAGCTGGCCGAGTCGGCGCTGACGAAGCTGCGGCTGCACAAGCTGGGCTTCATCTTCCAGACCTTCAACCTGGTGCCGGTGCTCGATCTGGCCCAGAACGTCGAGCTGCCGCTGCTGCTCAAGGGCGGCCTGACCCGCGGCGAGCGCGATCGGCGGGTGCGCGAGATCGTCGATCAGGTGGGCCTGACCGAGCAGCTCGGCCAGCGGCCCAACGAGCTGTCGGGCGGTCAGCGCCAGCGGGTGGCCATCGCCCGGGCCCTGGTGACGGGGCCGAACATCGTGCTGGCCGACGAGCCCACCGCCAACCTCGACTCGGCGACGGGCGAGCAGATCCTCGACCTGATGGAGCGGCTCAACCGCGATCAGGAGACGACGTTCATCTTCTCGACCCATGACAGTCGGGTGATGGCGCACGCGCGGCGGCTTGTCACGCTGGTCGACGGCAAGATCTCCTCCGACGAGGCGACGGAGGCTGCCGCATGATCGAGTCGAGCCATCACCGTGGAGGCGGCCTCGCCGCCGGAACACGCGAGCGAGAGCGAGCCGCCGAGCGGAAGGAGGCCGTGCGGGCTGGCCCGCACGGGTCGAAGCGAGGAGGAGGCCTCCGGCCGACGACGTGGCGGAGATCCCGCCCGGAGGGCGGCCGGATGAGCACGGCACTCGACAACACTGTGATGGCCCATGCGCGGCGGCTGATCACGCTGGTCGACGGCAAGATCGCGTCCGACGAGGCCACCGAGGCCGCGGCGTGAGCGGATTCGCCCGACTCCAGCTGCTGGTCTACATGGCCTTGCGCAGCCTGTGGGCCCACAAGGTCAAGAGCCTCATCGTCGGCTCGTTGATCGGCTTCGGCACGATGCTCTTCGTGCTCGGCACCGCGCTGCTCGACTCCATCGAAGGGGCCATCGAGCGCTCGGTGGTGCACTCGCTCTCCGGGCACCTGCAGGTCTACAGCGCCGACGGCAAGGACGAGCTGGCCATCTTCGGCGATATGACCATGGGCGGGGCCGACTGGGGGCGCATCGACGACTTCGCGGTGATCGACGAGGTCATCTCGAAGGTCGACAACGTCGAGGCGGTGGTGCCGATGGGCATCAACACCGCCTACATGACCCGCGGGTCGGACCTGGAGCGCACCCTGGGCCGCATGCGCGAGATGGTGCGCGCCGGGCAGGTGGCCGACGCGCGGGCGTTGGTCCCCAAGGTGAAGCGGCTGGTGGGCCTGCTCGACGCCGACCTGCGCAATCAGCTGGTCATCGCCGGCGAAGACAGCGCCGCCGAGCTGAAGGAGAAGCTGGCCCGCGCCGAGCGCGCCGCGAGCGACGCGCTGTGGGCCACCTTCGACAGCGAGCCGCTGTCGGTGCTGGAGTTCCTCGATACCCGGGTCGCGCCGCTGGCCGGCGAGGGGCGGGTGATGTTCATCCGCTACGTGGGCACCGATCTGGGCCGCTTCGCCGAGCACTTCGACCGGTTGAAGGTGGTCCGTGGCGAGATGGTGCCCGATGGGCGGCGGGGCATCCTGATCAACCAGAAGTACGCCGACCGGGTGCTCAAGATCGCGGCGGCCCGGCTGCTCGACGATCTGGCCGAGGCCCGCGAGGCCAGCATCCCCATCGAAGGCACCGCCGAGCTGGCGGCCAAGGCGCGCCGGCTCAAGACCCAGGGCGGGGCCATCGAGCTGATGCTCGATCCCGACGACGCCGAGGCGCTGGCCCTGAAGCTGGCGACGCTGCTGGGGGTCGAGACCGAGCGCAACGGCGAAGCGCTCGATCTGGGCGTCCTGCTCGAGCTCTTCCTGACGGTGGACGACGACAACGCCATCGCGCGCCACGCCTTCTTCTACGAGCAGGTCGCGCCGCTGGTGGACGTCTATCCGTTCAGCGTGGGCGACGTGGTCACCATCCGCGCGTGGACCCGCAACAACGCGCTCAAGGCGGTCAACGTGCGGGTCTGGGGCACCTTCGTCTTCGAAGGCCTCGAGCGCTCCGAGCTGACCGGCGCGGCCAACCTGCTCGACCTGATGACCTTCCGCGAGCTGTACGGCCAGATGACCGCCACCGACCGCGCCGAGCTGGAGGCCATCCGCGACGAGGTGGGCGTCGAGTTCGTCGGCCGGGACAACGCCGAGGACGCGCTCTTCGGCGGCGGCGACAGCGTCGAGATCGACATCGGCGCCGACGACGACTTCGACGCGGTGGCCGAGGCCGACCTCAAGCGCGAGAAGCGCACCATGGCGGTGAGCGAAGAGTTCGACGCCGAGATGAACCGCAAGGGGCTGGTGCTCAACGCGGCGATCATGCTCGAAGACGGCGACCGCATCGCCGAGAGCAAGGCGGCCATCGCGGCGGCGGCCGAGGCGGCGGGCCTGAAGCTCAAAGTGGTCGATTGGCAGGAGGCGTCGGGCGTGCTGGGCCAGCTGGCCCTGGTGGTTCGGGTCATCCTCTACATCGCCATCTTCATCATCTTCGCGGTGGCCCTGGTCATCATCAACAACTCGATGCTGATGGCGACGATGGAGCGGGTGCGCGAGATCGGCACCTTGCGGGCCATCGGCGCGCAGCGCGGCTTCGTGATGGCGATGTTCCTGCTCGAGACGCTGGTCCTGGGGCTCATCGCCGGCGGATTGGGGGCCCTGGCCGGGGCCGGCATCGTGATCTGGCTGGGCAACGTGGGCATCCCGGCGCAGAACGAGATCATGGTCTTCATCTTCTCGGGCAATCGGCTCTTCCCCACGGTGGGCGCCGAGCACCTGGGCTTGGGGGTGATCATCATCTTGATCGTCAGCCTCGTCTCGACCTGGTACCCGGCCCGGATGGCGACCCGGGTCGAGCCCATCGAAGCCATGCGGGGGGCCGACTGATGCACCCACCGAAGCCGAGGTGCCCGAGGCGCCGAGATGCGGGCCGTCGAGGCCAAGGCGCGACGACGATGGCGCACTGGAGGTGCGTCGAGGAGGAGCAACGCCGGCATCGGCGTCCGCAGCCGGCGCATCGGGTGCCGAGGGTCGGTGGGGGCATCTAATGTTTGCGCTCATGGCGTGGCGGAACTTGAGGCAAGGCGGGCGGCGCACCACGCTGCTGGGGCTGGCCCTGGCGATGGTCACCGGCCTGCTGGTGCTGTTGATGAGCCTCTCCGACGGGGTCAACGACAGCATGATCAAGGGCGCGACCAGCCTCGCGGCGGGTCACGTCAACGTCGCCGGCTTCTACAAGGCCACGCCCGACGAGGGCTTCCCAATGATCACCGAGACCGGCAAGGTCAAAGCGGTGGCGCAGGAGGCCGTCGCGGGGCTGGCGACGGTCATCGACCGCCACCGCGGCTGGTCGCGGGTGGTCAGCGACGCCGGCTCGATCTGGGCCGCGCTCTACGGGGTCTCGGTCGAGCAGGAGCAGCGGCTGCTCCAGACCCTGCGCCCGGCGCGGCTGGGGGACTACGTCGAAGACCTCGACGGGCTCGATCCCGACGCCCGCGAGGGCGACATGCGCGACCTGGCCGAGGCCGACACCGCGATGCTCTTCGTGACCCAGGCCAGGCGGCTCGGGGTGCGGGTGGGCGACGCGCTGACGATCCGCACCGAGACCCTGCGCGGGCAGTCGAACACCGTCGACGTGCGGATCGTGGCGGTGATGGACGACCTGGGCCTGATGAGCAACTGGTCGATCTTCCTGCCCAAGCAGACCATCCTGCAGCTCTACGGGCTCGACGACGATACCACCGGCGCGGTGATGCTCTACCTCGACGACATCGAGCGCGCCCCGCAGGTCATGGAGCAGCTGCGCACGGCGTATGCCGAGGCCGGCTTCGACGTCATGGAGCACGACCCGCGGCCGTTCTTCGCGAAGTTCCAGACCATCTCGGGCCAGGAGTGGACCGGGCAGAAGATCGACATCACCACCTGGACCGACGAGGTCTCGTTCCTCGTCTGGGTCATCACCGCCATCGACTCGGTCAGCGCGCTGCTCATCACCATCCTGACGATCATCATCGCGGTGGGCATCATGAACGCGCTGTGGATCGCCGTGCGCGAGCGCACCACCGAGATCGGCACCCTGCGGGCCATCGGCATGAGCCGCGGCCGGGTCTTGGCGATGTTCCTCACCGAGGCGCTGATGCTCGGGCTCTTCGGCACGCTGATCGGCGCGGTGGGCGGCGCATTGCTCGCCGTGGGGGTCGACGCGCTGGCGATCCCCATCCCGTCCCAGGCGGTGCAGGCCATCTTGATGAACGATCGGCTGCACCTGGTGGTCGAGCCGGCGGAAGTGCTCGGGGTGATCGTCGGGTTCACCGTCATGTGCGGCCTGTCGGCCCTGTGGCCGGCGGCCCGGGCGGCCAACATGCCCCCGATCACCGCGATCCACATCACTGAATAGCGGCTGCCCCGCAGCCCCAGGCCCCAGGAGGCCCGCCATGCGTCACTCTGCACTCGCCCTCGCGCTCGCCGCGTTCTTCGCGACGCCCGTCGCCGACGCCGAGCCGCTGAGCGCGGCCCAGATGGTCGACCTCTTGAAAGAGATCGACGACCGCCAGCGCAACAGCGGCGACTACAAGGCGCTCGCCTTCATCGAGCAGCGCGAGAAAGACAAGGAGAAGGTCGTCTACGAGACGGTGATCTACCGCCGCGACGCCGACGACAAGCTCATGATCCTCTTCCTGCGGCCCAAGGCCGAGGCGGGCAAGGGCTACCTGCGGGTCGACGAGAACCTGTTCATCTACGATCCCGGCGTGGGCAAGTGGGAGCGGCGCACCGAGCGCGAGCGCATCGGCGGCACCGACAGCCGGCGGGCGGACTTCGACGAGTCGCGGCTGGCGGTGGAGTTCGACCCGGCCTATGTGGGCGAGGCCAAGCTGGGCAAGTTCCCGGTGCATCACCTCAAGCTCACCGCCAAGGACGGGGTCGACGCGGCCTATCCGGTCATCGAGCTGTGGATCGACAAGGCCACCGGCAACATCCTCAAGGCGCAGGACTTCGCGCTGTCGGGGCGGCTGATGCGCACCGCCTACTACCCCAAGTGGCGCCGCATCGAGTCGGCGTCGAAGGGCACGCCGGTGTACTTCCCCGAGCAGATCCGCATCTACGACGAGGTCGAGAAGGAGAACCAGACGCTCATCGTGATGCGCAAGGTCGACCTCGATCCGCTGCCGGCCAACATGTTCACCAAGGCCTGGCTGGAGAGTCAGAGCCGATGAGGTGGGCGGCCGTCGTCGGCGCCGGGCTGGGCGCGCTGTGCGGGGCCGCGCTCGGCGCGCAGGCCTATGCGCAGACCGACGATCGGGCGGCGCTCGAGGCGGAGATGTTCGGTGAGGCGCCGGCCGCTGTGCCCGCCGATGGGCCGGCCACTGTCGCGGCCGATGCGCCGACCACTGTGCCGACCGAGACGCCGCCCGCCGAGGGCGACCGCGAGGCGGCGATGTTCGGCGGCGGCCCGGAGGACGGCACGACGGCCGCGGGCGCCGCGCCGTCCGACCGCTCGATCGAGTCGATGCTCGCCGAGGCCAACGACCCGCTGACCCTCGGCGCCCGCTTCACCCTGCGCTTCGACTACGGCGGGTACGGCGACGCCTACGACGACGCGCCCGAAGGCACGATCGCGCCCGCCGCGCTGCAGACGCCGGCGCTGATCGACCTCTACCTCGACGGCCGGCCCACCGAGCGCGTCCGGGCGTTCGTCGGCGCGCGCATTCAGCAGGACTTCGTGACCGTCAGCGAGTTCTTCGAACTGCCGCTCATCCAGCTCGACGAGGCGTGGCTCAAGTTCGACCTCGACCGGCGGGTCTTTTTGACGGTGGGCAAGCAGCGCATCAAGTGGGGCGCCGCCCGCTTCTGGAACCCCACCGATTTTCTCAACCGCGAGCGGCTCGACCCGCTGTCGGTGGTCGACCTGCGCCTCGGCGTGCCGCTGATCAAGGTGCACGTGCCCTTCGAACGGGCCGGCGGCAACCTCTACGCCGTGGCGCTGCTCGATGGGGCCGCCGAGCCGCAGCAGATCGGCGGCGCGGGGCGCGTCGAGTGGGTCATCGGGCCCTCGGAGGTCAGCGCGACGGTGGTCGGCCGCAAGGACGCGCCGCTGCGCATCGGCGCCGACGTCTCGGCGGGCGTGGGGCCGCTCGAAGTGCGGTTGGAAGGCGCGGTGACCCACGGCGAAGAGAGCCCCGAGTGGGTCGGCACCTGGCAGCCCGAGCCCGACGGCGCGGTGCCCGCGACGCTGCCCGGGGCCACCGATCGCAGCGACGAGTGGATTCCGCAGGCGGTCGGCAGCGTCGAGTGGGGCATCCCTTATGGCGACGACGATACGCTCTACGTCACCGGCGAATACTTCTACAACGGCGCCGGCTACGACGACGCCGAGCTGGTGCCATGGCTGGTGGGCAGCGGCAGCTTCGAGCCGCTGTATACCGGGCGGCACTACGCCGGGCTCAACGTGGCGCTGCTGGCGCCGGGCGACTGGGACGATCACAGCTTTTTGATCAGCGGGCTGGCCAACCTGTCGGATCGCTCGGGGCTGGTGCGGCTCGATCATCAGGTCACCGCGCTGACCCGGCTGCGCATCTCGACCTATATCGGCGCGGCGGTCGGCGAAGCGGGCGGTGAGTTCCGGCTGGATGGCCTCGCGCCGAGCTTCGGGCCGGGCGCCGATCCGCGGTTGGACGCGCCGATCGGCACGACGCCGGTGGCCGGGCCCCGGCTGCTGGCCGGCTGCTGGTTGGCGGTCGATATCTGACGGGCGGCGGTCAGCCCCGCTGGCCGACCCGGCGCGGCGGCTGCGCGCCGGCCCACTGCAGGTGCGCGGCCAGCGAATCGAGCGTATCCCGCCCCCGCGCCGCGTGATGGATCATCCACTGGCCCAGCTCGACCCCGTAGTCGGCGCGCACGTCGGCGAGGAATGCCATCAGCACCAATGAGTCGAGGCCGAGCTGGTCGGTCAGCGACACATGGGTCGGGATCGGCTCGGGCAGCCCGTCGGGCATGGCCGCCGCGAGACGTCGAGCGAGGTCGTCAGCGATGGAGCGGGGGTTCATGGCGGTGAACTCGGGCGCTGCGGTGGATTCGACGCTGTTTGGAGTTCTGAATCGGACTCGAACTGCCATGTGAGATCTATCACAGTGACAGAAACAATGGAAGCTTCGGGCAGGTATTCCTGCTTCGTAATCACCCCTACCGTTCGATACATTGCGCAGCGATGACATGTGAAACGCTCATAGCTTTCATGGCTCACATGTCATTCGGAGGGTGTCATGCGCCGGATGGCTCAGCGCGCCGGGCCCCGATCGCCGACGAGGCGGAAGGCGCTCCAGGCCCGATCGCCCTCCGCGCGGGCCTGCAAGGCCGCCGTGC
Source organism: bacterium (assembly GCA_030427205.1). GTDB lineage: Bacteria > Myxococcota_A > Bradymonadia > UBA7976 > UBA1532 > JACKDM01. Next base: position 31,704 of record JAUHXC010000028.1, on the reverse strand, counting down.
GCAGCGCGCTCGCCGGCGCGCGGGCGCCGTCGGCGGCGTAGAAGCGATCCATGAAGCGGCGGGTGGCGCGGTCGTCGACCTGCCGATCGGTGGCCAGGACCGCCTGGGCCCCTGCTGCCAGAAACGCTTCGGGCAGACCGACCACCGCTTCGTCGAGCAAGACCGCGTCGACCCCCGTCTCGCAGCCCGACAGCACGACCAGGCTCGGCCCCATGGGGTGGGTCAGCACGTCGGAGAGGCTGAGGGTGTCGCTGCCCGCCAACCGCAAATGGGCATCCCACGGGCGCTCGGGGTGCAGGACGCCATGGCCGGCGAAGTGGAACGGCTCGGCCCTGGCGAGCGCGGGCAGCACGGCATCACGGCTGGCCTCGGCCCCACCGAGCAGCCGCGCGCCGTCGAGCGCCTCGGCGACCGCCCGACCTTCGGCGGCGGCGTGGCTCAGGTCGCGGCGCGGATCGGCGACGACCAGCGGCCGGCGCTCGGCCGAGGCGGCGGCCGGGCGGGCCAGCAGGCCGGCGTAGGGCACGAACGACACCGAGACCTGCTCGAGCAGCGGGCGCTCGCCGGCCGTGGCCAGCCGGAACGCCTCGGGGTGGCCGCCGGGCACGATGTAGACGTGGCGCACGGCGCCCGGCAGCGCCCGCCAGTCGCCGAGCGGATCGTCGATGGCACTACGCCGGGCGCGCGTGCCCTGGCGATCGACGCGGAACGCCCAGCGGCCGTGGAAACCGAAGAGGACCTCGTCGGCGGCGAGCAGGCCGCTGAGGGTCTGTCCGTCGATACCGCCCGGGGTGGGCGTGGCGGTGTCGAGGATGGCGAAGGCCGCGTCGAAGGCCGCCTCCCGGGCTGTGTCGGCGGCCTCGGCTTCACGGCGGCGGGCGGCCTCTTCGGCCAGCGGCGCCACCGCCAGCCGCCCGTGCGCCTCGCGGGCGGCCTCGGCGGCGGCGCGGGCCATATCGAGCGCCTCGGCCCAGCGGCGGCGGGTCGCGGGGTCGAGCGCGCCGACCCGCACATCGGCCTGCAGCGCGCGCATCGGCCGGGCGCGGGCCGCGTCGGCGTAGCCGAAGGCGCGCCACGGCTCAGGCTCGGCGGTCAGGTCGATGGCTTCGTCCACCAGCTCGGCCCGATCGGCGTGAAAGGTCGCTCGATCGCCGCGCAGCGCCGCCCGCCGGCCGAGGGCGTCGACGACCGCCAGGGCCTGATCGAAGTGGGCCCGGGCGGCGTCGAGATCGGGGCGCGCGCGGGCCACCCGACCCAGGCCGAAGAGCGCCCGCCAGCGCAGCTCGCTCACCGCGCCCTGCTCGGCGCGGGCGCGCGCTTCGAGGCGACGGAAGCCGACCTCGGCGGCGTCGAGGCGGCCGCGGGCGAGGTCGGCGCGGGCTTGCAGCAGCGTGGCGTAGGGCGCGGCGTAGCCTTCGCCCTCTGGGTCGAGCAGGCGGGCTTCTTCGAGCCGAGTCTCGGCGGCGTCGAGGTCGCCGAGCTTCAGCGCGCCCCACGCCTGGTTGACCGCGGCGTTGGCGGTCCGCAGGCGGTCCTGGCTCGCGCGGGCCGCCTCCCTGGCAGCGTCGAGGCGTTGGCGCAGCTCGGTCTTCTGGGCGGCGATCGGGTTCTCGGGCAGCGCCCGCAGCGTCAGCCAGCCGAGGTTGAGGGCGTAGCGGGCGCGGGCATCGGGGTCGCTGATCCGGGCTTCGGCGATGCGTTCGAGGGCGGCGAGCGCGTCGTCGTTCCGTCCCAGATCGGCGAGCAGCAGCGCGAGCGTTTCCAGGGCTGCGCGGTGGGCGGTCTCGTCGCCCAGGCGCTCGAAGTCCGCGACCGCGGTGTCGAGAGCGCGCCGCGCCGCGTTCCAGTCGCCGATCAGCCGCCCGGAGAGGCCCTGCATGTAGCGCAGCCGCGCGTGGCCGCCGGGATCGAAGTCGGCGTCGAACAGCCCGTCGGCCCGCGCGAGCAGCTGCTCCATCTCGGCTGTGCGTCGGTGGCGCCACGCGATGTAGGCGGCGGCGCGACAGCGGCGCGCGACCTCGGTGATCGCCCCCAGCCGTCGGGCATCGTCGGCCGCCTCGAGCCAGGCGGCGATCGCGCGGTCGGGGTCGTCCCTCGACTGCATGGCCCGGGCGAGCTCGACGCCGGCCCACAGATCGATCGCCGGGTCGGTCCGATCGAGTCGGCTCCACGCGCGCTCGAATGACGCGGCGTCCGTCGTGCGGGCCTCCGTCAGCCGGCGAATGGCCGCGATGTCCGCGGATCGCTCGGACCACCGCGCAGGCCGCCGCGCGATCTGCGCCGAGCGGGTGACCACGAGCGTACCGGCGCCGGGTGCTGGCGGCGTATCCCAGCCCGTGATCTCGACGCGCAGCTCCCCGGGAAGCGCCGCGGTCCGCAGCGTGGCGGTCGAGGTCTGCCCGGCGGTCGACCACGCCACGCCGGGCACGGCGCCCGCCGGCACCAGCAGGCGGGGTGGCGCGTCCGCGTCGAAGACGTACGCCCCGTCCGCCGTGCGATAGCGAAAGCCCACCACGTCGACGTCAAGCGCAGTCGATGGGGCAGGGGCGCCGTAGAAGAGCCAGCCGATCGCGAGCGTGAGCGCGAGCAGCATGGCGCCGATGAGCCAACGGCGGCTCACGGCGGGCAGTCTTCGGGCGCGCACGTCTCGACCCAGAGGGTCGATATCGCCCACTGGGACGGCCGGAGGGTGCCCGTCGTCGAGCCACGAGTCGCCGAGAGCCAGCGCACCAATGGGTGACCGCCGGCGTCGGCGTTGCCCCGCACCAGCGGCGTGAAGTCGACCCGCTCGGCGGTCAGGACCAGCTTGAGCACGTCGACGGTGTGCTTTCGGCCCGGCGGAAACGCGATCGTCAGCCCGCCGCGCTCGGGCACGACGACCCCACGGCCCGGATCGAGGCGCTGCTCGCCGCCGACGGGCGGCCAGAGGCGGGTGATGCTGCCGTCGTCGCTGAGGTCGAGCACGGTGACGTGCCACTTGCGGTATTGCTCGCGGTTCTCGATGGCGAGGCGCACGGCATCGTCCGGGTGCACCCGCCACGTGCCCCGTGGGCCGCGGCGGGCGCCCTGCAACTCGAAGCCGGCGTTCGCCGGGTAGCCGCCGTCCAAGCGGGCGAGGCGCAGCCAATGGGTCAGCCGCCACGCTGCCTGGGCGATGGCCGCCGGCTCTGCGGGCATCGGCGCGCCGAGCGGGCGACCATCCAGCCAGCGGAAGTGCGCCTCGGCCCCCTCGACCACCAGCCGCAGCGGCGCGAAGACAGTGACCGGCTCGATGCCGATGGCCCCGAGCGCGTCGGCGATCTGGGGGTCGACGTCGACGCCGATGGCCACCCGCGGCGGATCGGCGCGCAGCACGCGGCTGCGCTCGACGGCCCACGTGCCCGCGGGCAGCGGGCCCAGCTCGAGCTCGGCGCCGCTCTCCGGGTGGCGCGGGGGCGCCAGCCGGGCCGTCACTGCCCCGACCTCGCGCACCTCGGCCAGCGGCGCGTCGGCTTCGTCGCTCTGCGGGCGCACGATGGCCCAGGTCGAGCCCGCGGTCACCCCATGCAGCGCGCCGCCTTCGAGCAGCAGCCGGCCCTCTTCGGTTCGTAGAGACAACGCGCCCGGCGGCATTGGCGCCGCGTCGAGCCCGAAGACCTGTTGGTCGATCGCCTCGCCGGCCAGCTCGGGGACCTGGCTGCGGTTGCGCAGGCCGATCTCTCGGGCGAGCACCGGCGCGACCGCGCGCCATGTCGTCGGCGCGTTCGGCTGACGCAGGGTCTTGACCAGCGCCCAGGTGAAGAGGCCGACCGCGTTGCCTCGATCGTCGACCGCCTCGCCGGCGGTCTGATCGCTCTGGGCGGCCGAGACGACGACGAAGCGCCCGCTGCGATCGGCCATCTGCCCGTCGTCGACGCCTGCGCTGCGGGCCCCGCCGATGGGCGGGGCCGCGCGCACGACGCCGCTGTCGTCGCGGGCCGGCGAGCCGGAGTAGCAGCTGTCGAAGATGAAGGTCACCGTGGCGCCGCGGTCGACGAGCGCGTCGAGCCATTCGCCGATCTCGTCGTCGAGGATACCGACAGCGTCGCCCTCTGCGCCTTCGAAGCCGCTGCGGGCATCGTAGGGCACGATGGCCTCGTCATTGCCGTCGGGCTCGTCCCCCGAGGTATCGCTCACCGGCCGCCCGTGGCCGCTGAAGTGCAGCACCGCCACCGTGCCCGGTCCGGCCCGCTCGATCAGCCGCGTCTGCACCGCCTCGCGGATGCCCGCGGCGGTCGCGTCCTCGCCGGTGAGGGTGGTGATGTCCCAGAAGGAGAAGCCGAACCGATCGATCAGCAGGCGCCTCATCAGCGCGACGTCGTTGGCTGCGCCGGGCAGGGGGGCGATGCCCGGATCGGCCTGGCGGTCCACGCCGATGAGCAGCGCGACCCGCTCGGCCGGGGCGTCGGACTGGCAGCGGCAGCCGGCGAGCGAAGCCAGGAGCGCGAGCAGGGCGAGCTGGGCCGACAGGCGCGCCGCCCGCGGGCCGGTCACGGGCAGTCCTGCACCTTGAGCGGCACCTTCATCGTGACGTCGCCCTTCGAGCCGCTGCTGGTCTCGTACTTGACCTTGAGGTTGGCCGAGGCGCTGCCCCAGGCCTTGCAGTCGTTGGCCGCCGGCATGCCGTCGAGCTTCTCGACCACCGCCAGATCGGCCTTGCCCAGCCCGTTGCCGGCGACCGGCAGGGTCACCGCCTGACCGCCGCTGGCGCTCAGGTCGAGCTGCACGGCGGTCAGGGTGGCCCCGCTGCTCTGGATCTTCGAGGTGTCCAGCTTCACCTCGCCGGCGGGGGAGATGAGGGTCAGGCAGTCGAGGCAGCCGGACTCGCCGGGCCGATCGCCGGTGACCGTGACGTCCCCGCCCTCCTTCTTGCTGCAGGCGACGAGCGCGAGGGCGCACAGGGCGAGCGTGATGAGACGAATCATAGGAATCTCCGCGTCGTTCGGCCGCCGATGGTGCCCGATGCGGCCGCGGAGATCCAGATGAGGCGGGGGGTCCAGCCTCAGCGCACCACCAGATCCTGCATCCACGGCACGTCCTGCTCGGCGCCGACCAGCCCCTGCCACTGGGGGTCGGTCAGCCGCTCGTAGTTCTCCGTGACCGTCTCGTAGTAGCTCGACGCGACGCCCACATAGGCCCGCGGGCCCTCGCAGGTCTCGACGGTCACCACCATCATGCGCGCCAGCCCGGTGCCCGCGTGCAGCACCTTGCCCACCGGCGTGCCGTCGGCCTCGGTCGGCTGGGTATGCACGTCGGCGATGGTCGGGCTGAACTCGATGGCACCCTCGTTATCGAAGAAGAGCCGCCCGTACCAGCCGCTGAGGCCGGCGGGCACGCAGCCGCCGTCGAGCAGGGTCACCGCGTCGTTGACGAAGGCCATGTGCGCCTCGCCGAAGGGCAGGCCCTGGCGCTGCAGCTCGGCCATCTCGCGCAGGGTGGTCGAGACCTCGAGCAGGTTGTCGAACCACGCCGTCACCCGCGCCTCGAGGTTGGCGTCGGTGAACTCGAGGCCGGCGACGAGCTGCTGACCGCGGGCGGCGAAGGTCTCGAGCTTGCCGTAGAAGGCGGGGTAGGGGTCGACATAGGCGTCGGGGTACTCGCAGCCCGCCGCCGCGCTGTAGGACTGCTTGACGTACAGCAGAGTGTCGTGGCGCAGTTCGGCCCACGAGGCGAGCTGCGCGCTGAGGATGCGCCGGCCCCAGGCCTCGGTGCCGGTGACCGCCGGCATGCCCGCCGCGGCCGGATCGGCCACCTCTTCGCCGGGCGAGAGCGCCCGCAGCGCGTCGAGCCACAGGGTGTAGAGGCTGCTCTGCCAGTAGGTCTCGCCGTGGTTGTCCACCAGCACCCGCATCGCCGCCAGGTCGGAGGCGTGGTCGTAGCGCCGCAGCTCGTCGGCCAGCAGCGCCGCGGCCTGGTCGTTCTTCAGCGCGGCGAAGGCCACGTCGAGCGGGTCGGGCATCATGCGCGGCTCGATGGTCTGCGCCCGGTCGAAGACGACGTTCGAGAAGACGTGGCTGTCGACGGCGTAGCGCTGGCCGAGCAGCGCGAACGAGCGCGAGAGCGGCATCGTGCCCGTGCCCAGGCCGTTGACCATGATGTGCGACGAGATGCGCTGCGCGCCGTAGCCGCCGGCGTCGATGGCCGCCGAGATGGCCCGATCGTCGTGGGCGGCGAGCGCCGCGGGGAAGCCGGCGGGGGCTTCGGCGCCCAGGTCGCCCATCAGCCGGTCGATCTCGCCGAGCACCATGTAGTCGTGCTCGCCGATGAAGGCGGTGATGGCCTCGTCGATGCGCCCGTGGGTGGTGCGGGCGACCGCGTCCATCGTCGCCGCGAGCGCGAGCACGCCCTCCAGCTGCCGCCGATGGAAGACCCGGCTGTGGTCGGGCTGGGTCTCGATGAGGCGAAAGTCGATGCGCCCGAGCCAGATCATCGCCTTGAAGTAGCGCGGCAAAATCTCGTGGAAGCCGCCCTGCTCGGGGTGCAGATAGTGCCCGCGGGGGGTGAACTGCGAGAAGTCCACGTCGCGGCTGGCCCCGAAGAGGTCGACGCGATAGCGGCCCTGGGCGGCGTCGATGCCGTCGAGCAGCGCCGCCACCGCCGCGCCGTCGGCCCCGGCCACCGGCTGCACCCGCTCGCCGCGCAGCGCCGACAGCGCCACGGTCAGGTAGAGGTCGACGTCGGCCCGGGCGGTCGGCGCGAAGCCATCCGCCGCGCCCGCCGCGAGGCTGTCGCGCATGGCGACGAGCATCGAGTCGAGGTCGGGGGCCAGCGCCGAGATCTCCAGCGCCTGCAGGATGTCGTCGTACGAACGGTGCACCGCGTAGAGCATCGAGTCCGCCGAGATGTAGACCGGCAGGTCGCTCATGTAGATCGACGCGTAGCCATAGCCATGGGTCGGGAAGGTGCGCCGGGCCGAGATCGCGAAGCCGCGCTCGCCCAGCATCTGCCGCTCGGCGTCGTCGAGGCCCAGCGGGCTGTTGGCGATGAGGTCGAGGTGCGCCGCCTCGAGCGGGTCGAAGCCCAGCTCTTCGACGTGGTCGACCGCGTAGCGCGCCAGCAGGCCCTCGGCGTCGAGGCCGGCGATCTGTTCGAGCCGGTCGACCAGCTCGCCGGCCTGCGGATCGTCCGCCGGCGGGTCGATGGGCGTGCCGGGATCGATCGGCGCGTCCGCCGGCGGCTCGTCGGGGATCTGGGGGTCGAGGTTGCCGTCTTCGCAGGCGGTGAGCACGCCGGCGCAGGCCAGCAGCGTCGCCAGCAGCGCGTTCGAGCAGAGGGTCGGGCGGAGCGACATGATTTTCTCCCGAATTTGATGAATAACGCCGGACACGGCCCCCGAGACGGCAAACCCCGTGCCAGCTCCCCGTCGACGGTTTCTCGCGCTGTCCGGGCCCGCCCCCCGTGGTTTTTCCCGGAAGATCGGGTCGGGCGGCGACAGAAATCCGAGCGCCTGGCCTATGGTCGGGTATCGACGCGTCCGCAGACGGAGGTCCCATGCGCGGCTGGTTCATACCCTGGCTCCTGCTCGTCGCCGTCGGTGGTGAGCTCACCGCCGCCCACGCCGGCTCGCCCACGGGGCAGAGCGCCCGCGAGGTATGGCGCGCGCGCCTCGACGACGCCCGCACCCGCCAGATCGAGCGGCTGAAGGCCTACGCCGACGCGGGCCGCTTCCCGCGCAACCACCGCATCTTCGGGCGGGTGCCGATCTTCGTCGACGACGACGGCGCGACGTGCGCGGTGGCCCACCTGATGACCCTCGACGGGCGCGGGGCCGCGGTGAAGGCCATCTCGGCCGCCGACAACTACATCTACGTCGAGGACGTGCGCGAGGGCCCGCTCGTCGATTGGGTGCTCTTCTCCGGGCTGCTCATCGAAGAGGCGGCGCTCATTCAGCCGGGCTACACCCGCTGGCGCGGGGGGCGGGGGCCGCTGGACGCCGCCGGGCCGCCGCGTACGGCCGAGTGGAACCGCCCCGAGCGCGCCCGCGTGCCCGAGGACGCGCGCCTCAGGGCCCACTTCGCCCGCGTCGTCGAGCAGCTCGAGCGCCATCGCGCCCGCGCCGTCGAGACCGCGCTCGACCGCGCCTGGCCGATCATCGCGTCCGGCCGCGGGCCCGTGCTGCCGTGAGCGCGCTGCCGACCACGGTGGTGCTGATCGGCGTATTGCTCTCACCGGCCTCACCGGCCTCACCACCGTCCGCCGCCCTGGCGGTGGGCGAGACCCACGCCTGCGCGCTGCGCGATGGCCGCGTCTACTGCTGGGGCGGCCCCGACTGCGCCGAACGGACGGGCGACGGCTTCGACTGTTGGACGGCGGTCGAGGTGCCCTGGCTGGCGGATGTGGTCGGGCTGTACAGCAAGGCGGAGCGCACCTGCGCCCGCGAGCGCGACGGCGAGCGCTGGTGCTGGTCGGCGCCCCGCCGCGGCGTGCCCGACTGGCCCGAGCCCGACTGGCCCGAGCCCGATGCGGCCGAGCCCGATGCGGCCGAGCCCGCCGAGCCGCCGCCGGAGGAGGCCGAGGCGCGGTGGCCGCTGTTCCCGCCCGGCTACCTCGGCACCTGGCGCGCCGCGGCGGCGGCGCAGGCCTTCGTACGCGCGCCCGAGGCGGTCGACCCGAGCGATCTGCGGCGGCTGTTGAACCAGATCGACCCCGCCCGGGTCGCCGAGAGGACCCGCGAGACCACCGAGGCCCGGCGCGCCGCCGCGTGGGAGGGCAGACGCCGCGCGTGGGTCGAGGATGATGCGCAGCGGGCGCGCGACGCTGCGCAGCGGGCGAACGCGCCTGCACCCGAGCCCCCGGCGACCCGGACCGTGACCGATCGCGCGCCGCTCGACCACCCGGCGGTCTGGTCGACGGCGCTCGTGGCGCCCGAGACCTTCCGTGGCCGGACGTTCTGGTCCGATCGACCGGAGGAGCTCTGCGCGCTCGGCCCGGCGGGCATCGAGTGCTGGCGCGACGTCATGCCGTGGCGCGCGGGTGGCGGCTGGCGGCATCGCGTCACCCCGTGGCCGGCGACCGAGCTGGTGCCCGGCAAGCGGCTGGCCTGCGGACGGTCGGCGGACGGCGCGGTGTGGTGCCACCGCAGCCGCGCCGACGACTTCCGCGCGACGCCCGTGACCGCGCCGGGCGAGGCCCGCGCGGTGGCTGTCGGCGGCGGGTTCACCTGCGCTATCGGGCTCGACGACACCGCCCGTTGCTGGGGGCGCAACTACGGGCCAGCGCCCGGCGCGGTGGTGGGGCAGGGGGTGACGGCGATCACCGTCGGCGCCGGCTACGAGCTGCCCTTGACCGACGCCGAGCCCTCGCCGCGGCTGGTCGACGCGCTGGCGGGCGCGCGCATCACCGCGATCGCCAGCGACATGGGCGGCATCGCCGCGCTCACCGCCGACGGTCAGCTCTTCGAGGTGCAACCCGGAGACCTCCGTTCGGCGAAGCACGCACGCATGGCCGATTGGCCGGCGCTGCAGCCGACGGCGAGCGGAGTCGCGACCGTGACGGCCGGACTGGACCGGATCTGCGCGCTCGACGGCCGCGGGCGGGTGCGCTGCCTCGGCTCTCCGTTGACCGTTGGTGACCGCCCGTGCTGGCGGCCCGCTGACAGCGACGCCACCTGCCCCCGTGGAGCGACCTTGACCGGCGTGCGCGCCGCGGTGCCCTTCGACCCGATCTGCCGCGGCAGCCGCCTGCCCGATCTGCCCTGGGAGTACGACGGCACGCCGATCGAGCGCGGCGTGGTCTACATCGACCGCCACGGCCGGCTCGCCCGACACTGCGCGGTCGACGGCCCGGTGCTCGTCGGCGAGGGCCCGAAGCGCCGCCTGCGCGGCAAACGGCCCCCGGCTCACCCCGACAGCTTTGGCGGCGAGCCGCCCTACGACGTGTACACCGAGTCGTTCACCGAGACCCTGCCCGCCTTCGGTCGGGCCGAGGCCATCGCCGCCGGTGGCTCGGCGATGTGCGTGCGCCGCGCCGACGGCGAGGTCGCCTGCTGGGGCGAGGTGCGCGACGATCCGGAGATCCTGACGGGGCGGATCGTGCTCGAGGTGCGGCTGTCCCACGCGCTGCCCGCGAGGCCCGCGCTCGACGCCGCCGGCGGCCTCGCGGTCTCGCCGACCCACGCCTGCGGGCTCGGCGCCGACCGCCGCATCCGCTGCGTGGGCTTCAACGTGCACGGGCAACTGGGCGCGCCGCCGATCGACGACGAGGTGGTGCGCATCAATCTGCCGGGCACGCCGATCCGGCCGACGGGCCGCGCGCCGACCGACGGCGCCGCCCGGGTGGCCGCGGTGATCGCCGAGGCGCGGGCCCGATAGCCCCGTCGACCGCGCTTGCCCGCCGCCGCCCGACCGCGTAGGCTGCCGGCCCTTTTTTCGAGACCCCAGCACCACTTGCAGCCCCGTGGAGGCCCCCATGCAGCCCGCCATCGGCATCGACTTCGGCACCACCAACAGCGCCATCGCCCTCTGCGGTCCGGACGGCAAGGCCCGCCTCGCCGAGTTCCGCAGCGACGACACCTGGGCCCGGGTCTTCCGCTCGGTCCTGCACTTCGCGCCGCCCGACGACGGGCGACCACCGCACGCGCTCGCCGGGCCCGCGGCCATCCGCCGGCGGCTCGACGAGGGCGAGGGGCGGCTGATCCAGTCGCTCAAGTCGTTCCTGGCCAGCACCTCGTTCACCGCCACCGACATCTACAACCGGCGCTATACCCTCGAGGATCTGATCGGCTTCTTCGTCGTCGAGCTGCGCCGACAGGCCGAGGAGACGCTGGGCCCGCTGGGTCACCGCGCGGTCGCCGGGCGCCCGGTGCGCTTCGCCGGCGCCGACGACGTCGACGCCGAGGCCCTCGCCGAGAAGCGCCTGCGGGCGGCGCTGGCCCGGGCCGGCTTCACCGACGTGACCCTGACCTTCGAGCCGGTCGCCGCCGCCTACGAGTACGAGGCGTCCACCGGCCGCGACGAGGTGGTGCTCATCGCCGACTTCGGCGGCGGCACCAGCGACTTCTGCCTGCTCGAGGTGGGGCCCAGCCACCGCCGCAGCCGGGCCGACGCCATCCTGGCCACCAGCGGGCAGCCCATCGCCGGCGACGTCTTCGACAGCCGCATCGTGCGCAACGTCGTCGCCCCGGCGCTGGGGGCCGGCACCCGCTACAAGACGCTGACCCGCTCGATGGAGGTGCCGAGCTGGCTCTTCGGCCACCTCGAGAAGTGGCATCACCTGTCGTTCCTCAAGTCCCGCGAGACCATGGCGCTGCTGCTCGACATCGCCGCGGGCAGCGAGGCGCCCGCGCGGGTCGGCGCGTTCCTGCACCTCATCCGCCACGACCTGGGCTTCGCGCTCTTCCAGGCGGTCGAGCGGGCCAAGATCGCGCTGTCGAGCCACGACGTCGCGCAGGTGGTGCTGCGGGACGGGCCGGTCGACCTCGACGTCGAGATCAGCCGCGACGACTTCGAGTGGTGGATCGCCGAAGACGTCGAGCTCATCGGCGACGCGGTCGACGAGGCGCTGGCCACCGCCGGCCTGCCCGCCGCCCGGGTCGACCGGGTCTTCATGACCGGCGGCACCTCGCTGGTGCCCGCGGTGCACGCCGCCTTCACCGACCGCTTCGGCGCCGAGCGGGTGGTGCTCGGCGATCGCTTCACCAGCGTCGCCGCCGGTCTGGCCCGGCGCGCCTTCGACCTCACGGCCTGAGGCGCGGGCGTTCTTGCGTCTCGCGGTGCGGGTGCCGTAATCAGCGGGGAGGCCCCCGGCGGGCCGTCGGAGGACGAGATGGCGCGACTGTGGGTATTTCTGGCGATCTGCGCCCTGGCTCTGCCGGCGATCGGCTGCGACGACGACGAGCCGACGGGCCCCCAGATCACCGTGCCGGCCAACCGCGGGCTGAAGGGCGAGAGCTGCCGGGCGCGCAACGACTGCGCCGACGGGCTGTCGTGCGTGCGCAACGTCTGCGTGACCGATGAGTTCCCCATCACCCCCACCGCCAAGGGCTGCGACGTCATCGAGTGCAACGCCGTCGCCGACTGCGTGCGCTTCGCCGACGGCTGCGAGGCGCTGCAGCAGACCTGCGCCGAGGGCGAGATGCAGGCGTGTGAGGCCTTCGAGCAGAACTGCAACTTCGTCTGCGAGGGCAACCGCTGCGAGAGCCGCTGCAGCGACGACGCCGACTGCGGGCCGGGGGCATGCCAGGGCGGCGTCTGCGTGCAGTGCGTCGGGCCCGACGACTGCGGCGAAGAGCAGCGCTGCGTGCGCGGGCAGTGCATCGAGCCGTGCCGCGACGACCTGGCCTGCCCGCTCTTTCACGCCTGCGTCGACGGCGAGTGCGTCGAGACCGGCTGCGACAGCGATCGGTCGTGCGTGGCGTTGCTGCGCAGCGTCGAGGCCCGCTGCCTCGAAGGCACCTGCACCGCGCCGTGCGAGATCGACACCGACTGCGACGACCCCGACGACTACGGGTTCATGAAGTGCGTCGGCGGGCTGTGCCAGCACGTCGGCTGCGACTCCGACGCCGAGTGCCGGGCGCGCATCTTCGGCGACGGGCCGGTCGAGGGCGACGTGCTCGACGTCGTCTGCCGCGAAGGCGGGGCGCTGGGCCGATGACCGCCGTGCGCGTCCGCCGCGCGACCCGGGCCGACCTGCCGGCCATCGTCGCGCGCTGGCTCGAGCTGATGGCGACCCATCAGGCGATCGACCCGGTGCTCTACGCCACCGCCGATCACGCCGAGGGCACCTATCGCGCCTTCGTGCGGCGCCACTTCGACAAGCCCGACAGCGTGGTGCTCGTGGCGACCGACGCCGGCGACCGCGACGTGCTGGGCTATCTGGTGGGCGGCGGCGGGCAGCGGGCGCCGATGTTCCGGGTGCGGCAGGTGGGCATGATCTTCGACCTCGCCGTGCGCCCCGATCAGCGGCGGCGCGGGGTGGGCGGCGCGCTGGTCGACGCGGCGCTCGCGCACTTCCAGCAGCGCGGCATGCCCTTCGTGCAGGTCAACTTCGACCCCGGCAACCAGAGCGCCTCGGCTTTCTGGCCCGCCCGCGGCTTCGAGGTGCTGCTCTGTGAGGCCTATCGGCCCTTGTGAGCCCCCGCCGGGCGATGCTAACCACTGTCTCTGCAATCACTTGCCGCGGAGACCCGATGAACACCCGCGATGGCGACCCCAAGGCCCTCGTCGCCGAGCTGTGCCGGCAGTTCTACCACCTCGGCTGGTGCACCGGCACCGGCGGCGGCATCAGCCTGCGCGACGGCCAGCAGATCTACATGGCCCCCAGCGGGGTGCAGAAAGAGCGCATCCGGCCCGAAGACGTCTTCGTGCTCGACATCGACGGCCGGGTCATCGAGCGCCCGGCGGACGACGGCCTGAAGCTCACCGCCTGCGCGCCGCTGTTCTTCAACGCCTTCCGCCTGCGCGACGCCGGCGCGGTGCTGCACAGCCACAGCGTCGACGCGGTGCTGGCGACGATGATCTCGCCCGAGGCCTTCCGCATCGCGGGCATCGAGATGATCAAGGGCCTGCGCGGGCACGGCTACTACGACACCCTCGCGGTGCCGATCATCGAGAATACCGCCCACGAGTGCGACCTGGCCGACGACATGGCCGCGGCCATCGAGGCCTGGCCCGACGCCGACGCGGTGCTGGTGCGGCGCCACGGGGTCTACGTCTGGGGCCGCGACTGGCGGCAGGCCAAGACCCAGGCCGAGTGCCTCGACTACCTCTTCGGGCTGGCGGTGCGCATGCGGGGCATGGGCCTCGATCCGACCCGCGGCCCCGAGCGACACCCGAGCGACGAGGAGCAGCGATGAGAGCCTGGTGGTTGGACAAGGGCGAGGACGCCGCGATCAGCGCCGACGAGCTGCGGGCCCAGGGCATCCCGGTGCAGGCGCTGCCGCTCGAGCCGGCGGCCCACCAGCCCGATCTGGACGCGCTCAAGGGCGAGCGGGGTTATATCGAGCAGGACGTCATCCAGCTGACCCCCGAGACGCCGAACCTCGACGCCCTCTGCGCCAAGTTCGTCGACGAGCACCACCACGACGACGACGAGGTGCGCTTCACCCTGGGCGGCGAAGGCATCTTCGACATCCGCTCGACCGATGACCGCTGGATGCGGGTGGTGGTCGAGGCCGGCGACCTGATCGTCGTGCCCGCGGGGCGGCATCATCGCTTCCTGCTCACCGAGAAGAAGGCCATCCGCTGCGTGCGGCTGTTCAAGGACACCGCCGGCTGGGTGCCGCACTACCGGGAGGCCAGCTGACATGGCGGTGCTGCCCATCGTGAAGCTTGGTGATCCCATCTTGCGCAAGAAGGCCCGCCGGATCTCGATGGACGAGCTCGCGTCCGAAGAGATGCAGCGCTTCATCGACGATCTGATCGAGACGATGAAGGCGGCCAACGGCGCCGGCCTCGCCGCGCCCCAGGTAGGCCACTCGGTGGCCATCGCCGCGGTGCACGTGCAGGACAACCCGCGCTATCCCTACAAGCCCAACGTGCCGCTGACGGTCTTCGTCAACCCGACGATCACCCCGCTCACCGACGAGACGGAGATGCTCTACGAGGGTTGCCTCTCGGTGCCCGACCTGCGCGGGCGCGTGCCGCGGGTGATGCGGATTCGGGTCGAGGCGGTCGACCGCCACGGCGCCCCGCTCGACTTCGAGGCCCGTGGGCTGACGGCCGGCACCTACCAGCACGAGTTCGACCACCTCGAAGGCAGGCTCTTCGTCGACCGGGTCGCAGACCCGAGCACCTTCTCGACGTGGGCCAACTTCGACGCCTTCCACAAGGCGGCCTTCGTCGAAGAGGCCAAGGCCGTCGTCGCCCGCTACGGCGGGTAAGATCAACGAGCGGCGGCGTCATGACGGCCCACCGACGGGCGCTGTGGGGGGGGGCTCTGCAGTCGGCCGGCGGTGATCACCGAAGGGAGAACTCGATATGAACCGGATCCGAACCGCAGCGCTGCTGCTCTGCCTGCCCATCGCCGCGCTCTTCGTCGCGGGGTGTGGCGACGACGAAGACGACGCCAACGCCGTGTGCCTCGCCGGGGAGAGCTGCGACCCCGACGCCGAAGGCGCCGACTACTGCCCGCAGGATGACTGCAACTGGTGCTCGTGTATGGACGATGGCACCTGGTCATGCACCGCCTCGGCCTGCGACGAATAGCACGCGCCCCCGGATCCGACCCGCCCCCACGGCCGCTCGCCGTCAGAGCGCCTCGCTCTTGATGCGCTCGATGACCTCCGAATAGCTGGTGGTATTGACCAGCTCGGCGAGCTGGCCGGTATAGGTCTGCACCAGATCGGCCCGGCCGCGCTCGCGGGCGTCGCACATCGCCCGGTAGACCGTCACGAACGCCCGCTCGCTGTTGATGAAGTACTCCGCGGCCTCGGTGACCACCTTGAGCGAGGCGGCGACCAGCGAGCGATCCGACTCGCTGAACTCGAACGTGCGCCCGTCGGAGTTCTCGACGGTCAGCGTCACCGCCGCCTCGGCGTCGAGCCCCGATTTGTGGCCGGTGCCCATGCGTCCGGTGACGTCGAAGCCGGTGAAGGTGATCGTACGCAGCGAGGGGTATTCGGGGGCGTAGTGCTCGACCAGCCCGTGGTAGAGCGCGTCGACGATGCCGACGCCCCGGCCGGCGATGACCTGCTCTCGGGTATCGTCGCGGGCCTCGCGCAGGGTCACCTCGACCCGGCTGCCGGCCCCCGAGCCGACCTCTTCGACCAACGCGATGTGGCCGATGTCGAGCCCGAGATACGTTTCTTTGAGCACATCTCGAATGAGCTGGGTGGTCGCGCTGCGGCGGTGCATGGGGTCCTCCTGGCGGTCGATGTATGTCTGCTGAGCCCGCTCAGGGTGTCATGGAACGGGCCATCGATGAAAAGCGGTCGTACACAGTGCAGATGACCCACAGCGGCGCCGGGTTCATTCCCGCCGTGACCCCGACGCCGTCGATCGAGGCGCGATCGGCGGCGGATTGTCGGCAGCCCGCGGGCGGGATACGGTAGCGGCCGTGCTGCGTCTGTTCGCCATAGCCCTGGGCATCTGCACCCTCGTCGGTTGCGCCGGCGCGCCCCGCCCGGCGCCGCCGCCCCCGCCGGGCTTCGCCGACCTGTTGCCGCCCGACGCGCCGCTGACGGCGGTGCTGCGACCCGCGGCGCTGCGCCGGGCGAGCGTCGATCTGGGCATCGGGCCGACCCTGCCGCTGCCCGGACCCGACCTGGACATCGCCGCGCCCGTCGCCGGTCTGGGCGTCGACCCCGACCAGCCGGTGTGGCTCTCGCTGCGGGCGGGGCCGGTGCTCGGGGTCTTGCGGGCCGCCGAAGACGCCGCCCGGGTGCTGGCCGACGTCGACCCGCTCGGCGACCCGCGGCTCGCGCCCGGGGAGCCCTGGCCCGCCGGCCCCTTCGACCGCTGGCTGCGGGCCCATCCGCTGCCGCCGGCCTGGCTGCACCTGCGGATGGTGGGGCGCCCGGCGCAAGGCCCGCAAGGCGCGCCGGGCGCCGCGGTGACCCCCGATGCCTGGCTGGCGGCGACCGCAGGGGCCCTGGCGGTCGCCCGGACGTCCGATCCGACCGAGACCTATGCCGCGGCCCTCGACGCCGAGCTGGGGCCCGCCGGGGCCATCCAGGCGGCGCTGGGCGGCATGCAGCCGACGCTGTATCGCCTGCTCGACCGGCCGCTGCCGACCGTCGTGGTGGTGCATCGGCGGGGCGGCGCCGAGCCGGCGACGGTGGTCGACGTCGTCTGGGATCTCGACCTGGGCCCGGGCGGGCTGGCGGCGGGCATGGCCGCGCTGCCCGAAGCCGGCGGGGTCTGGGGCCCCCGGCGGGCGGCGCAGTTCGGCTGGCCCGCCGAGGACGAGCTGGCCCGGGTCGGGGTGCACCACGCCGGCTGGCTCGCCGCCGGCCGCATGATCGACGAGGTGCGCGCGCTGCAGGCGGTGGTGGGGCAGGGGCCGACCCCGCCGGGGGCCGCGCGGCTGCTGCAGGCCGGCCGGGCCGAGGCCCTGCGGCCGCAGCGGATGAGCGCGCCCGCCGCCCGGGCCCTGGTCGAGACGACCGCGGCGGTGGTGCGCACCGCCCGCGGCGTGCGGGTCCGCCTCGCCGCGAGCGCGCCCGGCTCGGCCCTCGCCCGCCTGCGCGACGGCACCGCGCCCATCGACCACGGGGTGGTCGCCGACGGCTTGCCCGCCCGGGGACCGGCCGCGGCGCTGACCCTGGCCCAGCCGCCCGCCGAGCTCGCCCGGGTGCTCACGCCGCAGTTCGGCCCGCCCGATCGACCGCTGCCGACCCTGCTGTCCGACCTCGATCGCTGCGGTCCGCGCTGTCTGCCCGCGCTGTGGAGCGTCCTGGCCCACGGCCGCGACCTGCCGGCCACCATCGCCGCGATCAGCGGGCACGCGCCGCTCGACGCGACTCTGGCCCCGGCCACCGGCCTCGCCGGGGTCTGGAGCGGTGACGGTCTCTTCGCCGCCGCGGTGGGCCATCGGGCGCCGGCGACCCTCGATCGGGCCGCCTGGAAGCCGGTGACCGAGGCCGCCGGGCTCGAGAGCCGCTGGGTGCTCGGCGATCGGGCGGTGCTGCTCGCCGGCCACGGCGCGCTGCTCGATACGCTGGGCCGGGCCGCCCGCTCGCCGGCGGTCACCGACGCCGCCGTGCTGCGCTTCACCGCCACCGGGCTCGACCGCGTCTTCGCCGCGCTGCGGGTCGACGGCGCGCTGAGCTTCGACCGCGACGGGGTGGCGGTCGACATGGTCGTCGATCGCCGGCCGGCGCCCCCGTGACCGAGACCGGCAACGCGCCGAGCCCACCCGTCGAGCTGGCCGGCGTCGTCAAGGGCTTCGGCGGGCGGCGCATCCTCGACGGGGTCGACCTGACGCTGGCCCCGGGCGAGGTGGTGGTCGTCGTCGGCCCGTCGGGCGGCGGCAAGTCGGTCCTGCTCGACCTCATCGCCGGCAACCTGAGGCCCGACGCCGGCGCGGTGCGGGTCGCCGGCCCGGTCGGCGTGGTCTTTCAGGACGGCGCGCTCTTCGACGACCTCAGCGTCGCCGACAACCTGGGGTTTCCCCACCGCGGCCCCGCCGCCGAGCGGGCGCGCGCGGTTCGAGCGGCGGCCGACGCGGTCGGGCTGGCCCCGGGGCACCTCGCCGCCCGCCCGAGCCAGCTCTCCGGCGGATTGCGCAAGCGGGCGGCCATCGCCCGGGCGCTGGTCCAGGCCCCGCCGGTGCTGCTCTACGACGAGCCCACCGCCGGCCTCGACGCCGCCAGCGCGACTCGGGTCGCCGAGGCCATCCTCGCCGCGCGCGGCGCCGAGCAGGCCACGCTGGTGGTGACCCACGACTACGCGCTCGTCGCCCGGGTCGCCGATCGGGTGGTCTATCTCGACCCCGATACGCACCGCCTCGAGCCCTTGCTGACCGCCGAGAAGCTGGCCGCCTTCGGACCCCGCGACACAGCGCTCGGCGCCATCCGCGCCGACCTCGAGGCGCACTTCGCGGCCCACGACCCGCCGCCGAGTGAGCCGGGCACCGCCCGCGCCCCGCTGGCGACCCGGCTGCGGCAGGCGGTCGGCCGTACGCTGGCCGGCTTCGGCCACCTGACCCGGCTGCGCCCGCCGGGCGCCCGGGCGGTCGCGCAGCGGCTGTGGGACGTCGGGGTGACCAGCGCGCCGGCCATCATCGCCTCGGGGCTGGTGCTGGGGCTGGTCACCGCGATCCAGATCGGCAGCGGGCTGCGCTATGCCTTCGACGACCTCGACCCGCTGCCGGCGATGCTCGGCGTCGTGCTGCTGCACCACGTCGGCCCGCTCTACACCGGCCTCTTCCTGGCGGGGCGCGTCGGCGCGCGGGTGGCCAGCGAGGTGGGCATCAAGACCTATCTGCGCCAGGCCGACGCGCTGCGCACCTTCGGCACCACCCCCGAAGCGGTCTGGCTCTCGCCGCTGTTCGTCGCCGCGCTGATCGCGTTCCCGCTGCTGGCGCTGGTGCTCGAGGCGGCGGGCATCGTCGGCGGCTACCTGGGCTATGTCGGCCTGCTGGGCCAGAATACCGCCGGCTTCGCCCACACCGTGCTGGAAGACGTGCGCCTCGGCCCGACGTTGCTCGGGCTGGCCCGGGCGACGGTCTGCGGCGCGGTCGTGGTCACGCTGGCCTTCGCCGCCGGGCTGCAGGCCCGCCGCGGCAGCGACGCCGTCGGCCGGGCGACGACCCGGGCCGTCGTCGGCGGCCTCTTGGGGGCCATCGCCGTCGAGCTGATCTTCGGCCTGATCGAAGGAGTGACATGAGACACCTCGCCGCTCTGGCCCTCGCCGCTCTGGCCCTCGCCGCCAGCGGCTGCGCCGATCCGCCGTTCGTCGTGCGGGTGCTCTTCCCCGAGGCCGGCGGGCTCAAGCCGGGGGACAACGTCAACATCCGCGGGCTGGCGGTCGGGCAGGTGGCCGACGTCGACCTGGCCACCGGCGGCATCGCGGCGAAGCTCGAGATCAAGCCCCGCTTCGTGCCGCACCTCGACGACCGGGCGCAGTTCCGCATCGAGACCGAGAAGCTGGTCACCGGCAAGATGGCGGTGGTCATCGTGCCCGGCCAGCCGCCCGGCGGGCCGCTGGCGGCGGGATCCGAGGTCAACGGCGAGCCGCTGGCGGCGGACCCCATCGACAAGGCCAAGGCGGCGCTGCAGGAGACCGTCGACCACGCCCGCGATCAGGCCCAGGGGCTCGGCCGGGCGATGCTCAACCCCGACAACCAGCCGCCCGTGGCCACCGGCGGCACCATCGACCTCGACCGGCCCGGCGGCTATCGGCTGCGGCTGCACCGGGTGAAGGTCGAGCCGACCATGGCCGACGGCAGCGACTGGGACACCGGCAGCGACCCCGACCTCGTCCTGCAGGGCTGGATCGGCGATCGCCAGGTGCTCTTGACCGAGAGCGTCGAAGACGAGCTGACCGTCGAGTGGCTGGCCGACGCCGCCGTGAGCGCGCCGTTCGACCTCGGCGGCGAGACCATCCGGGTGAAGGTGCTCGACGCCGACGTGAGCTATAACGACCCGATCGGCGTCATCGAGCTGCGGCCCACGCCGGCCGACGCGAAGGCCAGGCGGCGCTTCCGGCTGGCGGCGGGGCGGGTGGCCGAGCTGGTCGTCAGCCTGGAAGAGTCGCCGCCCGCCGCGCGGCCGGCCGAGGAGGCGCCCGCGCCGAAGGGCGACGGCGCGAAGGGCCCGGCCATCCTCGACTGAGTCGGCGTCGGGCTCAGCCCTCGGTGGGGGAGGCGGAGTCGAGCAGCGCCACCAGCCGCTCGCGCTCGGCGTCGGTCAGCCGCGCCGACAGCGCCAGCGGTCGATCGCCCAGCACCTGCTCGACCTTCGCCAGCCAGCGCAGGTCCTGCGCGTCGTCGCCCGCGGCCCGCGTCTGCAGCGCCCGGCGCCAATCTCCCGCGGCCCGATAGCAGCGGTGGGCGTCGGCGCGGGCGCCCAGCTTCTCGAAGCCCGCCGCGGCCTCGGCGAAGCGCCCGTGGGCCTCGTACAGCCGGGCCTGCAGCCCGCGGTCCCGCGGCCGCATGCACGCGGCGACCGCGTCGGCGTCCTCCAGCGCGCCGCCCTCGATGAGCGCCTCGACCGCCGCGTGGCGCAGCGCGCGGGCCTTGGCCGGCACGTCGCCGGGATACTCGATCACCCGCAGCCAGGCCTCGACGTCCCCGATCATCACCCCCGCTTCGCCGGGCCGCTGCGCCAGGGTCTCGAGCTGGCGCCGCAGCCGCTGATGGGCCGGCACCATCGCCTCGGTCAGCCAGCGCCCGCCCACGCTCTGCATGAGCAGCAGGTTCTCGAGCATCTTCACCGGCGAGGCCTGCGGGCCGTCGGACCACGCCAGGAGCCCGCCGTACGCCCAGTCGAAGGTGTCCGAGCCGAGGGCCGCCAGCGAGGCCCGCATGGCCGCGTCGACCTCCGCGTGCGCGACGCCGTCGGGCAGCCCGTCGATCAACAGCCGGGCGCCGATGGCCAGCCGGGTCTCCTGGGCCGCCCGCCGCAGGTCGGGCGAGGCGACCCCGTTGGGCAGGGCCGGATCGCCCAGCAGCCGCACCGCCTGGACCGCCCGGCGCCACGCCCGCCGCGGCACCTCGTCCACCAGCGCGCGGGCCTCGTCGAGCCGACTCTGCACCCGGTCTTCGGGGGCCACGTCGCCGTCGGTGAAGTGCTGCAGCAGGTCTTCGGGATCACAGGGCACCGGCCGATCGAGCAGGTCGCGGCTCAGCATCCGGGCGTCGTCGTCGGCCTCGACGTCGACGAAGGCCAGGGTCTCGGTCGCCCGGCTCAGCGCCACCCGGAACTGGTCGATGCGGGTGCGCACCGCGTGCTCCGAGGGGCCGTGCCCCATCTCGCGCAGCTCGGGGTGGGTGCCGCGCATGAAGCGGCCCGGGTCGAGCACCACCACCGATTGATACTCGAGGCCCTTGACCTCCGCCGGCGTGCGCACCGTGTCGCGCAGGCGCGGCGGCAGCCAGGCCGGGCGGCGGGCCTGGGGCGAGAGCAGCACCACCTCTTCGACCTCGTCGAGCTGATCGATGAGCTCGATCGCCTCGGCCACCGTCGGCCCGTCGACGTGGAAGATGAACGCCTCGCTGTGCTGCCCCGCGCCGGCCCGCGCCTGCTTGGTGGGGCGGATGCCCTTGTCCAGGCTGCTGTAGAACGTCGACGCCCGCTGCACCACCGCCGCGATGCGCGCCGGGCAGCGCAGGTTCTCCTCGAGCTGGAACTTCTTCGGCCGCGCCAGCCCCGCCGCGACCCGGTCCGCCAGCCGGCCCCAGTCGAAGCCCGAGGGGCGCACCGTCTGCCCGTCGTCGCCGGCCATCAGCAGACACGGCCCGTGGCCGCGCCGACGGGCGATGGCCCGGCACAGCTCGACGATCACCGCCGCGTCGAGCAGGGTCAGATCCTGCACCTCGTCGACGACCACCCGATCGAAGTCGGCCAGCCCCGCGGGCAGCCGATCGTCGCGCAGGCGCTGCACCGCGGTCGTCGCCGCCACCAGCTCGGGGAAGATCGCCGCCCGGTCGTCCGCCGAGAGCGCCGCGAGCGCCGCCGCCGCCGCCGCCGCCATCGAGTGGCCGATCTCGCCGGCGCGGGCCTCGATGTAGGTCTGCGCCTCGAGGCGGGCCAGCCCGTGCTCGACGACCGCGCCCGGCTGATCGGGCACCGCCCGCCCCACCAGCATCGCCCGCACCTCGGCGTAGAGCTCGTCCCCGTAGCCCCGCCAGCCGCCCATGTCGCCCGTCGACCCCAGCGCCTCGAGGAACAGCCGCCGGCTCTGGTCGAGCGGCTGGCGCACGACATCCTCGCCGATCAGGGCGCCGAGCAGGCTGACCACGTCGACGGTGCGCACCGCGGTGTCCTGCGGGGCGAAGGCGGCGAAGCGCTCGCCGGCCATGCGGGTCAGCGCCCGGGACCACGTCAGGTACAGCACCCGCTGCCCGGCGCGGGCCTCGATGGCCTTCCACAGCACCGTGGTCTTGCCCGACCCCGGCCGGCCGAGCACGAAGCGCACCGGATCGTGAGCGTCGACGAACGCCAGCTGCGGCGCGGTCCACGGGCGGGTGACGTAGCCCTCGTCCTCGGTGTCTTCGGCGGCGAAGAGCAGGTAGTCGTCGCGGGCCGCCGGGTCGAGCGGGCGGTGGTCGTCGTGATGGCGCAGAGCGCGCACGAAGATCTCGTCGGCGTCGCCGCCCAGCGCTGTGACCGGCCGGCTGCCGCGCGGGGCCCACCACAGGTAGTACTGCATGCCGCCGTTGCCGCCGAACGGCGTGCGCCGCCAGCCGCGGTTGGTCGGATCGGCGCAGTGCTTGACCTGCGCGGTGCGCCCGTGGGCGGTGAGGTGCTGCAGCACGAGGCTCAAGCGCTTGCGAAAATGCGCGTTGCGCTCGACCGCGCTGATGACGTCGGCGTGTACGTGCAGATCCCGCGGGCCGGGGCGGAAGGCCAGCGCCGCGACGGGCGACGGCGGGTCGCTGTGCAGAATCAGCGGCGGCTCGGCCGGCGCGGGCGGTTCGGACGGCTCGGGCTCGGCCGCCGCGGACGCCGCGCTCTCGAGGGGCGCGAGGCCCAACGCGTCCAGCAGCAGCCGCTGCTCGGCCGGATCGAGCAGGTAGTTCTTGTCGCGCGCCCGCCCCCCGGGGATGGCCAGCGCCTTGCGCGCCGCCTTCATCACCCGGCTCACCTCGAGACCGCAGGCCCGCGCGAACTGCACGATCGTCCTCTGCGCACCCGAGTCACGTCGCATGCCTGTGCCCTCACCCTCGAAGCAACACCCGAACAAGGTGGACCGGCCGACGGCGCGGCGCAACCCATGACAGATCGCTGACCGCCCGACCTGCCGTTCGCCGCTCGACCTGCCATCCGGCGCCGCCGGGGTGTCCCACGCAGAGAGACCCGATCGGAGGCCCGCATGACCCGCTACACCCGCCTGCTCGCCGTATTCGCCCTCAGCCTCGCCTTCGCCGCCTGCGGCGATCCGGACGCGATGCTCGACGAGGTGCCCGCAGAGCCCGCAGAGCCCGCAGAGCCCGCCGAGCGAGCCGGCGGCCCCATCCTGACGCTCGGCGACTCGATCTTCGACTTCCACGAGGCCGCCGGCCGCGACATCCCCGAGATCATCGGCGAGCGGCTGGGGCGCGCCGTGGTCGACCGGGCGCAGGGCGGGGCGCAGTTCGCGCCCGAAGAGCCCGACGACGACGGCTTCGACATCCGCCGTCAGTACGAAGACGGCGACTGGAGCTGGGTCGTGCTCGACGGCGGCGGCAACGACGTCAACGACCGATGCGGCTGCGGCGACTGCGACGCCGTGCTCGACGGCCTCATCGGCGAAGACGGGCTGACCGGCGAGATCCCCGACTTCGTGCGCGCGGTGA
Organism: bacterium; assembly: GCA_030427205.1. GTDB lineage: Bacteria > Myxococcota_A > Bradymonadia > UBA7976 > UBA1532 > JACKDM01. The sequence continues at coordinate 7,809 of JAUHXC010000028.1, read as the reverse complement.
TCGCCGACGGCAGCCGGGTGCTCTTCGTGGGCTACTACGGCATCCCCGACGACGCCGACTTCGGCTTCGACCGCTGCGTCGACGAGCTCGAGGCCCACGGCGCGCGGCTGCAGCGCATGGCCGACGCCATCGAGGGGGCCTGGTTCGTCTCCGCCGGTGAGGTGGTCTCGCCCGCCGAGCGCTCGCTCTACGACGCCGACGGGGTGCACCCGTCGGTGCAGGGATCGCGGGTGGTCGGCGAGCACATCGCGGCCACCATCGCCGCCATCGAGGGCGAGTAGCGGCTCGCGGTCGGCGGCCCTGCCGGTCGAGCCGTCGCGCGTCTCTGTCATCGGCCCGCCTGCGCATGGCACCGTGGCGCCGAGGAGGCATCGTGAGACGATGCACGCTCTGGATCGCGGTGGCTTGGGGCCTGGTGGCCATCGGATGCGACGACGCGGTGACCGGCGCGCCGGTCGGCGACGGCGGGCGGCCCGATCTGCGGGTGGTGGACGCCCGGCCCGAGACAGAAGGCGCAGCGCCGGTCGATGCAGCGCCGATCGATACCGGACCGAGCGACGCAAGACCCGTCGACTTGGACGCAGCGCCGGCCGACGCAGCACCACTCGACGCACGCGCGCCAGACGCCATCGTCGACGGCGCGTTGCCGGACACGGGACCCATGCCCGACGCGACGACCCCCGACCCGGCGCTGGACGCCACGGCGTTCGACGCCGCGCCCGACGGGCCCCCACCGTGCATGCCCACCGGCGAGATCGACGTGCCCGATCCGAATGGCGAGGATACCGACTGCGACGGCGTGGACGGCGACTCGACCCGCGCGGTCTTCGTGGCGCTCGACGGCGACGACCTCGGCGAAGGCACGCTCGATACCCCCGTGGCCAGCGTGCAGCGCGCCCTCGAGCTGGCGGCGCAGGCCGGCGCGACCCAGATCCTGCTGGCGGCCGGCGAGTTCGACCTCGATCAAACGCTCGCGCTGCCCGACGGCGTCGGTCTGCACGGCGGCTACGACCCCGACGCGGGCTGGACCCGGGGCGCCGGGCGCACGGTCCTCAACGGCCCGGCGCTGGCGATGCTGGCGCGCGACCTGCCAGCAGGGGTCGAGCTCTCGCGGCTGACGGTGCGCGCCGCCGACGCCGAAGCGCCCGGCGGCGCATCGCTGGCGCTCGTGGCGGTCGACAGCGGCGGCCTGACGCTGCGCGACGGGGTACGCCTCGAGGCGGGGCGCGGCGCCGACGGCCTCGGCGGCGCGCGCGGGGCTGACGGACGCGCGGCGCGGGCGGGCGCCGACGGTCAGCCGGGCGAGATCGACGACGACGACCGGCCCGGGGCGGGCGGCGCGGGCGCGACCCGTCCAGGGTGTATCGCGGCGGGCGGAGACGGCGGCGAGGGCGGCTCGGCGGACAGCCCGGGGGGCGCCTTCGAGGGGCAGGCGGGCGGCGATGGCACAGGCGGCGCGGCGGGCGGCCGGGGCGGCGTGAACCGGCAAGGTGCGCGCGACGGCAGCGATGGCGAGGCGGGGGCCCGCGGCGCGGCGGGTCCGGACGGGTCGGCGGGCGAGGCGATGGGCCGCTTCGCCCGCGATCCCGATCGGGGTCTGCGCTACGTCGCGGCGGACGGCGGCGATGGCATGCCCGGCGCGCCCGGCGGCGGCGGCGGCGGCGGTGGGGGAGGGGGCGGTCAGGCCGGGGTCCGCGTCATCAATGGCGCGGGCAACGGCGGCGGCGGCGGCGGCGGCGGCGGCTGCCCGGGCGGCGGCGGCGACGGCGGCGGCGGCGGCGGGGCGTCGATCGCGCTGGTCGTCGTCGATACGCCGCTGGCGCTCGACGCCGTCTCGCTGCAGACGGCGGGCGGCGGCGCGGGCGGCGGCGGCGGTGGCGGCGGCGCGGGCGGGCCCGGCGGCGACGGCGGCGCGGGCGCCGCCGTGGGCATGAGCGAGATCGGGGCCGGTGGATCCGGCGGCGCGGGCGGGCGCGGCGGGCGCGGCGGGCGCGGCGGCGGCGGCGGCGGCGGCCCCAGCGTCGGCCTGTGGCTCGTCGGCGAACCGCCGCCGGCCGCCGACGTCGACGTCGACCTGGGCCCGAGCGGCGCGGGCGGCCCCAGCAACGGTGAACCGGGCGCCGACGGGCTGCGCGTCGCGGTGCACATGCCGCCCGGCTGAGCGTGCGGGCGGCGGACTACTCGCGCGGCGGCAGCGAAGGCTTGTTCGGGGCGCGGCCCGCCGGCGGCAGGCCCTGACCGCGCGGGGTCCACTCGAAGCGCGGGGTGAAGTGATCGGCGTCGCCCATCTCGTACTGCAGCGGCCAGCGCTGGTCGTGGCGCTGCTCGTAGGCCGCGTGGCGGGTCCAATACGGGTCGAACAGATGGGCCCGGGCCAGCGCGCACAGGTCGGCCCGACCGGCGGCGAGCACGCTGTTGACGTCGGCGTAGCTGCTGATGCCGCCCACCGCCATCGTCGGCACGCCGGCCTCCATGCGCACCCGCTCGGCGTAGGGGGTCTGGTACAGCCGCCCGTATTCCGGGCGGATGTCGGGGGCGATGCCGCCCGTCGAGCAGTCGACCAGATCGACCCCCGCCGCCGCCGCCGCCCGGCTGAAGACCACCGCCTCGTCGCCGGTGAAGCCCTCGTCGCTCCAGTCGGTGGCCGAGATGCGCATCGCCAGTGGCTTGCCCTTCGGCCAGACCGCGCGCACCGCGGCGATGACCTCCAGCGGATAGCGCATGCGGTTCTCGAGCGACCCGCCATACGCGTCGCCGCGCCGGTTGGCGATCGGCGAGAGGAAGCTGTGCAGCAGGTAGCCGTGCGCGCAGTGGATCTCCACGAGGTCGAAGCCCGCCGCCAGCGCCCGCTTCGCGCTGTCGACGAAGGCCCGCTTCACCCGCGCCAGATCGGCCTCGTCCATCGCCTTGGGCGCCGGCCAGCCGGGGCCGAAAGGCACCGCCGACGGCCCCAGCGTCTGCCAGGCGTCATCCCCCGTCAGGGCGGTATCACCCTCCCAGGGCCGGCTCGCCGAGCCTTTGCGGCCGGCGTGGGCCAGCTGGACGCCGATCTTCGCGTTCGTATGGGCGTGCACATAGTCGCAGACCCGCTTCCAGGCCGCCTCGTGGGCGTCGGTATACAGCCCCGCGCAGCCCGGCGTGATGCGGCCCTCTGCCGTGACGTCGGTCATCTCGGTGATGACCAGCCCCGCGCCGCCGATGGCCCGGCTGCCCAGGTGCACCAGATGCCAATCGTCGATCAGCCCCTCGGTGGCGCTGTACTGGCACATCGGCGAGACGACGATCCGGTTGTGCAGCGTCAGCCCGCCCACCGCGAACGGGGTGAACATCGGCGGCGGCGGCTCGGCGTCTTCGGGCACCGCGACCCCCGCCTGCGCGGCGAACCAGCGGTCGGTCGCCTCGGTGAAGGCCGGATCGCGGGTGCCCAGGTTGGCGTGGGTGATGCGCAGGCTGCGGGTCAGCAGGCTGAAGGCGAACTGCCGCGGGTGCAGGCCCATATAGCGCTCGGTGTCTTCGAACCACTTCAGGCTCACCGCCGCCGCCCGCTGGGTGCTGGCGACCACCGGCCGCCGCTCGGCCTCGTAGCGGGCCAGGGCCCGGTCGCGATCGGCCTCGGCGGCCAGGGCGTCGCGCAGGGCGATGGCGTCCTCCATGGCCAGCTTGGTGCCCGAGCCGATGGAGAAGTGCGCGGTGTGCGCCGCGTCGCCGAGCAGCACGTAGCGCCCGTGGCTCCAGCGGCGGTTCTGCACCGTCGGAAACCGACGCCAGATCGAGTGGTTGGTCAGCAGCGGATGGCCTGCGAGGCGGTCGGCGAAGATCTCGCTGCAGACGCGGGCGGTGGTCGCCTCGTCGGCGCGATCCATGCCCGCCGCCTTCCACGTGGCCTCGGTGGCCTCGACGATGAAGGTCGAGAGGCCGTCCTCGAAGTTATAGGCGTGCAGCCGCCACAGCCCGTGGGTATCGCGCACGAAGTCGAAGGTGAAGGCCGGGAACTGCCGGGTCGTGCCGAGCCAGGTGAAGCGGGTCTGCCCCAGGTCGATCCGCGGGCCGAAGTGCGCCTCGAAGCGGCCGCGGATCTTCGAGTTGAGCCCGTCGGCGGCGATGACCAGGTCGGCGTCCAGGGCCTCGGGGTCGTCGATCTCGGCCTCGTAGTGCACCGCGATGCCCAGCTCGACGCAGCGGGCCTGCAGGATGGCCAGCAGCCGCTGACGGCTCAGGCCGGCGAAGCCGTGGCCCGTCGAGCGCAGGCAGGCGCCGCCGTAGTGCACGTCGATGTCGTCCCAGTGGGCGAAGTTGGCGGTGATCGCCGCGTAGGTCGCCGGATCGGCCGCGGCGATGTTGCCCAGGGTCGCGTCGGAGAAGACCACCCCGAAGCCGAAGGTATCGTCGGCGCGGTTGCGCTCGTAGACGGTGATCTCGCGGGCCAGATCGGCCGCCTTGAGCAGGATCGCCGCGTACAGCCCGCCGGGGCCGCCGCCGACACAGACGATGCGCTGGGATCCGTGGGCCATCGGGATGTCTCCTCGCCGTGCGCCGGGACGATGACACCCGCCGAGCGGCCGATCAACCGCGCCGACCGGGCAGCGGGCGGGCGCAGATGAGCAGCGTATGGCGGCCGGTGATCATCACCCGGAACTTGTGCCGCGCCAGATAGCGCCGGTAGTAGGCCGCGTCGCGCACCAGCACCGACAGCTCGGGGTGCGAGAAGCCCTTCACCCGGGCGCCGTGGTGCAGCGTATGGTCGACGTAGCGCACGTTGGGCAGCCCCACGATCACCGCGCCGGCCGGGGTCAGGTGCTCGGCGACCAGCCGCTGGAGGATGGCTTTGCCATCCAGGCTGGGGCTGTGCAGCACGTTGAGCGCCAGGATCAGATCGAAGCGGCCCATCTCGGCCAGCGGCGGAGCATCGAGCCGCTGCAGGTCGGCGGTGAGGAATGTCATCGTCGGGTGCAGCGTACGCGCCCGCTCGATGGCACTTGCGGCGTGGTCGATGCCATGACACTCGAACGTTCGATCAGACCGAAGGCGACACAGCGCGTCCAGCTCGTCGCCGCGGTTGCAGCCCAGGGCCAGCACCCGGGCGCCGTCGGCCGGGTCGACGAAGTCCAGCGCCCGGGCGAAGGCGAAGAGAAACGGCGGCTCCTCGAACTTGCGGATGCGGGCGAAGTCGCTGTCGGCGCCGTACTTCTCCGGGTCGCCCGACGGCGCGGCGCGGGTCTGCCACGAGGCGTCGCGGTCGAGGCGGCGCAGGCCGAGCCGCACCCGCCCCGGCCCGGCGGGCTGGGGGGTCAGCAGCGTCGCCCCCAGCTCTTCGGCCAGCATCACCCAGCCGGCCAGGCTGCGGTGGCGTCCGTCGGGCGTCGGCTCGCCCTCGTAGAGCCCCCGTCGATCGGGGTCGGGCGCGGTGAACCACAGCGTCTCGCCCGGCGCGCGGGCCCGCAGCGCGTCCTGCAGGCGGCGGGCGAGCGCGAAGAGATCATCGTCGGCGACGTGCAGCAGCATGCCGGCAGTGTTTCGATCAGATTGCATTTGTCCAACAAGTCATCGCATCTCACGCCGTCGATCCGTATTCTTTCGCATGGCACGCCTGGGGAAGTCGCATGCCAACACGGTACTCCAGCCGCGGGCGCCTGGGAGCGGGCGGCCCGCGGTCGGCGTCGGCCGACGCCATTGAATCGAGCGCGCGCATGCTGGCCCGAGCGGTCGGCATGAGCGAGATGGGCCTCTTCGTGATCGCCGCCGACGGGCTGATCCTGGCGGTCAACGAGACGGCCGCCGGGTGGGCCGGCGGCACCCCCGGCGACCTCGTGGGCCGCCCGGCCTGGCGCTTCATGATGCGGCTGAGCGAAGACGCCTGGCCCTGGCATTGGCAGGCGCTGTGCGAGGCCGGCCGTATCGAGCTGAACAGCGCGCTGCACCTGCCCGACGGGTCCGAGCAGGCGACCCGGGTCGTGCTCGAGCTGCAGCGCCCGCCGGACGCGGCGCCACAAGCGCTGGTCCGGGTCTCGCCGGTCGTCGTCCCTCGCTCCGACGACGCCGCGGCCACGACGGACTGGTCCCACTGGGTGGCCGTATACGGCGAGGAAGGCTATTGGGACTGGCGCGTCGCCAGCGGGCGCATCGCGGTCAGCCCGCGCTGGTGCGCGCTCATGGGGCTCAGCGCCCGCACCACGGTGACCCCCGAGATGATGCGCTCGATCCTCGGCGAGGCGACCTTCGCCGGGCTGATGGCCGACGCCGAGCGCATGGCCCGCGGCGAGGTCGACCACAGCGACGCCGTCGTGGCGTTGCGCCGGCCGAGCGGCGGCACCGTCTGGATCCGCCACCGGGCGCACGTGGCCGCGCGCGGCGCCGACGGCCGGGTCGAGCGGCTGGTGGGGCAAGCGGTGGACGTCACCGACGAGCGGCGCACCGCCGACGCGCTGCGCGAGCTCGTCGAGCGCATCCCGTTCATGGTGCTGGTGCATCGCTCCGACGGCTCGGTGGCGCTGTGGAACCGCGCGCTCACCGAGCACCTCGGCTGCGCCCACGACGCGGTGCCGCGCGAGATCCACCGGCGGCGTGAAGAGGGCTGGGGGCTGATCGACGAGCGCGGGCAGCCGGTGCCCCGGGAGGGCCTGCCGTCGTTGCTGGCGATCCAGACCGGTCGGCCGATCCGCGACCGGGTCTATGGCTTCGTGGTGCCCGGCGAGACCCGCACCCGCTGGGGCGTGCTCAACGCGCTGCCCCGGCTCGACGCCGCCGGGCGGGTGATCGACGTGGTGACGACCTTCGCCGACATCACCGCCCAGCGGCGGCTCGAGCAGGTCGACGGGCAGGCCCGGCGGCTGGAGGGCATCGGCCGCCTGGCCGGCGGGGTGGCCCACGACTTCAACAACATGCTGGCGGCGGTGCTGGGCAACGCCGAGCTCATCCGCATGGCCGATCCGGCGCCCGATGTGCGCGAGGCGGCCGACGAGATCGTCGTCGCCGCGCGGCGGGGCGCGGCGCTCACCCGTCAGCTGCTGGGCTACGCCCGCATGCAGACCGCGCAGACTCGGGCGGTGCCGCTCGGCCAGCGGGTGCGGCGCGCCGCCGCGACGCTCGACCTCGCGCCGGAGATCGAGGTGGTGCTGCCCGAGGCGCAGGGGCCGCTGGTCTGGGTCGACCCGAACCAGCTCGACGAGGTGCTCGCCGAGCTGGCGAGCAACGCCCGGGCGGCGATGGGCGGCGGCGGCCGCTTCACGTTGGCGGTCGATACGGTCGAGCTGGGGCCCGACGAGCGGGCCGACGGGCGCTGGTCGGAGATCGATCCGGGCCGCTTCGGGCGGCTGCGGGTGATCGACGACGGCGCGGGCATGAGCGCCGACGCCGCCGAGCGCGCCTTCGAGCCGTTCTTCACCACCCGCTCGAGCTGCCCCAGCCGCGGCATGGGCCTCGCGATGTGTTATGGCGTCGTCCGCCAGAACCACGGGCACATCCGCATCGAGAGCGCGCCGGGCGAAGGCACCACGGTCGAGGCGCTGTTCCCGCTCGTCGGCGGCTGATCGCTGTTCATGGCGCGGGCTCACGCCCGCAGCCCGGGGTGGGCTTGGGCCGTGTCGAGGGTGACACGCCGCGGTGGCCTGGCGGCGGTTTGGGCAACGCTGAGGGCGGGCAAGGCGATCCAGCTCTCGGTGGGTCGGAACGCGCCAACAGTGTCTCGTTGCCGGTGCGCCAGGGAAGCCCTGGTGAAGAGGAGGTGAGGTCACAACCGAAACTTCACGATGGAGCCCGGCGGGTATCCAATCCCGCCGAGGCGGCTGGCCACCGCCTCGAAGCGAGTCTTGC
>JAUHXC010000002.1 GCA_030427205.1 bacterium | reverse complement strand
CATACGCTCGACGGTGTCATCGTGCCCGATGGCATCCTGCCGCAGCCGCTGCCCGAGACCGTCGTGGACGTGCTGGCCGCCGACGGCCGCTTCGGCACGCTGATCGAACTGGTCGTCGCAGCGGGGCTCGCTGACGCGTTGCAGGGCGAGGGGCCGTTCACGGTGTTCGCGCCGACGGATGAGCAGTTCGCGGCGGTGCCGGCGGATGTGCTGGACTTCCTGGCGAACAACCCCGCCGCGCTCGCGGCGGTTCTGACCGCGCATGTGGGCGCGGGCAACTTCGACTCGGGCGCCGTCGTGGCCGCCGATGGCGACGCGCTGCCCAGCCTCAACGAGGAGGCGCCGCTGACCGTCGAATTGGGCGAAGGCATCCTGATCAGCGGCGTTCCGCTGGGCGAGCCGCTCGATCTGCGGGCGCAGAACGGGGTGGTGCATACGCTCGACGGTGTCATCGTGCCCGATGGCATCCTGCCGGTGCCGCTGCCCGAGACCGTCGTCGATGTGCTCGCGGCCGACGGCCGCTTCGGCACGCTGATCGAGCTCGTCGTGGCCGCGGGACTGGCCGACGCGCTGCAGGGCGAAGGCCCGTTCACCGTATTCGCGCCGACGGATGAGCAGTTCGCGGCGGTGCCGGCGGAGGTGCTGGACTTCCTGGCGAACAACCCCGCTGCTCTGGCCGCGGTTCTGACCGCGCATGTGGGCGCGGGCAACTTCGACTCGGGCGCCGTTGTGGCCGCCGACGGCGACGCGCTGCCCAGCCTCAACGAGGACGCGCCGCTGACCGTCGAATTGGGCGAAGGCATCCTGATCAGCGGCGTTCCGCTGGGCGAGCCGCTCGATCTGCGGGCGCAGAACGGGGTGGTGCATACGCTCGACGGTGTCATCGTGCCCGATGGTATCCTGCCGGTGCCGCTGCCCGAGACCGTCGTCGATGTGCTCGCGGCCGACGGCCGCTTCGGCACGCTGATCGAGCTCGTCGTGGCCGCGGGACTGGCCGACGCGCTGCAGGGCGAGGGCCCGTTCACCGTATTCGCGCCGACGGATGAGCAGTTCGCGGCGGTGCCGGCGGAGGTGCTGGACTTCTTGGCGAACAACCCCGCTGCTTTGGCCGCGGTTCTGACCGCGCATGTGGGCGCGGGTGGCTTCGACTCGGGCGCCGTCGTGGCCGCCGACGGCGACGCGCTGCCGAGCCTCAACGAGGACGCGCCGCTGACCGTCGAGGTCGGCGAAGGTATCCTGATCAGCGGCGTGCCGCTGGGCGAGCCGCTCGATCTGCGGGCGCAGAACGGCGTGGTCCATACGCTCGACGGTGTCATCGTGCCCGATGGCATCCTGCCGCAGCCGCTGCCTGAGACCGTGGTGGACGTACTGGCGGCCGACGGCCGCTTCGGCACGCTGATCGAGCTCGTCGTGGCCGCGGGGTTGGCCGACGCGCTGCAGGGCGAGGGCCCGTTCACCGTATTCGCGCCGACGGATGAGCAGTTCGCGGCGGTGCCGGCGGAGGTGCTGGACTTCCTGGCGAACAACCCCGCTGCGCTCGCGGCGGTTCTGACCGCGCATGTGGGCGCGGGCAACTTCGACTCGGGCGCCGTCGTGGCCGCCGACGGCGACGCGCTGCCGAGCCTCAACGAGGAGGCGCCGCTGACCATCGAGGTCGGCGAAGGCATCCTGGTCAGCGGCGTGCCGCTGGGCGAGCCGCTGGATCTGCGGGCGCAGAACGGCGTGGTCCATACGCTCGACGGTGTCATCGTGCCCGATGGCATCCTGCCGCCGGTGGGCGATGGCACCTGCGCCGAGCCATTGGCCATCGACGGCTTCGGCCAGTACGTCGGCACGACCGCCGGCGCGGGCGCGCTCAACGCCCCGCTGGAAGGCTGCAGCGGCTTCGACGGCGCGGGTGAGGCTTCGGAGATCGTCTACCGCGCGGTCTTCGACGAGCCGGGCGCCGTCTGCCTCGACCTGACCGGCTCGACCTTCGACACCGTGCTCTTCGTGCGCAGCGCACCCTGCGACGCCGCCGACAGTGAGGTGGCGTGCAATGACGACAGCCAGGGCCTGCTGCAGTCGGCGCTGGAGTTCGAGGCGATGGCCGGCGCCGAGTACTTCGTCTTCGTCGACGGCTTCGGCGACGCGGCGGGGGAGTACCTCCTCGACGTGCGGCCCGGCCCCTGCGTCGAGCCCCCGACGACGATCGTCGACGTGCTCGCCGCCGACGGCCGCTTCGGCACGCTGGTCGATCTCGTCGCCGCCGCCGGGCTGGTCGACGCGTTGGAGAGCGAGGGGCCGTTCACCGTCTTCGCGCCGACCGACGACGCCTTCGCCGCGGTGCCGCCCGCCGTGCTCGACTTCCTCGCCGCCAACCCCGACGCGCTCATCGCCGTGCTGACGGCGCACGTGGTCGCGGGCGACTTCGACTCGGCGGCGGTCGTCGCGGCCGACGGCGACACGCTGCCGAGCATCAACCCCGAGGCGCCGCTGACCGTCGAGGTGGGCGATGAGATCCTCATCGGCGGGGTGCCGCTCGGCGCGCCGCTCGATCTGGTGGCCGACAACGGCGTCGTGCACACCCTCGATGGCGTCATCGTGCCCGATGGGGTCCTGCCGCCGGCCACCGTGGTGGACGTGCTCGCGGCCGACGGTCGCTTCGGCACGCTGATCGATCTGGTCGTCGCGGCCGGGCTGGTCGAGGCGCTGCAAGGCGAAGGCCCCTTCACCGTGTTCGCGCCCACCGACGACCAGTTCGCGGCGCTGCCGGTCGAGGTGACGGCCTTCCTCACCGAGAACCGCGCCGCGCTGGCCGCGGTGCTCACCGCGCACGTCGGCGCGGGCGCCTTCGACGCCGAGGCGGTCGTCGCGGCCGATGGCGATACGCTGCCCAGCCTCAACCCCGAGGCGCCGCTGGCGGTCGAGGTCGGTGAAGGCATCACCATCAGCGGGGCGCCGCTCGGCGAGCCGCTCGACCTGCTCGCCGAAAACGGCGTCGTGCACACCCTGGCGGGCATCATCGTGCCCGACGGCATCCTGCCGCCCGACCTCGTGCCCGCCGGCACATGCGGTGATCCGCTGCTGCTGCCCGGCGTCGGCCGCTTCGGCGGCAGCACCGCTGGCCGGCCCGCTGACAACCAGCCCGTGGAGTGCGGCTTCGACGGGTCGGGCGCCGCCGCCGAGGCCGTCTACCGCTTCGTGGTGCCCGAGGCGGGTACCTGGTGCTTCGATACGGACGGCTCGTCCTACGACACGACGCTCTTCGTGCGCACCGCGCCGTGCGGCGAGCAGGGCAGCCAGATCGGCTGCAATGACGACTCGCCGCTGGTGTCCGATCTGGCGTCCGCGCTGACCGTCGATCTCGAGGCCGCCACCGAATACTTCGTCTTCGTCGATGGCTTCGACGACGCGGCGGGTGACTATACGCTCAACGTGCGCCCCGGCGCGTGCGATCAGGCGCCGCCTGCCGCCACGGTCGTCGAGGCGCTCGCCGCCGACGGTCGCTTCGGCACGCTCATCGGCCTCGTGGAGCAGGCCGGGCTGGTCGAGGCCCTCGAAGGCCCCGGGCCCTTCACCGTATTCGCGCCCACCGACGCGGTGTTCGCGGCGCTCTCGCCGACGGACGTGCAGTTCCTCGCCGACAACCCCGACGCGCTGGCCGCGGTGCTCACCGCGCACGTCGGCGCGGGCGCCTTCGACTCGGCGGCGGTATTGGCCGCCGACGGGGACATCCTGCCGAGCCTCAACGTCGCCGCGCCGCTGGCCGTCTCGGTGGGTGAGGTGATCACCATCAGCGGCGCGCCGCTCGGTGACCGGCTCGACATCCTCGCCGACAATGGGGTCGTGCATACGCTCGACGGGCTCATCACGCCGCCGGGTGTACTGCCCGAGCACATCGTCCGGGTGCTGCAGGGCGACGGCCGCTTCGACGCCCTGCTGACCGCGCTGGCGGCGGCCGGGCTGACCGACGCCCTCGCGGGCATCGACGGGGCGACCCTGTTCGCGCCCACCGACGAGGCGTTCGCCGCGCTGGGCCCCGATACGGTCGACGCGCTGCTGGCCAACCGGCCGCGCCTCTTCGCCATCCTCGCCTACCATGTGGTGCAAGGCGTGCAGGACGCCGCCGCCGTCCTCGCCGCCGCCGAGTTGGAGTCGGCGATCGGGGTGCCGGTGCCGGTCGATCCGCTCGGTCCCACCGTCGGCGGCCAGCCGGTCGAGCAGGTGGACATCGGCGCCGCCAACGGGATCATTCACGCCCTGGGCGGCGTGATGGCGCCGCCCGGCCTGGGCACCTGCGCGCTGCCGCTGCCGCTGTTCGGGGGCGAGGACGTGCTCGACAGCAACGTCGACAACCCCGCCGAGCAGGGCGGGAGCTGCCGCATCGGCGGGGTCGACGGCAGCGGCCCGGAGCTGGTCTACGACATCGAGCTGGCGGCCGACGGCACGGTCTGCGCGAGCACCGTCGGCTCGAGCTTCGACACGGTGCTCTACGTGCGCGCCGACGCCTGCCTGGACGGCCCCGAGGTCGCCTGCCAGGACGACATCGGCGGGGGCACGCTGCAGTCCCAGGTGCAGTTCGAGGCCGAGGCCGGCACCCGCTACTTCGTGATCGTCGACGGCTACCGCGCCGACTCGGAGGGCCAGACGGCCCTGTCCATCACCGAGGGCCCCTGCCCCTGAGCGCCGCGCGCGCCGCCCCCGCCCATCCGCGCCATCCCTCCGGCGCCGCGGTCTGGTAGCATCTGCCGACCACGGTGATCGGAGGGCGCCATGTACGACCGCGCGTTTCTCGGCTGCGGCCTGATCGGCAGCGCCATGGCCCGCGCCGCGCTCCGCCGCGGCGAGCGGGTGCTCGTCTGGAATCGCGACGGACAGAAGGCCGCGGCGCTCGCCGAAGCGGGGGCGAGCCAGGCCGCCGACGCCGCGCAGGCCGCGCGCGCGGCCCGGTCGATCCACCTCGCGCTGTCGGCGGACGACGCCGTCGACGCGGTGCTGGCGTCGATCGACGCGCTGTCGGACGGCGCGATCATCATCGACCACTCCACGACCCTGCCCGAGCGCACAGCGCAGCGCGCCGAACGGCTGATCGAGCGCGGCCTGCCTTTCCTGCACGCGCCGGTGTTCATGTCGCCGACCGCGTGCCTGGAGATGAAGGGCTCGATGCTCGTGGCCGGCCCCCAGGAGGCCTTCGAAGCGGCGCGGGCCGGGCTGGAAGCGATGACCGGCACGGTGCGCTACGTGGGCCCGCAGGCCGACGCCGCGGCGACGCTCAAGCTGGTGGGCAACTGCTATATCGTCTCGGCCATCGGCGCGCTGGCGGATGGCTTCGCGGTGGGCCGGGCGCGCGGGCTGACGGCGGCGCAGTGCCACGCCGTCTTCGACGTGCTCGACCCGCGGGTGGCCATCAGCGGACGCGGCGGTCGCATGGCCCGCGGTGAGCTCGACGAGACGTTCTGGTCGCTGCGCATGGCCCGCAAGGACGTCGGCCTGATGCAGGCGACCGCCGGCTCCCGCGCCGCGGCGGTCCTGCCGTCGCTGTCGGCGCGCATGGACGCGCTGATCGGGGCCGGGCTGGGGGAGTGGGATCTCGCGGCGCTGGGCCTCGGCGAGCCGACGACGCCGCCCGAGGACGGGGCCTGAGTCACCGGCACGGCATGCGGGCTGATCCGATGACCCGGTTGGGGTAGATTGCGCCCGAGCGACGCAGACGCGCAGGGAGGAGCGAGCCATGGCCTACGACGTCAAGATCATCGGCGGCACCATCATCGACGGCACCGGCAAGCCGCGCTTTCGCGGTGACATCGGCATCAGCGATGGGCGCATCGTCGCCGTGGGCGACGCCCCGGACGAGGCGGCCGAGGTCATCGACGCCGCCGGGGCCATCGTGACGCCCGGGTTCGTCGACATCCACACCCACTACGACGGGCAGGTCTCGTGGGACGCCGACCTCGCGCCGTCGAGCATTCACGGCGTGACCACCGCCATCATGGGCTCGTGCGGCGTGGGCTTCGCGCCGGTGCGCAAGGACGCCCACGACGATCTCATCGCGCTCATGGAGGGGGTCGAAGACATCCCCGGCTCGGCGCTGGCCGAGGGCATCGACTGGCGCTGGGAGACCTTCGCCGAGTACATGGACGCCATCGACTTCCCCCACGCGATCGACTTCGGCGCGATGGTGCCCCACGACGCCCTGCGCATGTACGTGATGGGCGAGCGGGCCAGGTACGAGGAGCCGTCGACCGAAGACGACGTGGCCGCGATGCGGGGAGCGCTGCGCGCGGCGCTCGAGGCGGGCGCGGCGGGCTTCAGCACCGGGCGCACCGACAATCACCGCAATAACGACGGTCAGCCGACGCCGGCCTCCGAAGCGAGCGAGCGCGAGCTGATCGGCCTGGCCCGGGCTTTCGTCGGGCTCGATCACGGCGTGCTGCAGGCGGTCAGCGACTTCGACATGATGGTCGATCCGGCGCGCTTCGACCCGGAGTACGATCTGCTCGAGTCGATGGTGGCCAACGCCGGCGGGCGGCCGCTGTCGATCTCGACCATGCAGCGCGATCAGGCCCGGGATCAGTGGCAGCAGATCATCGCCCGCACCGAGGCGGCCAACGCCAAGGGCCACACCGTGCGCATGCAGGTCGCCCCGCGGCCGATCGGGGTCATCCTGGGGCTCGAGGCGACCTTCCACCCGTTCATCGGCTTCCCCTCGTACAAGGCGATCCACAATCTGCCGCTCGCCGCGCGGGTGGCGAAGATGCGGGATCCCGCGTTCAAGGCGCAGCTCTTGAGCGAGAAGAGCGACAAGGTGGCCGGCGACGGCAGCGCGATCCCGCCGCTGGCCGATCTGCTGCTGCAGATGATCGAGTTCGCCGCGATCAAGTTCTTCCGGCTCGGCGAGGTGCCCGATTACGAGCCGAAGATGGAGGACAGCCTGCTCTTCGAGTCGAAGCGCACCGGCCGGCCGTGTCTGGAGGTGCTCTACGATACGCTGCTCGAGAACGACGGCAAGCGGCTGCTGTACTTCCCGATCTACAACTACACCGACTTCAGCCTGGAGAACGTGCGCACCATGCTGACCCACCCGCTGAGCCTGCCCGGGCTGAGCGACGGCGGGGCGCACGTGGGCACCATCTGCGACGCGACCTTCCCGACCTTCCTGCTGAGCTATTGGGGCCGCGATCGCGCCGAGGGGCGCATCCCGCTCGAGCGGCTGGTGCAGATGCAGACCGGCGACACCGCCGGGTTCATCGGCCTCGACGATCGGGGCACGCTCGAGGTGGGCAAGCGGGCCGACGTCAACATCATCGACATCGAGCGCCTCGCCCTGAAGTCGCCGCGCATGATCGCCGATCTGCCCGCCGGCAGCGCCCGGCTGATGCAGCACGCCGATGGCTACCGGGCGACGCTGGTGCGGGGGCAGGTGGTCGCCCGCGAGGGCGAGCTGACCGGCGCCCGGCCCGGGCGGCTGGTGCGCTTCGGGCGATAGCCGCCGCCCATCAGCCGCGCATGGCCAGGACCCGGGCCGCGTGGGCCTTCTGGCCGCTCTTGCCGTCTTTGCCGAAGTAGCGCGTCTCGAGCCGGGCGATGCGATCGGCCCAGGCATCGCTCCGGCGGGCGACCGCCTTCAGCGCGCCCGGCAGCCGCCCGAGCAGCGTGCCCGCGTCGTCTTGGCCCAGCCCGTCGAGCTTCTCGAGCGTATAGCGCAGCGAGGCGCCGTAGCGCACATAGCCCGACATCAGCAGGGCGCGCAGGGTGAAGCGATCGGCGTCGAGCGTCGCCGGATCGACCGGGGGCACATCGGCCGCGTCGCACTTGCGCCGCCCGCGATCGAGGTAGACCCCCGACTCCTGCATGATCCACTGTTGCACGTGCGGCCAGAGCACCAGGTTGCGGAAGCGCGCCGCCAGATCGCGGCGGAAGTCGCCGTCGATCTTCGACAAGCCCCAGGCGTTGGCGGTGCCCGCCTGGAAGTAGCCCGCGTTGACCCGGATGCCGGCCTTGTCCTCGCTGCGCTTCGACATCAGCGTGACCGTCGAGCCGTCTTTCTGCTGCACGACCAGCGCCGGGCGGCCGTCGACCGTCTGCGCCTGCCAGCGCAGGCTGCCGAACGTCGCGCGGAAGAGCGTCGGATCCTGCTCGGCGACCTTCAGCAGCGTCGCGAAGAGGTGCCCCGAGATCACGTTGTACTGCACCGGGCCCAGGCTGATCCCGGCGTCGAGATCCCAGGCGTTGATGGCGTCGGTATTGCCCTCTTTCATGCTGATGACCGGCAGATAGATCGCCGGATCTCCCAGGTCGGCGGTGAGGTAGGGGCGGCTCACCCCGTACACCACGCCGCCGCGGTCGGTGCCTTTGCGCACCACCTTCTTCACCGGCACGATCTGCGGGTGGCTCGCGACCAGCAGCCGCAGGGTCGAGAAGGGCACCTCGGTGATCGGCTTGCCCAGATCGGGCACCGCGTCGCTCGCCGACCACGCCTTCTCCATCGGGCTGCGGACCCAGGCCTTGAGGTCGTCGGGCAGCGCGGCGAACTCCTGCAGGCCGGGCACGGTGACCCAGCGACTGGTCCGCTTGGCGGGGTGGGCCGGGAAGAGCGGCACGCCGCCGATGACCAGCGCGCCGATGTCGGCGGAGGCCTCGAGGTCGGTGGCCGGCGGCGGCGTCAGGTCGGCGTCGGGCCAGTGCCAGACCGAGAAGGGCAGATCGGCCAGCGGATCGCCGACCACCACCGCGCCGTGGGCCGAGATCGCCTGGGCGAGCGCCGCGTCGAAGTCGGCGGTGGTGCCGATGAGCTGGCACGATCCTTCGCGGAAGCTCAGCTCGACGCCGCCGATGGTGATCCGGGCGCTGCTCTCCTGGCCGTCGGTCATGATCGACCGCGAGGGGCGGCCGATGAACCCCTTCTGCCGGGCGGCGTCCAGCTCGGCGTCGCCGGCGATGTCTTCGGGGTCGAGCTCTTCCCGCTCGTGGTCTTCGTGATCGAGGGCGTCGCGATTCAGGTCGTCATCGGCGGACATGGGCTCTCCGGTGGTCGGTGCCCGCCGATGGTCGTATAGCGGTGCCCGGCGCGCAACCGGCGCCGAGCGCCGGCCAGAGTTCATGGGAAGGCGCTCAGGTCTGGCGCGTGCCGCAGTGGCTGCAGAAGCGGGCGCCGCCGGGCAGATCGGCGCCGCAGGCGATGCACGGGCGCGTCTGGGGCGTGCCGCATTGCATACAGAAGCGCGAGCCCACCGGGATGGCGACCCCGCAGGCGATGCACGGCTGCTGGGCCAGCTCGGGCAGCGCGTGGGCGGTGACCTGCGGCGGCAGCGCGCGGACTGCCCGGGCCGGCACCGGCGTAACGGCAGGGATGGGCGGCGGCGCCGAGCGGACGGGCGGCCGGGCGGCGGTCGCGGCGGCCGGCACCGGCACCGGCCGGGGCGCGGGGGTCGCGGCGACGCCATCCGGCATGTCATTCGCCATGCCATCTGATGTGTTTTCGATGCCACGCTTGATGCCATTTGTGCCATTCTTGATGCCATCGGTGCCATCCGCGATGGCTTCGATGTCATCGTGGGTGTCGATGATGGCATCGCCGGCCGTCGCCGGGCGGGCGCGGGGCACGGCCCGGGTGACGAGCGGCACCGCGGCGGTGGGCGTCGGGCCGGCGCCGCCGAGCAGCGTGCGCCCCAGCGCGGTGAGCTGATCGGTGCGCCGCGAGCGCGGCTTCAGCCCGAGCTCGAGCGGGCCGGTCAGGTTCTCGACCAGGAAGCGGATCAGCTTGATGCCCGAGCGGTTCAGCCCGGCCTTGAGCGCCGGCAGCACCCGATCGGTCAGCCCGTCGAGGTCGTTGAGCCCGTCGATCAGCGCCCGATCGTCGGGGAAGTCGAGCTGGGTCAGCGCCTCGGCGAAGCGGCCGGCGATCATGCGCCGCAGCCGGCCGTCCACCTCGTCGTCGGTCGGCACGCGGGTCCGGGCGAAGCGCATTGCCACGCCCGGCGGATCTTCGATGCGTACGCTGAAGCGGCCGAACGCCCGCAGCGGCACGACGCCCCAGCGGCGGGTCGGCACCTCGGCGGGGAAGGTCGTGCCCCAGCGCAGGATCGGCGACGGGCCGGTGCGCACGAAGAGCAGGTCGGCCTCGACGCCGCCGGCGGGCCATTCGCCGCGGCGGGCGGTGAGCCCGGGCATCAGCGCCGGGCCGGCCTCGTGGTTGCCGGCCTCGATCACATCGGTGACCTCGCCCTCGTCGCGCACCATGAGCACCTGCCCGTGGCAGACGCGGATCTCGGCGCCGGCGGCCAGCGGGTGATCGGGGTGGGGGAAGAACCAGAACCAGGCGCGCTTGTCGGCGTCGTCCCACGAGACGAAGTCGACGGCGAGCCCGTTGACCCACTCGACGAGGGCGTCGGGGGCCGGGCGCGGTCCGGCGATGTCGTCGAGGGCGACGTTCTCGCCGATGCCGAGGGCCACCGCCATGCCGCGCAGGGTATCGCGCTCGGTCGGCGTGATCTTGCCGTCCATCTGCACCATGATCCGGCAGGCCTGCACGAAGGTGCGCCGCAGCCAGGTCGAGTCGAGCAGATCCGCCGCTTCGCCATAGTCGAAGGGCTCGGCGGCGAGGCTGTCGAGCGTCTCGGGCACGCCGACCTTGTCGAGGAAGGTCTGCAGCGCGGCGCGCTCGTGGCGCTGCATGCCGTCGCAGGCGGCGACGTGATACAGCCCGCGGGCGAAGACCCGCGCCCGCTGCCCGCTCCAGGTGCTGTTGCTCATGCCGGACCCCCCGGGACGTGCGCGCCCTGCGCCGGGCCGCGCTGTACCATGCCATTACGCCGTTCGACGCCGCTTGTGAAGGGAGGGCCGCTCAACGGGCCTCTGCGGCCCCGTCGAGCCGGCTGCGCAGCCAGTGGTCCATCGTCTCGCCCAGCTCGCCGCGCAGGCCGTGATTGCCGTCGATCTGGATGAGCACGGCGGTCTTGCCGTCGACGTTGCCCCGCACCGGCAGCGCCACCGGATCGAGCCCCAGCGCCTGGTGCCCGGGCGACGGCTCGAGCACCGGCGCGGCCAGCGGCACGCGCGCGGCGGCGGTCAGCGCGTTGGCGAAGCGGGTGAGGGTCTTCGTATCGCGGGTGCCCGAGAGCACGAGCACGTCGGGCAGATCGGGGCCGAGCCAGCGGTCGGCGAAGTTGATGGGATCGACCTCGTCGGCCAGCATCTGCAAGACCGCCACCGCCGGGTGCAGCCCGTCGAGGTTGTCCGGGTGAATGCCGAGGACCGGCGCGAAGAGGCCGACCAGCTCTGCCGAGTCGGGGCGGGCGAGGGCGCCTTCGATGGCCAGCCCGCCGCCGCTGTCGATGAGCACCGCGTCCAGCTCGGGCAGTACGCCGGCGGCGATGCCGGCCATCAGCGCGCCCTGGGAGAAGCCGAAGAGCGCCGGCGCGCTCGGGGCCAGCGGGGGCAGCTCGGCGCCGCCCGGCGCGACATCGCCGGCGGCGATGGCGGCGACGACCCGGCTCAGGGTCATGTGATCGACGACCTCCTGAGCCATCGTGCCCAACGACGCGAAGGGGTTGCGGAAGTCGGGCCACGGCGGCTCGGTGCCGTCGCCGCGCTCGCCCAGCCCCGGGCGATCGACGCAGATCACCGCGTGGCCCGAATCCCAGGCCTGGCGGGCGATGGACGGGCAGACGGTCATCGGGCCACCGGTGCCGCTGGCGTATTGCACCACCGGCCAGACGCCCGCGGGCGGCTCGACGTCGGGCACCACCAGCAACGCCGCCGTCGGCACCCGCCGGGCGACGGGCTCGCCGTCGACGAAGACCAGGCGTCCGCTGCCCAGATCGCTCCACGGGGCCTCGCCGGCCTGATAGACCGGGGCGTCGTATTCGACCCGCAGGATGCGCCGGGCCGGCCCGCCGCGCAGCTTCTCGTCGAAGACCCGCACCGTCGGCGCCGGCTCGGCGCGGGCGTGGGCCAGCGTGGCGTCCAGCGCGCCGATGGTGCGCGTGGTGTAGCACGTCCCGCCGATCAGGCCGGGCGGCGGGGCCGCGGCGAGCGGGGCGAGTGACGGGTCGTCGCCCAGCGCCGCCCGAAAGCCGGGCGGCGCGCGCGCGGGGCAGCCGTCGAGCCCCCGCAGGCCGTCGGTGTAGGCCACGCAGACGATGGCATCTTCGGGCAGCACGAAGCCCGGCACCGGCCGCGCCATCAGCGTGCGCCCGTCGACCCAGCGATCGTCGGCGGCGGGGATGCCCAGCTCGAGCGGGATCCGCCGGCCGGCGTCCGGGCCGCTGTAGACGGCCATCTGCACCGGGCTGTCGGGGGCCAGCGAGTCGGCGGCGCCCGGCAGGCTGAGCGGGTCGAGCGCGCCGTCGAAGCGGACGTAGGCCGCGCTGTTGAGCCCGAAGCCGTCGAGGGTCGCGGCGACGGCGCGATAGGGCGCGAGCAGGCCGTTGTCGGGCAGCGGGGTCTCGTCGAGGTCCGGGTGACCGTCCCGCAAGCGCGTATCGGCCGGCCATGGGCGATCGAGCCAATGGGCGTCGTCGGCGGCGTTCTGCGGATCGGCGAAGGCCAGCTCGGGGCCACAGGGCGGGGGACCAACGTCCGGCGCGCCGTCGGCCAGCGCCACGTCAGCCAGCGCGGCGTCCGACGCGTCGCCGCCATCGGCGACCCGCGCATCACCCGGCGTCGTATCGGCCCGCGTGCCGCCCGGATCATCACATCCCACGAGCATCGCGAGGGCCAGAGCCCCATACAGGCGAAGAGGAGACTGCATCCGAAGGCTCCGGGGCCGGGGTCGGCCGTCGGCGCAGCGTGCGCCACGCGTTCCGCCGGCGCAAGGGCGATCCCATCGGCCACGGGGTGAGCCAGCCTCGACCCGCACCGCGCCCGGCCGCGACGCCTCGCGGAGCAGGCACGACCAGAGCCGCGTCCCGCCGCCCAAGTGTGGGGCTCAAGCCTGTTGTCGGCGACGCGCTCTGGCAAGGGCGGCTTCGAAGCGTTTGTTGCCGGGCTGCAGGCGAACTGCCTGTTCCAAAGCGTGGACGCTTCGGGCCAGCGGTCCCTTGCGCTGACTGGTGATCCACGCGAGGTTGTACCAAGCCCAAGCGTGGCGTTCCCGAGGCGCGTCCATCTGCAGCACGCGCTCCAGCATCTCTGCCGCCTCACGGAGCAGCCGTTCGCGCGCTTCGCGTTGGGCATTGGACCACTGGCCCATCCCGAACATCGCCTTGACGAGGTCGATCTTGGTCTGAGCGAACTCGTCCAGCATCTTGGCGTCGGACTCGATTTGGCTGCCGGCTCGCTTGAACAGTTGATGGGCCTTGTCGGGCTGTTGGGCTCGGCGGGCGAGGATCGCTGCGCCCATCGCGTCCCGCGCCTGCAGCACATCGGCCGAGATCCCGTCGATCAGCGCGCGCACGTCGTGGACCCTGCTCTCGTCTCCACGCTCGATGAGGACGTCGGCGAGGGTGAGGGTGACCCGGGCGTGGGTGCTCGGCTCCCCTCGGAAGTCATCCACTACCCGTCGGGCGTCGTCGAGCCGATCATTTTGCCCCAGAGCTCTGATCAGCGCGGAAGCGACAGCCGGTGAGTCCGGTCGCTTCCGCAGGCTTTCCTCCAGCCGGCGGATTGCGCCGTTGAAGTCACCGGTCGTCTGCAGGTATGCGGCGTCGGTCAGAGTCTCCAGAGTCACGTACTCTGGATGGGCCGGCAGAGTGACCCGAAAGTACGTGCGCTCGGTATCGAAGTCGAACGCGGGCTCGGGCGAGCCGTTGTCCTTCATGCTGCGGAAGATCTTGGGGATGCCGGTGGACCGCGCCTCGGCGAGACGCAACTCCTTGAGCATTTCGCCGACGCGACGGTTTCGCGCGGGCAACGGACGGACCTGACGCCCCGTGAAATCCGTCGGATCGAGTCCTGGGGTCGGGCCCGGATAGCTGATCACCTCGATCCGATCGGGGTGCAGGTAGACCTTGGTGCCTTCGAGTACATCAGGCTCGTAGCTGCGATGATAGACCGCGTTGACCAGGGCCTCGCGCAGGGCGAGCAGCGGGTAGCTGACGAAACCCTGGACCTCGACCTCCCGCGGCAGCTTGCGCAGGTGCCGGACAGTGAAGCTCTCCAGGTAGTTGAGGCACGCTCGAACCTGCTCGTGCAATGGGCCTCGGAAGCGTCGCTCTTCCAGGGTAGTGCCATCGTCGGAGCCGAACCGCACCACGTCGATGAACGCGCCAGGGAACCAGCGGGTCGGGTCTTCGGCGAAGAAGAGCAGCCCGATGTTGCGCGGGACGTGATGTCCGTTGACGGGACGCAGCAGGCGCATCGCCTGATACAGCGCTGTCGCATCCCGCTCGAGTTCGGGCAAGCCGCTCTGTACGTCTCGAAGAAACTCCCGGACCCGGCGCTCACGCAAGTCGTCGATCGTCGCGTCGAACGCACGTCGGTCGTCGAATGGGACCTTGGCTGCCTGCTGATAGAGCAGGGTACGATAGGGCTCCTTGTTCGCCTTGACCGTCTCGCTGCCCACCCTGACCCACGCTACCCGATCACCTCTCGGCCCGTCTGGCGCGTGGTGCGGGCGCGTTTCGGAAGCGGGCGCATGGATCACGACGACGTGCCGCTCATCGACCAGGGCCGGCGCGAGCAGCGGCTGGAAGGGCGGGTCGATACGATTGCAGATGCCCCGAACCCGCTTCTGGATATCGTCGAGCCTGTCCGCCGGCAGTCCACGGACCGGACGGATCGCTGCTCCATCCTGCTCCACCACCCCGACGATGACGTAGCCGCCGTTGAGATTGTAGAGGTCGTTGGCAAAGGCACAGATCGTCTTGAGTATCGCGTACCCGGTCTTGTCATCCCATGCGGCTTTGAGTTCGAGTCGGGTGGACTCGACGCGGCCGGCAAGGAGTTCTTCCGCGGTGATGGGGAGGTAGGTCGACACGGTGTTCCTCTAACACCGCCGACGCCTCGCGACAACGGCGATGACGGCGACGCGAGTCGTCGGCGCGACGACGCGGGCGCCAGCGCGCACCGGTCACGGCCAACGGCGACGCTACACGGCGACGAGCGCCCATCGACCGCGCGCCACGGGACGCCGCCGGCCCGTCCCGTGCGATACTCTGCCGGCGTAGCGTGAGGAGAGCCCCGATGAACGATCCGTCCCCGGTCGAGAGCGGCGCCCAGGCCGCCGACCCGCCCGCCAACCGACAGGCGTATTGGAAGACCAACCTGCGCTATCTGGCGATCCTGCTCGGCATCTGGTTCACGGTGTCGTACCTGTGCGGCATCGTCTTCGTCGAGCAGCTCGACGCCATCACGATCCCCGGCACGGGCTTCCCGCTGGGTTTCTGGTTCGCTCAGCAGGGCAGCATCTACGTCTTCGTGATCCTCATCTTCGTCTACGTGTGGCTGATGAACCGCCTCGACGCCGAGCACGGGGTGGACGAAGGATGAGCGTTCAGCACTGGACCTTCCTCATCGTCGGGCTCACCTTCGCCCTCTACATCGGCATCGCCATCTGGTCCCGGGCGGCCTCGACGAAGGATTTCTACGTCGCCGGCGGCGGGGTCTCACCGCTGGCCAACGGCATGGCGACGGGCGCCGATTGGATGTCGGCCGCCTCGTTCATCTCCATGGCGGGGCTCATCTCGTTCATGGGCTACGACGGATCGGTCTATCTCATGGGCTGGACCGGCGGCTACGTGCTGTTGGCCCTGCTGCTCGCGCCCTACCTGCGCAAGTTCGGCAAGTTCACCGTGCCCGACTTCGTCGGCGACCGGTATTACTCCCAGACCGCCCGGCTGGTGGCCGTCGTCTGCGCGATCTTCATCTCGTTCACCTACGTGGCCGGCCAGATGCGCGGGGTGGGCGTCGTCTTCAGCCGCTTCCTCGAGGTCGACATCACCGTCGGCGTGCTCATCGGCATGGCGGTGGTCTTCTTCTACGCGGTGCTCGGCGGCATGAAGGGCATCACCTACACCCAGGTGGCGCAGTACGTCGTGCTCATCTTCGCCTACATGGTGCCGGCCATCTTCATCTCGCTGATGGTCACCGACAGCCCCATCCCGCAGCTGGGCTTCGGCGGCGAGGTCGCGCCCGGCGTCTCGCTGCTGGCCAAGCTCGACGGGCTGCACGCCGAGCTGGGCTTCGCCGCGTACACCGACGGCTCGAAGTCGATGATCGACGTCTTCTGCATCACCATGGCGCTGATGGTGGGCACCGCCGGCCTGCCGCACGTCATCATCCGCTTCTACACCGTGCCCCGGGTGCGCGACGCCCGGCTCTCGGCGGGCTACGCGCTCCTGTGCATCGCGCTGCTCTACACCACCGCGCCGGCGGTGGCCGCCTTCGCCCGGGTCAACCTGCTCGAGACCGTCAGCGAGACCCCCTACAGCGCCGCGGCGGGCGACGGGGCGGCGGCGATGCCCGAGTGGTTCAAGAGATACGAGGACTCGGGGCTGCTGGCCTGGGTCGACAAGAACGGCGACGGCAAGGTGCAATACGTCGCCGGGGCGGCCTTCGCCGGCAAGCCCGACTTCGGCGACGGGCGGGGGCCGGTCGGCCAGCGCATGGTGCTCAATACGCCCACCGAGAATGAGAACGAGCTCTACGTCGACCGCGACATCATGGTGCTGGCCAACCCCGAGATCGCCGGGCTGCCCAACTGGATCATCGCGCTGGTGGCCGCCGGCGCGCTCGCCGCGGCCCTGTCGACGGCGGCCGGGCTCTTGCTCGTGGTCTCCACCGCCGTCAGCCACGACCTGCTCAAGCGCACGCTGATGCCCGCCATCTCCGAGAAGAACGAGCTCAGGGCGGCGCGCATCGCGGCGGCCTGCGCGGTGGGCATCGCCGGCTACTTCGGCATCAACCCGCCCGGCTTCGTGGCCCAGGTGGTCGCCTTCGCCTTCGGATTGGCCGCCTCGACCTTCTTCCCGGCGATCATCCTGGGCATCTTCTCCAAGCGGGCCAACCGCGAGGGCGTCGTCGCCGGCATGCTCGCCGGGCTGCTGTTCACCGGCGGCTACATCGTCTACTTCAAGTTCCTCGGCGGCACGCCCGACCAGTGGTGGTTCGGGGTCTCACCGGAGGGCATCGGCACCTTCGGCATGCTGCTCAACTTCGCCGTCGCCCTGGGCCTGGGCCGCTTCTTTCCGCCGCCGCCGATGGGCGTGCAGATGATGGTCGAAGAGATCCGCGTGCCGCGCGGGGCCGGCGAGGCCCACACCCACTGATGCCACCGCCGTCAGGCCGATGAGTCATCCACCGCGGCCGGGATCCAGATCTCGACCGTCGTGCCGCGACCGGGGCTGCTGCCGAGCAGGATGCGTCCATTGTGCCGCCGCACGATGCCGTAGACCGTCGCCAGCCCCAGCCCGGCGCCGCGCACGTTCTGGCGGGTCGTGAAGAAGGGGTGAAACGCCCGATCGCGCACCGCCGCCGGCATGCCGCGGCCGTCGTCGATCACGCTGAGGACGACGAAGGCCCGCGGCTCGCCGAGGCCCTGCTCGCGGACCGACAGGCGCTCTTCACGGGCGGTCACGCTGATCTGACCGTCGGGGTCGACCGCGTCGCGGGCGTTGACCACGAGCAACAGCATCACCTGGACCATCTGATGCACGTCGGCCTGCATCGAGGCGATGCCTTCGGGCAGGTCGACCTGGGGTTGCAGGCCCGTGGGCAGAGCCGCGCGCCACAGCCGGCGGGCGTGGCGCATCACGTCGGCCGGGTCGACCGGGCGCAGCGTCGCCGCGTGGGCGCCGGTCATCTGCAGCAGCTGGCGGGCGAGGCGGGCGCCGGCCTCGCCGGCTTCGGTGATCTCGACCAGGTCGGGGCGGGCGGGGTGCGCCGGGTCGAGCGTATCGCCGGCGATCGCCGCCGACGTGATGACCACCGTCAACAGGTTGTTCACCGCGTGGGAGACCGCGCCGGCGAGCCGGTCGATGCCCTCGAAGCAGGCCGCGTCGGGCACCGGCGCCGGTATCCGCGGGTCGACCGGCGGCTCGACCGGCGGCGTCGGCTCTTCGGGCTCGGCGGCCGGACTCACGCTCGCGGCGTGCGGCGGGATCAGCAGCCGGGCCGCGCTGCGCAGGATGCTGCGCGCGGGGCCGGTGCGCACGTCGAGGCGGCTGCCGATGATCACGATGGCGCCCCAGCACGGCGCGTCGCCGACGGACAAGATCGCCGGCAGCGGCACCACGACGAGCGAGGGGTGCCCCGGCAGGGTCGGCACGGCGCGCGGCCAGGGCGAGCCATTGCAATCCTGGAGGGCGAGAGCGACCCGGCTCATGGTCCGTTCGAGCGCGTCGGGCGGGTCACCGAGCGCGTCGGGCGTCTCACCGGCGGGGGAGACCCACTGCGTATGCAGGCACGCGGCCCCCGACTCGACGCTCTCGACGACCAAAACCCGGACGGCGTCGCTGGCCCGACCGATGCTCTCGGCGGCCAGCCACAGGGCCCGCGCCCGGTCGTCGAGGCCGGCCAGCCGCCCGGCGAGGCCGGAGACCGCCCGCAGCAGTCGATCCCCCTGTTCGAGCAGCTCGGCGGCCTGCCGGCGGCGCACGTCGGCCCGCAGGCGCTCGACGGCGCTGGCGCACAGCTCGGCGTAGCAGGCCAGATCGAGCTCGTGGGGCAGCGTCAGATCCGACCCGCCGAGCAGGACGAGTCCGGCGACCTGCGCATCCACCGTGACCGGGATGAGCGCGACCGATCCGGGCTGCCAGTCGCCGAGCCCGACGTCCCGGGCCACGTCGGCGATGAGCAGCCGATCGCCATCGGCGAGGGCGAGGCCGACGAGGGTGTCGACGGCGGGCACGAAGGGGCGATCGGGCAGGCTGTCGGCGACGTCGTCCAGGCCGGTGCACACCTCGACCTGAACGCAGCCGTGGGCGACGCTGCACCACGCGCCGGCGTGGGCCGACGCCAGCGCCAACCCGGCGGTCAGCAGCCGTTCGAGGAAGAGCCCGCGGTCGAGGTTGATGCCCTCGAAGACCCGGGCTCGACGCAGCGCACGCTCGACATGGGCCATGCGCTCGAGCCGGATCGCCGCGTCGGGGCCGCCGTCGGCGATCTGCCGGGTCAAGCCGGTGAGCATCTGCCGCCGCTGCACGGCGAAGACGATGGCCCGCTGCAGCGCCTCGGCGGTCAGGCCCTGCTTGTCGAGGCGCGCGCTGGCGCCCAGCTCGGCGGCCCGGCGGTCGACGGCCGGATCGGTGGCGCTGCTGATGAGGATGGCGCCGGTGAACGGATCGGATTGACGGGCGATCGCGAGCAGATCGAGGCCGTCGCAGCCGGGCAGGTGGTAGTCGATGAGCCAGACGTCGTGCTGCCCGCTGACGAGCTGCCCGAGCGCGGTCTGCCGATCGGCGCACCACGTCAGCGCGTGTGAGTCGCCGAGCAGGCGCTCGATGAGCCGCCGCTCACCGGAGTCGTCTTCGACGAGCAGAACGCAAGCCATCGCGGCGCTCCTTTGTCACTCGTCTTGGAATTTCTCAGCTGTCTCGGGAAAATTCAACCAATGTGACAGTGGGGCGCAATGCCCCACCGTCAGTCGCCGAAGCGCCAGCGCAGATCGCCGAAGAGCACGGTGGCGGCCTCGGGGGCGTCGGGTCCGGCCAGGGCCTGTCCGGTGCGCTCGGCGGTGAGGCGCACGTCGAAGCCGACGGGCGTCGCCGTCCACAGCCCGAGCTCGCCGGTGATCTCGGTGTGGCTGAGCTCGCCGCGATCGAGGTGGCGAACATCCGAGGCCCGCAGGCCGAGGTCGAGGCTGATCGGCCAGGGCGCGTCCCAGCGCACCGCGAGGCCGGCGCGGCCGTGCAGGACGTGGGTATAGACCCCGCGGCGCTGGAAGCCGGCGAGCGACAGGTCGAGGTGATCGGTCAGCGCGAGCCAGTAGTCGACGCCGGGCACGATCGTCCACCCGTCGCGGCCGTCGGCGACGCCGCTCGACAGCCGCAAGACGCCGAGGCCGCCGCCGTCGAGGCGGATGTCGGCGAAGCCCGACTGGCGGGTATCGGCGGGCGCCGGCGTCACTTGTCCCGGATACGACGGCAGCCGGGCGAGACGCTGGCGGTCGTAGCGCGCCTGCACGTCGAGCCAGTCGGTGACCTCGAAGCGGGCCGAGCCGAAGAGCCGCGAGGCCTCCACCGGCGCGAACTGCGGGCGGCCGGGGTGGGCGTCGAACTCGGCGCGGGCCAGCACGCGCAGCGGCCCGGCGTACAGCGATACATCGGGGGCCAGCGCCGCCCGGTCGAGGCCGCCGTCGAACGCGCTCATCAGCGCGGTGGCGCGCACGGTCAGGCCGTCGCCGTCGTCGCCGCAGTCGAAGGTGCGCTCCGCGCTGACGCCCACCTGCGGGTTGTCGATCCGCGGGCCGACGTCGATCGGGTGCGGCGCGAGGCCGGCGAAGATCTCCACCCGATCGAGCCCGACGTCGCGCAGCTCAAGCGCGGCGCCGTCGAGCGATGTGGCGGCCAGCGGATCGTGCAGCATCATGCGCCCGCCGCGCAGGCCCCAGCCCGCCTCGCGCCAGCCGGCCTCCAGGCGGCGGATGTCCAGCGGGCTCTCCGGCCAGCGGCCGTTGTGCCGGTCGAGGTTGAGCCGGGCGTCGTGGCGATACCAGAAGTGGGCGTCGTCGATGGCGAGCCGGCTGTAGGCCTCGGCGCGCCACGTCAGGTCGCCGTGGCCGACCGCGCGACCGCCGACGCCGAGTACGCCGGCGATGCGCAGCGTCTGCGGATCGATCGGGCGGGTGCTGCCGTCGGGCAGGGGGCGGGGCTCGAGCCAGCCGTCACCCGCCGCCGGCCACCACGCCAGCGCGCTGCTCTCGTCGATGGCCGGCGCGGCGGGTTTTCGCGGCTCGGCCTCGGCGGGGGCGGCGGCTTCGCCGGTCCGGTTGATGTTCGCCGTCGCCCCGACGCTCAGGGCGAAGGGGTCCGGCGGCGGCCCGGTGCGTGATTGTCCGGGCGCCACGGTCACCACGGTCAACGTGTGCTTGCCGATCTGCACCGTATCGCCGACGCGCACGCCGTGGTTCGCGCCTTCGTCGAGGTAGACCCCGTCGGGGGCGACATAGGTCACCAGCGCCGCCAGGATCGCTCCGAGCGCGTTCATGGACAGGCTCATGGCTCACTCCCTTCCGTCCGGATGGCATTCGAGGCAGGCGGCGTCCGCGTAGCGATAGCCGTCGACGCCGCGGTGCTCACCGTCGGTATTGTTGCGGCTGTGCTCGTGGCAGCTGGTGCAGCCGACGTTGCTGTAGTCCTGCGGGTCGGTGTGGCAGTCCAGGCACTGGCGCACGCCTTCGTGGGGCACGATAAAGGTCCGGTGACGGTGCGACGCCGGGCTGAACGCGACCTGGGTGTGGCATTCGGTGCAGGTATCGCTGAAGCGCGCGTGGGTCGGCCGCGCCCGATCGCGATCCTCGGCGTGGCAGCCGACGCAGGTGCGCGGGGTGCCGGCGTAGCGATCGCCGATGTGGCAGTCCTGGCAGCTGTTCTCCTGGTGCGCCCCTTCGATGGGGAAGTATGCGTCGTGGTCGAAGGCCGCCGGGCGCCACGCCTCCTCGCTGTGGCAGTCGGTGCACAGCTGGGGGAAGTCGCTGTGATCGGGCCGGGCCCGATCGCGATCGTCGGCGTGGCAGCCGACGCAGGTGCGCGGGGTGCCCTCGTAGACGCCGCCGACGTGGCAGTCGCCGCACTCGGTGCGCGCGTGCTGCCCGCGCAGCGGCCACCACGCGTCGTGGTCGCCGAAGCTGGCCGGGGTCCAGGCCGAGGTCGTATGGCATTCGCGGCACTCGACCGGGAAGCCATTGTGATCCGGCTCGGCGATGTCCCGCTCTTCGCGGTGGCAGTCGAGGCATTCCCGCGGGGTACCCTCGTAGACGCCGTCGATGTGGCAGTTGCTGCACGCGGTCTGCTCGTGGGCGCCGTCGAGCAGCCACCACGCGTCGTGCTCGCCGAAGTTCGCCGGCTGCCAGGCGGTATTGCCGTGGCAGTCATCACAGGTGACGGGGAAGCTCGCGTGGTCCGGCTCGGCCCGGGCCCGATCCGCGAGGTGGCAGCCCAGGCAGTCGGTGGGTTGCGGGTTGGCTCGATCGGGCGCGTGGCAGCTCTGGCAGCGCTGCTCGGCGTGGGTGCCGAGCAGCCGGAAGAACTGCGCGTGGTCCGGCTGGAAGATGGGATCCCAGGTGCTCTCCGTGTGGCACTCGGCGCAGCGCTCGCCATAGTCCACCGAGCGGTGATCGAAGGCCGAGCGGTCGTAATCCTGCATGTGGCAGTCGTTGCAGGTGCCGTCCTGGCCGCCGAAGGTCACGCTCTCGTGCTGCGGGGCATCGCAGCCGGGCAGGGCGAGCGTGGCGAGCAGGGACGAGGCGACGAGGAGGCGGATCGGGGCGTTCATCAGTCGTCTCCTCGCGGGTGGCACCGCAGGCAGTCGGTGGCCACGAAGGCATAGCCGTTGATCCCGCGGTGCTCGCGGTCCATGCGGCTCTTGCTGTGGGTGTGGCACGACATGCAGGTGAAGCTGTCATAGCCGTCGGGGTGGCAGTCGCCGCAGTCGCGGATGCCTTCGTGGGGCAGGGGGAAGAACCGGTCGTGATTGGGCATCGTCACCGGCAGCCAGGCGGCGGTGGAGTGGCAGTCCTCGCAGCGGGTCGAGTCCCCGGGCCGGTGCCCTCGGGTGAAGTCGGCGGTATGGCACGAATAGCAATCGGTCGGCGTGGCGGCGTAGCGGCCGTTCTCGTGGCAGCCGCTGCAGTCGGTCGTCGAGTGGACGCCGGTCAACGGCCAGAAGCGGGCGTGGGCCACCCGCGCGGGGCGCCAGCCGTAGGCGGTGTGGCATGACGCGCAATCCGACGAGAAGCCGGTGTGCGGCGGGTGCACCGACGGCGCGAGCGCCTCGGCCATATGACAGCTGCCGCAGTCATCGGGCACCGCCCGGAACTCGTTGCCCGTGTCATTGGGGTGGCAGTCGGCGCAGGGCACCCCGGCGTGTCGACCCACCAGCGGCAGCCGCAGGCGGCGGTGATCGGCGCGGGCCTGGGGGATGTCCCAGCCGTAGGTGCCGTGGCATTCGTCGCAGCCG
The DNA here is from genome assembly GCA_030427205.1 of bacterium. Taxonomy (GTDB): domain Bacteria; phylum Myxococcota_A; class Bradymonadia; order UBA7976; family UBA1532; genus JACKDM01. The sequence continues at coordinate 485,220 of JAUHXC010000002.1, read as the reverse complement.
CCGCGGTTCTCGCCGCGGTGGGGATCGGTGTGGCAGCCGTTGCAGTCGCCGTCGCGCAGAGGCCGTTCGGTGTGGCAGTCGCCGCAGGCCGCGCTGCGATGGGATCCGCGCAGCGGGAAGCCGGTCGGATCGTGGTCGAAGCCGTTGGCGCCGCCGCGCATCGTATGCCAGTCGGTCGAGACATGGCACATGTCGCACTTCTCGAAGACGGCGCCCCCTTGCGGCGCCGCGGCGGCCGATGCCGGGGCGACGAGCAGCGCCGTGATGGCGGCGAGGCCGAAGAGCAGGGCGCCCGGGAGCGGGATGAAGCGGCGCATCAGGGGCCTCCCTTCGGATCGCGGTGCGGGCTCGAGTGGCAGCGGGCGCAGTCCTGGAAGCCCAGGCGCCAGCGGGTGGTCATCCGGCCGTCGGCGACCGCGACCTCTTTGTGGCAGGCGTCGCACTCGGCGTCGGCGTGCACCCCTTCGAGCGGCCAGACCCGGGTGTGATCGTAGGTGCCGGTCCAGCCCGCGGGCGTATGGCAGTCGGTGCAGCCCATGCGCGGCGGCGTCGCGGTGAACTGCCCCAGGTGCGGCCCGCCGTGGCAGTCGGCGCAGGCCCGCGGCGTCTCGGCGTAGCGCCCGTCCTCGTGGCAGTGGCCGCAGGGTGTATCGAGGTGCTTGCCCTCCAGGGCCCAGACCGCGGCGTGATCGAAGGCCGACGCGGGCTGCCAGTGGGTATCGACGTGGCAGTCGGTGCACGCGCGCTCGCCGAACTGCCCCTCGTGGCGGTCGTCATGGCACTCGTGGCATTCGACGACGCCCTTGCGGAAGCGCCAGGCGTCCTCGATGCGATGGCAGTCGTCGCACGCCGTCGCCTGGTGCGCGCCGGCCAGCGCGAAGGTCGTATGCTTCTCGATGGGATGGGTCGATGGGCGGAAGCCCTGCTCGACGTGGCAGTCTTCGCAGATCGTGCCCACCTCGCCTTCGTGCGGATCCTGATGGCAGTCGGTGCAGCGATCGTGGGCGATGGGCTTCAGCTTGCCCTTGGGGTGGCAGTCGGCGCATTCGACGGTGTTGTGCAGCCCCTTCAGCGGAAAGGCGGTCTTGTCGTGGTCGAAGGCGCTGCGTTTGACGTCGCGCCAGTCGAAGATGTCATGGCAGCTCTGGCACTTGGGGCCGAAGCGGTTGTCGTGCACGTCTTCGTGGCAGCTCTTGCACGATGGATCGGGCGCCAGGTTGCCTTTCTCGCCGTGGCACGCCCCGCAGTCGTCGATGGCATGCCCGCCTTTCAGCGGGAAGAAATCGTGGTTGCCCTTGGGATAGACCACGTTCTTCCACCCATGGGACGTATGGCAGCTCGCGCAGTCGGAGCCGAAGCGCGTCTCTTCGGGGTGCGGGGACTGATGGCAGTCGACGCACTCGGTGGCGGTGCCGGTGTAGCGCGGCTGTTTGTGGCAGTCGCCGCAGGCCACGTCGCGGTGCTCGCCCACCAGCGGGAAGCGCGAGCGGTCGTGGTCGAAGGCCTCGAGCTCGCTCCACTTCACCTGCCCATGGCATTCGGTGCACGCGCGCCCGACGAACTCACCGTCGTGGGGATCATCGCTCTTGTGGCACTCGGCGCAGGTATCGGGCAGGCCGAGCCAGGTGCCCTCGATCTTACGCGCCGCGGGTTCGACGATCTTCGACCGGGTATGGCAGTCGCGGCACTTCGTCTCGGCGTGGGCCCCGTCGAGGCGGTAGCCGGTCAGGGCGTGGGCGAAGTTGTCCGGCGAGCCGCCGGGCCAGCGGATGAGGGCCGCGCCCCGCCCGCGGTGGTCTTTGTGGCAGTCGGCGCAGGTGCGCCCGCCGATCGCGCGGCCGTGATAGCCCCGCCGCGCGTTGATCCGCTGGTCGATGAGCGTATGGCAGTCGCGGCAGAGCGCGTCGGGCACGCCCTCGTCGCGGGTATGGCACTTCATGCAGTCGTCGTCGGAGTCGAGATCGGCGTGCTTGTTGGCGAGCGGGCCCGGGGAGAGCATCTGCGCGGCGGCCGGTGCGGCCCCGAGCAGGCCGATGAGAAGCAGCGCCGGCGCCGCGCACGCGCGCAGCGCACGGGGGATTCGCCGCTCTGGGGCAGCTGTCGAGGCAGGCATCACATCACCCCCACCGCGTAGAGGGTGACCACGTGGGCCACCAGGGTCAGGATGAGCACGAAGGTCGCGACGCGGTGGATGCCGCGCCACGCCCCGATGAGAGCCTTGAACCCCTGCTGGCGACGGGCCGCGAGTCGATAGCGGACGGCCTCGCGGGCGGCGCCGATGACGGCGCGGGCGTCGTCCCGGCCCAGCCGTTCGCCGAGCGTACGGCGGATGCGTCGGCTGCTCAGGCGCAGGCGCACGGCGACGATGGGCGTCGACGGCAGGAGGCGGGCGGCGCCCCAGGGGGTCATGATGGGCGGCGGCAGGAGCGCCGACAGGGTGGCGCTGGCTGTCTCCGCCTCGGTCCACAGGCTCTCGTCGATGCCGTGCAGCGCGGCCCGCAGCCGGCCGACCAGCTCGCCTTCGGAGGCGGCTTCGCCGTCTTCGCCGCGGGAGACCTGCCCGTAGATCCAGCGGCCGAGCACGCCGGTGACCAGCACCACCACCGCGGCGATGGTCGAGATGCGCGCGATGGGGTTGGTGAAGTCGCCGCCGCTGTGGCCGAGCACCAGCGCGACGCCGCCGATGCCCGCGGCGACGTGGAAGGCGAGCCACGCGCGCACCGAGCCCAGCCGTTCGAAGCGGGCCCAGCGGCGGCGCACGAGGTAGAGCAGGTTGCCCAGCATCAGCCCCGACCCGACGATGCCCAGCAGGTGGCCCCAGCTGCCGCCGGCGCCCAGCGTATCGTGCAGGGTATCCCACGGGCGGGCGTCGAGCGGGATGGCGAAGTAGTCCCAGCCGAGCACGAAGGTGCCGCCGGCGACGATGACGGCGGCCAGGCCGACCACCGTCCACCAGACGCGGGTCAGGTTCGGGCGCTGCGGTCCCGATCGCTGCGCCGGTCGGCCCGGATCGAGCGGCGCCGTGGCCTCGAGCGGGTCGGGCGCGCTCGGGTCGGCCTCGCTCGGGTCGGCCTGGCTCCGGGCGGCCTGACTCGATGCGATGGCGGGCAGAGAGATGTCGATGGACGTGCTCACCGGTGGCCTCCGGACGCGGGTATTCGATGGTGGAACCCGTCGGGCCCGGAATCGGGCAAAGGCCGGTCGATTTTCTGCGCGGCGCCACAAACGCGCATCCGCACGGGGTTTTGACGCGTCGAATCGGTCAGCGCCCGCCGCCGGAGCGAGGGCGCCGGGGTCGGACACCGGTGACGTCCGGTGACGGTCGGCCCGATTCGACGACCGCGCGACCCGTGTTAGAGTCCGCCGTTCGAACGTTCATCCGCACCCAGGTGAGTGCATGCCGCTCGAAGACGATCTCGATACGTTGTTCCGGCGCTATGGCCCGATGGTCTACCGCCGCGCGCTGCAGATTCTCGGTGATCACGGGTCGGCCGAAGAGGCGACCCAGGAGGTCTTCATCCGCGCGATGAAAGCCAAGGATCGCTTCGTCGCCGAGGCGCGCCCGTCGACCTGGCTCTACCGCATCACCACCAACTACTGCCTCAACCGCATCCGCGACTCGAAGCGGCGCCGCGAGCTGCTCGACGAGCGCAAGGCCGAGGTGACCCCGGCCAGCGTCGCCCGCGATCCGCAGAAGATGGCTCTGATGCGCGGCCTGCTCGAAGAGGCGGATCCCCAGCAGGCCCAGGCGGCGGTGGCGGTGTTCGTCGACGGCATGAGCCACTCCGAAGCGGCCCGGGTCCTCGGGGTCTCGCGGCGCACCGTCGGCAACCTCTGCGATCGCTTCACGACATGGGCCAGAGGGCGCCTCGCGGAGGGCGCCGCCCCGAGCTGACGGGCGGCCGTCCACCCTTTGCGGGGGGCGGCCGCGAGAACTGTTCGCCACAACCGCAAAAAAATCTTGCCCGATCGCTCGACCCGCGGGTTTCACGGTCAGCAGCGAGGTGGAGCCATGAACGAACCCTTCGATCCCCGATTGACCGACGACGCGCCCTCAGAGCTGATGCTCGACGCGTATGTGCACGGCGAGGCCGAACCCGACGAGATCGAGGCGGTCGAGGCGTGGATGGCGGCCGATCCGGCCAACGCGGCGGTCGTCGAGGCGCGGCGCAGCGGATTCGACGCCCTGCCCGAGGCCAACCCGCAGGCCATGCTGGCGCGCATCCGGCTGGGGCTGGAGGCCGAAGAGGCCGAGGCCCGCGCCGAGGCCCGCGCCGAGGCCCGCGCCGAGGCCCGCGCGGAGAGCCGACGGGAGGCGCCCGCAGCGGCCCGACCGCGCTTCTCGTTCGCGCAGTGGCTGTTCGGCGGCCTCGCGCTCGCCGGCGCGGCGGCGGCCATCCTGTTCTTCGCGATGCGGCCCCAGACCCCCGGCATCGAGCCCTCCGACGAGGAGGTGCTCATGAAGGGCGACCTGAAGCTCCAGGTGTTCCGCCTGCGCGGCGACGCCGTCGACAGCCTGCTGCCCGGCGACGACGCCACCGTCGGCGACCGCCTGCGCTTCGCGGCGCAGAACGTGCCGCTCGGTCCGGGTCAGCTGATGGTGGTCGGCGTCGAGTCGAGCGGAGCGGTCTTCCCGTATTACCCGGGCAACGGCCGCTCGGTGGCGGCCCACGGCGCGCTCAAGGCCGATGGCGCGCTGCCCGGCTCGGCGGTGCTCGACGACTCGGTGGGCGAAGAGTGGGTCTGGTTGGTGTGGTGCCCCCGCGCCTTCGGCCTCGACGCGCTCAAGCCGACCAACGACGGCCTGGCGACCCGCGACGCCTGCCGGGTGGACGGGCTGCGCATCGAGAAGAAGTGATGGGCGCCGCATTCGGCAGGGTGTCGGCGGTCGTGGCGCTGCTCGCGCTCTCGGTCTGCGTATCGAGCGCCGCGTCGGCCCGAACGCTCGTCGTCGCCATCGGCAACAACCAGGGCCTGCCCGGCGAGGTCGCGCTGCGCTACGCCGAGCGCGACGCCGAGCGGTTCGGCGCGGTGATGCGCCGGCTGGGCGGCGTCGCGGCCACCGATCACATCGAGCTGCGCGGCGAGTCGGCCGAGTCGGTGCGCCGCACGCTGCAGGCCATCAACGCCCGCATCCGGCGCTCGGGCGCCGACGATACCGCGCTGGTCGTCTACTATTCGGGCCACGCCGACGCCGAGGGGCTGCACCTCGGGCGCACGACGCTGGCCTACGACGAGCTGCAGGCGATCATCGCCGGCTCTCCGGCCAAGGTGCGGGTGCTCGTGCTCGACGGCTGCCGCTCGGGCGGCGCGACCCGGGTCAAGGGCGCGCGGGTCGTCGAAGAGACCTTCGACATCTCGCTCGATGATCGCATCGAGGTCGAGGGCATGGCGATCATGACCAGCTCGACCGCCGGCGAAGACAGCCACGAGTCGGAGAAGTACGGCGGCTCGTTCTTCACCCACCACCTCGTCTCGGGGCTGGTCGGGGCGGGGGACGAAGACGGCGACGCCCGGGTGACTTTGAGCGAGGCCTATGCCTACGCGGCCCGCCAGACGCTGGCGTCGAGCGGGCGGACGCGGCAGCTGCAGCACCCGACCTATGCCTACGATATCAAGGGGCGCGGCGACTTCGTGATGACCCGGCTGGCGGCGGCGCACAATACCGGCCGCCTGATCCTGCACGCGCCGACGACCTATCTGGTGCGCGACGACGACAGTGACGGCGCTCTGCGGGCCGAGCTGACGGCCGATCGGGCGGGCCAGCCGATCAGCCTGACCGCGGGCGACTACTTCGTGCAGGCGCGCTTCGACGATCACTACGAGGAGTATCGGATCGAGGTCGAAGAGGGGGCGTCGGTCTCGCTGGCGAGCATGCAGCCGCGGCGCATCGCCTACGCCCGCCTCGTGCGCAAGGGCGGCGGGGGCAGCGCCCACGACATCCGCGCGATGGGCGCGGTGCATGCCCCGGTTTTGGACGGCCACCGGCTGACCCCCGGCGCGGTGCTGGCCTATGGGCTGACTCTGCCCTGGGCCACGCTCGGCGTGCGCGGACGCTTCGGGCAGAGCACCCCGTCGAGCGGGCTGGGCGGCACGGTGACGACCTATGGCCTCGGCCTGAGCGCAGAGCGCATGGTCGACCGCGCCGGCTTCAGCGCCGGCCTGGGGCTGCTCGTCGAGGGCCTCTATCGCGCCCAGACCGTCGACCACGCCGGCGCGCCGAATCCGGTGTCGTACGGCCTCGCGCTGTCGGGGGTGGTCGCGATCGAAGCGGCCCTCGGCGAGCGCTACTTCCTGCGGCTGGAGGGCGGGCCGGTCACCCAGCTGCTGCAGGTCGAAGAGATCAATAACGGCGCGCGGGCCGGCGCGCAGCTGACCAACCGCTTCGGCGGCTTCGGCGGCCTCGGCCTGGGAGCGAGGTTCTGATGGCGGGTATCCGATACATGGCATGCGCCGGCCTGCTGCTGGGCGCGCTCGGCTGTGGCGACGGCCTGCTCGGCGAACAGTATCGCGGCGAGCCGCGCTTCTCGTATGCCGGCCAGATGGCGACCGCCGGCGGCGAGCCGCTCTATACCCACCCGCTGCGCACGGGCATCTTCTGGTTGCCCTACGACCCGACGGCGCTCGCCCTCGAAGACAGCGAGGCGACCCTCATCGACGGGTTCGAGCGGCTGGGCCTCGCGCCCGGTGCGGCCTTGATCGAGCAGAGCTCGATCGCCGTCGACGTCGCGTTTCCCGGCTACTTCGAACTCAACGTCTTCGCCGAGCCGCCGGCCGACGCCTACGTCGCCGAGAACGGTGTCAGCTATGGCGTGTTGCTGATCTACGAGGATACCAATGAGAACGGTGTCTTCGACGAGGGCGAGCTGGCCGGCGGCGGCCCGTCGCAGATGGTCTATTTCGCCCGCGAGGCGATGGCGGAGAGCGCCGCGGAGAACCCCCTGGAGCGCACGGTCTCGGCGGGCTATGGGCTCATCGAGCTGCCGCTGCGCTGCGGCGAGCCGCTGCCCACCTACGCGACAGAAGAGGGCTTCGACGTCCTGCTCGGCGCCGCGTGCACCGGTGATGCGGCCTGCGGAGGGCAGGGGGTCTGCCTCGAACGAGACTACGAAGGGATCCTGCCCGGCGGCTATTGCGTCCTGCCGCTCGAGGTCCTGCCGGAGGCCGACGAGGATCTGGCCACCGCGAACATGACCCTCGTCGAGACCGAGAAGGACGGCGTCGAGTTGAAGGCGTGGTATCGGGCGTGCGGTTCGAGCGCCGAGTGCCGCGACGGCTACACCTGCCAGAACGACGTCTGCCTGCCCGACCAGCTCTCGTCGCTGATGCTCGATCGCGACATCCGCATCGAGGGCACCTGCGCCATCGAGCACGAGGTCGAGCAGCGTCAACCCGGCGGCGGCTGAGCAGGGCAGCGACTTCCGGGATCGCGATCGGTCGGGCGCGGCCTGTGTTCGGGCTCGCGTCCCCCGCAGGGCCGTGCTATGCGTGCCGTATGAAGAGCCAACTCAAGATCCTCGCCGCGCTCGCCGCCCTGTCGCTCGCCGCGACCGGCTGCGAGAAACCCGCCACGCCGCCCGCCGAGAAGGCTGCCGCCGACAAGGCCGCCGCCGAGGCAGAGGCGACCGCCAAGGCCGGCGCCGCCGCCGAGAAGGCCGCCGCCGATCTGGAGAAGGGCGCCGCCGACGCGCCGGCCGAGAAGGCCGCCGATGCGCCGAAGGCCGATGCCCCCGCCGCGGCTCCCGACGCGCCGCCGTCCTTCGAGGCGCCGGCCGATGTCGCAGCGCCGCCGGCGAACGCCGAGAAGACCGCCAGCGGTCTGGCCAGCATCGTGCTGAAGCCCGGCGACGGCGCCGCGAAGCCGACGCCCGAGGCCATCGTCGAGGTGCACTACACCGGCTGGCAGTCGAGCGACGGCAAGATGTTCGACAGCTCGGTCAAGCGCGGCCAGACGACCAAGTTCCCGCTCAACCGGGTCATCAAGGGCTGGACCGAAGGCCTGCAGCTGATGACCAAGGGCGAGAAGCGCCGCTTCTGGATCCCTGCCGAGCTGGCCTACGGCGAGAAGCCGATGCGGCCCGGCGCCCCGGCGGGTCAGCTCGTGTTCGACGTCGAGCTCTTCGGCTTCGAAGAGCCGCCGAAGGTCGAGGCCCCGGCCGATGTGGCCGCGGCGCCGGCCGACGCGACCAAGACCGACAGCGGCCTGGCCTACAAGGTGCTGCAGCCGGGCAAGGGCGGCGACAAGCCCACCGCCTCGTCGATGGTCCGGGTGCACTACTCGGGCTGGACCACCGCCGGCAAGCTGTTCGACAGCTCGGTCAAGCGGGGGCAGCCGGCGACCTTCCCGCTCAACGCGGTGATCAAGGGCTGGACCGAAGGCGTCCAGCTGATGACGGTCGGCGAGAAGACCCGCTTCTGGATCCCCGCCGAGCTGGCCTATGGCGAGAAGCCCCAGCGCCCGGGCGCGCCGGCGGGCATGCTCGTCTTCGACATCGAGCTGCTCGAGATCATGGGCAAGTAGCAGGGCCAGCCCCCGTACTCTCCGCTGCCGGCGGCGCGCGGCCTACTCGGCCAGCAGCGCCGCCACCAACGCCACCAACAGCCCCGCGATGACGCCGGCGAGCGCCAGCGTCACCAGCATCGAGACCGGGCGCCGGGTCTGCAGCGGGATCTGCCCGGTGTGATCCAATGTCATCGTGGGTTGCTCGCCGATGTCTTCGCCGATGAAGGTCGGCATCTCATCGTCGAGCGCGCGCGGATCCTCGGCGACGAAGGTGGGCATCTCGTCGTCGTCGAGCACCGCCGTCGCGCCATCGCCGCCGGGATCGGTCAACGGGCCGACCCGCCGGCCGTCGCGGGCCGTCGGCCGCGCGACGGGCACCGCCGCCACCGGCCGCTTGGGGGTCGGGGCCGCCATCTGGGTCGTCGGATCGGCCCCGTCGATGTCCAGCGAGTCGAACGGCGTCTCGGCGGTATGGCTCGGCGGCAGGTCATCGTCCAGATCGAGGGTATCGAGCGGGATGACCCCCGGAAGCGAGGCGTTGTCCGGGTCGAGCACGCCCGAGATGGACGGGTCGTCGTCGTCCATGAACCGCGGGAGGGCCACCCGCATGGTCGACGACGGCACGCCATCGCGCACGTAGGCCCCCAGGCGGGCGAAGGTGATCGGGCGGCCGAGCTGCTCGGCGAGGGCCTCGGCGACGTCTTCCATGCGCTGGGGCCGCTGCGCCGGCTCGACGGCCAGGCAGCGGGCGACGAGCGCTTCGAGGCCCGGGGTGATCTCGGGCCGTCGCTGGCGCAGCGGCGCGCACTTGCCCGCCAGCATGCGCATCACGACCGGCGGCCCGTCGAGGGGGCCGAACGGGTGATGCCCGGTCAACGCCTCGTAGAGCACGACGCCGAACGCGAAGATGTCGGCCCGGCGGTCGATCTCACCCGGCGTCTGGATCTGCTCGGGCGCGAAGTAGCCCAGCGAGCCCTTGATCGCGCCGACCTGGGTCTGATGCAGCCGGGCCCGGGCCTTGGCCACGCCGAAGTCGAGCAGCTTGACCACGCCGTCTTTGCGCACCATCACGTTGCTCGGCTTGAGGTCGCGATGCACCACGCCGAGCGTCTGGCCCTCTTCGTCCCGCCGCCCGTGGGCGTAGGCCAGCGCCTCGGCCACGTCCAGCCCGATGCGCACCGCCATCTCGACGGGCAGGCCGGCGCGCGCGTGATGGATCAGCGTGCGCAGGTCGGGGCCCTTGATGTATTCGGTGACCAGCCACAGCCCGTCGCGGGCGGCGTGCAGATCGTGGATCTGCACGATGTACGGGTGCACCAGCCGGGCGAGCAGGCGCGCCTCGTCGATGAACATCGCCCGGATCTCGGGGTTGCGCGCGTAGGTGGGCACGATGCGCTTGACCGCGACCAGCCGCTCGAGACCCTCGGGCCCCTGGTGACGGGCGAGGAAGACCTCGGCCATACCGCCGGTGCCGATCCGTTCGAGAATCTCGTAGGGGCCGATACGCACGCACCCGGTTTAGCAGCAAACCGCGGTGGGGGACAGCGACTTGCGGCCGCGCGCGGCCGGTCACGCGCCGGCGCCGCGCAGGCTCAGTGGGCGATCACCGCCTCGAAGAGATCGGCGATGGCCGCGTGCCCGGTCGCGTTGGGATGAATGCAGGTCAGATCGAACCACAGCTCGGCGTCGGGGCCGCGGTAGCAGGGCGCGGCGGGGTCGTCGAAGTTGAAGCCGTGTCCGCAGAAGTGTTCGAGCATGAAGATCATGTCGACGCCATACTCGACGGCGATCGACATGAACTGCTCGTTGGCCCAGACGACCATGTCGGCGAGCAGCGTCGGGTCCTCCCATTCGGCGCCGAAGCCGGCGAGCCCGGCCGCCGGACACGCCGTCACGTCGCCCGTGCCGTCGGTGAACTCGAACATGTTGGCGAAGATCACCGAGACCCCGTTGGGGAAACGATCCGGGGCCCGGACCCAGCGCATCGCGTCGCGCAGCAGCCCGACGAACTCTTCGGTCTCGGCCCATAGATCTTCGGGGCTGGCGCCGTCGATACCGTCCTGAGTGATGCTGGCCACGTCGTTGCCGCCGATCGTCATCACGAAGAGCGTGCGCAGATGGCGCTTGTCGGGCGGTACGCAGCGGGTCATCAGGTCGCCATCGCGCATGAGGTCGTCGGTGCGCGCGCCGTAGCGCCCGCAGTTGGCGAAGTCGCCCGACTCTCGAACCAGCCCGACGCCGTTGATGAGATCGACCTGCCACCAGCCCCAATCCGGCGGCGTCAGGTCGAAGCGCTGCGCGAGGCGATCGGCGAGCACGACCCGATAGTAGACCGACGGATCGTGGGGCGGGGTGCCGACGGTCACCGAGTCGCCGACGAAGACCACCCGCTCGATGCCCTCGATGCGTTGGTGGTCGGTGCCGGCGCAGTGCGGCGCGACCAACGGATCGAACTGATCGTAATCCGGGCCGGCGGTCAGCTCGCCGTCGAACAGCCCGTCGAAGCAGGCCGTGGCCGTCTGCGCCGGCGCCGCGTCGGGGGGCAGCATCGCGTCCAGCGGACGGGCATCGACCTCGACCGCCGCGTCGACAGACTCGGCGTCGAACGGCGCGGCATCGGCTGCGATGGCGTCGGCTGCGCGGGCATCGGCTGCGCGGGCATCGGCGCTGCCGTCGGGGTCCGCGGCGGCCGGCGCCGAATCGGCCACCTCATCATCGGACGCCTCGTTGTGCGCGTCGACCGCCGGATCGACGCCCGCGTCGGCGTCTGCCCCACTCACCGCGCGCTCGTCGCAGCCCGGCCCCAACAAGAGCAGCAGTGGGATCAGGGCGCAGCCACCGAACTGGAATCGCCGCAGTCGATCGGTCATCGCGCACCTCCCCGACGACGGTAGCGCACCGGCGCGGTCGGCAGGAGCCCGTCGACGGCCATCGTCCGGATCGGGCACACTGCCGCCATGAAGCTGATCCGCGGAAACTTCTCGCCGCTGCGCATCTACATGCCGGTCCGGGGTGGTCTGACCGGGCCGCCGCCCAGCCCTGATGCCGACGTGATCCTGCTGCAGGGCTTCCTCACGACGCCGGCGGCCCTCGACCCGGTGCGGCGCCGCCTCACCGCCGCGGGGCTGAGCAGCGCGGTCGCGCCGCTCGGCGGCCTGCGCGGGCAGTATCAGACCGGCCGGGTCGTCGGCTGCGCCCGGCGGCTGGCCGAGTGGCTCGCCGGACGGGATCCTCAGCGGCCGCCGCCGTGGATCGTGGCCCACTCGATGGGCGGCATCATCGCGCGCCACGCGGTGCAGGCGATCGGCGTCGACTCGGCGGGCGTCATCACGATGGGCACGCCGCACCGCGGCACGCCCACCGCCTGGATCGGGCTGCTGCTCGGTCCGCTGAGTCGGGCGCCGCTCGATCTGATGCCCCTCGCCGGCACGATCCGCCGCCTGAATCGCCTGCCGTGGCCCGACGCGGTGCCGCTGCTGTCGATCACCGGCGGCGCCGACCTGTTGACCCCGCGCCCCTTCGGCCGGTTGCCCCTGCGCGGCCCGCGGATCGAGACCCGTCATCACCGCGGCCTGGGCCACACCGAGCTGCTGCAAGCCGACGCGGTGCTTGCCGACCTCGCCGGGGCGCTCGACGGCTGGACTACTCTTCGATAGCCGCCGTGGCCGGCTCGACCCGCAGCTCGGCGTGATCATCGCCCACCATCAGGTTGACCAGCTTCTCGACGATGAGCACGTAGCGCCCCGGGCCGAGGGCGAACTCGGCCCGATCGCCCTGCGCGAGCAGGCGCTGCTCGAAGTAGACCGTGCCGTCGGCGCCGGTGAGGCTGACCGGCACCCGGGTCCCGCTGATGTCGCCGAGGTGCACGGTGAGATAGTCGCGGCTGCCGGGCACGTTCAGGCTGCGGCGCTGCACCACCCGGAACCCGCGGCGCGCCGTGTCGTCGAGCGCGATGGGGATCGCCCGGGCCACGATGCGCCGCTGCCCGTCGCCGTCGATGAGCTCGAGCAGCCCGGCCGCACGCCAGGCGTCGCGCAGGATCGCCGCCGGCTTCAGCTCGACCATGCCGTCGGTCGGCTCGACCTTCTCCCGCACCGCGCCGGCGGCGAGGAAGACCGCCGCCCGGGTCCCGCTGCCCGTCCAGCGCACGCGCACGGCGCCGACCTTCAGCGGGTCGACCCAGCCGCCGCCGGGCAGGTGGGTGCCCTCCGCGTCGCGCAGCTCGACCGAGACCCCGGCCTTGCGCGCCGCGATGAACTGCACCGGCAGGCTGCCGCCGGTCTGATCGCCGACCGTCGCGAAGATCTGGAACTGGGTGGCGCCGGCGACGACCGCGGCCAGGCGCGGGTCGCCCAGGTTGACCACCCACTTGCCCGCCATCGGCTGCAGCGGCAGCCGCGCCTCGGCGTCGGGTGAGGCGGCCAGCCAGACCGCGCTCGGCTTGCCCTCGACCTTCACCGCGAAGAGCCGGTTCGTGCCGGCGGGCAGCGGCAGCTCCAGCCGCGCGGGCAGCTCGGTCAGCTCGACGGTCGGGGCCGCAGCGCTCGGGCCGCTCCAGACGACACCGAGGGCGAAGGCGACGCACGCGAGACCGCGTACGCATCGGGCAGGGGACAAGCGGCGCATGGCGACTCCGGTGGTATCGATTCGGGGCATGGAACGCCACCGGGGCGCCGCGCGCAAGCCTTGCGACGGGGGCACCGACCGGGGCATCGATCCGGCAGGCGATACCAGGCTCAGCCGAGGACCGATGTTCGACCCGACCCCGCAGACCGATGGCACCGACTCGATGCGCGATCCGCGCCTGCTCGTCCGCGGGCTGACGCCGGCCGACTACCCCGCGGTGCGCGCGCTGCAGTTGCGCTGTTTCCCCGAGGTGATCCCCTTCGAGCAGCAGGAGTTCGAGACCCAGCTCACCCGCTTCGCCGACGGCCAGATCGGGGTCGAGCTCGACGGGCGGCTCGTGGCGACGAGCAGCAGCCTCGTCGTCGACGCCTCGGACTACAGCGAGGCGCACACCTATGGCAGCGTGGCCGGGGGCAGCGACCTCGACGCCCACGATCCCGAGGGCGACACCCTCTACGGCATCGACATCGCCGTCGACCCCGACGCCCGCGGCATGCGCCTCTCCCGTCGGCTGTACGACGCCCGCAAGGCCCTGTGCGTCCGGCTGGGGCTCAAGGGCATGCTCATCGGCGCCCGCCTCGCCGGCTACCACCGCCACGCCGATCGGCTCACGCCCAGCGCGTACGTCGGCGAGGTCATGCGCCGGGCCATCGAAGATCGCGGCCTGCTCGCCCAGGTCGCCAACGGCTTCACCGTCGAGCTGCTGCTGCCCGGCTACCTGCCCAACGACGTCGAGTCCGGCGGCAACGCGGTGCTCATGCGCTGGGCCAACCCGGAGTACATCCCCGCCGATCGACCGCGGCGGGTGCGCCGGGCGCGGGTGGCCGCGGTGCAATACCAGATGCGCGCGGTGGCCGACTTCGAGCAGTTCTGCACCCAGTGCGAGTTCTACATGGAGACCGCGGCGGAGTACCGCTGCGACTTCCTGCTCTTCCCCGAGCTTCTGACCAACCAGCTGCTCGGCCTCGTCGAAGGCGGGCCGCCGGGGCAGGCCGCGCGGGCCCTCGACGCCTACACCGAGCGCTACCTCGACTTCTTCGGGCGCATGGCGATCAAGTACGCGGTGAACATCATCGGCGGCAGCCACCTGACCGTCGAAGACGGCCGGCTGTACAACATCGCCTACCTCTTCCACCGCAACGGCCGCGTCGACAAGCAGTACAAGCTGCACATCACGCCCGCCGAGCACAAATGGTGGGGGGTGCAGGGCGGCGACCGCATCGAGGTCTTCGAGACCGACCGCGGCCGCATCGCCATCGCCATCTGCTACGACGTCGAGTTCCCCGAGTACGTGCGGGTGGCCCGCGCGCGCGGGGCGCGGCTGCTCTTCGTGCCGTTCAATACCGACATCCGGTCGGGCTATCTGCGGGTGCGCACCTGCGCCGCGGCGCGCTGCATCGAGAACCACATCTACGCCGTCATCGCGGGCCCGGTGGGCAACCTGCCCCACGTCGACGGCGCCGACATCCACTATGCGCAGGCCGCCGTGCTGACCCCGTCGGACGTGCAGTTCGCCCGCGACGGCATCGCCGAGCAGGCCGAGCCGGGCGGCGAGATGATGGTGCTCGCCGATCTCGATCTCGACCGGCTGCGCCGCACCGAGCGCACGAGCACGGTGCGCCCGTGGCTCGACCGGCGGCAGGATCTCTATCGGGTGCAGTGGATCGGCGAGGGCGACGGGGCGGGCGACGAAGACCCGCCGACGGGTCAGACCCGGCGCTGAAGGCGGACGGGCGGCCGGGCGATGTAGTGATCCTTGACCCGCTGCAGCGCCGCGATGCGCCGCTCGGCGAGCCGATCGGCGGCGAGGGCGGTGGTGATGCCTTCGTCTCGCGCGATGCGGAAGATGCGGGTCGTGATGTCGTAGATGCCCTGAACCTGCTGCGTCGCCCGATCGTCGTTATAGCCCTCGAGTTCGTTGGCCACGTTGATCAGCCCGCCCGCGTTCACCACGTAATCCGGCGCATACAGAATGCCCCGCTCGGCGAGCGCCGACGCGTGCCGGTCTTCGGCGAGCACGTTGTTGGCGCAGCCGGCGACGATGCCGCACTTCAGCTCGGGCAGCGTCTCGTCGTTGATGACCGCCCCGAGCGCGCAGGGGGCGAAGATGTCGCAGCCCTCGGCGTGGATGCGCTTGGGATCGACCACCTCGATGCCGTCGAAGGCGCCGGTCACCCGCTCGAGGTTCTCCTGATCGATATCGGCCACGAAGACCTGAGCCCCGGCGTGCCGCAGGTGCTGGACGAGGTGGTAGCCCACATGGCCCACGCCCTGCACGGCGACCGTGCGCCCGGCGAACGACTCGCTGCCCGTCTGCCACTTCAGCGCCGACCGCATGCCCTGGAAGACGCCGAGCGCGGTGAACGGGCTGGGATCGCCCGAGCCGCCGAGGGCGCGGCTGATGCCGACGACATGGTCGGTCTCCATGCGGACCCATTCCATGTCCTGCACCGAGGTGCCGACGTCTTCGGCGGTGATGTAGCGCCCGCCGATGCCCTGGATGAACCGCCCGTAGGCCCGGAACAGCATCTCGTTCTTGTCGGACTTCGAGTTGCCGATGATGACCGCTTTGCCGCCGCCGAGGTTGAGCCCGGCGGCGGCCGACTTGTAGGTCATGCCCCGGGCGAGCCGCAGGGCGTCCTCGAGGGCGTCCTCGTCGCTGGCGTAGCTCCACATGCGGGTGCCGCCGAGCGCGGGACCGAGGGTCGTGTCGTGGATTGCGATGATGGCCCGCAGGCCGGTCACCTCGTCATGGCAGAACACGACCTGTTCGTGCTGCCGACGGGCGATTCGGTCGAAGATACTCATTGTCACACCTCACCGTTGCGCCCACGAACTGTCGGTGAATCGGGGGGCCGAGGCAACCGGGTAATCGCCCCTCGTCAATGAGTCACGTCGCCGATGAACCGTCGCCTGGCCGCGTCCTGTCAAGCTGTTGACGACCGTTTACGGCAGTTTTGATGGGAATGTTGATTTTGACGTGAATTGTGCCGAATAGTATCGGTGGCGGCGCGAGCCGCTGGCGAGCGGGTATATCCGCCGCCTTATTGGATCGTAAGTTCGTCATATGTCAGGAGCATCGCCAGATGCAGTCCACCACGCCACGCGCACCGTCGGCCCTCGGCCGCCTCTGCAGCCGCATCGCCGGCTTGCCGTTGGGCGGCTTCGCCGCGCCGCCGCCCGCCATGATCGATACGCTGAGCGCCGCCGCCGCGCCCCCGGAGCCCCGGGCGAGCCACACGCGGATCCGCTCGGCCGTCGACGCGCGGAGCCCGATCCGCTGGACCAACCTCTCGGCGGTGCGGTGAGTCGACCGGCCTTGCACCTCGCGTCCCTGCTCGCGCTGCTGTCGCTGCTCGCCTGCGCCAGCGCGCCGCCGGCGCCGTTCGACGCCGACCAGATCCGCGCGGCGAGCCCCGCCGGTCGCACCTACGTGCAGCGCACCTGGGCGCCCGACGGCGCGTCGAGCGTCACCACCATCCGCTTCGTCGCTGTCGACGAGGCCGGCGCCACGCTCGAGTTCGACGCCGGCGGCGAGACCCGTCAGCACAGCATGACCTGGGTCGAGCTCGCCGGGCATGGCGCGCAGCCCGCGGGCGCGATCCGCAGCGAGGCCGCCTGCACCGTGCCCGCGGGCACGTTCGAGTGCGTCATATACGAGGTCGACACGGCCGCCGGCCGCACCCGCAGCAGCTTCGCCCGGGCGCTGCCGGGCATGCCGGTGCGCATCGAGCGCTTCATCGACGGCCGCTGGACGCCGGTCATGGTGATCGACGCACACCGCATCGAATCCCCCTGAGCGCGGCGGCCGTCGAGCCTGCTATCCTCTCGCCGTGCGCTGCGCCATCCCCAGCTGTCTGCTCGCCGTCGCCCTCGCAGGGGCCAGCCCGGCCAGCGCCCAGGATCTCATCGTCGATCGGCGCGTGGTCGCCGACTTCTTCCAAGGCCCGATCGTGGCCGCCGGGCGGGTCGTCGGCATGGGCGGCGCCTACGTCGGCGTGGCGGAGGGGGCCGCGGGCCATCTGGCCAACCCCGCGGCCTTCGCCGTCCGCGCGGCGCCGTTCGCCCACGACTGGTTCGACTGGGACGTCACCCTCTCGCTGCTCAACGTCTCCCGCGACCAGCAGCTCGACCTGGGCCACGGCGCGAGCCAGAGCTTCGACGACGCCCGCTTCGCGCAGCTCGGCTTCAACCTGAAGTTCGGCGAGCACGGCCTCGGCGTGCAGAGCCGCGGGCAGGACTACGTGCGCCGGATCGACATCGTCGACACCGAATCGGGCGCGATCGAGCAGACCACCGTCACCGTGAAGCAGACCTACGTCGGGCTGGGCTACGGCCAGCACTACGCCGACGGGTGGTGGCTCGGCGTGCTGCTCTACGGCGGCTCGGCGGAGCTGTCGCTCAGCGGCGGCGAGGCCGGCCGGGTCAACGGCGGCGGGCTCTTGCTGGGCGCGCTCTATGCGCCGCCGGACGCGCGCTGGCGGCTGGGGGCGTCCGCCCGGACATCGGTCGTCGGGCAGGACGTGCAGGCCGAGGTCGATCCGACCGCGCTGCCGCCCGGTATCGAGGTGCCCGACGCCGTCGCCGTCCCGTGGCAGCTGGCGGTCGGCGCCAGCTATCGCTTCGGGCCGCGGGGTGGCAACGTGAGGCCTACGTTCGGCCATGGCGAGCCAGAGGCCGGGCCGCGCGCGCGGCGCTATGTGCTGCTGGCCGCCGACGCCGTGCTCACCGGGCCCGCGCCCGAGGCTGCGGTGGGCCCCGACGCGCTGTTCGGCGGCGACGGACGCCGCTCGGGCCGCTACCCGTCGCTCTCGCTGCGGGTGGGCGTCGAGTCCGAGGTCTGGGCCGACCTGCTCGTGCTGCGCGCCGGCAGCTACTTCGAACCCGACCGCTACGCCGCGTTCGACGGGCGGGTGCACCTCACCGGCGGCGCCGACGTGCACCTCGGCGAGCTGGTCTGGGACTGGGCCGCCGGCGTGGTCATCGACTGGGCCCCGGCCTATCTCAACTGGGGGCTCGGCCTCGGCTTCTGGTATTGAGCCGACCCTTGACAGCGGGCGGCGACCCGGACACCGTCCCGACCAGCGACCCCACAGGAGCCCACGATGCGCTTCGACCTCACCGAAGACCAGGAGATGCTGCGCCAGATGACCCGGGACTTCGCCCGCAGTGCGTTGAGCCCCGAGGCACCGGCGTGGGACGCGGCGCGCGCGTTGCCCGATGGCCTGTGGGCCACGGTCGCCGAGCTGGGTCTGGCCGGCGTCTGCCTCGCCGAGCGCTTCGGCGGCGCGGGCATGGGCCTCAGCGCGCTGGCGCTGGCCATCGAAGAGCTGGCCGTCGGTGAAGCGGGCCTCGCGGCGACGGTGCTGACCCACAACGCGCTGTGCGTCGCCAGCATCGAGCGCCTCGGCGACGATACCCAGCGCAAGACCTGGCTGCCGGGCCTGGCCAGCGGCAAGCGGTTGGGGACCTGGGCCGGCGGCGGCTTCGACGGCGGCCCGCTGACCGTGCGCGCCACCCGCACCGACGCCGGCTGGCGGCTCGAAGGCTCGCTGCCCGCGGTCTCGGCGGCCGGTCGCGCCGATGTGGCCGTCGTGCTCGCCGCCACCCGCCCCGGGGCGGCGACGGCCTTCGTGCTCGACCGCGGTGACTGGCAGGCGGTCGACGCCGAGACCGTCGGCCTGCGCACCGCCGGCCTCGGCGAGTTCGTGGTCGACGGGCTCGTGCTCGGCGACGAGCGCCGGCTGGGCCCGGTGCACGGCGGCCTCGTCGAGGCGATCGTCGATCGGGCGCGGGTCTGCCGGGCCGCGCTGGCGGTGGGCATCGGCCGCGCCGCCTTCGCCGCGGGCAATACCTACGCCGCCGAGCGCAAGCAGTTCGGCCGGCCGCTGACCGACTTCCAGGCCATTCAGTGGATGATCGCCGACGGCGCGACCGAGCTCGACGCGGCGCGGCTGCTCTACCGGCGGGCCGCGATGCTCATCGACGCCGGCGAGCCGGCGACCGCCGAAGCGGCCATGGCGCGGGTCTTCGCCACCGAGAAGGCCCAGGCCGCCTGCGACCGGGCGCTGCAGATGCACGGGGGCTACGGCTACACCCGCGACTACCCCGCCGAGCGCCACTGGCGCGACGCCTACGCCGCGGCGGTCGGCGAGGGCACCCACAACGGCCTTCAGCGCCTGCGCGTCGCCCGGGCCCTGCTCGTCGAGGCCGCCGAGCCGGCGCCGGAGGCCTGTCATTGAGCGGGCTCGCCCAGCGCGTACTCGGCGGCGAGGTGCGGGCGGCCGCCCGGCTGATGCGGGCGCTCGACGATGAGCTGCCGGGCGCCCGGGATGTGCTCGCGCAGCTGCACGGACACACCGGCCGGGCGTTTCTCTTGGGGGTCACCGGCAACCCCGGCGCCGGCAAGAGCACGCTGACCGACCAGCTCATCCGGCACTATCGCGGCCTCGACAAGCGGGTGGCGGTCATCGCCATCGACCCCAGCAGCCCGTTCAGCGGCGGCGCGATCCTCGGCGATCGCATCCGCATGCAGGATCACGCCGGCGACTCGGGGGTCTTCATCCGCAGCCTCGCGACCCGCGGCGTGCTCGGCGGGCTCACCGCCAGCACCCGGGACGTCATCACCGTCTTCGACGCGATGGGCTTCGACGTCGTGATCGTCGAGACCGTCGGCGTCGGTCAAGACGAGGTCGACGTGGCCAATACGGTGGAGACATCGGTCGTCGTCACCGTGCCCGGCCTGGGGGACGGCGTGCAGGCGATCAAGGCCGGCCTGCTCGAGATCGCCGACGTCTTCGTCGTCAACAAGGCCGATCACCCCGACGCGAAGCGCGCCGAGCGCCACCTCGCGATGCTGCTCGACCTCGAGGGCCGCGAGCGCCGGGGCTGGGCGGTGCCCATCGTGCCGACCGTCGCCACCCGCGGCGAGGGCATCGCGACGCTCGTCGAGCACATCGAGGCCCACCGCGGCTTCCTCGCCGACGCGCCGGAGGGCCGCCGCCGCGCCCGCGCCCGCCAGCAGGCCGCGCTGCTCGATCGCGTCTACGCGATGCTGCGCCACCAGGCGGCGGGCATCATCGCCCGCAGCGGCGGGCTCGAGCCGCTGCTCGACGCGCTCGAACGGCGGGAGATCGAGCCCTATGGCGCCGCCCTGCGCATTCTGCAGGCCATGGGTCTCGAACGCGGCGACGGCTGAATCGCGCGCCGACGCGCGCGGGGCTTTCTTCCATGCCGGCTCATGGGGTACATCGCGCGCACACCGCATGCGATGGAGTCCGTGATGACGCGTCTTTTTGGCTTCCTCTTCTGTTTCTGGTTCTTCGCGCTGGCCAGCTGTGTGCCCGGCGGCGGCGGCAGCGGGGGCAGCGACAGCTGCTCCGAAGGCGATCAGCGGCGCTGCATCTGCTCGCCGAGCAACGCCGAGGGCATCCGCACCTGCGGCGCCGACGAGGAGTACGGCCCCTGCATGTGTGAGGGCGGTGAGGGTGAGGGTGAAGGCGAGGGTGAGGGTGAAGGCGAGGGTGAGGGTGAAGGCGAGGGTGAGGGTGAAGGCGAGGGTGAGGGCGAGGGTGAGGGCGAGGGCGAGGGCGAGGGCGAGGGCGAGGGTGAGGGCGAGGGTGAAGCCCGCGACTGCGTGCGCTTCTGCGAACGGGACCAGGAGTGCGGCGGCGGCTTTGGCCCCATGTGCCCCGCGATCTGCGAGCAGCTGCCCGCCAGCTGCGTCTCGTGCGCGGTCGCCAACGACTGCGGCGCGCTGATGGAGGGCGCCTGCAACGACGCCTGCGGCGGTGGCGAAGGCGAGGGCGAGGGCGAAGGTGAGGGCGAAGGTGAGGGCGAGATGCCCCCCGAGAACGCGCCCTGCGATGCGTTCGAGATCCAGGACGTCTTCCTGGACAGCTCGGAGATGTTCGACAATACCGGCCTGACCAACGACCTGACGACCGGCTGCGGCAGCGCCGCGGCCAACGCCATCGTCTACCGCCTGCTGCTCGTCGGCGGCGAAGAGGTGCGGGCGACCGTCGCCAACAACGTCGCCGCCGACGGTGGCGACCTCGACACCGTCATGTCGGTGCGCTTCGACGCCTGCGAGGATCCCGGCGCCGAGCTGCTGTGTGATGACGACGGCGCCGGTATGCTCGGGTCGCAGGTGCAGTTCTTCGCCGAGGGCGGCGGCGAGTACTTCGTCATCGTGCACGGCTACAGCGGCGCCCGCGGCACGGCCGAGATCATCTTCGAGCAGGTCGGGGCCGAGTGAACGCGCCAGGAGGCTGCACGATGCGTTATCCGACTCTGTTGATCCTGAGCCTGCTCGGGCTCGCGCTCGGCGGCTGCATTCCGCCCGGCGGCGGTGGCGGCGGCAACGACAGCTGTGAGGCCGGCGAGACCCGCTCGTGCCTGTGCGATGGCGTGCCCGATGGCACCCGCTATTGCGACGAGGATGACAACGAACTCGGACCCTGCGTCTGTCCCGATTCGGATCAGGATCAAGGCATCGGCGGCGAAGGCGAGGGTGAAGGCGAGGGCGAGGGCGAGGGCGAGGGCGAGGGCGAGGGCGAGGGCGAAGGTGAGGGCGAAGGCGAGGGTGAAGGCGAAGGCGAGGGCGAGGGCGAAGGCGAGGGTGAAGGCGAAGGCGAAGGCGAGGGTGAGGGTGAGGGCGAAGGCGAAGGCGAGGGTGAGGGCGAAGGCGAGGGCGAGGGCGAGGGCGAAGGTGAGGGCGAGGCCGGTGAAGTCTGCCCGCCCGATCCGAGCTGCCAGGACGCGTGCGCGTTCGTCTCCGACTGCCTGACCGGCGACGAGGTCTGCCCCGGCGTAGGCCCCGGCGACGCCGACGAGGTCTTCGCGCTCTGCTTCGAGCGCTGCGAACAGATCCAGATCCCGCAGTTCATCTGCGACTTCGGCAGCTGCGAGCCGCTGCCCGACGCCATCGCGCAGCTCGACCCCGAGCTCGGCGAGCGCTGCTTCGGCGACCCCGATCCGCCGATCGACGAGCGCCCCTTCGACTGCGAAGGCCCGATCGACGAACGCTGCCTGCCGATGTGCGAGTGGACGGTGGGGTGCTTCGTCGACTACTGCGACGGCGCCATCGACCCACTGGTGGCCGATGACTTCCAAAACCAGTGCGCGATGATCTGCGAGCCCCTCGGCGCGCTGATCTGCATGGTCCCCGACTGCGCCGGCGTGATCCAGACGCTGGCGCCCATCGTCGCGCCCGGCGGCGATCCGATGGCGATCTGCGCGCCGTGACCGGCCGCCCGCCGGCGGCCGCGAATCGCATTGTCGGCCGTCGGGCCATCGGTTAGGGTCGGTCCTCGCTCGCCGCAGGAGGCCGCCCGATGACCGTGCACTACACCCTCGAAGACCGCATCGCCCACATCCAGCTCGACGACGGCAAGGCCAACGCGCTGTCGTTCGAACTGATGGACGCGCTGCTCGAAGCGCTCGACCGCGCCGAGTCCGAGGCGCGCGCCCTGGTGCTCTCGGGGCGGGCCGGGCGCTTCTCGGCGGGCTTCGACCTCAAGGTGATGACCGCCGGCATGGACGCCGCCATCGGCATGCTGCGCCGCGGGGCGCAGGTCTATACCCGGCTGTATGGCTTCCCCCGGCCGGTCGTGATGGCCTGCACCGGGCACGCGGTGGCCGGCGGCTCGTTGATGCTGCTCACCGGCGATCGGCGGCTCGGCGTGGCCGGCGACTTCAAGATCGGGCTCAACGAGGTGGCCATCCAGATGATCCTGCCGCGGCTCGGCATGGAGCTGGCCCGCGCCCGACTCAACCCGCAGCGCCTGACCGAAGCGACGCTCTTCGCCCGGCTCTACGACCCCGAAGAGGCGGTGACGGTGGGCTACCTCGACGCCGTGGTCGACGGCGAGGCGCTGTTGACCCAGGCGAAGGCCGAGGCCGCCGCGTTGGCCAAGCTGCCGGGCATGGCGTTCGCCGGCACCAAGACGCGGCTGCGCGAATACACGCTGGCCCGCATCCACGAGACGCTCGAGAAAGACTTCGCCGAGCTGGCCGCCGCCATGGCCTGAGGCCGGGCGCGGTCAGTAGGCCAAGAGCTCTGCCAGGACCCCGTCGAGCCGCTCGCGCGGACTGTGCAGCGCTTCCAGCGGCCGGGCGAACGGCACCGGCGTATCGAGGGCGCCCAGCCGCATCACCGGCGCGTCGAGCCATTCGAAGGCCGTGCGCCCCAGGGTCGCCGCGATCTCTCCACCGAAGCCGCCGGTCAGCGGCGCCTCGTGCAGCACCAGGGCCTTGCCCGTCTTGCGCACCGAGGCGGTCGCGGTCTGTACATCCCACGGCTGCAGCGTGCGCAGGTCGACGACCTCGATCGACGCGGCGCTGCGCTCGGCGGCTTCGAGGGCCCAGTGCACGCCGACGCCGTAGGTGATGATGCTCGCGTCCGCGCCGCGCCGGGCGATGCGCGCCCGCCCGATGGGCACCGCGCGCCGCTGAACCGGCCCTTTGAGCGAGCGATACAGCGCCTTGTGCTCGAGGAAGAGCACCGGATCGCCATCGGTCAGCGCGCTGCGCAACAAGCCATAGGCGTCGTCGGGCGTCGCCGGCGCGACGACCTTGAGCCCGGGGACCTGGGTGAACCAGCCCTCGACGCTCTGGGAGTGATACGGCCCGGCGCCCACCCCGCCGCCGTGCGGCGCGCGGATGACCAGCGGTACGCCCGGCCCCCAGCGATAGCGGGTCTTGGCCACGTTGTTGACGATCTGATTGAAGCCGCAGGTGATGAAGTCGGCGAACTGCATCTCGATCATCGGCCGCCGACCGTTGAGGGCCAGGCCCAGCCCGCAGCCGATGGCCGCCGACTCGATGATCGGCGTATTGCGCACCCGCTCGGCGCCGAAGCGCTCGACGAAGCCCTCGGTGATCTTGAAGACGCCGCCGTACTCGGCGATGTCCTGGCCCAGCGCCACGATGCGCGGATCGGCGTCCATAGCATCCATGAGACCGGCCCGAATGGCATCGATATAGCGTATCGGCTCAGCGTTTGAGTCATCTGAGTCATCGGAGATGCCATTCGAGTCATCCCCGATGACTCCCGATGCCTCTCCCGTGCCATCGGATGACTGCCGCATGGCATAGACCGCGGCCTCTTCGGCGGCGGCGGTCGACGCGGGCAGGGGCGCGGTCAGCGCGGCATCCGCCACGTCGCGGATCTCGGCGGCCAGCGCCTCACGCACCGCGGCGCACGCGTCGGCGTCGAGCACGCCGTCAGCCTGCAGCCGCGCTTCGAAGCGGGCGAGGGGATCGCGCGCGGCCCACTCGTCGAGCAGCGCCTGCGGCACATAGGCCGTGCCCGACGCCTCCTCGTGGCCGCGCATGCGGAAGGTCATGCACTCGATGAGGCTCGGCCCCTCGCCCCGCCGCGCGCGATGCACCGCGGCGCGTACGGTGGCCCGCACGGTCAAGACGTCGTTGCCGTCGATGCGCAGGCCCGGCATGCCATAGCCCACCGCCCGATCGGCCAGCCGCTCGCAGGCGTATTGCTGGTCGACCGGCGTCGACAGCCCGTAGCCGTTGTTCTCGATCACGAAGACCACCGGCAGCCGCCAGACCGCCGCCAGGTTGAGCGCCTCGTGCACGTCGCCTTCGCTGGTGGCCCCGTCGCCGGTGAACGCCACCGCCACCCGATCGGTGCCGGCGAGCTGCTCGGCCAGCCCCAGCCCGCAGGCCACCGGCAGCATCGCGCCCAGGTGGCTGATCATGCCGACGATGCGGTGCTCGAGCGCGCCGAAGTGAAAGCTGCGATCGCGGCCTTCGGTGAAGCCGCCGGCCCGGCCGAAGAGCTGGCGGCACAGGCGCCCCGGATCGACGCCGCGGGTGGTGAAGACGCCCAGGTTGCGGTGCATCGGCAGCAGCCAGTCGTCGTCGTCGACCGCGCTGGCGACGCCCACGGCGACGGCCTCCTGCCCGATGCCGGAGAACCACTTCGACAAGCGGCCCTGGCGCAGCAGGATCAGCATGCGTTCTTCGAAGACCCGCGGCAGCACCAGCGCCCGGTGCAGGCGGCGCAGCGTCTCGGGGTCGTCGTGCGGCGGGGGGACGTCGGGGGCCATGTCGCGCATGGGCGCCACGGTACAGCGGGCCTGCACCGGGGGGAAGAGGCGCCCGCTCGAAGCCCGCTCAGGCCGCCGCCGGCCCGGATCTCTCCCGGCGCAGCTTATCGAGTTCGGCGTTCACCTCGGCGCCGATCAGCGCGATGTAGGCGGTGATGTAGAACCACATCAGCAGGATGATCACCGCGCCCATCGAGCCGTAGGTCTCGTTGTAGTTGCCGAACTGCGCGACATAGTACGAGAACCCGGCGGAGGCGCCGGCCCACAGGAGCGTCGCGCCCACCGATCCCCACGAGAGCCAGCGCCAGCGGGCCCTGCCGCGATCGGGGCCGAAGCGATAGAGCACCGACAGGCCGAAGATGACCACCGCGGCGATGAGCGGCCAGCGCACCAGGCGCACGGTCAGATCGGCGAAGGCGCCCAGGCCGACGAAGCCGAGCACGATCGGCGCGGCGACGATGGCGGTCAGCGCGATGACCACCATCAGCGTCGCGCCGAACGTCAGCCCCAGCGAGACCGCGTTGAGCTTGATGAGCCCGCGGTTCTCCCGCTCGCCGTAGACGATGTTGAGCGCCGAGATGATGGCCTTCATGCCCTTGTTGGCGCTCCAGGTGGTCATCAGCAGGCCGAAGACCATGCCGAAGCCCAGCGCGGTATCCGACGAGCCGGCGACGGCCTCGAGCTGCCCGGCGATGATGCTGTTGACCTCGGAGGGCACCACGCCGGCGAGGCTGTCGAGCTGCTCACCGATCTGGGCCGGATCGGCGATCAGGCCGTAGATCGAGACCAGCGCCGCCAGGCCCGGAAACAGCGCCAGCAAGGCGTAGAAGGCGACGCCGGCGGAGGCCAGCGAGAGGTTGTCGGCGTCGATGGCGTCCTTGACCCGCAGCGCGATGGTCTTGAGGCCCGGCTTCTGGCCGGCGGGCGCGCCGGCGTCGCTCTCGCTCGCAGTCTGGCTCACAGTCTCGCTCACAGGGCGGGCTCGGGCAGTCCGGCGATGGCGCCGCGGCGGGTCACCGCGCCCGCGCCGATCTGGCACGCGAAGCGCAAGTGCTCTTCGAGGCGCTTGCGGGGCAGCTCGACCGGGCGCGCGCCGTCCCGGGCCAGCCGGAACAGCAGGGCCGCCATGAACGCGTCGCCGGCGCCGGTGGTATCGACCACCTCGACCGGCACCGCCGGCACGGCGCCGCGATCGGCCCGGCGGGCGTAGACCGCGCCCTCGGCGCCCAGGGTCACCACCGCCAGCTCGGCGCCTTGCTCGACCATGCGCTTCGCGGCGGTCTCGGGGTCGGATTCACCGGTGATGTCCCACGCCTCGACCTCGGAGCACTTGACCACGTGGCAGCGGCTGAGCGCCTCGGCCAGCCGGCGGGCGATGGTCTCGGCCGAGGCCCAGTGGCTGGGGCAGGCCCCCGGATCACAGGCTACCAGCCCCGTCGCGTGCTCGAGCATGCGGTCGACCGCGTCGGCCCCGCCCGCCGTGCGCAAGGGCCCGCTGCTGAACTTGACGATGCGGGCGCCGGCCACCTGCTCGGGGTCGACGTGATCCGGCGAGAGCCGCACCGCCGGATCACCGCCGCGGTGCAGGAAACTGCGGTCGCCGTCGGCGTCGAGGGTGATGAAGCACAGCGCGGTCTGCACATCGTCGAGGGCGTGCACGCAGCGGGTATCGACCCCCTCGCGCTGCAGGCTGCCGAGCAGGAAGGCCCCGAACTCGTCGCGGCCGACCACGCTGACGAGCCCCGATGTGCCGCCCAGCCGGCGCACGCCGATGGCGACGTTGGCCGGGGCCCCGCCGCTGTGCAACTCGAAGCCGCGCGCGGCGCGCAGCGGGCCGCGGTGGAGGGGCACGAAGTCGACGATGGCCTCGCCGATCACCAGGACGTCGAGAGGGGGAGCCTGCATGGCGGGATGATAGGGGATGGCCGTTCGGGGGTCGATGGGGTCCTGCCCGCACCCTCGCGGGGGTCGCCGATCGGCGCCGCCCGGCGGGCCGGACTGGATCCCGCGGGCCGCTTCGTGGCAGATCGCGGCCATGTCTATCGCCTTCTTCGACCTCGATCGCACGATCCTGGCCATCAACTCGGGCAGCGGCTGGGTGAAGTCGGAGTACCGCGACGGCTTCATCACCCGCTGGCAGATGGTGCGGGCCACCGGCTGGCTGCTGCGCTACCACCTGGGCTTCGCCGACATGGAGGGCGTGCTGCGCGAGGCCCTGTCGGCCTATGCCGGCCACCCCGAAGGCGAGCTGCGGGCCCGCACCCGCCGCTTCTACGAGCGCGCGGTGCGCCAGCAGATCCGGCCCGGCGCCCGCGAAGCGCTCGAGAAGCACCGGGCCGACGGCGAGCCGGCGGTGCTCTTGACCACCGCGTCGAACTACCTCTCGGAGGCCGTCGGCGAGACCCTGCCGCTCGACGACTGGCTCTGTTCGCGCTTCGAGGTGGACGACGCCGGCCGGCTGACGGGCGATCCGGTCGTGTTCTGCTTCGGGCAGCACAAGGTGACCCTGGCCACCGAGTGGGCCGCGCAGCGCGACGTCGAGCTGGCCGATTGCGCCTTCTACAGCGACTCGTACACCGATCTGCCGATGTTCGAAGCGGTGGGTCGGCCGGTGGTCGTCGACCCCGATCCGCGGCTGCGGCGGGTCGCCCGCCGGCGGGGCTGGCCCATCGCCGACTGGGGCCTGCCCGACGCCGCGTGACGCTCGGCGCGGCGGCCGCTCGCTCGGCGTCACCGACCGTTCTCGGGCCGGCCGCCGGATTGGTGCTATCCTGCGCACGAACCGTCACTCGACGGTGGCAGCCTCCCGGAGCATGCACATCGTGAACGCCACGCGCGACGCCCGCCTCGATCTGACCGCCATCCTCGACGAGCAGCCGCAGTCCGATCCGAAACGGCGGATCTACGCCAACCGCAACCTGGACATGGCCCGGGTCGAGGTCATCGGCTTCGACATGGACTACACCCTCGCGCAGTACCATCAGCAGGCGATGGACGAGCTGTCGATCCGGGTGACGGTGGACAAGCTGATCGACAAGCGGGGCTACCCCGAAGAGATCCGCGAGGCCCGACTGGACCTCTCGTTCATCATCCGCGGCCTGGTCATCGACAAAGAGACCGGTAACATCTTCAAGATGGACGCCCACCGCCACGTGGGCCGCTGCTACCACGGTTATCGCGAGATGGCCGAGGCCGAGCGGCTCGAGGTCTACGGCACGCGGCCCATCCGGCTCAACAGCGGGCGCTTCCACTGGGTCGATACGCTCTTCGCGCTGCCCGAAGCGACCCTGATGGCGGGCATCATCGAGCACTTCGAAGGCAACGGCCGCGAGCTGCCGTGGACCTATCGCCAGCTGTTCGACGACGTGCGGCAGAGCATCGACGAGGCCCACGCCGACAACTCGCTCAAGGCGGAGATCCTCGCCGATCTGCCCAAGTACGTCGTCAAGGATCCCGACCTCGCGCCGACGCTGCACAAGCTGCGCTCGGCGGGCAAGCGGCTCTTCCTCGCGACCAACAGCGAGCTGTACTACACCGACGCGGTCATGAGGTACCTGCTCGACGGCGAGATGCCGTTCTATCGGATCTGGCAGGACTACTTCGACGCGGTCATCGTCAGCGCCGCCAAGCCGCGCTTCTTCAACGAGGAGCGGCCGTTCATCGAGCTCGACAGCGAGGGCAACCCGGTCGGCGAGGCGCGGCGCCTCAAGCGGG
The DNA here is from genome assembly GCA_030427205.1 of bacterium. Lineage (GTDB taxonomy): Bacteria > Myxococcota_A > Bradymonadia > UBA7976 > UBA1532 > JACKDM01. The sequence goes on along the minus strand of JAUHXC010000002.1, from coordinate 456,306 downwards.
GGGTGGTCTACTCGGGCGGCAACATCCGGGTGCTCGAAGAGAGCTTCGACTTCGGCGGGCCGCAGATCCTCTACGTCGGCGACCACATGTACAGCGACATCGTGCGCAGCCGGAAGGCGAGCGTCTGGCGCACGGCGCTGGTGGTGCAGGAGATGGAGGACAGCATCCGCCTGACCCACGAGCACAAGGCCGACCTCTCGCGGATCCACGATCTCGAAGAGGCCGCCCGCCGGCTGGACGACGCGATCAACTACCAGCTGACGTTGATCAAGAGCCTGGGCCGCATGGGCCAGCTGCTCGGTCGGTTGACGGGGCCCGAGAGCCGGGTCGTCGACCGGGCGCGGGAGAGCGCGCGGGCCGAGCTGGACCTCAAGCGCTCGCTGCAGGCGCGGGTGCTGCGTGAGCTCGAAGCCCTCGAACGGGACGTGGACGCCCGCTTCAACCCCTATTGGGGGCGGGTCTTCCGCGAGATCAACGAGCGCAGCCAGCTCGGCGCGCAGGTGCAGCACTACGCCTGCATCTACACCAGCAAGGTCAGCAACCTGCTGGCCTACAGCCCCAACCAGGTCTTCCGCGCCCCGCGGGAGAAGATGCCCCACGAGCGGGTCTGACCGCTGCGCGGCCGCCGCCGGCCGATCGGTTCGGCAGGGGACGCGTCGACGGGCCGATCGATGATAGGCTGCCGCCGGATCACCACCCCTCGACCGGCGGAGACCCGATGAAGAGTATCGGCTTCGGCGGCCTGTTGGCCGCGCTCGTACACCTCTCGTTCTTCATGCCCTCGGCGGCGAACGCCGGACGGGGCAAACCCTGCGACAGCTGCGCGACATGCACCGAGATGCTGGCGAAGCCCGGCGCCGAGGTGGCGGTCTCCGGGCCGCTGAAGGGCAGCGCGCCCGGCGCCGACGCCTGCATCACGATCCGCGGCGAGGGGGCCACCTTCGACGGCTCGCGGGAGACCATCGAGGCCGGCACCGCGGTCGCCATCGAGGCCGACGACGTGGTGGTGCGCCACCTGCGGGCCGCCGGCGGTGAGCGGGCGCTCTACGTCACCGGCGATCGGGCGACGATCATCGACGCGCAGATCACCGAGGGCAAGGTCGGCGTGCTCGTCGACGGCGCGGCCGATTTCCGCATGGTGCGCAGCGCGATCGAGCGGGTCGCCATCGGTATCGCCTTCGACGACGTGCCCGCCACCGCCTGCGGCGACGGCGACCGCCTGCGCAGCCCGGGGGCCGTGCTGCAGCGGGTGACGATCAGCGGCGCCGGCGTCGGCATCGCCGCCTGCGAGGCCATGCCCGTCGTGGCGAACGGGACGATCACCGGCAACGGCACCGGCTGGGTCCAGGGCCAGCCGCGCGGCGAGCGCAAGGCGCCGTACGATCCGTGCGTCTGCAGCCCGAGCCTCGAGGGCGTCGCGCCGGGCACCACGCTGCTCTACAGCTCGGGCTGCTCGGGCAGCCTGTTTCACGAGGGGCTGCTGCCCGACGTGCAGGCCCAGGGGCACGACATCAAGCTGCGCCAGTACGGGCGCGAGAACCGTGCGGTACAGAACGTCTACGACGCCTACGTGCGCCGCTGCGCCCCCGAGATCACCGACGCGATCGGCATCCCCGGCTGCATGCCCAACTACGCCTGCCCGGCCAACGGCGAGGTGTCCAAGCGGCGCGGCGACGACGATCGACTCGTCGTCGACCATCGCCTGAGCACCGCCGACGACGTGGCCGACTTCGCCGCGCGCTGCGTCTCGGCGGCGGCGACGCACTATGACGGCGATCGCTGCCGGACCCAGGCGATGCGCGGCACGACCCTGTGCGACAACGAGACCGACGTGAAGTCGGCGATGACGCTGACCGGCGTCTCGAATACGTGCAGCGGCCCGAAGGCGCTCGACTGCAGCCCCTGCGGCGCGCCCGCCGCGACGCCGACCCCCCGCGCCGCGCCGCCCGCACCTGCGCCGGTGCCCAAGCCAGCGCCGACGCCGAAGCCCGCCCCCGCGCAGCCGGCCCCCACGCAGCCGGCCCCCGCGCAGCCGGCCCCCGCGCAGCCGATCCCCGACGATCCGGCGCCGGCGGCGGCCGAGGCGCGCACGCCCGACCCTGCGCCGGGTGAGCGCGGCCTGCCGGCGTGGTGGCTGCCTTTGATCGGCCTTCCGCTCGGCGCCGGGCTGGGCGTATTCTTTGCTCGGCGGCGTCCTTGAACGGCAGCGGAGGGGTCAGATGAGCGCAGGTCAACGACGCCGTCCATGGCTGCTCGTCGGTCTTTGTCTGATCGGCGTCTGCCTCGCTCCCCCGGTGTGGGCCGACGAGATCGCCGCGGGAGAGGCCCCCGACGTGGTCGATCTCCGACGCGATCTCGACCCGGCCCATGACAGCAACTTCCTCCTGCCACGGGCCGACGTGCTCGAGAGCGGGCAGTTCTCGGTGCGCGGGACCCTGGTCGCGTTCGGGCTGACCCTGAGCTACGCGCCGATCGACGACCTGCAGATCTCGGCCACCGCGTCGCCGCTGCTCATCGCCGCCGTCGACGGCACGCCGTTCACGGTCTCCGCCAAGTGGGCCTTCATCCGAGACGAGCAGCTCGTCGTCTCGGCCTTCGGCTACGCGATCGGTATCGCCGACGAGCACGTCTTCGGTGCGGGGCCGGCCTTTGGCCTCGCCGCCGATGTCTACCCGGAGCCCGCCGGGCGGTTCGGCCTGCATATCACCCTGGCCCAGATGACCCCGCTCTTCGGCCTGAGCAACTACGGCGTCAGCGACATCTCGATCGACTTCGTCGCGTTGATGGCCAGCGTGGGCGGCTCGCTGATGATCAACGAGTACCTGTTCTTGACGGTCGAGGCGCCGATCATGTTTGGCTTCGATGACGGATCGGGCCGCCTCGGCTGGATCGCCGGCTCCGGCGGGCTGCGGATCTCGGGGACCCACTGGGCGCTCGATCTGGGCGTGCTGGTGGCCGACGAGGGTCGAGAAGAGCTCGTGCCGCTGCCGCTTATCTCCTGGACCGGGCGCTCCTGAACGCCGCGATGCGCGGGCTGGCCCTCCTGATGGCCCTCGGGATGGCCCCGGCCTTCGGCGCGCCGCTCGGCGACGGGGTGGACTCCACCGATCCGCGCCGCGCGCTCGATCCGGCGCACGACGTCGGCTTCCTGCTGGCCCGGGCCGACGTGATGGAGACCGGCCGCTTCCAGGTGCGCGCCACCCAGATCGGCGCGCTGCTGACCTTGAGCTATGTCCCGGTCGAGGCGCTGCAGCTCTCGGTCAACGTCTCGCCCGTCGCGACGCTGGCCACCGTCACGCTGCCCATCGCCGTGTCGGCCAAGTGGGCCTTCCTGCGCGGCGAGCGGCTGGTGGTCTCGGGCGTGGCGAGCATGGTGGGCATCGTCGGCGCCATCCCGCATGTGAGGCTGATCGAGCACGGCTCGGGCGGTGGACCGGCCCTCGGCGCCGCGGTCGACGCCTATGTCGATGACACCGGCCGTTTCGGCCTGCACGCCAGCGTGCTCCAGCTGTCGCCGCTGGTGTACGTCGGCAGCGCCGGCTCTCACGTCGCCGAGGATCTGCTGGTCGTGGCGACGGCGGGCGCGTCTTTGCGGCTCGGCGACTCGGTCTTCCTGTTGCTGGAGATGCCGCTGGTCATGGGCGCCGTGGCCGACGCGGCCTCGGGCTTCGCCGAGGCGGGGGTCGTCGGCGGGCTGCGCGTCTCCGGGACCCGCTGGGCGCTGGACCTCGGCCTGGCCGTCGTAGAGTCCGACTTCACCGTGCCGCTGCTGTCGCTGACCCGACGCAACTGACCCGGTGCAACTGATCCATCCGGCGTCGGCGTCGTTCGCCGCACCGGCGCGGTCCTCAGCGGCGATGGGCCAGCAGCCACTCGACGATGCGGGCGTTGCCCCAGTCGCCGCGGACGGGCCCGATGGTGGCCGCGGGCCCGTATTGAAACCCGTCGGGCCAGGTGTGCCCCATGCCTTCGACCCGCAGCAGGGCGACGTCCGCCGCGCAGCCGCTCCACGTCGACGCCACGGTGGCTTCGCCGTCGCCGTCCACGTCGGGCTCCACCGCCTCCATCGGCCCGGCGGAGCAGCCGTTGCGAGCGGCCCAGTCGGCGGTGCTCTCGGTGGCGCCCACTTCGACTCGACCTCGACCTTGCCCATGGACGTCATGTAGTGGCCCGTCGTCTTGCCCGCCCGCCGCCGAAAGCACTCACCGTCGACCTCGACGCCGTCGGCGTCTACGTCCAGCCGCTCCAGGTCCATCGTCACCCCGGCGCAGCCGAGTCGCATCATCCCCGCAAGAAGCGCCCGCTCGAACTCCGGCTGGGTCCGCTCGTGTCGATTTATCGACCTACGTCCGCCATGGCGGATCCGCACCCATCGGTTTACGGGGCGCGCCGGCTCAGCGCTCGCAGACGCTCTGCATCGGGGTCAGCGGCCGCACCTCGTAGCACAGGCCGGCGAGGCACAAGCCGCCGCACGGAATCTCGGGGCAGCCCTCCCAGGCGATCAGCGCCGCGTCCTCGTCCTGGCCGCCGGGGACCTCGGCGCCGGCGAGCTCGCCCTCGGGCGTCTGGATCCGGCCGGCGATCACCGGGCGGACCTCATAGCACTTGCCGGCGAGGCAGATACCGCCGCAGGGGTCGTCGGGGCAGCCCGACCACGCGGTGAGCGCGGCGGTGCACTCGCCGTTGCAATCGGCGCCCTGGAAGCCGTCGCCGCCGGCCGCGCGGCTGTCGGTCGCCTCGGCGTGGGCGTGGCTCTCGACCTGCTGCTCCGCCTCCTGGGCGAAGGCGGTCGAGGCGAAGAGCGAGCAGGCGGTCAGCAGCGAGAGGATGATGAGGCGCATCGGGGTACTCCGTGAGTCGGGGTGCGGTGTCGGGTTCGTGCCCTGACCCTGCACCGCCGCGACCCCGGTCTTTTTCGGACGCGCCGTTTTTTTGATCGGCGGGCCTGCGGTCCGCCGATTGAGTCCCCGCTGCGCAGGCGGCAAGATAACGTCATGATCACGCCCGAACTCGACGGCATCACCCTCAGCCTGGACGACTCCCACGCCTCGGCGGTCGACGCGGGCGAGCCCACCGCCTGTGGCCTGACCGTGCTCTGGCACCCAGACGTGACCCGCGTCGGCGAGCGGACGATGCTCGGCGCCGGGGAGACGGCCGTCTCGCGGCTGGCGCCCGGCTTCTCGACCGCCGACGGCACACCCGTCGGGCCCCTGGCCGACCCCTATCTGAGCCGCAGGCCGGTGATCTTCGAGCGCCGCGCGGGCCGGGTCAGCGTGCGCGGCGCGGCCAGCGTCGACGGGCGCTCGGCCGAGGCGGGCATCGATCTCGACCCGGCCATGATCGAGGCGGGCGTCGTCATCGAGCTGGGCCGGCGGGTGCTGCTGTTCCTTCATCGGGTGCCGCTGCGCCCCGACACCGCGCCGCGCTTCGGCCTCATCGGCGACAGCGCGGCGATGCGCACGCTGCGTCAAGGCATCACCCGGGTGGCCCGATCGTCGGCGACGGTGCTCGTCCGCGGCGAGTCCGGATCGGGCAAGGAGCTCGTCGCCCGCGCGGTGCACGACGCCAGCGCGCGGGCCGACGGGCCGTATCGGGCGGTCAACGTGGCCGCGGTGCCGGCGTCGGTCGCCGCGTCATCGTTCTTCGGGCATACCCGGGGCGCTTTCTCGGGCGCCGATCGGGCCAAGGCGGGCTACTTCGGCGAGAGCGACGGCGGCACGCTCTTCCTCGACGAGGTCGGCGAGCTGCCCGTCGAGCTGCAGCCGATGCTGCTGCGGGCGCTGGAATCGGGGGAGATTCAGCCCGTCGGCGCCAATCGGGCCCGCGCGGTCGACGTGCGCATCGTCGCTGCCACCGACGCCGATCTGGACGAGGCCATCGCCGCGGGTCGCTTCTCGCTGCCGCTCAAGCATCGGCTGATGGGTCTCGAGCTGTGGGTGCCGCCGCTGCGCGCGCGCCTCGACGACATCCCGCGGCTGCTGCTCTTCGCGCTGCGTCGGGAGCTGGCGGCGCTGGGCGCCGAGGCGGTGCTGGCCGATCCCACCGCGAAGCGCCCGTGGCTCGATCCGCGGGCGGTCGCGCTGCTCGTGCGCCACCGCTGGCCGGGCAACGTGCGCGAGCTGCTCAACGTCGCCCGCCAGATCGCCGTCGCCGGCCACGACCAGCCGCGGGTGCGCTCGAGCGCGGTCGCCGCCCTCGCCCGTATGCGGGCCGAGCAGCGCAGCCGGAGCGAGCCCTCGACGATCACAGCGGCCCCGGCGGCGACGACGCAGACCGCCACGACGCAGGCCGCGACCACCGACGGCGAGCTCGACGAGCAGAGCGTGCTCGCGGCCCTCGAAGGCCAGGGGTGGGGGGTGCACGCCGCCGCGCGGGCGCTCGGGGTGCCCAAGACGACGCTCTACCGGTTCATCGAGGCCCACGGGCTGCTGCGCAAGGCCGGCGACATCCCCGACGACGAGCTGCGCGCGGTGTACGCCGAGTGCGAGGGAGACCGCGCGGCGATGAGCCAGCGGCTGCGGGTATCGACCCGGGCGCTGACCTTCCGGCTCAAGGCGCTCGACCCGCCGCTCGACGGCGCCTGAGCGCTCCGGCGCCGGCCCGGGGTGGCACTTCCGAAGCCATGGCTCGGGGCACGCGTCGGTTGGCGGCGACCTTCGAAGCCACCGCTCGGGGCACGCGTCGACTGGTGGCGACCTTCGAAGCCACCTCGGGGATGGGCGGACGGTCGCCGATCGACCGCCGGACCCTTCGCTCGGGGCGCGCGCGCCTCGGCGGGCGGCTTCGAAACCCTTCCTGGGACGACAGCTGTCACTGGCTGTAGATGTACAAGCCTGCGGCAGTTCGAAAAGTGGATCGCCGAGCGGGTCTCGAACCCCCTCGATTTCGAGCGGCTGTCACTGGCTGTGGATATAAAGGCCTGCGGGAGTTCGAAAAGCGGGTCGTCGAGCGGGTCTCGAACCCCCTCGATTTCGAGCGGCTGTCACTGGCTATGGATATAAAAGCCTGCGGGAGTTCGAAGAGTGGGCCGTCGAGCGGGTCTCGAACCCCCTCGATTTCGAGCGGCTATCACGGGTTGTGGGTACGAAAGCCTGCGCTGGTTCGAAAGGTACGCTGCCGAGCGGGTCTCGAACCCCCTCGATTTCGAGCGGCTGTCACTGGCTGTAGATACGAAAGCCTGCGGCCGTGCGTAGACTGCCGTGCGCGGCGACCCATCGACCCCGCCGGCGTTTGGCGAGCGCGTCGGCGGAGGGGTCTGCACGTCGCCCGGGGAGGGACGCGCGCTGCGTCGCCGGGCTTCGGGAGTCGGATGGCGCGTTGAGGGTGGGCACGGCGCCGGTGTGGGCAGCGCTGAGGGCGGGCACGGCGACGGTGTGGGCAGCGCTGAGCGTGGGCACGGCGACGGCGTGGGCAGCGCTGAGGGCGGGCACGGCGATCCAGCTCTCGGCGAGAGCTGGATCGCCGTGCCCACCCTCAGCCGTGCCCACCCTCAGCGCTGCCCACGCGGTCGACTCGCCCACCCTCAGCGTTGCCTACGCCATCGTCGAGACGCCACGAAACCGCTCCCACCGTTGCCCGCCCCTCGCCTGACGATCCTCAGCGTGGCCCGCGCCGCCCAGACACCCCTCCCAGCACGGCTTGATCGCCAGACTCTTCACCACCGGCCTTCAGCCCTCTTCGTCGAGCTGCTCGGCCGCTTTCTCCGCGGCCGCCGCCGCCTCGTCGAGCATGTTCTCGAGCTTGTCCAGCCGCTCCATCGCGACGATCGCCGCCTGCTCGAGCTTCTGAAACGCCTCGACCGCGTCCGGCTGACCCAGATCGGTGGCCAGCGCGATGGCCCGCCGGGCCGGATCGAGGGCCTCCTCGGGCCGCTGCAAGGCCAGCAGCGACTGCGCTTCGAGGCTGCACGCGGTGGCCTCGGCGCCGCGGGCGCCGGCCTGGGCGGCCAGCTCGATGGCCCGGCGCAGCTCGGGCAGGGCGCCGTCGATGTCGCCGCGCTCGAGCAGCGACTGCCCGGCGGTCAGCGACGAGAACCACGGGCTGTCGGCCTGCTCGCCGCCGTCTTCCTCCAGGCGGGTGACCAGCGCCCTGAAGAGCGCGGCCTCGGCTTGCTGCCCCAGCGCGTCGGCGAGCTCGGCGGCGCGTTTGGCGGGGGCGATGGCCGGCTGCGGGCGGCCGAGGCCGAAGAGCGCCATCGCCAGGCCCGCCGCGGCGGTCATCTCGCCCTCGGTCGCCTGCGCGCGGGCGGCGCCGGCGTAGGCCTTCTCGAAGAAGGGCAGCGCCTCGCCGGACGCGCCGCGCCCCAGGGCCTCCTGGGCCAGGTGCAGCTCGATGGCCCACTGGGGCGGGGTGCCGGACTTGCTCATCGGGTCTCCTCGGTCGATGATCGGCGGCGCGCGCGGGGTTTTCCCCGGATGCGGCGCGGGCCCATGATGAACCTCGACGGCGACGAATGCCACCGCTCGCGCGTCGATGACCCGTGCCGCGGCGGTCGGGAGGTGATGTGGCGCTCGAAGCTTGGATCACGGTGGGCGTCGTCGCCGGGGTGTTCGCGCTGCTCGTCGCCGACCGCTTCCCGTCCGAGGGCATCCTGATGGGCGCCCTGGTGGCGCTGATGGTCGGCGGCGTGCTCGAGCCGGGCGAGGCCTTCGCCGGCTTCTCCAACCCCGCGGTCATCGCCCTGGGCGGGCTCTACGTGCTCACCGGCGCGCTGCGCGAGACCGGCGCGCTCGATCGCCCCGCGCAGCGGCTGCTGGCCGGGGTGAGCACCGCCGGCCGCGCCCGCCGCCGACTCACGGGGGTCACCGCGCCGCTGAGCGCATTCCTCAACAATACGCCGATCGTCGCGATGCTCATGCCCATCGCCGCCTCCTGGGCCCGCCACACCGGCAACTCACCCCGTGAATTGCTGCTGCCGCTGTCGTACGCGGCGGTGCTCGGCGGCACGTGCACGCTCTTCGGCACGGCGACTCATCTGGTGGTCGACGGCGCTCTCGTCGAGCGCGGTCTGCCGGGCCTCGGCGTCTTCGAGTTGGCGCCGATCGGCATCCCGATCGTCCTGGTCGGCCTGCCATTGACCGGTTGGCTGGCCAGCCGCCTACTGCGCGCGCAGGCCGACGAGGCGCCCGCCGACGACGCCGAGCTGCGCCGGGAGTACACCTCCGATCTCATCGTGACCGCCGACTCGCCGCTGAGCGGGTCGACCGTCGAAGACGCCGGGCTGCGCCACCTCGCCGGGCTCTTCCTGGTGCGGATCGAGCGCGGGGCGACGGTCTTCGCGCCGGTGGGGCCCGACGTGGTGCTGCGCCCCGGCGATCGGCTGACCTTCGCCGGCATCCTCGACACCATCATCGAGCTGCAGCGCCGCCGCGGGCTCGCGCCGGCCGACGCCGAGTCGGTCTCGGACTGGGTGCTGCACGAGGCGGTCATCAGCCGCGGCTCGCCGCTGGTGGGCGTGAGCATCCGCGAGGCCAACTTCCGCGGCCGCTACAACGCCGCGGTGGTGGCGGTGCACCGCCACGGCGACCACATCGAGAAGAAGCTGGGCGATATCGTGCTGCGCCACGGCGATACGCTGCTGCTGCAGGCCAACCCCGGCTTCGCCCGCAGCTTCCGCGACGCCCGCGACTTCTACCTGATCTCCGAGGTGGCCGAGGCGACGCGCCCGCGCCACGCCCGGGCCCCCGTCGCGCTGGGCTGCATGGTGGGGGTCATCGCCCTCGCGGCGGCCGACGTGCTGCCGCTGGCCGCCGCGGCGGTCACCGGGGCGATGGTCGCGGTGCTCGCCGGCTGCCTGTCGTTCGGCTCGGCGCGGCGGGCGATCGACATCACGGTGCTGGTGGTGGTCGCCTGCGCCCTCGGCCTGGGGCGCGCGGTCGAGCAGACGGGGCTGGCGACGCTCATCGCCGACGGGGTCTCGGCGGTCGCCGGCGGGCTCGATCCGATCCTGCTGCTGGCGGTGATCTATCTGGCGGGCATGGTGCTCACCGAGCTCATCACCAATACCGCCGCGGCGGCGCTGCTGCTGCCCATCGCCTTGGCGGTCGCCGGCGACGCCGGGCTCGACCCGCGGCCCTTCGTGCTGGCGACCTCGATCGCCGCCTCGCTCTCGCTGGCGACGCCGCTGGGCTACCAGACCAACATGATGGTCTATGGCCCCGGCGGCTATCGCTTCACCGACTTCCTGCGCATGGGCCTGCCGGTGCAGCTCGCCTGCGGGGTCGTCGCGGTCGGCACGCTGACCCTGCTCTACGGGCTGTGAACGCGGTACAGTGCGTCTCGCGGCCGCCGGTGGGGCTTTCACCGTGATTTCCGAATCTCACCTTTTGAAGTGACCCATTCCATCGCGGACCATTCCCCCGGCGGTCGCGCATCTTTCACGCCGAGGCCCCCGCGTGTCGACCGCCGCACATCGTGAAGACGCCGCCGCCCGGGTGACCCGGGTCGAGCGGGAAGACATCGCCGCCTTCGTCACCTCGGGCCTCGCCTGCACCGGGCAGGCGGAGTACTACACCGAGCGGATCGCCCAGGCGGTCTCGATCGCCTTCCTGCACGACTATGTGCGCATCAACCACCGCCGGCTCTACGCCCGCTGCCTCGCGGCGGGGCTCAACGACTTCTCCCGGGGCATGATGGTGCAGGGCCTGCTCGCCGCCGGCGCGCCGGCTGATCCCGCGCAGCGGGCCGAAGAGGCCGATCTCATCGCCGCCACGCTGAGCGCGCTGCCGCCGCCGCGGGTCTATCGGCTCTTTCGACGGCTGCGGCAGGCGCGGGTCAACAACCGGCGGACCAAGGCCACGATGCGCCGCTGGCTGACGGGCCGCGATCTGGCGTTCGACGCGCTCAAGTATCGCGGCGGGCTCAAGGCCGTCGCGCGCCACGCGCACCTCGAGCTGCCGGCGGAGGTCGGTCGGGCGCTGTTTCCGAGCGGGCCGCGGCAGGCGCCGTTCGAGCACCCGCTGCTCGAAGCGTGGCGCCAGGCCCACCACGATCGGCGGCGGATCTACGACCTGCCGATGACCGTCGCCGAGGGCCTCGCCGCCCGCTTCGGCATCGACCGCAAGACCTTCCTCGAAGGTATCGAGAGCAAGATGACCCGCCGCGAGCGGGAGCGGGTCGAGGCCAGCGCGCGGGCGAGCGGCGCCCGGCTCGACGGCCTCGACATCGGCCGCATGGACATCACCCGCCTCGTGCTCTACGGCCTCTCGCGCCCCGCCGAAGAGCACGCCGACTTTCGCGCGCCGCTCGACGAAGCCGCCGCCCGCGTCGCCCGGCGACTGCCCCGCCTGGGCCGCGTCGCGACGGTGGTCGATCGCAGCCGGTCGAGCCGGGGCAGCCGCGAGAAGCGCAACCGCCCGCTGGGGGTCGGGCTGGCGGTCGAGCAGGTGCTGCGCGCCGCCACCGCCCGGCACGGCGATGGCTACTCGGCCCATTGGACCGTCAGCCCCGGCAGCGAGCGCGACGTGCCGCTGGGTATCGCGCCCCGCGGGCAGACCGATCTGGCCATGCCGCTGGTCGCCGCGCTGGCCGGCGAGCCGGACGCGGTCTTCATCATCAGCGATGGCTACGAGAACGTGGGCCCCGGCGCGGCCGACGAGGTGGTGCGTATCGCCCGCGCTCGCCTCGGCTCGACGGCGCCGGTCATTCACCTCAACCCGGTCTTCGACCCGCAGACCTACAGCCCGCGGCCGTTGGGCCTGCACATCGTGACCGTCGGCGTGCGCACCGCCGACGATCTGCCGTTGGCGCTGCGGCTGGCCCGCTTCGTCGAGGGGGTCGACGATCGCGCCGACTTCGAGGGCTGGCTCGTGGCCCGCGGCCGGCGCATGGTCGAGCGCTGGCGCGCGCGGGCAGGGGAGGCGCCGCGATGAACCTCGACCTCACCGGGCTGAAGGGCCTGCAGCCGCAGGTGGCGCAGGTCTGGGGCCGGGTCCGGCTGGTGCCGCTGGTGCGCGCGCAAGTGCGCGGCGATCTGCGCATCGGCCTGCGGCGCTATGCCGACCAATTCGGCGTCGTCGACGTCGGCGGGCGGCCCGACGCGCCCTCCGCGACGGTCTACGGCGGCTACATCCCCCACGGCATGGTCGTCGGCTGGAGCACCGACGGCGCCGAGGTGGCCGGCGATACGGTGCTCGAGCCCTACGAGGAGCGCCACCCGTCGCGCGCGCTGCGGGCTTGCGGGGTCAAGCACCGCATGATCAAGCGCGAGCGGCGCGGCGCCCGGAGCCGGCTGCGTTTGCTGCCGCTGCACGTCGCCATGGAGGCCTACCTCGGCGTGCACTTCGGCGGGCCCGACTTCGCCTGGGATGTCTACAGCGAGCGGGTCCTGCGCCATGGCCTCACCCCGCGGGTCGAGTGGATCACCCCGGGCTACGTGCTGCCCGATCTGCACAGCGCGCTGCGGCTCTTCGAGATCCACGAGGGCCAGTGCGGGGTGCTCATCTTCGTCGGCGGTCACTTCGCCGGCGCGACGGTGGTCAGTCACCCGGCGGACTACCGGCGCATGCACCGGGCGCTCATCGACGACTTCTACGGCAAGATGCTCGCCTGGGCGTCGTGGTACGCGCCCGCGGCCGACCCGGCGCCGGTGCGGCTCGACGCCGCGCGGGTGGGCGACTGGAACACCCTGGGGGTCGAGCTGCGGGCGGCCCGCGACGCCTGGGCCAAGGTCGAAGCCGGCTTCGCCGACAGCCTGCTCGGCCGGCCGGCGAACGTCGAGCGCGCCTATCGCATGAAGCCGTTCGAGCTGGTGCGCTTCGACACCGGCTATACGCCCGGCGAGGTGAACCACATCGGCGAAGCCATCGTGCGCGACGACGGCACCGTCGAGTACCTCAAGACCTACCGTCTGTCTCCGGATCAGGCGGCCCGCGGGTTTCTGCTGAAGCACCTCGCGGCCCACTGCTGGCAGCTCGAGGAGGCCGCCGCCGCGCGCAAGCAGAGCGTCGCGCAGCTCATCGGCGCGCTCGAAAGAGCCGAGCTGGCCTGGATGCTGAAGGGGCATATACGGGACAAGTATCGGACCTGACCGCGCCGCCGTTGGCTGCGCCCGGCCCCGGGAGGCGTCATGCCCCGCCCGCTCTCGCGCTCTCCGCTGGTTCTGCTCACGTTGATCGTGCTGGCTGCGTGCCACGAAGGCACACCGGCGGTCGAGGTGGATGCCATCGTGGATGCCTCCGATGCCATGCCGGATGCCTCCGATGCCATCGTGGATGCCTCCGATGCCATCCCGGATGCTTCCGATGCCATCGCCGATGCCTTGCCCGTCGAGCCCGACGGCGCGCTGCCCGGCCCGGAGGACGCCCCGATCTTCGCCGCCGGCTGCCCACGCCCCGGGCGCGCGCTGGTGCGCCAGCTGCAGGATCCGGCGGCGCGCCTCGACGGCCCCGACGCGCTCGGCGGCCCCGGCGACTGGCTGCTGGCCAATACCCGCGCGGCCTTCGTCGTGACCGGCGCCGGGCCGCAGCGGACCTATTTCTACTATCCGGGTATTCCGGTGGACGCCGTACGCATCGACGGCTGCCGCCAGATCACCCCCGATCGCTTCGAAGAGATCGGCTGGCTCGTCGCCCGCGGCCGGCTCGATCGCTTCAGCCACTCGATCTTGCGGGCCTTCCACGGCGTCGACTGGCAGATCATCAGCGACGGTCACCGGGGCGGCGAGGCTCGCCTGCGGGTCAGCGGCTTCGACGATACCCAGTGGCTCGTCGAGAACGAGCTGCTGCGGGCGGCCTGGCGCGCGCGTGATCCCCGGGCGCCGAGCGTCGCGCAGGGCGTCGAGCTCTATATCGACTACGTGCTCGATCCGGACAGCACGGCGCTGCGCATCGAGTATGGCATCCACAACCCGACCGACGCGGCCATCGGGCTGGCGACGCTGGCGATGGCCCAGTTCGGCGATACGGCGCCGATCACGTTCTTCGAAGACCAGCGCCTCGACGTGCAGGGCTTCTCGGTGCGCCGCGGGCTGCCGTGGATCGCCTCGCGGTCGACCGACGGCGCCTGGGCGGTGGCGATGTACGGCCGCCCGACCAGCACCGCCAGCATCAGCGGGGTGGAGGCGCTCTTCGACGCGCCCGAGCTGGTCGCCGCGCCGTTCATCCTGCCCGGCGAGACCCGGATCACCCCGTGGCTGCTGGCAGTCGACGTCGATCTGGATGCGCTCGCCGCGGGCCTGGGCGCGTTGAACCCGGCGGCGCTGCCCGGTGATGGCCTGCCGATCCATCCGATCGCGGCGCAGGTCGTCGATGCGGCGGGCGCGCCGGTGCCGGCCACCGTCGAGGTCGAGCTGCGCAGCCAGCGGGAGACGTGGTCGCCCTATACCGCGGTGGTCGCCGGCGCCGACGGCCGGATCACGACGCTGGTCCCCGATACCGGCGGCGGCGCGCGCCTGCGGGTCGCCGAGGCCGGTCGGGCGCCGGTGATCGTCGAGGTGCCGCTCGACGGCGCCGAGGCCCGCGTCGAGCTGGGGCCGGCGGGCGCGCTGGTCGTGGACGTCGCCGAGCAGACCGACGACGGGCGGCGCCCGATGCCGGCGCACGTCGAGCTGTGGCAAGGCGGGCAGCGCGTCGGCCGCTTCGCGACGGGCGCCGAGCCGTGGCGTGAGCCGGTCGTGCCCGGCGCCTACTCGGTGGTGATCACCCGCGGCTTCGAGTTCTCGCGCCACGTCGAAGACGTCGTGGTGCCCGCGGACGGTGAGGTCGTCGTCGAGGCCGGGCTCGAGCGGCTGCTCGATACGACCGGCTGGCTGGCCACCGACGGCCACGCCCACGCATCGCCGAGCAGCGACAGCGCGGTCTCGATCGCCGATCGGGTGCGCTTCGCGGCGGCGCAAGGCATCGAGGTGGTCATCGGGACCGACCACGAGGTCGTCAGCGACTGGCAGCCCGGCGTCGACGGCGGCGAGCTGGGCGCGCACATCGCCGCGGTGGGCGGGCAGGAGGTCACCGCGACCACGCCCGAGCACATCAACGCGTGGCCGATCGTCGCCCGCGCCGACGACGTGCGCGGCGATCCGGTGGTCTGGTACGGGCTCGACATCGAGGGCGTCTACCGCGCGATCCACGAGCGCGGCGCGCCGATCGCGCAGCTCAACCACCCCCGCGGCGGCTGCAACTACATGTGCCTCGTCGATTACGATCGCGTCGCCGGCGCGCCGCGGCTGGACGACCCCACCGTGCTGGGCATGGCCGCCGACGCCGCGCTGTGGTCGTGGGACTTCGAGGCGTTCGAGTACATGAACGGCCTGTCTTCGCCTTTTCTCGATCCGCGCGACCCGGGGGCGACCGGGCTCTTCGAAGACTGGCAGAGCTTCCTCAACCACGGGCATCGGGTCACCGCGATGGGCGTCAGCGACGTGCACGGGCTCGATCAGGGCAACCCGATCACCTGGTTCGCCGCGCCGACCGACGACCCGGCGCGCTTCACCGCCGACATGCTCAGCGACGCGATCCGCGGCGGGCGCGCGGTGGTCGGGGCCGGCGCGTTCATCGACGCCCGGATCGACGGCGTCGGCCCGGGCGGGGACGTGCCCGCCGATGGCCCGGTCGAGCTGGCGCTGCGGGTGCAGGCCCTGCCCGAGATCGACGTGCGGCAGGTGGTGGTCTACGCCAACTGCGATCAGATCGCGCTCTTCGACGCGAGCAACGGGGTGGTGCCCGACGGGGTGACGAAGCTCGATACGCGGCTGGCGCTGGCGCTCGACGCCGACGCGCACATCGCGGTGGCGGCCTTCGGGCGGGATCCGATGCCGCGGGGATTCCGCGGCTACGATCCGTCGGCGACGCCGCGGGCGACCAGCAACGCCATCTACGTCGACGTGGACGGGGCCGGCTTCACCGCGCCGGGCGGCAAGGCGTGTCTCTACGACGTGCCGCGCCGCTGACGGCCGCCGGCCACAGTGAGTCAGGGCGGGTCAGCGCTCGGCGGCGAGCACGTCCTCGATACGCGGGGTCTCGGCGGCGGCCAGCTTCGTGATCAGCGAGGCGATATCGGGCGCGGTCTGCAGCAGCGAGCGATGCGCCGGGCGGACGAACTTCTCGTCGGCGGCGTGGGCCAGGAAAGCCAGCAGGTGGTCGAAGTAGCCGAAGCCGTTGAGGAGGCCCAGCGGCTTCTTGTGGTAGCCCAGGATGCCGAGCGTCGCGACCTCGATGATCTCTTCGAGCGTGCCGAAGCCGCCGGGCAGGGCGATATAGGCGTCCGACAGGTAGATCATCATCGCTTTGCGCGCGGGCATGCTGTCGACGACGTACAGCTCGTCGAGGCCGCTGTGGCCCACTTCCAGCGCCTGGATGCGCTCGGGGATGACCCCGATCACGTGTCCGCCGGCGTCGAGGGCGGCGTCGGCCATGGCGCCCATCAAGCCCACCCGGCCGCCGCCGTAGACGACGCCGATGCCGCTCTCGGCCAGGTGGCGGCCCACGTCGCGGGCCAGTTCGAAATAGCGGGGGTCGACCGAGTTGCTCGACCCGCAATACACCGCGATGCGTCGGAAGCTCTTCATGGCCGCGCAGCCTACTCCGCGCCCGGCCCCCAAGCAACGGCGGGCGTAGGGGCAGCCAGCAAAGCGGGAGCAACGCCGGGCGGGCCTGGGGTATCGAAGCAGTCGGAACCGCCGTCCGCCGAGGTGTACATGGCGCTGAGCATCGAAGTCCGCGACAGCCTGACCGACATCGAGCCCGCCGCGTGGGACGCGCTGATCGGCGACGACGGCAGCCCCTTCTTCGAGCACGCCTTCCTGCACGCGCTCGAGGTGTCGGGCTGCGTCGGTGAGGGCACCGGCTGGGGCCCGCGCTACGTCATCGCCCGCCGCGGTGAGCGGCTGGTGGGGGCGCTGGCGGTCTATCGCAAGGACGACAGCTACGGCGAGTTCATCTTCGACTGGGCCTGGGCCGACGCCGCCCACCGCGCCGGCCTGCCGTACTACCCCAAGCTCATCTGCGCGGCGCCGTTCTCGCCGGTGGGCGGCCGGCGGATCCACGTCGCGCCGGGGGAGGGGGACGAGGTCGCCGCGGCGCTTATCCAGGGCGCCCGCGTGGCGGTGGTGCAGGAGCCGGCGACCGGGCTGCATTTTCTCTATGTCACCGAGAGCGAAGCCGATCGACTGGAAGCGCTCGGCTTCGTGATCCGCCATACGCACCAGTTCCAGTGGACCAACGCCGGCTACGCGACGTTCGACGACTTCCTGGCGCGCTTTCGCAGCAAGCGGCGCAACCAGATCAAGCGCGAGCGGCGGCAGGTGGCCGAGGCCGGCGTCACCACCCGGGTCGTGACCGGCGACGCCATCGACGACGCGGCCATCGAGCAGGCGTGGCTCCTCTATCGCAGCACCGTCGACAAGTTCTTCTGGGGGCGGCGCTACCTCAACCGGCGCTTCTTCGATCTGCTGGGCCGCGACTGGCGCGACCGGCTGGTGCTCATCTTCGCCGAGCGGGACGGCGAAGTGGTCGGCGGCACGGTCAACGCGGCCAAGGCGGGCGTGCTCTACGGCCGCTACTGGGGCTGCCGCGAAGACATCCGCAACCTGCACTTCGAGGTCTGCAGCTACGCCGGCATCGAGCTCTGCATCGAGCGCGGCTGGCAGCGCTTCGAGGCGGGCGCCGGCGGCGGCGGGCACAAGTACGGGCGGGGGTTCCTGCCGCGCATCACCCGCTCGGCCCACGAGATCCTGCTGCCGGGCCTGGACGACGCGGTGGCCCGGGCGGTGGCCCACGAGAAGGAGCAGCTCGCCGCCGAGCTCGCCAGCCTCGAAGGCGATCTCTTCAAGCGCTCGTGATTCGGGGCCCGGAGCGGATCAGTCGTCGAGATCGAAGGCGTGATCCAGCGCCGCGGCCAGCTCGGCGGTGATCCGGTTGAGATCGTCGGCGTCGAGCTTCATCGGCCGGACGGGCGCGGTCTCCAGATCGGGCAGGGGGCCGGTGGCCGGGCGAGGCAGCGGCGGGCGGGAGGCGACCTCGACCCGGGCGGTCAGCAGCGCGGCGCGCATGGCCTCGGCGGTGGTGAAGCGCGCTTCGGGCCGCGGTTTCGCCGCCTGAGCCAGCGCGGCGGCGAGCGACGGCGGCACCCGCTGACCGCGGGCGGTGACCTTCAGCGGCGGGCGCGGGGCGCGGAAGTGCTGCCGGCAGACTTCGAGCGGGGTGCCCGGGCGGATGAAGTGCTCACCGCTGAGCATGACGTGGCCCAACAGGCCCACGGCGTAGACATCGGCGCGGGCGTCGACCCCGCGGTTGACCCATTGCTCCGGCGCGGTGAAGAGCGGGTGCCCATGCATCGCGCCCGACAGGTGGGTGCCGGCGGCGTGCATGTCGATCAGCTCGGTCAGCCCGGCGCCGTGCAGCTTGGCCCGCGGCAGCATGCTGTCGGTGTCGAGGGTCAGCAGGATGTTCTCCGGCCGCACGTCGCGGTGCACCACGCCGGCCTGATGGCACGCCACCAGCGCTTGCAGCAGCGTATCGAGCACGTTGAGGGTCTCGTCGATGGTCGGCACGCCGCGCTGCATGCGCGCGAAGAGCGTCTCGCCTTCGGGGGCCTCGAGCACCAGCCCGCCGATGCCGTCGGCGAGCCGGACCGAGGCGTAGAGCCGGGCGATGAGCGTATTGTGCAGCGATCGCAGCCGACGGGCGGCCTGTTCGAAGGTCGGACCCGGCGGCGGCAGGCCGAGCATGAGCTGCACCGCCACCTGCCGCTGCTTCTGCAGATCGACGGCGAGATAGACGACGCTGTGCGCGCTCTCGTCGGCGATGGAGTCGAGCCGGAAACGGCCGCCCAGGTTGCGGCCGAGCAACGTCTTGGGGTCGCGTCGTTCCAAAGACGGGTCCTCTTCGGCGCCCGACGGTGGGCGGCCGTGGCGCCATCGTAACAGCGTCCGGCCGAATGGGGCAGGGTCGAATCGGGCGGCCCGGATCTACGGGCCGCGGGGGGCGGCGCAGGTGGCCGCTGGCCGGACTCAGCCGAGCAGATCCTTGACGGTGTCGCGCTCGGAGGTCAGCTCGTCGCAGGTGGTCTGCACCCGGGCGCGGGCCTTCTCGTCGAGCTCGATGCCCTGCACGATTTGGTACTCGCCGTCGGCGTCGACGGTGCAGGGGAACGAGAAGATCAGCCCCTCGGGGATGCCGTAGCTGCCGTCGCTGGGCACCGCCATGCTGACCCACTCGCCGTCGGCGGTCGGCCGATGCCAGTCGGCGGCGTGGTCGATGGCGGCCCAGGCGGCCGAGGCGGCCGACGACTTGCCGCGGGCGTCGATGATCGCCTTGCCCCGCTGCTGCACGGTGCTGATGAAGTCACCGTCGAGCCAGGCGTGGTCGTCGATGACGTCGGTCAGCCGCTTCTCGCCGATGAAGGCGTTGGTGTAGTCGGGGTACATCGTCTTGGAGTGGTTGCCCCAGATGCCCAGCTTGCTGATGTCGCTGACCCCGCAGCCGGCCTTGGCGGCGAGCTGGCTGAGCGCGCGGTTCTGGTCGAGGCGGGTCATGGCGGTGAAGTTGCGCCGGTTGACCCGCTTGGCCTGGTTCATCGCGATCAGGCAGTTGGTATTGCACGGGTTGCCGACCACGAGGACCTTGGTGTTCTGATTGGCGGCGGCGTCGATCGCCTTGCCCTGGCCGACGAAGATCGGGCCGTTCTCGCGGATGAGGTCGGCCCGCAGCATGCCCGGACCGCGGGGCTTGCTGCCCACGAGCAGGCACAGGTCGGCGTCGCCGAAGGCGGTCTCGGCGTCCGACGTGGTGATGATCTCCTGCACCAGCGGGAAGGCGCAGTCGTCGAGCTCCATGCGCACGCCCTGCAGCGCGTTGAGCGCCACCGGCAGCTCGAGCAGCTGCAGGATGACCGGCTGATCGGGACCGAAGACGTGCCCGGCGGCGATGGGGAACAACAGGCTGTAGCCGATCTGCCCGGCAGCGCCGGTGACCGCGACACGGATGGGGGTCTTCTGCGACATGGGACGACTCCTTCGTCGGATGGGGTCGGGTTGAGCGCGCTCGGGGCGCGAATCGGGCGCAGTATGGTCCTCTCGCCCGTCGGCGGCAAGGGGGTGGCAGCCCCGAATGGCCGCGCCCGATCCGTCAGCGCTCGGCGGTGGCCCGGAACAGGCCGATGGCGGCGACCGGTCCGCTGAAGCAGAGGCCGGCCACCAGCCCGTACCACAGCCCGTCGGGGCCGAGATCGGCGCAGAAGGCCAGCCCGATGCCCGCCGGCAGACCCACCACCCAGTAGCCGATGACGCCGATCATCATCGCGCGGCGGGTCAGCCCGGCGCCGCGCAGGCCGGCGGTGCCGATCACCTGCATGCCGTCGAGCAGCTGGAAGACCGCCGCGATGGTCAAGAACCCGGCCGCGAGGCGGATCACGGGCGCCTCGTCGGTGAAGATCCGGGCGATGGGCTCGGCGGCGAGCCAGAACATCGTCGCCGTACACAGCATCACCCCGACGCCCAGGCCGAGGCCGGCCATGCCCGCGCGGCGGCTGCGGGCCCAGTCGGCGGCGCCGACCCCCAGCCCGACCCGCACGGTGGTGGCGTTGCTGATCCCCAGGCAGAAGGTGAACGTCAGCGAGGTGGTCTGCAGCGCGACCTGATGCGCGGCGACCGCCGTCTCGCCGAACGGCCCCATCAGCAGCGTGATGCCGGCGAAGATGCTGACCTCGCTGCCGAATTGCAGGCCGATGGGCCAGCCGAGGGCCCACATCTCGCCCATCGGCGCGCGGCGGATCGCCGCATCGGGCCTTTCGGGCAGGCGGCGGATGTCGCCAGCGACCCAGGCCACGAGGCACAGCGAGACGATCGTGCTGCCCAGGCCGATGCCGGTCGCCCCGAGGCCGTCGCCGAGGCCGACGGGCGGCAGGCCGAGCCAGACCAGGGCGCCGTCGCCCATCGCGAGCAGCGCGCTCACCGGCGCGTTGACCACGTTGGCCACGATCATCGACGTCGCCACCGGGCGCACCCGATCCCACGCCTGCAGCATGCTGCGCTGCGCGCTGAACCAGAGCACGGGCAGGATCGACGGCGTGCGCCCGAGCACGTAGCCCCAGGTGGCCTCGGCCGTGCCGGCCTGGAACTCGACGAAGAGCAGCGCGAGAGCCAGCAGCGCGCAGATCCCCGCCATGGCCGGTACCGCGAGCCAGCCGGCGAGTCGGTTCGCCGCGGCCAGGTGCTGATGGGTGATCGCCCGGTCGCCGCGCCCGAGCGCCTGCGAGACGAGCGGGTCGAGGCCGAACATGACCGCGATGGGGAAGATCGAGACGACCAGAAAAACAGCGCTGCCGAGGCCGACGGCGGCCAGCGCCTGCTCGCCGATGCGCCCGGCGATGAGCACGTCGACCGCGGAGACCATCTGAAACCCGGCGGTGGCCAGGGCCAGCGGCACCGCGAGCCGGATGGTCTCGCGCAGCTCGCTGCGCTCGGCCCGGGTGGTCGTCGAGTCGGACATCGGCGCACGGTGGAGCATCTGGCGAGACGTGGCAAGCCCGATGCGGCGGCGCGATCGGCCCGGTCAGGGATCGGGGCGGGCGTAGAAGGACAGGCCGCGCACATCGGGATCGACCACCAGCGGCGCGGTGAGCTGGGGCATCGCCCGCTGGGCGCAGTCGGTGCGGGGGCAGAGCCGGCAGGTCGTGCCCACCGGCACCGCGGCCTGCTCGGCCCGGCTCAGGTCGATATCGGCGGCGTAGACCATCTCCTGGGCGTCGCTCAGGCGGGCGCCGAGGCCCACCGCGAGGGTCGTGCGCGGCGCCCGCCAGCCGGCGCCGCCCCGCTCGACGGTGCGCGCGATGCAGAAGTAGGCCTCGCCGCCGGGCATGCGCGAGACCTGGGTCCGGATGCGCCCCGGGGTGAGGAACGCGGCGTGCACGTTCCAGCGCGGGCAGGCGCCGGCGAAGCGGGCGAAGCGGATGCCCGATCCGCTGAAGCGCTTGGAGATGTTGCCGGCGATGTCGACCCGCACGAAGTGCAGCGGCAGGCCGGCGTCGCCCTTGCGCCGCAGGGTCGTGAGGCGATGGCAGACCTGCTCCCAGCTCGCGCCGAAGCGATGCATCAGCCGCTCGACGTCGTAGCCGGTGCGCCGGGCGGCGGCCAGGGTCGGCCCATAGGGCATCATGACCGCCGCGGCGAAGTAGTTGGCGAGGGCGACCCGAAACAAGGCGCGGGCGGTATCGGAGGTGAGGGCCGCGTCGTGCACCGGCCCTTCGAGGGCGTCGCCGGCCGTCAGCAGGCCGACCTGGTGGGCCAGTTGAAAGCAGAGGCTGGGCCGCGAGAGGCCCTCGGAGAGCCGCAGGATGCCTCGATCGGGCTCGAAGCGCCGCAGGGCCTGCCCCATCGACTCGGCCTCGTCCACCCGCACCACGATGCAGCTGCGCTCGAGCCAGCGCATCAGCGCGCTGACCGGATCGCGATCGAGCGGCGCCAGCGCTGCGCAGAGGGTCTCGGCGGCCCGTTCGAGGGCGGGGAAGTGGTTGCCGGCCCGCTGCAGCGCGTCGGAGACCTCTTCGGCGGGCAGGCGGTCGTTCATCACCGGGCGGGCGGCCTGCGGGTCGGACTCGAGGGCGACGGCGGCCAGGGTCTCGGAGAGCTCGCGGGCCGCGCGCAGGGCCCGGAACGCCGTCACCGTCGCCCGGGCGACCGCCGGGCAGGCCCGCACCAGCTCGCGCACGTCGGGGCCCGTCAGCCCGTGCTCGTCGAAGATCGGGTCGCTGAAGCCTTCCATCAGGTCGCCGATCACCCGCTCGTCGTCGTCCTGGTCGAAGGCGGCGAGGTCGACGTCGAAGATCCGCGCGAGCCCGATGAGCAGCCGCGCGGTGAGCGGGCGTTTATCGCCCTCGATGAGCGCGAGATAGCTCGCCGAGATGTCCAGCTCGCGGGCCAGCGCCGCCTGGGTCATGCCGTTGCGCCGACGCAGCGCCCGGACCTTGCCCCCCAATCGCATGCGCTCGCTCATGCCCACCTCCGGCTTGTAAAGTCTTCACACCCACACATCATCGCGTGTCGATCGCTGTTCACGGGTTCAGATCCGACGCTCTGCACATATCGAAGGGCCTTGTTCGGTGATGCTGCGTTGCGTCAATTTACATCCATCGCCCGCACGGATCACCCGGTTCGATCGCGCCGCGGGCGTCTCGAGAGCCGAGCCGCAACACCCTGCCCGGAGGTCGTCGAATGGTGCCCGGTGTCATCCTGCGCGGCGCGCGCGCGCCGTCCTGCCCGATCCTGACCGACGCCGCCCTGGCGTTCGTGGCCGATCTGGCGCGCACCTTCACCGCGCGCCGCGACGCGCTGCTCGCGCGGCGGCGGGCCCGCCAAGCGGCCCTCGACGCCGGCGAGGCGCTGGGCTTCCTGCCCGAGACCCGCGCCATCCGCGAGGCCGACTGGACGGTGGCGCCGCTGCCCGGCGACCTGCTCGATCGGCGGGTCGAGATCACCGGGCCGGTCGACCGCAAGATGGTCATCAACGCGCTCAACTCGGGCGCGTCGGTGTTCATGGCCGACTTCGAGGACGCCACCGCGCCCACCTGGGCCAACATGATCGCCGGCCAGCGGGCGCTGCGCGACGCCGTCCGCCGGGAGGTCGACTTCGTGCACCCGACGACCGGCAAGCGCTATGCGCTGGGGGCCGACCCGGCCACGTTGATGGTGCGCCCGCGCGGCTGGCACCTCGACGAGTGGCACTGCACCGTCGACGATCGCCCGGTGCCCGGCGGGCTCTTCGACTTCGGGCTGTATCTCTTCCACAACGCCCGCGCCCTGACGTCCCGCGATACGGGGCCCTACTTCTATCTGCCCAAGCTCGAGAGCCACACCGAGGCCCGGCTGTGGAACGACGTCTTCGTGCACGCGCAGAAGGCCCTCGGCCTGCCCGTGGGCACCATCAAGGCCACCGTGCTCATCGAGACCCTGCCGGCGGCGTTCGAGATGGACGAGATCCTCTACGCGCTGCGCGAGCACTCGGCGGGCCTCAACTGCGGGCGCTGGGACTACATCTTCAGCGCGCTGAAGACGAAGCGGGCCGACGCCGGGTGGATCCTGCCCGATCGGGCGGCGGTGGGCATGGGCCAGCCGTTCATGGCGGCCTATACCCGGCGCCTGGTACGGATCTGCCACCGCCGCGGGGTGCACGCGATGGGCGGCATGGCGGCGCAGATCCCGATCAAGCACGACCCGGCGGCCAACGCGCGGGCGCTCGACGCGGTGAAGCGGGACAAGACCCGCGAGGTCCGGGAGGGGCACGACGGCACCTGGGTCGCGCATCCGGCGCTCGTGCCGCTCGCCCGGGCGGTGTTCGACGCGCACATGCCCGGCCCCAACCAGATCAGCCGCACGCTGCCCGCCGCCTCGATCACCGCCGCCGATCTGCTCGAGCCGCCCACCGGCCCACGCACCGCGGCCGGGCTGCGGCAGAACGTGCAGATCGGCGTCCAGTACATCGAAGCCTGGCTGCGCGGGCAGGGCTGCGTGCCGCTGAATCATCTGATGGAGGACGCGGCGACCGCCGAGATCTCGCGGACCCAGGTCTGGCAGCAGGTGCGTCACGGGGTGAAGCTCGACGACGGCTCGCCGGTCGACGCGGGGCGGGTGCGCGCCGTCATCGGCGAGACCCTCGACGATCTGCGGGCGGTGCTGGGCAACGCCCGCATGGCCGCCGGGCGCTTCGACGACGCCGCGCGGCTCTTCGAGGCGCTCGCCACCGCCGAGACCCTGACCGACTTCCTGACCCTGCCGGCCTACGAGTACCTGCTCGAGACCCCCTGACCCCGCGCAGACCGACGCCCGAGCGATGGCATATGCCATCACACATGACACACGACATGCCATGCGAGGCATGCCATGGGTGAGCCATGGCATGCGATGGCACGACTACACGAGGAGATCGCACCATGCAGCCGACCCCGGACACCGCCGCCATGACCTTCGACGACCACCGCTGGCAGGGCATCGAGCGGCCATACTCGGCGGCCGACGTGCGCCGGCTGCGCGGCAGCGTGGCCATCGCCCACACGCTGGCCGATCGCGGCGCCCGCCGCCTGTGGAGCGCCCTGCACAGCGAGCCCTTCGTGCCGTCGCTCGGCGCGCTCTCGGGTAACCAGGCGGTGCAGATGGTCAAGGCGGGCCTGCCGGCGATCTACGTCAGCGGCTGGCAGGTCGCCGCCGACGCCAACAGCGCAGGTCAGGTGTACCCCGATCAGAGCCTGTACCCGGTCGACAGCGCGCCGAACCTGGTGCGGCGCATCAACCGGGCGCTCTTGCGGGCCGATCAGATCGAGCACGCCGAGGGCGAGGTCAGCCGCGACTGGCTGGTGCCGATCGTCGCCGACGCCGAGGCGGGCTTCGGCGGGGCGCTCAACGCGCACGAGCTGATGAAGAGCTTCATCGAGGCGGGCGCCGCGGCGGTGCACTTCGAAGACCAGCTCGCCGCCGAGAAGAAGTGCGGTCACCTCGGCGGCAAGGTGCTCGTGCCCACCGCGCAGTTCGTCAAGACGCTCGTCGCCGCCCGGCTCGCCGCCGACGTGATGGGCGTGCCGACGGTGCTCGTCGCCCGGACCGACGCCAACAGCGCCCGGCTGCTGACCAGCGACGTCGACCCGCGGGATCGGGCCTTCGTGACCGGCGAGCGCACCGAGGAGGGCTTCCACCGCATCACCGGCGGGCTCGACATGGCCATCGCCCGCGGGTTGGCCTACGCGCCGTACGCCGACGTGCTGTGGTGCGAGACGGGGCACCCCGATCTGGACGAGGCGCGCCGCTTCGCCGAGGCGATCCACGCGCGGTACCCGGGCAAGCTGCTGGCCTACAACTGCTCGCCGTCGTTCAACTGGAAGGCCCACCTCGACGACGCGACCATCGCCCGCTTCCAGAAGGCCCTGGGCGAGATGGGCTACGCGTACCAGTTCGTGACCCTGGCGGGCTTCCACGCCTTGAACCACAGCATGTTCGAGCTGGCGCGGGCCTACCGCGCCGAGGGCATGACCGCCTACGCCGCGCTGCAGCAGCGGGAGTTCATCTCGGAGGCGGCGGGCTACACCGCGACCCGCCACCAGCGGGAGGTCGGCACCGGCTACTTCGACGCCGTGCGCCAGGCGCTGGGCGGGGGCGATACGTTGGCGATGGTCGGCTCGACCGAGGCCGAGCAGTTCTGACGGCGCCCGAGACCGTCAGGCGGTCAGCATGCCTTCGGCGTCGAGCAGGGCTTCGATCGAGCCGGGGATGATCTCGTGCGCCCGGTGGGAGTCGCGGGACAGCTCGACGCTGACCAGCCCGCGGTACTCCACCGCGTGCAGCGCGGCCACCGTCGAGCACAGATCGAGGTCGCCCTCGCCAAAGGGTCGATGCACGTGCTCGCCGCGGCGCATGTCTTCGATGGCGACCGCACCCAGCAGGCCGCGGTGGGAGAGGATCGCCTCGGGCGGCTCGGCCTCGCCGGTCACCAGCAGATGTCCGATGTCGAGCGCCAGCGCGAGGCCCGGGATGCGCTCGCGCAGAGCCTGCCAGTCCTCGCACGTCTCGACGAGATGACCCGGCTCGGGCTCGAGCGCCGCGAGCACCCCCCGGCTCTCGGCCCGCTCGACCAGCGTGCGCACGCCGTCTTCGAGCCACCGCGAGGCCTGGACGCGATCGAGCCCCGGTCGCGGTACGCCGGCCCAGAAGCTGACCGCCTCGGCGCCGCAGATCGCGGCGATGTCGAGCGCGCGGGTGAGGAAGTCGATGCGCCGCGCCCGGCCGCTCGCCTCGGGGGCGATCAGCGTCGGCTCGTGCTTGCGCCGGGGATCGAGCAGGAAGCGCGCGCCGGTCTCGACGACGAGGCCCAGGCCGAGCGCGGCGAGGCGGTTGGCGAGTCGGGCGGCCCGCTTCTCGAGCTGCGGGGCGAACGGATCGAAGTGATGGTGGTCGAGGGTCAGCGCGACGCCGGCATAGCCCGCCTCGGCGATCAGCTCGAGCGCGTCGCCGAGGCGGTGGTGGGCGCAGCCATTGGTATTGAACGCGTAGCGCAGCCCGTTCAACATCGACCTCCGATTCGCTGGCCGCCCCGTCGACCGAGCGCGTCGGGCCGACGACGGCCCGATTCTGCACGAGCGTGAACGCGAGCGCCACGACTTGATCGGTGGGCCGCGGCGAACGATTCGGGCTGCGACCCCCCGCGCGCCCCGGGCATCTGGACCCGCGACCGAAGGAGGCGCATGAAAGACGGCACGTCGACCGAGGCCCTCAACGTGCTCGGCACGGCCCTCGAGATCTGCGGGTGTCGCCCGATGACCGGCTGGTATCGAGACGGACGCTGCCGGACCGACGCGCGGGATCGCGGGCGGCACACCGTCTGCGCGCGGGTCACCGACGCCTTCCTGGCGTTCAGCCGCAGCCGGGGCAACGACCTGAGCACGCCGGTCCCTGCGTTCGATTTTCCGGGCCTCGTCGACGGCGATCGCTGGTGCCTGTGCGCCGGCCGCTGGATCGAGGCCATGCAGGCCGGCTGCGCGCCGCCGGTCATCCTCGAAGCGACCGAGATGTCGACCCTCGAGCTCGTCGACCTCGACACCCTCAAGGCCCACGCCTTCGCCCACTGAGGGCGCCCGCCCACGGTCTGCGCGCCGCTCTGGCGCCCGACGCCGTCGCTCGGTACAAGGGCCCGGAGCCGAGTCGTACCGGAGGTGGCATGCGCTGTATCGGAATCGTCAACCGAGGAGAGCCGGCGGTCCGATTCCTCGCGGCGCTCGACGCGCTGCGCCGGGAGGAGGCCGAGGCCCCGATGGCGGTGGCGCTCTACACCGATCCCGATGTGGACTCGCTCTACGTGCGCTCGGCGGACGCCGCGGTGCGCATCGGCGAGGGGCGGCGGGCCTACCTCGACGCCGAGAAGGTCATCGAGGGGCTGCGGGCGGGGCTGTGCGACGCGGCCTGGCTCGGCTGGGGCTTCGCCTCGGAGGACGCCGACTTCACCGCGGCGCTCGAGGCGGCGGGCATCACGCTGCTCGCCCCGCGACCCGAGACGATGCGCCGCCTCGGCGACAAGATCGCCGCCAAGCGGCTGGCCGAGTCATGCGATGTGCCGGTGGCGCCGTGGGCGGTGGTGGCCGACGCCGAGGCGGCCGCCCGCGAAGCCGAGCGCATCGGCTTCCCCCTGATGCTCAAGGCGGCCGGCGGCGGCGGCGGGCGCGGCATCCGCCGGGTCGAGGCGGCCGAGGCGCTGCCCGAAGCCTTCGCGTCGGCCCGCGACGAGGCCGATCGCTCGTTCCACGGCGGTGGCATCTTCGTCGAGCGCTGCGTCGACGGGGCGCGCCACGTCGAGATCCAGGTGCTCGGCGACGGCGAGGGCGAGGTGCGCATCCTCGGCGTGCGCGAGTGCTCGCTGCAGCGCCGGCGGCAGAAGATCGTCGAAGAGTGCCCCTCGCCGGGTCTGTCGAAAGCCGCGGAGGCGCGGATCATCGCCGCCGCGCGCCGGCTGTGCAGCGCGGTGCGCTATCGCAGCGCGGGCACCGTCGAGTTCCTCTACGACCAGTCGGCGGACGCGGCGTACTTCCTCGAGGTCAATACCCGCCTGCAGGTCGAGCACCCGGTCACCGAAGAGGTCTTCGGCGTCGACCTCGTCCGGGCGCAGATCGATCTGGCCCGCGGCCGGCCGCTGCCGGCGGAGACGATGGGTCGCGGCTG
Organism: bacterium; assembly: GCA_030427205.1. Classification (GTDB taxonomy): domain Bacteria; phylum Myxococcota_A; class Bradymonadia; order UBA7976; family UBA1532; genus JACKDM01. The sequence goes on along the minus strand of JAUHXC010000002.1, from coordinate 427,682 downwards.
GGCGATCGAGGCCCGGGTCTGCGCCGAAGATCCGCAGCGCGGCTTCGTGCCCGCGCCGGGGCGCCTGCTGCGCTTCGTCAGCCCGACGGGCCCCGGGGTGCGGGTCGATACCGGCTTCACCGAGGGCGAGGCGATCTCGCCGGAGTTCGATCCGCTCGTGGCGAAGATCATCGCTTGGGGCCCGAGCCGTCAGGCGGCGCTCGGGCGGCTGGCCCACGCGCTCGACCGCACCCGGGTGATCGTCGACGGCGGCACCACCAACCTCAACTTCCTGCGCGCGCTGCTCGCCCGGCCCGACGTGCGGGCCGGCGAGTTCGACGTCGGCCTCGTCGATCGGCTGCCGGTCGATCCGCCCGAGGGGGCCGGCGTCGCGGTGCTCGCCGCCGCCATCGATCGGTTCCTCGCCGACGGCGATCGGGCCCCGGCGCGCGGCGCCGATCGGCATCGGGTCGAGGTCGGTGACGCGCTCGAGGTCTATCGCATCGGGCCGCATCGCTTTCGGGTGCGCCACGCCGACGGCGAGGTGACGGTGCGCTACGAGCCCGACGGGCTCTACCAGCGCTGGCTGTCGCTCTCCGGCGGGCGCTATCGGGTCGAGCGGGCGCCGGGGGATCTGACCTACCTCGTCGACGGCACCGCCCATCGGGTCGCCGCGGCGAGCGGGGGATCGATCCTGGCGCCCTCGGCGGCGATGGTGCTCGACGTGCCGCTCGCCGTCGGCGACGCGGTGCCGGCGGGCGGCTGCGTCGTCGTGCTCGAGTCGATGAAGATGGAGGTGCGCGTCGAGAGCCCGCGGGCCGGCGTCGTGCGCGAGATCCGGGTGGCCCCCGGGGCCCAGGTGCGGGCGGGCCAGCTGATGGTCGTGCTCGAGCTCGCCGGCGGCGAAGAGAGCGAGCCCGCCGAGCGGGTGCGGGTGCCCTGGCAGAGCCGACCGCCACGCTCGGCGGCGGCCGCGGAGCGGATCCGGGCCGCGTTCGTGGGCTGGGACGTGCCGGTGGGCACCCTCGGTGACGACGCCGGCCGGGTCGATCCGCAGCCGGCGGTCGACCTGCTCGAGGTGTTCGCCGACGTCGCCGAGTTCTTCGAGCGGCGCCCGCGGGACGGCGCCGACGGCACCAGCGAGGTGGTGACCCCGTCGGTGCTCATGGAGACGCTGCTGCGCCGCGGCCCCGACGGGCTCGGCGCCGGCGCGCGCAAGGCGCTGGCCCGCGCGCTGCGCCACCACGGCATCGACGAGCTCGACGCCGAGGCGGCGCCCGACGAGGCCCTCGATCGGCTGGCCCGGGCCCAGGACGCGCTGCCCGAGACCGTGCCCGCCGCCGCCCGGCTGATCGAGCGCCTGACCGACGCGCCGCCGGCTCTGCTCGACCGGCTGTGCAACCTCGATCCGGGGCGCTTCGGGCCGGTGCGCGAGGCGGCCGATCGCGCCCGCTATCGGCTCATCGAGCGGGCCGCGCTGCATCGGCTGACCCAGCGCGGCGAGGCGCGGGCCGAAGAGATGCTGCAGCGGCTGCGGGCCGGCACCCTCGACTGGACCGGCTTCATCGCCGCCCCCGAGTCGCTGGTGCCGGGGCTCGCGCCCGAGGCCGCGGCGGGCTGTCCGGTGGCCGCCGAGGGCGTCGCCCGGCGCCTTGAGTGGACCGGCGGCGACTTCCCCTTCGAGGCGCTGACCCTCGGTGAGCGCCCGGCCTTTCGGGCGGGGGAGGGGGATCAGGCGGTCGTCTGCGTGACCGGCCGCATCGACGAGGTCGAGGCCCTCGTCGCGACCGCCCACGCCCTGCCGCCCACCCGCCGGCTCGATCTCGTCCTCGTGCCCGAGAGCCCGGCGGCGGTCGAAGAGGCCATGGCCCGGGCGGTCACCGCCGCGCGACCCGACGGGCGCGCCCGGCCGCCGTGGGGCGAGGTCTGCATCCTGGTCGTGCGCGGGCCGCATTATCCGCGGGTCCGGCGGTTCTACGCCGACGGCAGCGAGCGGGTCGACCGCACCGACGTGATGCCCAGCACCGCGCGGCGCCTCGAGCTCGATCGACTCGAGCGCTTCGAGTTCAAGCGCCTGCCCAGCGATGACGACGTGGTGCTGTTCCACGCCCGGGCCCGGGAGAACGCCGAGGACGTGCGCCTGCTGGCCTTCGGCGAGGTGCGCAGCCTCGAACGGCTGGGCACCGGCCGACCGCTGCGTCTGCCGCATATCGAGCGGGTCTTCCACGCGGCCGTGCGGGCGATCGAGGCGGCGCGGGCGGCCCACGATCCGCGCCGACGGCTGCAATGGAACCGCATCACGTTGCGCGTCGTGCCGCCGATCCCGTATGCCACGTCGCTGATGAAGGCCTACGCGGCGCGACTGGCCCCCGCCGCGCGGCGTATCGGCCTGGAGAAGCTGGTCGTGCGCGCCCGGTTCACCGGCGGCGGCGCGCCCGAGGGCCTGTCCGATCTCTCGATCTACGATCGCAGCGGCCACCGCCTCGAGCTGGAGCTCAACCCGGCGTCGCTGGCCCCGCTGGCCCCGGTCACCGGCTACGAGCAGGCGCTGGTGGTCGCCCGGCGGCGCAACATCGTGCACCCCTACGAGATCGTGCGCATGCTGGAGGGCCGCGGCGATCTGCCGCCGAGCACCTTCGTCGAGCACGACCTCGACGGGCCGGCGCTGGTGTCCGTCGACCGCCCGCGGGGTCAGAACCGGGCGGCGCTGGTCGTCGGGACCATCGTCTCGCGCCCCGCCGATCGCGACGATGCGTTCGAGCGGGTCCTGCTGGTCTCTGATCCCACCCGGCGCATGGGCGCGCTGGCCGAGCCCGAGTGCCGCCGGGTCATCGCCGCGCTCGATCTGGCCGAGCAGCGTGACCTGCCGCTGGAGTGGGTCGCCCTGAGCGCGGGGGCCCGCATCGACTGGGACACCGGCACCGAGAACCTGGATTGGACCGCCCGGGTGCTGGCCCGCATCGTGCGTTTCACCCAGGCCGGCGGTCAGATCGACCTCATCGTCTCCGGGGTCTGCGTCGGCGCTCAGGCCTATTGGAACGCCGAAGCGACGATGATGATGCATACCCGCGGCCTGCTGGTGATGACCGATCGCGGGGCGATGGTGCTCACCGGCAAGCGCGCCCTCGACGCCTCGGGCTGCGTCTCGGCGGCGGATGATCTGGCTCTGGGCGGCTACACCGCGGTCATGGGACCCAACGGCCAGGCCCAGGCCCACGCGGCCGATCTGGCCCAGGCCTACGGGCTGATCTACCGCTATCACGATCACGTCTACGTGCCGCCCGGCGAGCGGCGCCCGCGGCGGATCGCCACCGACGACCCCGCCGATCGCGACATGACCCTCGACGCCTATCCGGCGGACGCGGGCCATGGCTTCGAGCGCATCGGCGAGCTGTTCGACAGTCGGCACAACCCCGACCGCAAGCGGCCGTTCGCGGTGCGCCCGGTGATGGCGGCGGTGATCGACCGCGGCTGCCGCCCCGTCGAGCGCTGGGCCGCCTGGCGCGGCGCCGAGACCGCGGTGGTCTGGGAGGCGCGCATCGGCGGCTTCGGCGCGACGGTGATCGGCATCGAGAACCAGCCGGTCTCGCGGGTGGGCCAGCCCAGCGCCGACGGCCCGGCTCAGCTCGCCGGCGGCACGCTGTATCCCCAGGCGTCGCGCAAGGTGGCCCGGGCGCTCAACGCGGCGAGCGGGCGGCGGCCGGTGGTGGTGCTGGCCAACCTCTCCGGCTTCGACGGCTCGCCCGAGTCATTGGGTCAGTGGCAGCTGGAGTACGGCGCCGAGATCGGCCGGGCGGTGGTCAACTTCGACGGCCCGATCGTCTTCGCCGTGCTCTCGCGCTATCACGGCGGGGCCTATGTCGTCTTCTCCAAGGCGCTCAACCCGCGCCTCGTCTCGGTGGCCATCCGCGGCAGCTTCGCGTCGGTCATCGGCGGGGCGCCGGCCGCGGCGGTCGTCTTCGCCCGCGATGTGCGGCGGCGTACGGCGGAGCTGGGCGGCGGTGAGTCTGCGCGATCGGCGGCGCTGGCGGAGATCGCCGCGCGGTTCGATGGGGTGCACACCGTCGAGCGCGCGCGGCAGGTGGGCTCGATCGATCGCATCATCGAGGCGCAGACCCTGCGCCCGTTCATCGTGCAGCAGCTGGCCGACGATCACCGGTCGGGGGCGTCCGCGGGGCAGTGAGGCTGGCCGTGTGAGTTCGCTGGGTGTGAGATCGGCCGCCGTCAGCTCGGCCGGCCGGGCCTCAGCGGATGTCGAGCACCGCCAGCGTGATGTTGTCGCTCGAGCCGGAGACCATCGCCGCTTCGAGCAGCGCGCGCATGGTCTGCTCGGCCGAGACCGGGCGGGCGAGGGTCGCGGCGAGATACGCGTCGTCCACCGCTTCGGTCAGCCCGTCGGTGCACAGCAGGTAGCGATCGCCGCTGACCAGCGAGCAGTGGTTCACATCGGGCCGCACGGTCTCGTCGAGCCCCAGGGCGCGCGAGAGCAGATGATGAGGGATGTCGCCGACGTCGTCGGGGTGCAGCCCGAGCCGCAGCGCCTCGCCGAGCGCGTTGTGATCCAGCGTCAGCGGGGTCAGCACGCCGTCGCGCAGGCGGTAGAGCCGGCTGTCACCCACATGCCCGAAGATCGCCCAGCCATCGATGAGCCACAAAGCCACGACGGTGGTCGCCATCGGGCGCTCGGGATCCTGCGGATGGCGCTGGCGGATGATGCGGTTGCAGCCGACGAGCGCGTTCATCAGGCGGACGCGGTGCTGCTCGGGCTCGACCCGGACGCGGCGGGGCGGTCTGTCGGTCAGGGGCCCGTGTATGCTGCGCACCGCCAGATCGGAGGCGATGTGCCCGCCGGGGTGCCCGCCCATGCCATCGGCGATGGCCACCAGCGAGTCCCGGGCGCTGGCGAAGAAGGCGTCTTCGTTGCGTGATCGCAGGCCGACGTGACTGCCGCACGCGCCGGAGATCGCATATCGGCCGCTGTGGTTCTGCCACGTCAGGGCGCGCAGGGCGCGCAGGTCCGGCTGCTTCGAGAGCGGGGCCGACGAGGTCATCATGTATAGCTCCTGTACCGGACTCGCCGGACCTATGACGAAGGGTGTACGCCAAAACGATCATTCCGATCAATAGGGTTGTCGCCCGGCGGTCGCAGAATTGTCGCCGACATGCGCACGGGCCACGGGTACGGGCCGCAACCGGATCCGGGCCGTGCTTCATTTCGTGGCAGATGTACGGGCATGTACCTGCGGGACGCACCGGGTCTCCTGACACATCGCGCAGACGGCAGGGCAGACCCGCAGCGCGATCGGCCATCGCGTCATTCGTTGACGCGCACCTCGGTATCGTCCCGGCGCTCGAAGAGGATCTCGATGCGCGACCGATCGAGCTGCCCGTCGACGATGAAGGCGGTCGGTCTATCCGGCGGCGGGCCCGCAGAATGCCAGCGCGCGATGGCCGCTTCACCGCGCGCCTGACGCGCAGCCGACGGCGCGACGTAGTCGTACTCGAAGTCGGCGAAGCCGCGATGCCGACGCAACGCGTCAATCGCGATGGCCCGCACGGCGGCGTAGGGGTCGTCGAGCAGGATGGCCAGATAGGGCACCTGCCAGTCCGAACCGGCCGCTTCGAGGGCCGGCCCCCAGCCCATGTGCCAGGCCGCCGTCGCCCGCTGAACCGCGTCTCCCCGCAGGGCCCAGGCGACGACCGCCGACGCGCCGAGGTCGTCCGCCGTGGGCGGCAGATCGGGCTGCCCGTACCACTCGGTCAGGGTTTTTGACGTCTCGGCCAGGGTCCGATCGATATGACAGAGGCTGCACGCGTCGGGGCGGCCGCTCCACGCGGTGCGCTCGGCCGACGGGCTGTCGACGCGGTGGGAGCGCATCAAGGTCAGCAGCCCGACGGTGGTGTGGGGCATGTGGCAGTTGTAGCAGCGGCTGCCGCTCGACTCGGCCGGATGATGGGTATGCGCCGTCACGTCGGCGCCGATGACCGGGTGGCAGTCGAGGCACGGCCGATCGTCGACCGCCGGCCCCTTGAGCTGATCGTTCGGCGGGCCGTCGTGCATCGAGTGGCAGGTGAGGCACGACATCTGGCCGCGGGTGAAGCAGCCGGTCAGCGCCTGGGCGTTGTAGTTGCGGCCGGCGATGCGGATCGTGCCGTCGGTCCAGAACGCGTCGATGAGCAGGTTGGGCTCGTCTTCGAGGATGGGCGCGAGCCACGGCGGCGGATTCTCGGGGGTGAACTGCACCACGCCGCCGTGGGCCTCGAGCGCGATGCCCGGCTCGAAACGCGTCTCGGGGTCGTGCACCACCAGCTCGGCGTGGCACTGCCCGCACACCGCGCTCGCCCGGCGGTGGTCGAGATCGGCGGGCTGGACGATGTCGTCGGTGGGCGGCGGGTCGGCGGCCAGGTGGCTGCGATAGCGCGCGGCGGGATCGCGGTGCAGCGCGATGTGCCCCCGGCCGGGCCCGTGGCAGGCTTCACAGGCGATGCCCAGCTCGGCGACCTCGGCTTCGCCGCGCTGGTCGTCGGCGCTCCAGTCGTAGTCCGGGCGAACGCTGTGGCACTGGTCGCAGCCGTCGCTCCACGGATCGCCCCAGATCTCGGCGGCCGCGGGCGTATAGGGCGGCTGGAGAAACGTATGCTCCTCGTTGACCCAGCGCTGGTGACGCACCAACCAGACGAAAGGGAACTGCATCAAGCGCCCGGTGGTCTGGATGCGGGTCACGAAGCGCACGATCTCGGCCAGCCCCTGCGGATCGCGGCGATCGAGCTGCGCGTGCGCCGGCTCGTCGAGCGCGCGCTCGATCTCGTAGGGCAGCAGCATCGCGTCGCGCAGCGCTTCGACCTCGCCCTTGCTGCGCCCGTCGGTGCCGTGGCAGCCGGTGCAGCGATCGTTGAACAGCGCCCGACCCACCCGGGCCGGCGGCTCGTCGACGTGCGGGGAGGGGATCCAATACGCCTGCATGTGGTGCGAGCCGGTGCTCATGACCACCGGGCGGACCATGCGCTGATCGGGCGTCTCGCCGTTGGTGCCGTAGCGCGGCATGTCGACGAAGAAGCCGTCGCCTTTGCGAAAGACCCGGTAGGTCCGCGGCCCGTCGACGAGCACCCGGCCATCAAACGGCGCGAGCACGGTCTCGGGCCCCACGGCCTGGGTCATCTGGCGATGGTGGCTGCGGTGCCAGCTCTCGTAGGCGTCGGCGTGGCAGGCGCGGCACGCCCGGGACGAGCTGAACCGGGCGTCGTCGGGGGCGGTCGCGTCGTCGGGCAGGTAGCGGGCGAGGTCCGCCGAGGGCGCCGGCCGGATCACCGCCAGGATCACCGCGCCGAGCACGATGCCGCCCATCGCCGCCAGACGCACCCGGCCCCGGGGCACCGCCAGGGCGGCGACGCCGACGAGCAGCAGTCCGATCAGCAGCTCCATCGACGACTCGCGGCGGGGGACGGGGTCGAAGTCGACCCATCCGGCAACTCTGGGGCAGACGCGCGCATCCGAAGCGGGTAGTCTACGCCGCCGCCGACCCCGGCGCCAGGGATCCGACCCGGAGCAGACCCGTGAGCGACCGCCTGGAATACATGCTCAACCTGGGCCCCACCACCGCCGAGCGGCTCGCCGAGGTGGGGATCGCGACCCCCGACGAGCTGCGGCAGGTCGGGGCGATCGAGGCCTGGGCCCGCCTGTATCGCTTGGGGCGCGCGGGCCTGTCACGCAACGCGCTGTACGCCCTCGACGGGGCCATCAGCGACTTGCGCTGGAACCGCCTGCCGGCCGCGCGCCGCCGTGAACTCGACGCCGCCTGGCGCCGCATCTGTGAGGAGCTGTCATGATCGAGTCCCACCCCGCCGACGCCGAGCGAGATCTCTTGCTGCGCGGCCTCGCCCTCGGCGGGGCGGTGAAGTTCGTCGTCGCCCGCACCACCGACCTCGTGACCCGGTTGCAGGCGGATCACGACGCCGGCCCGCTCGGCGCCATGGCCTTGGGGCGGGTCAGCACCGCCGCGCTGATGCTGGCCGCCGGGCTCAAGCACAAGCAGCAGCTCGGCATCCAGATCAACGGCGACGGCCCGCTCGGCGAGATCTACGCCATCGCCGACGCCGACGGCACCGTGCGCGCGACCGTGCAGAATCCCCGGGCCGACACCGGCGGGCTCGATCTGGCCGCGGGCATCGGCATGGGCCGCATGACGGTGATCCGCCGGCTCGAGGCCGACGCGCCGGCCTATCGCGGCGTCATCCCGCTCGTCGACGGGGGCGTCGGGGCCGACGTGGCCGAGTATCTGCTCAGCAGCGAGCAGGTCGCCAGCGCGGTGAGCGTCGGCGAGCGGCTGGGGCCCAAAGGCGTGGCCCAGGCCGGCGGTTTCCTGGTGCAGGCGCTGCCCGACGCGTCGCCCGAGATCCTGCAGACGCTCATCGAGCGCATCCAGCGCCTGCCGCCCATCGGCGATCTGCTCGCCGGCGGCCTCGACCTGCGCGGGGTGCTCGATCGGCTCTTCGACGCGCCGCAGGTCCTGGCGCAGACCGAGCTGCACTACGTCTGTCCCTGCGATCGGGAGCACTTCGCCCGCAAGCTGTGCACCCTGGGTTCGGCCGAGCTCGAGCGCATGACCGCCGAGCTCGAAGAAACCGTGGTCGAGTGCCACTTCTGCCGCACCCGCTACATCTTCGATCGCGATCAGATGAACGCGCTGCTCTACGGGGCGCGCATGTACGAACAGGCCAACTAGGACCGCCTGGCGGGCCTGCGGGAGAGTCCCTCATGAAGCGATTGCTGCCCGCGATCGCGGTGTTCGCCGCGCTCGCCAGCGGCTGCGTGCGCCTGCCCCAAGCGGCCAGCGAGCGGGCGCTGTACCTCGACCTGCGCAGCATCATCGAGACCCGGGCCCGCATCGACTGGGTCGTCGACGAGCACGAGATCAAGCAGGCCTCGCCAGCGATCATGACCAGCGCCTGCCAGGCCACCCCCGAGACCCGGCTGGCGCTCGCGGGCTGGCTCGACGGTCGCCTCACCGAAGAGGGCGGCTCGTCGAAGGCGATCTGGGCCGCCGCCGAGGGCGACCTGGGCCCGGCCAAGGAGGCGTTGCTCATCGAGCGCATCTCCGCCGCGCTGCGCTTCGCCGAAGACCACCGCGCTGACTGCCCGTTCTGGCTGACCCCCGACGCCGACTTCGCCGGGGTGCAGGCCAATACCGACCGCCTCGTCTTCCTCGCCGAGAGCATGGGCAGCGGCCAGATCGTCATCCAGGAGGGCGAGTTCGCCGTCGGCGGCACGGGCCTCGGGCGGCTGATCCCGGCCTACGGCATCTCCGATCGCCTCACCATCGGCGTCGGCGTCGAGGTCGGCGTCGCCAGCACCTTCCCCCGCACCGAGAACGGCGCGCGCAGCGTCAAGGCGGTGGCCACGGCGGGCATCCCGGTGCTGCTGCGGGTGCTCGACGGCACCTTCCGCTACGACCTCGACGTGGCGGCGGTGACCCGGGCCACCCGCAACGAGTACGAGGGCCTGCGCTACGGGGGCCGGGTCGGCGTCGGCGTCGGCGTGGCCACGTTGCGCATCGCCGGGGTGATGCCGTATGCCATGATCTGGGCCGGCTACGAGTACCTGGCGCCCGGCGCCGGCGAGCCGGAGACCCACATCATGCGGGCCGGCAGCCGCGTCGGCGTCAACTGGGACCCCTGATCGCCGGAGCACTGCATGCCGCCCGCCGCCGAGCCCCCTGCTTCGGAGCCCCCCGCTTCAGAGCCCCCCGCTTCAGAGCCCCGTACTTCAGAGCCCTGCGCGCTCGCCGTCGACGGCCACATCGCCACGGTCACGCTGCACGCCCGGCGCGTCGGCTGGCATACCCTCGACGCCCTGACCGCGATGCCCCACCGCATCAGCGCCATTCACGGGGTACGCGTCGTGCGCCTGATGGCCGCCGGCGCCGACTTCTGCCATGGCGCCGACCTCGCCGACACCGGCCTCGCCGAGTCCATCCGGGCAGACGGCGGGCGCCGGCTCGCGCTGCGCGGCAGCCGCATGCTCGACGCATGGAGCGCGCTGTCCATGCCGACCCTCGCCGTGCTGCGCGGGCGGGTCATCGGCGCCGGGGTCGGGCTGGCGCTGGCTTGCGATCTGCGGGTGGCCCATCCGGAGACCACCGTCGCATTGCCCGAGGTGCGCCGGCATGCACCTCGGCTGGCAGATCATCCCGCGGCTGGTCGCGACGGTCGGCCTGCCCGCGGCGCGCTGGCTGACGCTGGCCGGCGTCGCGACCCCCATTCACGGGCTGCCGGGCTTCGCGCACATCGCCGAAGACCCCGTGAGTAGCGCCGGCCAGATGGCCGAGAGCCTCGCGGCGGCGAGCCCCGCCGCGGTGCGCAGCGTCAAAGCCACGCTCGCCCGCTGCGTCGACCTCGACCCCGCCGCCGACGACGCCCGCCGCTTCGCCGAGAGCCTGGCGGGCCCCGACTTCCCCGAGGCCATCACGGCGTTCTTCGAGCGCCGCGCGCCACGATTCACCGACATCGCCCCCCAGGAGCCCGCCGATGAAGCCGACCGCTGAGACCCTTCCGCCCGAGGCCCGCGCCGTCCTCGACTTCTGGTTCGGAGACGAAGACGACCCCGCCGAGATGATGCGCAAGCAGGGCGAGCGGTGGTGGGGTGGCGGGGCCGAGCTGGACGCCGAGATCACCCGCCGCTTCGGCGATCTCGTCGAAGCCGCCATCGCCGGCGGGCTCGAAGCGTGGAGCGAGACGCCCCGGGGCAACCTGGCCCGGATCATCGTGCTCGATCAGTTCAGCCGCAACGTCTACCGCCGCCGGGCGAGCGCGTTCGCCGGCGATCCCATCGCCCGCCGCCTCGCCCTGGCGACCATCGACGACGGCACGCACCTCGAGCTGCCGCACGTCGAGCGGGTCTTCGCCTACATGCCGCTGGAGCACGCCGAAGATCTCGACCTGCAGAACCGCTGCGTCGCTCTCTTCGAAGCGCTGCTCGCCGACGTCCCGCCCAAGCTCACCAAGCCCATCGGCGGCTTCCGCGACTTCGCCCTCAAGCACCGCGACATCATCGCCCGCTTCGGGCGGTTCCCGTATCGCAACCCGGTGCTCGGGCGCACGCACACCGCAGAGGAGAAGGCCTGGCTGGCCGACGGCGGCCCCACCTTCGGCCAGGGCTGACGTCCCCCACGGCCCCGCGGGCTCCAACCCGGTTGAAACGTTCTCGTGCAACTGCAATTATTCGCACGAGGCGGAATCCAGCCAGGAGAGGAAGCCCTGATGGTGCACCTTCGAGCACAGGCCGGGTCGGCGCTGTGGCTCACCGTGGCCCTGCTCGCCTGGGGCTGCGGTGGAGAAGACGAGCCGGTAGATACGCCGACGCCCGACGCCGGCATGGACGCCGAGACCGCGCTCGACGGCGAGCCGCCGCCCGATCCGGACGTCGGCGTGCGCTGCGTGCGCGACGACCAATGCCCCGCCGAGCAGTACTGTCCGATGGCGGTGGGCGGCGAGCCGGCGATCTGCGTGCCCGGGTGCCGGGAGGGCGGCTGCCCGATCGGCGAGCGGTGCAATACCGAGGCCGAGCCGCGGTTCTGCGAGCGCGATCCGAGCTGCGCCGAAGACAGCGAGTGCTTCCCGGGCGAATACTGCGACGGCGCCGAGTGCCAGCCCGGCTGCCGCCTCGATGATCCCGAGGCCTGCCCGCGCACGATGAACGGCGAGCCGCGTGCCTGTGACCCCGACACCCGCGAGTGCGCGGTTCAGGTCGTCTGCTGCAGCGCCGACGACAGCTGCTCGCTGGAGCTGCCGACGGCGTGCGACGCACCCATCGAAGGCCTGCTCAACTGCGTCAACCCCAACCCCTGCGCGCTGCGCTGCGCCGACGACCTCGACTGCGCTGACGACGCGTACTGCGAGGACGGCTTCTGCGCCGAGGGCTGCCGCCTCGAAGGCGGCGCCTGCGGTCGCGAGCGGATCTGCAACCCCGAGACCCGCAACTGCGAGCGCCCGCCGTGCGCCACCGACGACGACTGCGGCCCGACGCTCTTCTGCAGCCTCGACGTCTGCCTGCCCGGCTGCCGCCGCGACCCCGACAACTGCCCGCGGGGTGAGATCTGCAACGAAGCCAACCGCTGCGAGCCCGAAGACGGCCCCGACGAGCCCTGCCGCGACGACGCCGAGTGCGCCGACGACGGCGAGGGCTGGATCTGCGAAGCCGGCGTCTGCGAGCCCCCGTGCCTGGCCCACGGCGAGTGCCCCGACGACCTGGCCTGCATCGAGGGCCGCTGCGTCGAGGGCTGCCGCGACGACGACTACGAAGAGAACGACGCCCGCGAGGACGCGCCGCCGCTCGCGTTCGACGGCGACCGCTTCTCCGCCGAGGGCCTGTACGCCTGCCGCCGCGACGCCGACTGGTATCGCTTCGAGACGCCGAGCGCCGGCACCTCGATCCAGGTCGCGCTGACCTTCGCGCACGGCGACGGCGACCTGGACATGCGGCTGCACGCGCCCGACGGCCGCGTCGCCGGCCGCGGCGACAGCAGCGACGACGACGAGCTGATCGAGTACGTCGCCGGCCCGGGCAACCCGTCGCCCGCCGGCACGTGGTGGGTCGAGGTCTTCCCCCGCGGGCTCGACGAGAATACCTACGCCCTCGACATCGAGCTGTCGGGCGCTATCGGCCCTGACGCCGCCGAAGTGGACGACGCGCCGGTCACCGCGACCTCGCTCTCGCTGCCCGACGAGCAGCAGTCGGTCATCATCGAGAACCGGACGATCCACCCCAACGACGAGGACTGGTTCGCCCTGGACATGGGGGCCCGCGACGGCCTGCAGGTGCGCCTCGAGATGCTGGGCAACGACACCGGGGCCAGCGATGACCTCGACTTCGAGATCTTCGGCCCCGGCGCCCCGGGGCCCGGCGAGGCGCCGGTCGCGGTGCCCAATGGCGGCGGCGGCGGCGTCGACGGGCCGCGCTTCGTGCAGTTCGACGCCCCGCGGTTCAACGCGCAGATCGAAGACGGCCGCTACTACATCCGGGTGGCCGGGCTCGACGCGGCCCGCTTCGGGCGCTACCGCCTGACGGTGACCGTCGACCGCAACGGCGTGCTGTGCCTGCCCGACGACGCCGAGCCCAACGACGTGGCCCAGACCGCCTACGACCTGATGGCCGTGCCCGAGTTCGTGCGCCCGGGCATCGACGGCACCCTCGAGCTGCGCCCCGACATCGACCTGACGCTGCCCGGTCGCACGCTGTGCGCCGAAGAAGACTGGTACAGCCTGACGCTGCGCCCGGGGGACGAGCTCGAGGTGCGGGTCACCCGGCTCGAACCCGAGATCGCCGGCGATACCATCATCGAGCTGCGCGACCCGTTCGGCGCGCTCATCCAGAGCGGGCGCAGCGGCCAGCGGATCAACGTCGCCCGCTTCGACGGCGCCGCCGGCGGCCGCTACCTCGTGCGGGTGCAGGCCGCCGCCGAGGTGCGCACCGGCTACGACCTCGACGTGCTGCGCACCGCCGGGCTCATCGAGTGCGCGCCCGACGACTTCGACAGCGACGGCGGCAACGACGTGCGGGTCGCCTCCACCGACATCGCGCCCGGCCGCTACGCCGATCTGACCCTGTGCGGGCCCGACGGCGACGAGGACTGGTTCACCTTCGAGACCGACACCCTCGCGACCATCGAGGTGGCGCTGCGCTTCGTGCACGTGCAGGGCGACCTCGAGCTCGACCTCTTCTACGAAGGCGACCCGGTCTCGCTCAACGGCGAGCTGCCCGACGGGCACAGCGCCACCGACGACGAGGTCGTGCGCATCGACAACCGGGCGCCGGGGGTCTACTTCGTGCGGGTCAGCGGCCTGGGTGATCCCACGGTGCGCTACGACCTCGAGCTGACCGTCGAAGAGCGGGTCTTCGTCTGCGACGACGACCCCGACGAGCCCAATACCGACTTCGGCGAGGCCGAGCTGCTCGGCCGCAACGAGATCGACCGTGAAGAGCAGTGGCTGTGCGTGCGCGCGCCGCAGGACGTCGATACGTTCCTCTTCACCGTGCCGCCCGGCGAGGCGCGGGCCGTCGCGGCCAGCTTCGTCTTCGGCGACGACGGCGATCTCTACGTGGAAGTCTTCGACGACGACGAGATGCTGCGGGCGACGACGTCCGAGATCGCCCGCGGCAATTCGAAGCAATGCGTGGTCATCGAGCCCAGCGACGTCAACCGCACGTTCTTCGTGCGGGTGCTGCCGCTGAGCATCAATACGGTGGGCGAGGACGACGAACGCCTCGACTATCGGCTGCGCATCGCCAACGATGACGAGTGCGAGAACCTGCCGCCCCAGACGCCCGGGGTGATCTGGCCGCGCATCGTCGATTAGGGGGGAGTGGAATGAAGCGTTGGATGCTGCCCTGTGGCCTGAGCCTGCTCATGGCCGGCCCGGCCCTGGCCGACAAGATGCCCTCGTTCGCCGTCAGCGGCGGCGGCGGCAAGAGCCAGAACAACGAGTATCAACACTTCAGCGCCATCGTCGGCATGGCCGTCGGCTCCGCCGAGGGTGGGGGACAGTCCGCCCACCACGGGTTCCTCGTCGGCGGTCGGGTCTTCGCCGCCCGTGACGAAGAGGCCCCGGAGTTCCGGCCGCCCCCCGGCAACATCCGCGCCGCGGTGCCCGCCGACGGCTGCGTCGCGACGGTGCGCATCCCGCCGATCCAGGTCTTCGACAACCGCGATCGGGCGCCGACGGTCACCGCCGAGCTCATCGACCCGCCGCAGAACATCGATCCGGCCGGCGACGAGATCAACCTGCCGCCGGGCAGCTACGACGTGCTCGTCACCGCCGTCGACCGGGCGGGCAACGAGGCCGAGGTGGCCTATCGCATCGACGTCGTCGACACCACGCCGCCGACGGTGCGCCCGATCCCCAACCCGACGCCGCTCGGCGACGAGGCCGAGGCCGCCGCGCCGCAGGGCACGCCGGTCGAGCTCGAGTTCGGCTGCGCCGACGCCTGCGATCCCAACCCGGCCGAGGGCCCGGTGCCGGCGGTCTTCCCGGTGGGCGATACCCGGGTGCGGCTGACCTGCACCGACGACAGCGACAACGTCGGCGCCTCCGACGTGACCGTGCGGGTCCGCGATACCCGGCCGCCGGAGGTCGTCGGCCAGATCCCCGACAACTTCGGGGTCGACTGCAACGACGCCAACGGAGCCCGCATTCGGGTGCCGCGGCTGGTCTGGGGCGACAACGGCACCAACGCCAACGCGCTCGAGTTCACCCTCGTCGTCGACCCGGGCACGCCCGACGAGCAGGCGTTCGACGGCCTGCCCGACGAGCTGGTGCTCGGCGTCGGCGCCCATACGCTGCGCTACACCGCCACCGACAGCTCGGGCAACTCGGCCGACGCCGACCTGCGGGTCACCGTCGAAGACAACGCCGGGCCGCGCATCGAGGTCATCGACCTGCCCCAGGAGGGCTGGTACAGCGGCGAGGTCGACGACGTCGCCTTCAGCTTCCGGGTCATCGACGACTGCGGCGACGCCAACAACCTCGACGTCGACATCGTGCCGCCGCCGGCCGACATCGGCCGCGACGGCGACGTGGTCACCGTGTTCTACGAAGACGACGGCCTCTACGAGCTGACCATCGAGGTCACCGACCAGGCGGGCAATACCGCCCGCGACAACTCGGTGGCCTTCGGCATCGACCGCACCCCGCCGGCGGCGACCATCGCGGTGCCCTCGCAGCGCGGCGTCGACGACGACGACCGGCTGACGTGGCGCTACTACGGCATCGGCGAGACCATGGCCCTGTCGAGCGGCGGCGAGGACGACGCCGACGGCACCGTCTCGGGCATCCGCCGGGTCACCGTCACCCTCGACCCGGGCACCGCCTTCGAGCGGGTGCTCACCGACATGCGCTACGACGGCAACGGCGTGCCGCCCCGCGGCGCCCGCGCGGTCGGCAACCTGCCGTGCTCCGACAGCGACATCCGCGACGAAGACGCCCTGTGCGACGTCGAGGGGCAGGTCGTGCTGCGCCGCCTGCGGCCGGGGGATCACACCCTCGGCTATCGCATCGAAGACTTCGCCGGCAACGTGGCGACCGACGAGGCCATCTTCGTCAACGCCAACCTCGGCGCCGGCATGGAGCTCGTCGCCGAGCGCTTCACCCGCCAGCTCAACTCGAACAACCCGCCGGCCCCGGCCATCGGCCGCCAGCTGGTGCGCGCCGTCGCCGATCTGCGCGGCGGCCTCGACATGGCCAATACCCCCTACGCCGGCTCGCCCTACAGCACCCCGCGCTTCCTCGGCGGCGCGCTGGCCACCGTGCAGGCGGCGACGGTCAAGATCATCGCCGCCGCCAACGCCGCCGAAGGTCCCGAGCGGCTGGAGTACCTCGATCAGGCCAACCTGCTGGCCCGGCTGGCGATCTCCGAGCTGAACCTCTACCGCGAGTGGATCCTGGCCGTCGACCCGGCCCGGGCCCGCGAGCGCTTCTACCGCGGCAGCCACAATACCGACCTCGACTTCACCCGGGGCCACATCGACAACATGGGCGACGCCATCAACGCCGAGGACTACAACCAGGCGATGGCCAGCTCGATGCAGGCGTTCTTCCACCTCAAGATGGCCCACGAGCTGTGGGTCATGGACTACCACCGCATCCCCAACCCGGTGGGTGATGACGGCGTCGCCTCGATCCTCGAAGAGTACGAGCGCGGCCGCGACGTGCTGCAGGCCATGTTCGGCGAGCTGACCCTCTACCTCGCCCTCGAGAACGCGCCGGCGCGGCAGACCATGACCGACATCCAGCAGCGCCTCGCCAGCGTCGTCGACGCGCTCGACATCCTCGTCGAGGCCGGCTTCGACGGGCAGGGGCTCAGCGACACCGCCTACCTCAACGCGCTCATCGAGCTGCGCAACATCGCCCGCAACAGCACCCTGGCCGCCAACCAGGGGGCCTACGTGCGCATCTACCAGTGGTCGATGATGCAGGTGGTGCGCTGGATGACCCACGCCTCGCTCGAGACCGCGCGGCTCTTCACCGGCGAGAACAACCTGCCGCTGTTCAACGCCAGCTACGCCAGCATCGACGACGGGGTCGACCTGCTCGACGCCCGCGAGGTGCAGGGGGTCATCGACCTCTACGGCAGCGAAGAGCGCGCGCTGTGCCCGATCATCGGCGTCTACCACTGCTGGTTCGTGCGCGACGAGGCGGTCGACAACCGGGCCGATACCGACCGGCCCTACCCGCCGCAGAATACGCCCGACCGCTGCTTCGACCTGATCGACCACCCGAACGATTGGCCCGAAGACCAGAACTACAGCTGCGAATGGCGCGACCCGGAGTAGGCCTCGGCCCATCCTACCCGGCGTGAGCCGCAGCACCCACCACGCCCGCCTCTTGTGGTGCGCCGCCGTCGACCGGACCTGGCGCCGCGTCGAGCACGGCGGCCGCACCTGCCTGATGGGCAAGTGCATCCACTGCAACCGCAAGATCACCCTTGGCCTCGACGGCACCCCCGGCCCGACGACCACCCTCGAGCACATCGTGCCGCGGACCCACGGGGGGACCCACGCCCCGGGCAACCTCGCGCTGGCCTGCGCCCGCTGCAACGGCCAGAAGGGCGTGCGCCTCGACGGCCGCCCGCTGCACGACCCGACCCTGCAGCGGGTCATCGCGACCCTCGGCGAGCGCCGCGAGCGGCGCCTGCGCACGCCGCCGCCCGCGTGGACGCTGCCCCCGCGCCCGCCGGATACCCTCGCCGACCCGGCGCCGGAGGCCGGCGACGATCACAGCGCCGCCCCCAACCCGCGTACCCGCCGCCGCAAGCGCCGCCGCTGACCGCGAAACGGTTCTCCGCCTGATGTGTCTTGTCAGGGACACCGCCACCTGGAGCCCCCCATGACCCGACCCATCCGCCTCGTCGGATTGTCCGGCAGCCTGCGCAAAGCCTCGGTCAATACCGCGGTGCTGCGCGCCGCCGCCGAGCTGCTGCCCGAGGGCGCGACCCTCGACATCCTCTCCATCCGCGACGTGCCGTTCTACGATGGCGACGTCGAGGCCGCCGGCATACCCGCCGCGGTGACCGCGCTGCAGCAGGCCATCCTCGCCGCCGACGGCCTCGTCATCGCCTCGCCCGAGTACAACCACTCGGTGCCCGGCGTGCTCAAGAACGCCATCGACTGGCTCTCGCGCACCCAGCCCAAGCCCTTCGTCGGCAAGCCGCTCGCCATCATGGGCGCCAGCCCCGGCCGGCTGGGCACCGCGCGCATGCAGCCGCATCTGCGCCAGATCTTCGTCGCCCTCGACGCCGATACGCTCAACAAGCCCGAGCTGATGATCGGCGGGGCGTCTCAGGCCATCGTCGACGGGCGGCTGACCGATCCCAAGATCCGCGAGCTGGTCGGCCGGCAGATGGCCGCCCTCTGCGCCCGCATCGAGACCACCGGAGGACAGGCATGAGCGCGATCCACGACATCCCCGTCGAGACCATCGACGGCGAGCAGACCACGCTCGGCGAGCACGCGGGCAAGGTCATCCTGGTGGTCAACGTCGCCAGCCAGTGCGGCTTCACCCCGCAATACGGCCCGCTCGAAGAGCTGTGGCAGGCCTACGGCGACAAGGGCCTGGTGGTCGCCGGCTTCCCCTGCAACCAGTTCGGCGGGCAGGAGCCGGGCACCAACGACCAGATCGCGCAGTTCTGCGAGACCCGCTTCTCGGTGAGCTTCCCGATGTACGCCAAGGTCGACGTCAAAGGCGCCGGCGCGCATCCGCTCTTCAAGCACCTCACCGAGGCCAAGCCCGGCCTGCTGGGCACCAAGGGCATCAAGTGGAACTTCACCAAGTTCCTGATCGGCCGCAACGGCGAGGTGATCGCCCGCTTCGCGCCGAAAGACAGCCCCACCGGCGCGAAGATGAAGCAGGCCATCGAGCAGGCGCTGGCGGGGTAGGGCACAGGCCATGGGCTGAGCAGCGCTCGACGCTTCGACACATCAACCAACCCGCCCTCCTGACCGATCGACCGATCGCCGTACGGTGGTCAAACGCTCGCTGTTCGGCTAAAAGCATCACTGACTCGCTCTCACGGGGATTGACGTGTCCGTACCGTCCACTTGGTGGGCCGCCCTCGGGGATCCGGATGCGGGGACGCCGACGGGGCTCGTCGATGTCCGGTCGGCCGATCCCGAACTCCCCCCAGAGCAGCGGGCGCTGCTGGAGCGCGCCGCAGGCTACGGCGCACGGTATGTATTCTTCCAAAGGGGCTCGCTGCGCGTCGAACCGGTCGCGCTGGTGTTCGTAGACGACGGGTTGAGCGACGCCGACTTCGCGAAGCTGCACAAGCGCCTGTGGAGCTGGGGAGCGGTGCCGCTGGTGTATCGCAAGGTCCGCGGGCGGATCGACCTGATGCGCTGCGCCCACCGCCCCGACTTCGAGTCGGCCGACGGTCAGCTGCGCTATGCCCCCTTCCGTCATCTCGACATCGCGTCGGCCATCGCCATCGACTTGGATGAGCAGCCGTGGTGGGATCCGGCCCGGCTGCAGCTCGGCGCGATCTGGGATGACCCCGCTCGGGCCGACGACCTCCTGCACGGCTCTCGGGCCGCTCACGCCAGCCTGCTGGCCGAGATCGAGCGCCTCCGGACCGATGTCATCCCGCAGACAGCGCTCGCTGACGGCCTCGCCGAGCGCCTGCTGATCATGGCGCTCCTGATCGCCTACCTGGAGGACCGCGGGCGGCTCGATCCCTCGCTCTTCTCCGGGACCGCGGGCGAGCACGGCGAGGACTGGCTCACCGGCTCTCGCTTCTTCCGCGTGCTCGAAGCAGACAGCGCCGAGACGATCTTCCACTTCTTCGACCGCCTCGCCGACGTCTTCAATGGGGACGTCTTCCGGCTCGACGCGGCAGAGCGCGACGGCATCTCCACCGCCGATCTGGAGCCCTTCGCGCGCCTCGTGGGTGGCGTCGACCACGAAGGACAGCTGTGCCTCTGGCGCCGCTATACGTTCCGCGACCTGCCGGTCGAGCTGATCAGCCGCATCTACGAGCTCTTCCTGGATGAGGCGGGCGCGGTCTACACGCCCCCCTTCCTCGCCCGTATCGTCGTCGCCGAGGCGTTGAGCGCCGAGCGCATCACCCGGGTCCTCGACGGCGACGAGATCATCCTCGATCCGGCGTGCGGCTCCGGCATCTTCCTCGTCGAGGCCTACAAGCGGCTGATCCTGCACTGGCGGGCCCGCAACGGCTGGCGTCGACCCGATGCCGGCACATCGAGGCGCCTGCTCGGCCGGGTGCATGGCGTCGACAAGCAAGGCGGGGCCGTCGAGCTGGCCGCGTTCAGCCTGTGCATCGCGCTCTGCGAGGCGCTCGACGACGAGCAGCTGCGCGACGACGAGCCGCTGTTCCCATCGCTTCGGGGCACGCAGCTCCACGAGCAGTGCTTCTTCGACTGGCTCGACGGCCAACCGGCGGCGGAGATCGGCGTCGTCCTGGGGAACCCGCCCTTCAAGTCGAGGCTGGATACACCCGGCGCTCGGAGGCACCAGGCGGCCTTCGAACGCGAGGTGGGCGGGCCGGTGCCCGATACGCAGCTCGCCTTTCTCTTCCTCCAGCGGGCGCTCGCCGCGCTGCGAACGGGCGGCATGCTCGGAATGCTCCAGCCCGTCGGCCTGCTCTACAACCTGGGGCCGCAAGGGTTGCGGGCACACCTGCTGGAGACCTGGGACCTGCGCGAGGTCATCGATCTGGTGAAGATCCGCGGGCTGTTCTCGGGCGCCGACACCAAGACAGTGTGCGTGCTGATCGAAGCCCAGCCGCCGCCGGCAGACCGGCAGATCCTGCACATCACCCCGGCCCGTACCAAGCGGGTCGTCGCGCGCCAGGGGTTGGACGTCGACTACTACGATCTCCACTGGCTCGATCGCGCCGATGACCTGTCGGATCACGTCGTCTGGCGCAGCGGGCTGCTCGGGGGCCGGCGGACGCTCACCTTCGCTCGCCGGCTCGCGCGGTTTCGGACGCTGGGTGCGCTCGCCGAGGCCGAGGGGTGGACCACGGGCGAGGGCTATATCAAGGGCACCGGTGGGCAGATCGAGGGCGCGGAGCATCTGTTCGGGCTGCCGCACATACCGGGTCGCGCGCTGGGCCGAGGCCGGCTGGATCAAACGCTGATGGACAGCGTCCCCGCGGAGCCGCACCCCATACTCCGGCCGCGGGCGCCGGCCTTGTTCTCCGCGCCGCTGCTGCTCATCCGCGAGCACCACGGCTTGGGCCATGTCTATCTCGACTCGGGCAGCTTCGCGTTCAAGGACCAGGTGGTCGGGCTCGCAGCCCAAGAGTCCGGCGAGCCAACGCTTCGAGAGTGGGCGAGCTGGCTCAGTCAGAACATCGTGGTGCTTCGGGCGTATGCGGCCATCACCTGCGCTCGGCTCTTCAATCGCCGCAATACCGCAATCTCCCACCAGGCCGTGCTCGCGCTGCCGATGCCTGAGTCCGCCGACCTGGATCTGTCGAGCAACGAGCAGGTGATCGTCGAGGATGTCAGCGGACCCTACTCGGAGTTGATCCGCGACGCCCGGCGCTCCAGCGCCCTCCAGCCGACGGGCCCGGACGACCTCGACGCCTTCGCCGCTCTCTACGCCGCGCAGGTCTCGCTGCTCTTCCCCGGGCTGCGCCCGCTCGCGGCCCGGCGATGGTCCGGGCTCATCTGCCAACCGTTCGTCTTCGGCGACGCCGAGCTCGACTGGTCCGGCAGCGGCGGCCTGCGCGGGCGGTTGGATCGCCTCGTCTACGCCGAAGACGCCCCCGGGCTGCACCTGCGCCGGGTCGTGCGGCTGTACGACGATCGCTTCGTCATCATGCTCAAGCCCGACGTTCGGCGTTTCTGGCTGCGTTCGGTCGCGCTGCGGGATGCAGACGAGACGCTCGTCGATCTGACCCGTCGGGGCGCGTGAATGCTGGCCGATACCCAACGCCGGTCCGTCGCCCGGGGTCAGCTGAGGCCAGAGCTCGTCGTCGGTGGTGGCTTCATCGACCACATCCTGAACTTCATCGCTCACGCTCTGCCCGATTGGTGCCTCGACAGCGTGCGAAGCGCCGAGTCGGCCGAGGTGCGCCTCAACGATCAGCTCGCGGTCGCGCTCGATGACGCCGCGCGGCAGCGGTTCGACGCGATCGCCTTCAAGACCGAGACCCCCGACGAGATCAGCAGCAACCGCGCGCTCGACCTCACCGTCCGTCCGTCCAACATCGTCATCGTGCTCAGCGGACGCCCCGTCAGCCGCTACGAGGTCTTGCTGCCCATCGAGTGCAAGCGCCTGCCCACACCGCCGGGCAGTCGGCGCGACGCGCGGGAGTACGTCTTCTCCCGCTTCAGCACGACGGGTGGCATCCATCGCTTCAAGACCGGCCGGCACGGCGCCCGGCACCAGCGGGCTGCGATGATCGGCTATGTTCAGGAAGGCGGCTATGCGGGCTGGCGACAGACCATCAACCGCTGGGTCACCGAGCTCGCCGCGTCCGACCCCACATGGCAGCTCGGTGAGGTATTGGTCGCCCTGACCGACGCGCCGGTGCATCGTCACCGCTCCGTACACCCACGGCTCATCCCCGGTCGGCCCGCCGAACCGATCACGCTCGATCATCTCTGGATTCGCCCGCACGCCGAACGCGGCGTGTGAACCCCGCGTGTTCGGGTCGTCTGTGATCTGCGTGCGCAGCGCGCCGTCATGAAGGAGGGGGTCGGGCAGCGCGCTGGGGCCGGGCCGTCGGCCGCAGAGCGCCTCGAGATAGGGGAGGGGCAGGGGAGCGCGAGGCGGCGGTCGTCAGTCGCTGCCGGGCAGCGGCCGCAGGGCCGGCGGGTCGGCCTCGGGGGCGGCTTCGGCGGGCTCGGCCTCGGGGGCCGGGGCGACCTCTTCGGCGACGCGCTCGGCCTCGGCGGCGAGATCGGCCTCGCGGTTGGTCTCGGCTTCGGCCAGCTCGGCGTCGAGCAGGGCGGCGGCTTCGGCGTCGGCCTCGTCGTCCAGCGTATCCAGATCGACGTCGCTGCGGCCGCTGCGGCGGGCGGCGTAGAGCGCGGCCAGGCGGTCATCTTGCTCGAAGACGGGCGCCAACATCGCGACTCGGTCGTCCTCGTCACGCACCAGCGTCACGATCGCGAACGCCAACTCGAACCACGCCACCTGCAGCGCCTCGTACGCGTCGGCCACCGCCTGGGCCGAGATGCGCTCTTCGGCGGCGAGCGAGGCCCGGTACTGCGGAATCAGTCGGCCGATGGCCTCGACGTTGCCGGTGAGGCCGAGGACCGCCGCGTCGGCGGCGTGGCGCCCGGTCAGCCCCTCGTGCAGGTGCTCGACGAGGATCAGCTCATCCTCGTAGGGCACGCGGATCACCGCCGCGAGGCCGCGGCGGAAGTAGTGCCGCAAGATGCGCGCCCCGGCTTTGCCCTTGGCGCTCTGCGGCATACGCTCGGCGTAGCGCTTGGCGGTGTCGTGCACGATGCTGACTTCGATGTCGGTCTCGGTGTCGATGGGTTTGGTCTGCCCGTCGCCGCGATCGGTGCGCTGCGCTTCGCGGCCGGTGCGCAGGTCGATGTGGCCGCGCGCGGCGTCGCGGGCGCGGTGGGCGTAGGGGATGACCGCCGGGTGATTGAGCTCGCCGGCGAGGCGCTCGACGTCGGTGCCGGCCTGCAGGGTACGGCCGGCGACGGTGCGTCGCAGCTTGCGCAGGCGATCGAGGGTGACGAGTTGCATAGGGGGATCCTCCCGTTGGATGAACCGGTGTTGTACCGAGTATGAAAAACGGTCTGTTAAATGTGGCTGGATGGCCCGCTTGGTGACTGTGGTCACAATGATAGTTCGTGACCGAAAAGTTGCAAGTCAAAAATGGTAAGTACGCGTGATGCGGTCACTTATCGCGCCGACTCGCTGGCCGGCCGTCGGCGCTCGCGAGCGAGCGGCCGATGTTTCGCGTCCGCCGCTCGCCGTCCCAGCAGGATCGCGAGGCGTTCACCGATGAGGTCTCGGGTACCGAGCCCGTGGCTCACCGCTTGCCCGTGGGGGGCTGGGTGACCCAGCGAGATCGGCACCGCTTCGCCGAAAGCGGTGGGTGCCCCAGCGCCTGTCGGCACCGCTTCGCCCAGAATCTTCGTCGGCGGCGCCCGGACGGCGAAGCTTCACCGGTTCGCGCTGGGTGCACGAGGCGTATTCGGCGAAGTTTCACCCGCTCGCGCTGGGTATACGAGGCGATCTCGGCGACGTTTCGGCGGGCTCTTGCGGCCGAGAGGCAGCGAAGCTTCGCGTCGAGCGGTGATCGTGCCGAACGCCGGCCGGTGAAGCTTCGCCGCAGACGCCTCGGTCACCGACGGTTCGAGCGCGAAGCTTCGCTCGCCGGGCGAATTCGGCGAGCGCGCGGCTGCGAAGCGGTGCCGATCGGGCTGGGTGACCCAGCAGATCCGCCGAAGCGGTGCCCTGTTCGCTGGGTACCCCAGCCCGCCGCCGGCAAGCTCGCCCGGCGTGGCTCGACCGCCGAGCATGCGCTGGCGAACGTCTCCCGAACGACGCTGACCCACCGAGCGCTGTCGGCGAAGCATCGCCGGACGGCGCCGAGGCGGTCGGCCTATGGCGTGTCGGGCACCCGCGCTTCGACGAGGTAGAGGTCGGGCCACGCGCCCTCGCCGCCGGGGGCCTGCTCGGCGGCGACGATGCGCTGCGGCTCGAGGCCGCAGCGCTCGACGAAGCCGGCCATCTCGTCGATGGCGAACGCGGACTCGATCGGCTCGCTCATCGCGGCCATGATGCGCCGGGTGATGCGCTCGCGCAGCGGCTGATCGGCGCTGGGGCGGGCGGCGACGAGGTCGAAGCCGACGCGGCTGCCGGGCGCGGCGCGGCGGGCGATGCGCTGAAGGGTCGAGGCGACGACGTCCCGCGGCAGGTACATCGTCACGCCCTCCCAGACGAAGATCGCGATCTGGGCCCAGTCGAAGCCGGCGTCGTCGAGGCGGTCGGCGAAGTCTTCTTCGTCGAAGCGCACATCGACCCGGCGCACGTTGGCCGCCTCGTCGGGGCCGCGCTCGGCGCGGGCGGCGGCGGTGGCCGGGTGGTCGACGAGGAAGACCGGGCGCTCGCCGATGGCGTCGGCGAAGCGCCACGGGCGCGCGTCGAAGCCCGATCCGAGCAGCACGACCTGCTGCGCGTCGGCGGCGACCGCTTCGACGAGCAGGCAGTCGAGCCAGCGGTGGCGGGTGCGGATCGCGCAGTTGAGCCCGAGGGCGATCCGGTCGGCCCAGCGGCCCTCGGGGTCGAGGCGTTCGAGCACGGCGCCGACGGCGGCGTAGTCCCGGGGCACGAAGTGGTGGGCGTAGGGGTCGAAGCCGGCGAGTTGGCGCACGAGGGCGACGTATTCGGCGGTGCGGCTCGCCGAGCGGGCGGTGGTGCCGGACTTCATGAGGGCCTCCGATTCTGCGGCGCTCAGCGGCGCGGGCGGAGGCAGTGTATCAATGGCGGGCGCGCGGCGCTCGATGCATGCCGCGCGGGTGCAGCTCGAGCGGCAGCTGCACCATGGGCAGGTCGGGGTGGGCCGCCCGCAGGCGATCGGCGCGGCGCCGGCGCTCGGCGCTGATCCAGGCTTCGAGATCGACCGTCTGCACGTCGGTCGGGTCGCGCCCGATCCGGGGCGGGCCGTGCATCAGCCGGCCTCGGCCAGCATCGCCTCGCGCAGCGCGGCGGGCATGGCGTCGTCGACCTTGCGCTGGATGTCGCACAGGGTGCGCGCGGTGTGCGGGTCGGCGAAGGCGAGCGCCTTGCGGGTGGCGGCGAGCAGCACCTTCACCTCGGTGCTCGACAGCTGCAGGCCGTCGACCAGCGCGCCTTCGCCGAGGTGGTAGCCCACGCCGGGCTCGCCGACGACGGGCACGCCCTGGCGGCGCAGCGCGGCGATGTCGCGGTAGACGGTGCGCATCGACACGTCGAAGCGCTCGGCGAGCGCCTCGGCGGTGATCTCTTCGGTCTGCAGGATGCGGATGATGCGGGTGAAGCGGGTGCGCTGTTCCATCTGGGGCCTCCTCGGCGGTGTATGCAACCGAGGAGAGGATAGCGCGGGCCTGCTGACAGCCTTGTGGCAGGAGAGATCGCCGACGGGCAGAAAATCTGTGGAACAGGGGCCCGTCGGCGGGGGCGGGCGGCTCAGCCGAGGATGCTCTCGAGCAGCACCCGCGAGACCTGGTAGGGGTCGGCGTTGGCGCAGGGGCGGCGGTCTTCGAGGTAGCCCTTGCCGTCGGTGCCGACGTGCGCCGGGATGCGGATCGAGGCGGTGCGGTCGCCGATGCCGTACTTGAACTCGTCGTAGCGGCAGGTCTCGTGGCGGCCGGTCAGCCGCATCTCGTAGCCCTCGCCGTAGACCGCGAGGTGCTCCTTGATGCGCTTGCCGAGCTTCTCGCAGGCGGCCTTGATGTGGTCGAGGCCGCCGTCTTCCCGCATCTCACGGGTCGAGAAGTTGGTGTGGGCGCCGGCGCCGTTCCAGTCGCCGGTGACCGGCTTGGGGTCGAGGGTGGCGCTGATGCCGTAGTCTTCGCCGATGCGGTAGAGCAGCCAGCGGGCGAGCCACAGGTGGTCGCCGGCGGCCAGCGGGCCCACGCCGGGGCCGCCGATCTGGAACTCCCACTGCCCGGGCATGACCTCGGCGTTGACCCCGCAGAGCGACAGGCCGGCGTCGAGGCAGGCCCGCATGTGGTCTTCGACGATCTCGCGGCCGTAGACCTCGTCGGCGCCGACGCCGCAGTAGTAGGGGCCCTGCGGGGCGGGGAAGCGACGCTCCGAGCCGAAGCCGAGCGGGGACGAGCCCTTGAAGAGGGTGTACTCCTGCTCGATGCCGACCCACGCCTCGGCCGCGTCGGCGCCGGCGTCGAGCACGGCGCGCAGCTTGGCGCGGGTATTGGTCTCGTGAGGACGGCCGTCGGGGTAGAGCACCTCGCACAGCACGAGGTAGCTGTCGCCTTCGTTGCGCACCGGATCGGGCACGATCGTCACCGGCTTGAGCTTGCGGTCGGAGTCGCCGCCCGGCGCCTGCCCGGTGGACGAGCCGTCGAAGCCCCACTCGGGGAAGTCGGCCAGCGCGATGGGATCGAGCGGATCCCGGTCGAGGGGTACGATCTTGGTCTTGGACCGGAGCTGTCGCGTCGGCTCGGTTCCGTCGATCCAGATGTACTCGGCGATGATGTTCACGATTCGCTCCTCTCGGTGGTCGCCGCCGTGGGGTCGGCAGAGACCGGATCTCCGGGCAGCCCGCCCGGGGGGGTGCGCGCGGGAGATCTAACGCGTAACGCGGGAGTGAGAGAATCAGGTCGAATACGGACGCCGAGTTGCGTATGGTCGCGGCATTCGGGGCCGCTCGCCCCGCGCGCCCGGCTCAGTGGCAGTCGTCGGGCGTCGTCCAGCTGCCCGGCGCGCAGCCGGCGAAGCACCCGCTCACTTCCAGCTGTCCATCCGCGCAGCGCAGCACGTGGCCGCCGTCGGCGGTGCAGGTCCAGGCGTCGTAGGGGGCGTATTCGGCGCCGCAGGCCCGCGCCTGGGCGGCGTCGGCGCACTGCGCGGGCGCGCCGGCGGTCGCTTCACAACCGGCCGCGCAGGCCTCACGCTCGGGGGCGTAACCCTTGCGGCAGCGCTCGCGGGCGGCGCCGTCGGCGGAGCAGGTCCAGTCGCGGCGGGTGGCTCGGTGGAACCCGCAGACCTCGTCCTGTGGGCCCTGGGGCGATGCTTGCGGATCCTGGGGCGCGGGCGAGCCGCTGCTGCTCCACTGGCCGATCTTGGCGGCGAGGGTGCCGTTGTAGCGGGGCACGTCGCCGAAGATGTCGGTGCCGAATCCATCGAGGTAGTAGCCGCTGTTGACCCGCAGCACGGCGCCGGTGGCGGTGTCGAAGACCGGCCCGCCGGAGTCGCCGGGGCAGAGGTGGTTGGTGGCGGTGCCCATGGGGAAGCTGGCCTTGCGCTTGCGCCAGTCGCCATTGGCGCCGCGCTGGGTGCAGCCGTAGCCGAATACGGTCAGCGTGGTGCCGGCCACCGGCTCGCTGAGGGCGAGCGGGGCGGGGCGGGCGACGTCGGCGGGCACCGGCTCGGCGAGGCGGAAGAGCGCGAGGTCGCCGGCGCCGAGCTGCTGGCTGAAGCTGACGTAGCGCTCGATGGTGTAGCGGCGCTCGCCGCCGCTGGCGGTCTCGATGGTGAAGGTGCCGTAGCGCCCCGGCTGCTCGCGGCTGCCGTAGTTGAAGCAGTGGGCCGCGCTGAGGCCGACCTCGGGCGCGATGAGCGTGGCGGTGCAGCCGACGGAGATCGAGCCGACCTCGGGGCGCTCGCGGGTGAGCTCACCGCGCACGACCTTCGCTTCGAAGGCGTCGAGGCTGGGCGCGTCCGGGCCTTCGGGGCCGTCGGCGCAGGCGAGGGCGGTCGCGGCCAGGGTGACGGCGAGCGCGAGCGGGCGGATGGGCAATGCACGGGTCATGGTCGGCCTCGTCACTGGCAGTAGTTTCCGGTCGCGTCGTCGACCCAGCCGCAGGTCTCGCCGCGGGCGGCGCAGTCCACCTGGGTCAGCGCGCCGTCGTCGCACCACACGACGACGTCGCCGCGGCACTCGCCGAGGAAGTCGATGTCGCCACAGCCGGCGTCCGGCTGGGCGGGCGGCTGCTCGGGCTCGGGCGGGGGAGGCGGCTCGGCCGCGGGGTCGGTGCAGAAGTAGCCGACGTCGGCATCGACCCAGCCGCAGGCCTGGCCGCGGGTGGCGCAGTCGACCTGATCGAGCGCGCCGTTCTGGCACCACACGGCGACGGTGCCGCGGCACTCGCCGAGGAAGTCGACGTCGCCGCAGCCCCCGTCCGGCTGGGGCTCGGGTTCGGGCTGCGGCTCGGGCTGAGGCTGAGGCTCGGGCTCGGGCTCGGGTTGGGGCTGTGGCTGGGGCTCGGGTTCGGCGCCCCGGTCGACGCAGTAGTAGCCGATGGCGTCGTCGATGTAGCCGCAGGTCTGATCGCCATTGCCGCAGTCGTAGGCCTGAAGCTGCCCGTCCTGGCACCACTCGGCGACGTCGCCGTTGCAGCGCCCGAGGTAGTCCAGTCCGTCGCAGCCGCCGTCTGGCTGGGGCTGAGGCTCAGGCTGAGGCTGCGGGTCTGGCTGGGGCTCCGGCTCGGGCTGGGGTTGGGGGTCGGGCTGAGGTTGGGGCTGAGGCTCCGGCTGGGGTTGAGGCTCCGGCTGCGGATCCGGGGTGCGCTCGGGCGCCGGGCCAGGGGCATCGTCGCGACGGCAGAAGAACCCGGTCTCGGCGTCGACCCAGCCGCAGCCGACGTCGAGGCGGCGCCGGCAGTCGAAGCGCGCGAGGCGGCCCTCGTCGCACCAGATGGCCACATCGCCGTCGCAGCGGCCCTCGTAGCTCTCGCTGCCGCAGGCCGCGTCCGGGGCCGGATCGGGCTGGCGCTCCGGGCTGGGCGCCGGGTCGGGCGCGCGCTCGGGGGCCGGGTCCGGGGTACGCTCCGGCGCGGGGCTCGGGCTCGGGCTGGGGCTGGGGCTGGGGCTGGGGCTGGGGCTCGGATCGGGCTGACCGTCGGGGATCTTGCCCGGTCCGGGCGCAGGCTCGCCGGGCGCAGGCTCGCCGGGCGCCGGTGCCGGCGCGGGGTCCGGATCCCGCGCCGGCGGCTCGGGATCCGGCGCCGGCTCACCGGGCGCACGATCGTCCTGTCCATTCTCGTCGGGGCTGCCCGGCGCCGGCGGCTCGGGCGGCTGGGCTTCGCAGTAGTAGCCCGTGGCCGGGTCGATATACGCGCACGCGGTGCCGTACGCGGCGCAGTCGACGCTGCGCACGTCGCCATCCTCACACCACACCGCCAGATCGCCGTCGCAGCGACCCTCGAACCCCAGCTCACCGCACGGGTCGACGGGGGGCTGCGTCGTATCGGGGGCTTTGCCGTCGGGCGCCGCGATCGGGCCCTGCGGAGGCGCAGGCGGCTTCTCGGGCAGGGGAGGCGGCGCCGCCGCTTCGGGGGGATCGACGGGCGCTTCGGCCTCGGCGCAGCCGAGCGTCGCGGCGGCGAGCAGCAGCGCCGCGTATGCACCGTGGGTCAGGAATGAACGCGCCATGAGCCGCCTCCCAGAGACGGTCTCATCATTCAGCAAGCGCCGTGCCATAGCCCGGTGGCGGCGTTGACGACCGCAGGCTGCGGGGTCTGGCGGGATGTGACCGGCGAAGCGCGGCAGGGGTGGGACGTGCAGGTCCCAGTCGCGATGGGCGGGGTGTGCTGTCTCCGCTCAGGGCGCGGTGAGCAGCTGCTTGTAGTTGGTGCCCTTCTCGAGGCGCTGGTGGTCGGAGGCCGCCGGCTTGCCGGTGCGGTGCCACGTCTGGGTGCGGCCGAGCAGCGAGACGCCGAGGTAGCCGCGCACCTCCATCGCCTTGCCGCCCTTGATGACCTCGAGCTTGACCGAGTAGGTCTTGCCGTTGGCCGGGTCGAGGATCTCGCCGTCGTCCCACTCGTCGTCCTCGTCGTATTCGACGTCCCACATGATGGTCAGCCCGAGCGCGGGCTTGCCCTTGATGTTGGCGCCCTTGAAGCCCTCGTCGCACTCGTCGCACATCGGCTCGAGCTTCTCGCCGGGCTGGCGGAACAGCTTGACGATCTTGCCGACGAGCCGGCCCTTGGCGTCCTTGGTGATGTGCACGATCGAGCGCGGCGGCTTGCCGTCTTCGTCGCCGACGGTCAGCCAGTAGCCGGTGGGCTGGTACTTGGGCACCGCTTCGGCGAGGCCGGGCGCGGCGAGCGAGAGCAGCAACAGGGCGCCGAGAGCGGCGCCGAGGCGGAGGAAGATGCGGGGGCTGGGGGTCATGGCGGCTCCATTTCGATTGTGCGACGCCAGCGGCGTCGACGGCCATCATCGATCCCGCGGTCACGGATGCGCAATGCCCCTGACCGAACGGGCGCGGCCGCCCGACGACGGGGTGGGTGATCTATGCATGCCTCGACGGCGATCGCCGAATCAGCGCTCGAGCAGCACCACGAGCCAGCCGCCGCGGGGGCCGGGCAGGCACTCCAGGCGGCTGATGCGCCAGCCGGCGCGCAGCTCGCTGGCGAGGTGCACATGCCCCATGCCGTGGGCGTGATCGGCGTCGGCCAGGGTGATGGTGACCAGCTTCTGCTCGCTGGCCGGCGCGGACTGCGCCGGGCGCGCGGCGGGTGCGGAGGGCTGCGCGATGGCCGGCTGCTCGTCGGCGGGCGCGGCGTCCGCAGCGTCGACGGCGGCCGCGGCGGGTTCCCCTGCGGCGGGTTCCTCTGCGGCGGGTCCATCTGCGGCGGGTTCCTCTGCGGCCGCCTCCTCGGCAACCTCGACGCCCGGCGCCTCGTCGACCGACTCCGCGAGCGGGCGCGGCGTCTGCGGGGGCGGATCGAGCAGCGCCGAGGCCGGGATGTCCACCGTCTCGAGCCGCTCGTCTTCGGGCGCGAGCGCGCCCTCGTCGAGCGGGCCCGCGTCCACCGTGCCGAGATCGCCCTCGTCGAGGTCGACGCGCTCGTCCTCCGGCGGGTCGGCGGCTGCATCCGAAGTGCCCGGGACGGCGTCGTCGGCGGCCTCGGCGGGATCCGCCTCGACCGCCGGTTCGTATGCGTCGTCGTTGGCGGACGGCTCGGCGGGCTCCTCATCGACCGCCGGCGCGTCGACCGGCACGGCGACGGGCAGCGGCTCGTCGACCGACGGCTCGCCAACCGCTGGCTCACCGGCCGGCGGCTCGTCGACCAGCGACTCATCGTCGAAGTCTTCGGGCACCGGCGTGCGCGCCTGATAGATCCAGACCGCGAAGTGGCTGAGGTCTTTGGTCGACTCGAGCCGGCCCAGGCTGACCTCGAGGCGGCTGTCGGTGATCCACTCACCGGGCACGGGCACCGCGCGGTTGCGGGCGCGATAGCGTCGATCGGGCGCGAAGTCCGGGAAGACGATCGATCCGCCGCCGGCTTCCAGCCGCAGATCGCCGCCAGCGTACATCACGTCGGTCTGCACGATGATCAGCGCGTCGTGGCTCGGCTCGAGCCCCTCGAAGGTCCAGACCGCGCGCCCGCCCTCGTGGGCCATGCCCTGCGCCTCGACGGTGGTGCCGTCGGGGTAGCGCAGCTTCTGCGACGAGCGGAAGCTGTCTTCTTCGTCGAGCACCGTGAAGCCGCGGGCGGCCTCGCCGCCTTCACCCACCTCGAACGCGTCGACCCGGCGCCAGCCAGCCGTGCCCACCGGCAAGGTGTCGCCGAACTCGCCCGACCACACCGACAGGCCATCATCGGCTTCCTGCCCGAGCAGCCCGGCCGGCGCGTGGTCGTCGACGCCGCGCAGCCGGCCGATCACCCCGTGCACCGGGCATACACCCTCGAGCACCGGACCGGGTTCGTCTTCGAGCGGCACCCCGCACAGGGGGCACAGTTCCCTTTCCATCATCGATGCGCCTCCGTTCGATTGCCCGAGTCTGAAGCCCGGGCGGCCGGCTGACAAGGGCGCTCTGGCCGCCGTCGCCGAGATTCACGGTGGGGTGTGCCGCGATGGCCCGGCGCGGGCGCTCACGACGGCGTGGGGCACGGCGCCATGCGCCCTGCGGGGCGGGGAGGGGGATGGTACGGGCGATGCAAAGGCCCTCCGTCGGGCCCGCTACGCCCACGGAGGAGAAACCGGATGAAGAGCCTGTCGAGCCTGCGGTTGCTGGCGATCGTCGCCAGCCTGATCGCCTTGCCGGGGGTGGCCGCCGCCACCGTCAGCGTCTGTGTCGAGGTCGAGACGAAGTCCTGGAGCGCGGAGGACGTCGATCATTCAGTCGACGACGAAGAAAGTGCGCCCGACCGGGCCGCCGACCCCTTCGCGATCGACCCGGCGCGCTATCTGGGGCGCATGGTGCAGTACGAGGTCACCCACGAGGTGGGCTTCGAGGCGGTCGAGGCCAACTGCACCGAGCGGCTGGTGATCGAGCTGTATCCGCTGCGCTCGGGCTGGACGGTGTTCGCCCGCTACAGCGGCCACTCGCGGGAAGAGAAGGTCGACCATGTGCAGCTCGACGAGTTCATCTCGCTGGCCCAGCGGCTGACGATGGCGCTGCTGCGCGATCGGCCGATCAGCGACATCATCAACCGCGAGAACGTGCTGCGGGCCGACTCGCAGGCCGATCTGCGCACCATCGACGGCGAGGGGCACTTCGTCCTCGGCCTGGGCACCCGCTTTCGCTTCGCCGAGATGCCCACGGCGACGAGCAACGACGGCGCGGTGAGCGACGAGGTGCGGGTGCTCACGCCGCTCGACTTCCACCTGGGCTATCGCGGCAAGTATCAGGCGTGGGGCCTCGACGCCTTCGTGCGCGGAACCCTGGGGGTCAGCAGCCGCTCGCCGCGGCGCAATACCGCCGGCGGACACGTCGACTTCGAAGGCGCTGGCGCGTTCGGGCTGCACTTCTTGCGCTACTTCGACGCCAAGGGGGTCACCTCGATGTACCTCGGCGGCGGGGCGCAGTTTCAGCTCAGCGCCTTCTCGGTGATCATGCCCGACGGCGAGCGCGGCGGCAGCGAGCGCGAGGACCTGTACGGCGGCGGGCTCGACGTCGATCTGGTCATCGGCTGCGAGTTCATGCGGGCGAGCTCGGTGCACTTCTATGTGCAGGCCGAGCTGAGCGCGCCGACCTATCTCATCGAGACCGAGGTCGACGCCGGCGGCATCGACGCCTACATGCCCGGCGGCCTGCTGCAGCTGGGCATGGTGTTCTGAGCGTGCTCTGCAGAACCGTCATCGTCGGGTGTCTGGCGAGCCTCGCCGCGGGGCTCTGGGCCGGCAGCGCGCGCGCGCAGTCGCCGACCGAGACCTGCGTCGAGCTGAAGACGGTGCGTGAGGACGCCGCGGCCATCCGCGATCTGATCAAGACCGAGATCGACCGCTTCCCGACCCACCGCTCGGCGGACGAGGGCTGCGGCTCGTTCTTGCGGGTCGAGATCATCGATCTGTCGGGCACCACCTATGTCACCGGGCGCATCAACACCCAGGTGCCGCATCGCGAGGCGATGACCGACGATCTGGCGACGGCCATCGAGCGCATGCTGCGGGTGGTGCTGCACAACGATCCGGTACGCTTGCGCGGGCCGCGGCGGGACAACCTGCTGCGGCGCACGCTGCGTGGACTCAAGCACGGGGCGACGTTCTTCGGTGCGGAGGCCTATCAGGTGATGAGCGTCGTCGACGGTGAGCTGGAGGCGCTGCCCGGGATCGCCGCGGTGGTCCGGCGTGAGGCCCAGGACTGGCATCTGGCGGCGCGGCTGTCGTTCGCCCATCGGCTCGCCGATCCGCCACCCGGCGGGCTCGAGCTCACCGGGCGCATCGGCTTCGGACTGCAGGCGCTCTACTTCGACGATCCGCTGGCCGATACGTCGTTCTATTGGGGTATCGAGCTGGGCATGGACCACCAGCGCATGGCGGGTCCGGCGCCGGGCTATGGGGAAGGGGTCGAGGACGAATACAGCCAGACCGGCTTCGCCGTCAGCGGCCGGGCGGGCGTCGAGTTCTTCCGCACGACCACCGGGCGGCTCGATCTCTTCGCCCAGGTGACGCTGCCGGTCTTCGCCACCCACGACGAAGAAGGGCGCATCGCCGATACCTGGCTGCCGGGGCTGTCCCTCGGCGCGGGGCTCTGGTTCTGAGCGGCGGGTGGCGAGGGCCGGGCGCTACTCGGGCAGGATGTTGAGCGTCCAGTCGTACTCGATGGTCGATCCGAAATCGACCGTCGGCGCGTCGGCCGCGCGGTGGGCCTCGACGAAGCCCTGCCAATCGCCGAACTCGGCCACGAAGTCCTGCGGGTAGAAGTCGACGAGCAGCGCCGAGACGCCGTCGGGGCCGGCGCCCTTGACCGGGTTGGCGACGAAGCGCCGGGCGGCGCCGTCGAGTTGCGCCTCCAGTTCGGCGGCGCGGTAGGCGGTCGGCAGCAGGTCGGGGCAGCCGAGGCTCGCGCAGTTGAGCGCGACGTGGATCCGCGCGTCGGCCGGGCCGTCGGGGAAGACCTCGCCGTGCCAGGCCTCGATCTGCGCCCGGGTCTCGGCGTCGGCTTCGGTGACCGAGGCGTGGGCGAAGTCGCCGCGGATGATGCCTTGCTCGATCTGATCGAGCGACAGCACCGCGCCGCCGACCCGATAGGCGGCGACCTTGAAGAAGGCGAAGCCCGTCTGCGAGACGCTGTACGCCGGGTCGCCGCCGTAGGCCTGCAAGACGCCCCACAGCACGTTGGCGTTGTAGGCGTTGATCCAGAAGGCCAGCCGCTCGGCGGGATCGGCGAGCTGGCTGGGATCGATCAGGTCGAGCACGCCCAGGTATTGCACCAGCGAGAAGCGCGCCTCGGGCGAGTCGGCGAGGCCGTCGTAGTCGACGAAGGTCTGCAAGCCGTCGTCGCTGTCGCGCACGAAGCGCACCAGCAGGCCCTCCCACGCGATGTGGTCGAGGCGTTCGGCGGCCGCGAAGGCGGCGCGCGTCTCTTCGTCGAGCACGTCGGCGCCGGCGCCCGGCTCGACCGCGATCGGCCCGGCTTCGTAGGCGACGTACTCGCCGCATCCCGCCAGCAACAGCCCGGCCAGCAGCCCCGCCAGCAGCCCCGATACCGGCGGCAACCCCGCGCGCATCCGCTCGCCCATCACCAGACCTCCCCTGCGTAGCTGACCCCGAGAATGACGGTCTGGCCCCGGCTGGCGGCGCGCGCCCAGAGCGTCGCGTCGTAGTAGCCTTCGAGCGCCAGCCCGCCGCCGACCGGGGCGTAGATCGACGGCCCGACGGTGGCGTAGCCCTTCGTCCGCCCGTCGTCTTCCAGCGGCACGACGGCCTGCGCGTTGAGCGCGACGATGATCGAAGGGCCGAAGGTATAGCCCAGCTGGCCATACGCCAGCGCCGAGCCGGCGTAGTCCTGATCCATGTCCCCGCCCGTATACGTGGCCGTCCGATGGCGATAGCCCAGCTCGGCGAAGCCATAGAGCGCGCCCGCCGATCCGCCGGCCGCGAGCCACCCGTCGACGTCGATCTGCCCGTCGCCGCGCGCCGGAAACAGCGGGCCTTCGAGGCCGCCGGGCTCGCTCAGATCGTAGAGGGGGACCTTCGTCTCGATCCGGATCGCCGCCGGGAAGGGCAGCGGCGGGCTGTACTGCGCGCCGACGCGCGCGTCGCCGCCGCCATAGCTCAGGTAGCGATCGCCGGTGCCGGCGAAGGCGTTGC
Organism: bacterium; assembly: GCA_030427205.1. Taxonomy (GTDB): domain Bacteria; phylum Myxococcota_A; class Bradymonadia; order UBA7976; family UBA1532; genus JACKDM01. The sequence goes on along the minus strand of JAUHXC010000002.1, from coordinate 391,505 downwards.
GGGCGACGACGTGCGGCACGTAGACGACCAGATGCAGCCGCTCGGCGAGGCCCAGCTCGGCGTAGAGCGCCGTGGTGATGCCCAGGAAGTCGACGTCGTCTGCGCTGCGTCCGGCCGGATCGACGTATTCGCCGGCGAGGAAGGCCCCGCCCGACAGCTTCACGTACAGCTCGCCGGCGGACTTGCTCCACGGGCCGGCGTGGGCCGACGCGACGAGCAGCAGCGGCGAGAGTCCGATGAGCAGCAGGCGGCGCGATGACATGCCTCGGTTCCCCGGTCGGTTCACCGGCAACATACGCTGTCGGCGGTCGGTGTTACCACGGATGTCGCCCCTCAGGGACCGGAAGGAAACAAGTCGATCTACCGAGGGCGCGAGATCGCGCGCCAGGGCCGAGCGCCCCTACAGGCCGCGACGAAGTCGTACCAAGCGGTACGTCGAGGAAGCGGCCGAAGCGGTAAGCCGGCCCTGGCGCGTGAGGTCGCGTCCGAATGGACGACTTGTTTCCTGACGGTGCCTCAGCGTCGGCGAACGATGCGCACCCGCTGCAGGGTGAAGAGGCTGCGCCCGAAGTCGGTGAGGTTCTGGCCGGTGCAGTCGACGTCGATGTCGCCGCGGGGCAGGGCGCGCAGGACGACCTCGGGCCCGGCGACAGCGTCGGTGACCGGCCAGCCGGTCACGTGCACGAACTGGCTCTCGCAGCGACCGGTGCGGAAGCGGCCGATGAGCCGGTCGCCGAAGTAGCTCTCGACGGCGGCGTCGGCGTCGCGCAGCTCGCCGAGGAAGCTCAGGTCGGCGGCGGCCCGGTCGAAGCGCCACGCCGCGGGGTCGTAGCCGAAGTCGGCCACCGTCCAGCGGGCCTCCATCGGCGCGTTGCGCGCAGCGGCGACCCGCAGGACCGTCTCGTCGACCACCCGGAAGCCGCCGCCGGACATGTCGCAGACCACAGGCGCCGCGTTGGCCGTCGGGCCGCCGTCCGGGTCGATGACATAGGGCCCGTCCTCGCGGGCGAGCCCCGCGTCGTGGATCGCCGCGCACGAGCGGCCGGCGTGGGTCGCGTCCCGCCCGTCGGGTACGACGCAGTCGGCGCGGCAGGCATCGAGGTCGCCATTCGGCTCGCACTCCTCGTCCACGTCGAGGATGCCGTCGCCGCAGACCCGTCGGGTGCAGTCGTTGCGGCAGCCGTCATCCTCGACGTCGTTGCCGTCGTCGCACGCCTCGACGCCCGCGTGCACCACGCCGTCTCCGCAGCGGGCCACGGTGCAGTCGGCGCGGCAGGCGTCGGTGTCGGCGCGGTTGCCGTCGTCGCACGCCTCGCCGGGCCCGACCACGCCGTCGCCGCACTCGAGCTGACAGTCGTCGCTGCAGCCGTCATCGGGCGCGAGGTTGCCGTCGTCGCAGGTCTCGCCGCGATCGACCCGGCCGTTGCCGCAGGCGAAGACCGACAGCCGGATCGGCGGCGCGTCACCGCACACCAGCTCGATCGCGCCATCTATCTCGCGCCCGTCGACGGTCAGCGGCCGGGCGATGCACCCGGGCCCCGGCGGGCCGGGCGGTCCCGGGGGGCCGGGGGCGCCGTCGACCCCCGGCGCACCCTCCGCGCCCGGCGTGCCGGCGGGCCCCATCGGACCCGACTCACCCGCAGGCCCGGCCGGACCCATGGGACCCGGCGGACCCGCGATGCCTTGCGGCCCCTCGGGTCCCGGCGGGCCTTGCAGACCGACGCCGCCCGAGGGCCCCGGTGGCCCGTCCTCGCCGATCGGGCCGCGCAGCACGTCGGCCACGCCGTCTCCGTTGCCGTCCGCCGGCTGATCCGCCGGGTCGGTCGGATCATGCCCGGCGATCACCTCGAGCCAGTCGGCCCAGCCGTCGCCGTCCCGATCGGCCTGCAGGTCGAAGTCTGCCCCCGGCGGGCCGATGAGACCGCTCGGATCACCGACCCAGCGGCCCTCGGCGTCGATGACCGGCCGCTCGCCGATCGAGATCGCCGCCGGATGGATGTGCTCGCCGGCGACATCGATCGCGTGCGCCGCCAGATCGGCCTGCATGGCATGCCGGGCCCATTGCGCGCGCAGCGCGCCGCCGATGCGCATGCGCGGCGAGAACTCGACGTCGCCCTCGATGGCCACGCCCAGCCACAGCGGGGCGTCGGGGTCCTCCGGCGCGGGGAAGGGGGTCGTCTCGCCCAGTCGCGCGGTGAACGCCCCACCGACGACGTCGACGCGATGCAGCTCGGTCCACATCGGCTCACCGTCGATCGCCTGGGCGTAGATCGCGAATCGCAGCGTGCGTTGCCCCTCGACCGGCCGGTCGGCGAGGTCGGTGAGCTGCCCCTGCCAGACGAGCACCGGCGCGACCGGCTCCTGTGCGCGCACCGCCCACGGCAGGGCGAGCGCAATGGCGAGGACGGCGGCATGCATCGGGGCGGCGCGCATGGCGCCACTGTAGCGCAGATGCCCGCAGACGGGCGAAGGGCGGCGTCAAGCTCTCGACGGTGCCCGACGCCGCGCGGCGGGTGACCGGCGGACGCGGATGACTGCCACCGGCGCAGCGGGTCCGCTACAGTGCGCAGGCCCGTCTCATCAGACCGTGCCCGCGGACCGTACAGGAGAACCCGATGCCCCTCGATACCGGATCCGACGCCCCGGCCCGCAACCTCGCCCCCGACGCCGACAGCCTCGGCGACATGTTCCTGCGGCGGGTGGCCGCCGACGCCCAGCGCGTCGCGTTCTTCCACAAGGCCGACGGCGCGTGGCTGTCGACGACATGGGGTGAGTTCGGCGATCGAGCCGCCCGGGTCGCCCGCGGCCTCGTCGATCTCGGGCTGCAGGCCGGCGATCGCGTCGCGGTGCTCGGCCCGACGCGGCCGAAATGGGTCGTGCAGGACATGGGGGCCCAGCTCGCCGGCTGCATCAGCCTGGGCATCTATCCCAAGCAGTCGGCGAGCCAAGTGCGCTACATCCTCGAGCACAGCGGCGCGCGGGTGGTGACGGTCGGCGACCGCAGCGAGCTGGCGGTGGTGCTCGAAGCGACCGCCGATCTGAAGAGCGTCGAGGCCATCGTGCCCTGGGACGCCGCGTGGCTGGCCGACGGCGATGACCCCCGCCTCACCGACCCGTCGGCTTTGGCCGGAGAGCCGCTCGACGCAGAGGCGATCCGGGGGCGGGTCACCGCCCGAGCCGCCGACGACGCGGCGATCTTCGTCTACACCTCGGGCACCACCGGGCCGCCCAAGTGCGCGATGATCACCCACGCCAACATCCTGTGGATGATGCGCCAGGCCGACAGCTTCCAGGACTTCCGCCAGAACGACCTCGCGATGAGCTTCCTGCCCATGGCGCACGTCGCCGAGCGCATCCTGGCCTCATACACCCGCATCGCGCTGGGCTACGCCACCGCCTTCGCCAGCAGCATCGGGGCGGTGCTCACCGAGCTGGGCGAGGTGCAGCCGACCATCTTCGGGTCGGTGCCGCGCATCTTCGAGAAGGCCTACGCCCGGGTGCGCGGCGAGCTGGAGTCGAAACCACCGGCCGTGCGCGCGATCGCCGCCTGGGCCGAGCGGGTCGGCGAGGCCCGCGGTGAGCGCATGCGGCGCGGCGAGTCGATCCCCTTCGGGCTGCGGCTGAAGTACGCCATCGCCGAGAAGCTGGTCTTCTCCAAGGTGCAGGCGGCTTTCGGCGGCCGGGTGCGCTTCTCGCTGGTCGGCGCGGCGCCGACGCCCAAGGAGGTCATGCGCTTCTTCTGGGCGGCCGGGCTGCCGCTCTACGAGGTCTACGGCCAGACGGAGGCCACCGTCGTCACCCACGTCAACGCGCCGGGTCAGGCGCGCATCGGCACGGTGGGTCAGCTCGTGCCCGGTCTCGAACAGCGCATCGCCGCCGACGGCGAGCTGCTCATCAAGGGCCCGGCGGTCTTCGGCGGCTACTTCCGCGACCCCGACGCGACGGCGCGCACCGTGGTCGACGGCTGGCTGCACACCGGCGACATCGCCGCGATCGACGCCGACGGCTTCCTGCGCATCACCGATCGCAAGAAGCACATCATCATCACCGCGGGCGGTAAGAACCTCACGCCGGCCAACATCGAGAACGCCATCAAGGCGGCCGATCCGCTCATCGGCCATGTGCACGCCCACGCCGACGGCCGCAAGTTCGTCAGCGCGCTCGTCGTGCCCGGCCCGCTCGAGACGCTGGGGTTCGGCCTTCAGAACGGCTGGGTCGACAAGCAGACCGTCGAGCGGCTGAGCGCCGAGCTGATGGCCAACCCCGCCGAGCGCAGCGCGGCGCTCTCCGCGGCGATGGCGCCGATCGTCGCCCGCGAAGAGTACCGCGAGCGTATCCGGGCGGCGGTCCGCCGGGGCAACGCGGCGCTGTCGCAGGTCGAGCGGGTCAAGCGCTTCGCGTTGCTCGAGCAGGACTTCAGCCAGGTCGGCGGCGAGCTGACCCCGACGATGAAGATCCGGCGCAAGGCCGTCGAGGAGAAGTACGCCGCGACGCTCGATCGCATCTACGACGAAGACGGCTTCGGCATCACGCCGTAGCGCGGAGCACCCATGCCCGACCCCTGGACGCCGCAGTTCCCCGTGGACGCGGCCCTCGCCCGAGCCCTCGCTGCGCGGCTGGTGCCCGGGACGGCGGCCTGTGTGCCGCAGCGGGTGGGGGAGGGCTGGGACAACGACGTCTGGCGGTTTGGTGAGTGGACGTTCCGCTTCCCACGGCGACCGCTGGCCGTCGAGCTGATCCGGATCGAGGCCCGGGTCCTGCCGGCGCTGGCGCCGCACCTGCCCATCGCGGTGCCCGCCGCCAAATACGTCGGCGAGCCCGGGCCCGATCACGCCGCGCCCTATATCGCGCATCGCTTCGTGCCGGGCAGCACGCTCGATCGGGCACGGCTCGACGCCGATGCCCGCGTGCGCCTCGCCCCGCAGATCGCCGAGTTTCTGGTGGCGCTGCATCGACTGCCGATCGACCTGGCCCGGTCCGCCGGCGCCCCCGATGACACGGCGAAGTGCGATATCGACGCGCGCCGGCGCCTCACGCGCAGCCGGCTGCCGCGGCTGATGGGCACCCGCTACGCGCCGTGGCTCGCGGGCATCGAGGCGGTGGTCGATCGAGCCGGCCCGCCGCCGGGCGCCGCGCGCACCGTCTGCCATGGCGATCTGTACCCGCGGCATCTGCTGGTCGACGGCGACGGCGATCTGTGCGGGGCCATCGATTGGGGCGACGTGATGATCAGCCATCCGGGCATCGATCTCTCGATCGCCTACACCGTCCTGCCGCCGGCGGCCCGCCCGGGCTTCTTCGCCGTCTATGGTTCAGTCGACGCCGGCACCGAAGCGCTCGCGCGAGTCACCGCGGCGCACTACGCCACCGCGCTGGGCCTCTACGCGCTCGATGTGGAGGATGCGCCGCTGGCGGACGACGCCGAGTGGATCTGCCGCAACGTGACCGCCTGAGGAGGGCGGCTCAGCGGTAGCCGCGGGCCTTCAAGAGCGCCTGATAGGCGGTCATGGCGTCATTCCAGCCACCGGGCAGCGGGAAGGCCTTCATCGGATGCCCTTTGCCGGCGACGACGGCGACGGGCGTGTCCCCGTGGCGCATCACGAAGACCGCGGGCAGGTTGTGCATGTTCTCCGCGGCGCCCGAGAGATACGCCAGCGTCGCCGGGCCCGGCAGGGTGCCGATGAGCGCCGGATCGGCCTGCCGCGGCGCCGCTTTCTTGCCCTTCAGCGGAGATTGCCCCGTCACCGCGGGCACCGGGAAGCCGCAGCGCTCGACCGTACGGCGATAGGTCTCCAAGACGCCCGGCAGTGACGGCCCGGCGTTCTCGGAGGCCTCGCGCGGGCCGTCGAACTTCATCGCGTCGGCGTGCACGATCGTCAGCGTCCACGGCTTGTAGCCCGAGGCGTAGAGCACGGGGATCTTGCACGCGCCCTCGGTCATGCCGCTGAAGTGCGCGAAGCCGCCCGACGGCACGATCTTGCCCAGGGCCGCGCGCTGGTCCGGGGTCAGCTCGGCGGAGGGGGCCGGCGGTGTCTCGGCGAGAGCGGCCGGGGCGAGCAGGAGGCAGGCGAGGGCGGCAGATGCGATGCGCAGCATGCGGGGGCTCCGGGTGAAGGTCTACGGGACATGGTCTATGGGCGACGGTAGTGCGTGGTCGCGGGGGCGGCAAGCAGATCGTGATTCGGAGGCCGGCTGTATCGTCGCGGCAGACCCGACGACAGCGGCGGTCCGTCGCCTACTGACAGCGCCCGCCCGCGCAGTTCGACCCGTCCGGGCAGTCGCCGTTGCCGGCGCACCCGCACCGGCGGTTGAGGCCGTTGCCCCTGCAGCGATCGCCGTAGGGGCTGTCGGTACAATCGCCATCGTCACCACAGCCGCACCGACCGCTTCCGCTGCGACAGTCCGTCCCGTTGGGGTTGCCGTCACATTGATCGTCGCGGCCACACCCGCCACAGGCATAGGGGTTGCCCGGGTAGCAGATGGGATCTACCCCAGCAATGTCACAGCCCAGGTTGCCATCGGGGGCGCACGCGACGCAGCGACCCGCGTCGCAGAAGAGCTCGCCGCACTCGCCGTGGTTCTCGCAGGGGCGGCACGTATAGTCGAGCGCGTCGCACGCCGGCTCCCCCCCGTTCACGTTGCACCCGGTGGCGTCCAGGTCGGGGTTGCACGCGACGCACTGACCGTTGGCGACGCAGTAGTCCCGCCCATCGTCCAGGTCTTCGCAGCTCTGTTCGGCAGCGCCACAGCGGATGCAGTCGCCGCGCACAGAGCAGAAGGGTCGATCACTGTCGGTATCGCAGCCCTGGCCGAGCCCGTCGTTCTCCGGGGCTGGCGGCGCACACTCTCCGCAGCGCCCCTGCACGCAATAGAGGAACGGCCGGGTATCGCATTGACCATTGTTGACGCAGGGCACGCATTGCCCGTTCTGGCAGATGGGCGTATCTCCACCGCAACCGACGTTGCCATCCGGGTTGCAGCCCCGGCAGGCGCCGTTGGCGAGGCACTGAAGGCCGTCGCCGCACTCGTCACCGCGGCAGCCGCGGCATTGGCTGCCCGCCTGGCAGATGGGGCTGGTGCCGCTCGGATCACAGCCGGCGTTCGTGCCCTCGACGCAGGTCACGCAGCGCTCGGTGCGCACGTCACAGAACGGTTCGAGGCCGGCGTCGGTGCAGTCGCTATTGGCCCCGCAGCCCCGGCAAACGCCATCAGCGCCGCAGATCGGGCGGGCAGGATCAGCCTCACAGCCGTCGCCATTGTTGGGATCGCACTCGGTGCACCGGCCATCGGGCAGGCATTGCAGCCCACCGCACGACGCGTCGTCCGAACAGGCGACACAGGTCGCCGTCGCGCGGTCACAGATCGGCGCGAGCCCGTCGGCGAGGCACGGCCGGTTGGTCATCGGATCGCACTCGACACACTGCCCGCCGACGCAGATGTCGGCCCCGGGGCATTGCCCGTCGGCGTTGCAGGGCTCGCAGCGGCTGCCATCTCGCGCGCAGATCGGCGCTTCGGGCGTACACCCGCCGTTGTCGGCCGGATCACACGTCTGGCAGACGCGGTCGACACACTGGCTGCGCCCCGGGCATTCGGCGTCGTCGAGGCAGGCCCGGCAGCCCTCCTCACCACATACGGGGGTCGGGTCGGCGCAGCCGCGGTTGGTCTCGGGTTCACACGGCGCGCAGCGACCTTCGACGCAGAGCTCGCGCTCTCCCGGTCGCAGCGCACACTCGGCGTCGGCCGCGCAGGGTCGGCAGCTCCCGCCGTCGCAGATCGGCTCGGCGCCGTCCTCGGCGCAGCCGCGCGCGTCTGCGTCGGCGCACTCCCGGCAGGCGCCGCCGCTGCACACCGCGTCACCCGGGCACTCGAAGTCTGCCACGCAGGGGCGGCAGAACTCGTCCGCGTCGCAGATCGGCTGTCCGCCCAGCGGCTCGCAGCCGGCTTGGGTTTGCGGATCGCAGCCGACGCAGCGCCCATCCGGGCTGCATTGATCGGTCGAGCAGTCGCCGTCGCGGGTGCATGGGCTGCACCGCGCCGCCGAACCCGGCGGATCGGAGATGCATACCGGCCGGGTGGGATCGCTGCAGCCGTCGTTGCTGCCGACGGTGCACTCGGCGCAGACGCCGTCGGTGCAGACCGGGTTCGCCGGATCCCGCGTCTCGCATTCGATGTTGCGCTCGCAGGTCCGACACTCGAAGCGGTTACCATCACAGATGAAGGTGGGCTCCTCGCAGCCGGCGTTGCCGACGGGGTCGCACTCGACGCAGCGGCCCTGGAAGCAGAAGTCGCCCTCGCAGTCCGGGCCGACCATGCACGGCCGGCACTCGAAGCCCTCGGCGTCGCAGATCGGCGTCTCCGGGGTCTCGGCGCAGGTCTCGCGAGACCGCGCCGGATCACACGCCCGGCACGCCCCGTCGACGCAGACGCCCCCCCGGCATTGGCCATCGTTCACGCATGGCCCACAGGTGAGCGTCGCAGCGTTGCACACCGGCGCCTCGGCTTCACAGCCGGCGTTGTCCATCGGATCGCACTCGACGCAGGTATCGTCGACGCACTGCCCCATTCCCGGCATCGACAGGCAGTCATTGTCGAAGAGGCAGCTGTCGCAATCTCCGGCCTGATCGGGTACGCCGTCGCAGTCGTCGTCGAGCCCGTTGCAGTTGGCGTCGGACTGCCGGGGGCCGGGGATCGCGTCGCAGGCATATACCCCGTCGGTGCAGGTCTGCCGTTGCCCCTCGGTGCGGCATTCGCCCAGCCCCACGCTGCACGTGACCCTCAACTCTTCATCGACCGCGCCGTCACAGTCGTTGTCGATCCCGTCGCCGCAGATCTCCCGGAGGGCTTCACCCGGGTCATCCGGCCGCTGTGCCTGACAGACGCCGTCCACGGTGAAGTCGAACGTCGTCGTGGCGCCGGGCGTCATGATCTCGTCCACCGGGCCGTAGCGGGCGATGCAGCCATCCGCCGCCGTGCACATGCGCTCGATCTCGAGCGCGCCGCAGTCGATGGCATCGCGGAAGACGAAGATGGAGGCCCGCGCGATCTCGCCGGCCTGCACGTTCAGCGTGGTGTCGTCGACGGGCTCGATCGCGCCCCCGAGTTGGACCGCGAGCGGCATCCGCCGGGCCCGCGTCGGATCGTCCCCGGGCACGAAGACCAGGCACATGCTGGCCCCGGCGAGTCGGGCGCGACAACCCGTGGCCTGATCACCCTCGGCGCGGGGCGCACAGACCTCGAGTGAGAACGATATGCCGGCGGGCGCAGTGGCCGGCGTGCCTTCACAGCCAACGGCAGACGCCGCCAGAATCAGGGCGAGAAGACCGACCCGGAGGTCGAGCGGTGAGCGCGAGTCCATGAACCCCCCGGGGTCGAGGCCGAACGACTCTCCATAAATATCATACCGCCGCTCAACGGTGCGCGCCCCATGCGGGGCGGCGAGGAGGCTACCGGAAATCCGGCCTCAGGTCGGCAGACTCGGGGGGCGGGTCTTCATCGCCGCCGAGCAGGAGGGCCGCGCCGACGCCGATGCCCACAGCGGCGGCCGCGCCGACGCCGATCCACACCCACGTCGACGTATCCAGGCCACCGACCGATGCGCCGCCCTCGTCTTCGTCGACCACCTGCAGGAAGATCTCGACGACCGGCGGTTTCTCGGCGCGCTCCACCACGGTGAAGGGGATGCCGTTGGCCGTGAACTCGCCATAGGGCAGCATCAGCGTCGCCGGCAGCTCGACCGACGTGGTCTGGTAGCGCTCCTGCACCGCGGCGAAGCGCTCCTTCTTGTCCTTGTTGATGATGCCGGTCTTGGCCTCGAAAAAGATCCGCCCGCGGGAGTTGGTCTCGTTGGGCGAGGCCTTGAACGTCACCGGGCCGTAGAGCTCGCGGATCCGGTTGCCCAGATCTTTCACCCGGCGCTTGCGCGCATCATCGACGGCGAGCCGCTCGGCGACGGTCATCATCTCGTACGCCAGGTCGACCTGACCGAGCACGAACGCGGTCATGCCGCGGTAGTACACCGTCGGAAAGTCGCCCGGTCCGCCCTTCATCGCGTAGGCCCGGTCGAGGTAGCGCCGGGCCTGCTTGAACCGCTTCTTCTTGTAGTAGAGGACCCCCTGGTCCCGGGTCTCGACGAGCCGGCCGCTCTGCTGGGCCGCCGCCGGCGTCACCGGCCCGAGGGCCAGCGGCGCGCCGAGGGCGAGGGTCAGGGCGATTCGGCGGATCATCGAGCGCTCCCAGCAGTTGGCGCAGGGGGAGTATAGCCGACCGGGCGTCGATGGAAAGGTCCCCGGGCGATCTCGCCGACGGCCCGCTCGCCGGGAGCCGGTCGACCGCCCACGATACGCGGGCCCCAAGGCGGCGGGTCGCCCTGGGCTCGACGCGATGTGCTCGCATGAAGCGACGGTTGTGGCGCATCATGGGGCACGGACCAGCCGGCAGGGGAGAGCGTCTTGGGCCGACAAACCGCAACGGTAGTGATCGCGTTGTTCTTCGGACTGGCAGCGTGTGATGGGGACGGTCTCCCGCTGGGTTCGATGGATGCAGCCGAGCCCGATCGCGGTCCATCACCGGACGGGGACAGCGGATCGGATGTCGGCGATCCCGACGAGGGCGTACAGGTCGACCGGGGGCGCGCGGACGCGGATCTGCGAGACGACGCGTCGCCCGAGGACGCGGCGCCGACGGACGGCGGGATGTCGGACTGGCGTCCGCCGACCGATGCGACACCGGCGGACTCGGGTATGGCCGACATGACGCCGCCGATGGATGCGACCCGGGCGGATGCGACGCCCGCAGACGCAGGAGAGCCGGACGCGCAGCCGGATCTGGGCCTGCCCTGCCAGGACGATACTCAATGCGATGGCATCTGCGGGGCTGACGGGCGCTGCCGAGCGTGTATGGCAGACGACGAGTGCGCCGGCGAGCGATGCGCGGACGGCGCGTGCCTCCCGTGCCGCGACCGCGACGACTGCGACGGGCGGCTGTGTGAAGCCGACGTCTGCCTGGACATCCAGTGCCGCGACGAGGACGACTGCGGCGGGCTGCTGTGCGAAGCGGGTCTCTGCCTGGACATCCAGTGCCGCGATCAGGGCGACTGCGCTGGGCTGCTGTGCGAGGCGGGCCTCTGCCTGGACATACAGTGTCGCGGCCGCGACGACTGCGATGGGCGCTTGTGCGAGGCGGGCGTCTGCCTGGAGATCGAGTGCCGCGACCGCGCCGAGTGCGCAGCGGGGCAAGCCTGCAGCGAGGCGGGGATCTGCGGCCCTTGCGCAGTCGACGCGGACTGCGGGCAGGACCTCTGCGACGACGGGGTCTGCCGCGCGTGCGGCGCCGTGGACCATAGGGCTTGCGGGGCAGCCGAGCTGTGTTGTCGGCCGCCAGAAGGGCCCGACCAGCAACCTTCGCCCTACGCATGCGCGCCGACCGACCCGCTCGTGGGTTGCTCTGCGTGCGGCGTGCCGTGTCCCGAGGGGCAGGTCTGCGCCGACCGGGCATGCCTGCAGCCGAACGGGACGGCGGTCTTGGCGGCCGAGGCGGACCTGGAGGTCTTGTGGGAGCTGATCGGGGTCATGGGCGAGGCCGCCGATCTGAGCAACCTGGAAGGCGGAGAGGGCGCCGAGGGCGTCGTGACGTTCTTCGCCCCGAGCAATGAGGCGCTGGGCGCGCTGTCGGCCGGCTGCCGCAACGCGATCATCGTCAACGGCCAACGCTTCATCGACCACCATACGTTCGGCAACCAGCGGGAGGTGCTGACCGCCGAGCTGCTCGCAGAGACCGCCGACGAGGTCCCCGAGGGCATTCCACTCGCTATGGAGTCGGGCGGAAACGTCGTGGTCCGCCGGGGCGATGACGGGGGGCTCCTGCTCGACGATCTGCCGCTGCTGCGCTCGGTGCCGATGGCCAACGGGGTCGTGCACATCATGGGCGGCGTTTTCCTCGTCGAGCCATATACCGCTAGATGTCAGCCGGCGCCGTGATGTATCCCTGGCCCGCAACGACCGACATCGGGAGATGACGCCATGTTTCGACTCGCCTTCGTCCGTTCGACGGGGCTCGCGCTGAGCGCGTTGGCCCTGCTGGCTTGCTGTGGCGAGGAGGAACCGATGGACGATCCGCCGCCGTCGCCGCCCAGCATCGCCGACGTCCTCGAACGCCCGGCCTACAGCGCATACGCCGAGCTGCTCGGTTCACTCGGCGACGAGGGGGACGACAGCCTCGCGGGTCTCATGGCGCGCCCGGAAGTCACGATCTTCGTGCCCGACAACAGCGCGGTGGGTGCCATCCCCAGCCGCTGCCGCAGCCGGTGGACCAGCAACGGCAGCCTCCGGCTGGCGCTGCGGCATCAGATCCCTCTGGGCGGGCGGGCCTACTCCCGAGACGACCTGGGCACGGTCGCCGACTCCGAGCAGCCGGAGATGCAGGTGTCGTCTTTCGGTTGGGTCAGCCTCGACGGCGACTTCGACAACCTGCTCGTCGACGGCCAGACCGTAGGCGCGCCGATCGTCGTGGCGAATGGGATCATTCACCCCTATTCGGGTCAGATGCTGCTGCCGGAGGCGCTGCAGGACGACTGCCGCGAGTAGGGGCTCACTGCCCGCCGGCTCACTGCCCGCCGCCCTACTGCCCGCCGCCCTCGCCGGGCAGCCCGATGCGCAGCTGCTCCAAGGTCTCGTCCTCGGGCTGGCCCCAGAGCAGGAAGGCGGTCACGCCGAGACCGACCGCGGCCGCGGTGCCCGCGCCGATGCCGACCCACATCAGCGTATCGTCGTCTTCCTCGCCTTTCTGAACCTGCAGGAAGATCTCGATCTCCGGGGCGGCCTCACCCTGAACGATGGCGACGGGCACCTTGTTGGCCAGGTAGTCGCCATAGGGCAGGTAGACCGTCGTCGGCAGGGTGATGTCGGTGGTCTTGAAGCGCTCCTGAATCGTGGCGAACTGCTTCTTCTTCGCCCGATTGATGATCCCGGTCTTGGTCTCGAAGAAGATCCGCCCCTTGGCGTTGGTCTCGCCCTCCGCCGCCTTGAGCGTCAGCTTGCCGAACAGGCTGTCCAGCTCGGTCTGGAACTCCTTGGCGTTGGCCGCCCGGCGCCGGTCGTCGCCGGCGAGGGTCGCGGCGAGGGACGCCATCTCGAAGGCCTTCTCGAGCAGCAGCAGCTTCTGGGCGGTGCGCCCCCGGTAGAAGACGACAGCGAAGTCCTGGGCCCCGCCGGGCATGCCGTACGCCTTGTCGAGCAAGGGCATCGCCTGCCGGAACCGCTTCTTGCGGAAGTAGAGCACGCCCTGGTCGCGGGCCTCGTCCATCGTCTGCGGCCCGGCCATCGACTCCTGGGCCAGCGCCACGCCCGGCAGCATCGGGCTCGTTCCAGCCGCGCAGGCGAGCCCGAGGGCGAGGCACGCAGCCCGCGTGCGCGCTGAGCGAAGTCGAGTTCTGCGCTGCCTCACGCGCTCCTCCTGATCACGGGTCGACACATTCGCGATTCTCGCACACCTGCCCCTCATTGCAACGTCCGAGCGCGCGCAGGCAATCGTCGCAGCGATCCTCGTCGGCCGGGACACACGTCGGCGGCGCGTCGATCGCCGCCGAACAGCACAACTCGTCCGCCGCGCAGCCGGCGTGGTTGTCGGGGTTGCAGACCTGGCAGGTGCTCAGGACGCAGAGGTTGCCGAGGTCGGGATCCGCGGCGCACGCGCCGATCGGGGCGTCGGGATCATCACAGGCGACGCAGGTATTGTCCGTGCCGCAGATCTGGGCATCGGAGTCGGGGTCGCACCCGCGGTTGCCTTCGGTCACGCACTCACGGCAGGTGCCGTCGTCGCAGATGGGCCGGCCGTTGGCCCCCTGGCAGTCGACATCGTCCCGGCACTCGGCGCAGACCCCGCCGGCGCAGACCTGGCCGCCCTCGCACGCCGGCTCGGCGCCACACAGGCACTCGCGCTCGTCGCAGGCGTTGGCGACCTCGGGATCGCATCCGCCGCCCGCGCAGGCGGTGCACGCGTCGGTATCGGCCGCCTGGCAAGCGCGCTGACCGCCGGCGCCGCAGCACAGCTCGTCGGCGTTGCACCCGTCGTGGGATCCGAGCAGGCAGGGGACACAGCGCTCACCGTCGCACAGCGTACCCTGGGGGCAGCGGTTGTCGTCGCCGGCGCAGCCGACGCAGGTCAGGCTCTGCGGGCTGCAGTACGGCGTATCGCTGTCGAGGTCGCAGCCGCCGGCGGCGAGACCGCCCACAGCGTCGGGGTCGCACTCGGCGCAGATGACGCCCACGCACTGGTCGCCCACGGGGTTGCCGTTGCAATCGCTGTCCTCGGCGCAACCGCACACGTTGCCGTCGATGCAGACCGGGGCGTTGCTCTGGTCATCGCAGCCGGCGTCCCCGGCTGGATCACACTGCACGCAGCGGTTGCGCACGCACTGCCCGCCGTTGGGGTTGTCGGCGCACTCCACGTCGTTCCGGCAACCACGGCAAGTAAAGTCATCGCCGCACACGGGGCGGTTGCTGCCCGCCACGCAGCCGGCGTCGTCCACCGGATCGCAGACATGGCACGCGCCGCTGGCGACGCACTGCTCGCCCCGCTGATGGCCACGACACTCGTCGTCGTTGGCGCACTCGCGACAGGTATTGCTGTCGTTGCCCTGCACGTCGCCCCCGCAGATGGGCGTATCGCTCAGCGCGTCGCAGTCGCCATTGTCGCGGCACTCCGAGCAGGCCCCGTCGGGGTGGTCACCGAGGCAGTACGGCTGATCATCCTGGCACTCGACCAGCGCGCCGCAGCGGCAGGTGCGATCGGCGCAGACGTTGCTGCCATTGGTCGCCGGATCCCCATCGGCATCGCAGGCGACACCGCAGGCGGCGCACTGGGTGCCGGGCGTCGTCTCCGCGCAGCTGAAGATCGCGCCGTTCTGGCAGCAGAGCTGGTCGGACCCACAGCCGGCGTGACCCTCCGGATCACAGACCTCGCAGCGGCCGGCGAAGCAGTAGCCCCCGTTGCACTCGGCGTCGTCACGGCACGGACGGCAGCGGCGGTCGCCGGCGTCGCAGATCGGGCTGTCGGCCAGGCAGCCTGCGTTATTGCCCGGGTTGCAGCCGGCGCACGAGCCATCGGGCAGGCACTGGATGCCCACGCCGCACTCGTCGTTCTCGGTGCAGCCGACGCAGGCGTCGCCGTCGTCGCAGATGGGCGTGACCCCGCCACAGCCGAGGTTCGTCGCCGGATCGCAGAGCTTGCACTCGGGGCCGACGCAGACGTCGAGGTCGCCCGGCCGGAGGATGCACTGGGCGTTGTTGGTGCAGCCGACGCAGGACTTGGTGGCCGGGTCACAGATCGGGTTCGCGTCCCGCTCGCCACAGCCCGTGCTGTCGGCCGGATCACACTGCTCACAGGCCCCGGCCACGCACTGGCGACCGTTGGGGTTGCCCCCACAGTCGGCATCGCGCTCGCACGGCACGCAGGTCCGGGACTGCGCGTTGCAGACCGGCGCCGCGCCGCCGAGATCACAGCCGTTGTTATTGGCCGGATCACACTGCACGCACGAACCGCCCACGCACTCATCGCCGCTCGGGTTCTCGCTGCACTCGCCGTCGTTATTGCAGCCGCGGCAACTGCGATTGCCCGCCGCGCCTCCGCAGACCGGGGTATCGCTCGTCGGCTCGCAGCCGGCGTCGTCGGCGGGATCACAGACCTCGCAGCGCCGGCCGACACACTGATCACGATCGCCCGGGGCGATCACGCACTCGGCGTCGGCGCGGCACTCGCGGCACTCGCCATCCGACGCGCAGAAGGGCTCGGTGCTGCCTACATTACAGCCGACCTGCTGCGCCCCGCTCGGGTCGCACTCGACGCAGCGATCGGCGTAGCACTGGTCGCCATTCGGGTTGCCCGCGCACTCGCCGTCCACGGCGCACGCCCGACATACGAGCGTCCCGCCATCACAGAACGGCGCGGTGCTCGCCTCGTCGCAACCGTCGTTGGTGCCCGGCGCGCAGCCGACGCAGGTCCCGTCGACGCACTCCTGGTTGCCGACGCACTCGGTGCTGTTGCGGCAGCGCCGGCACGACTGGAGATCGTCGTCGCACACCGGCGAGTCGCCCGGGCAGCCGGCCTCGGTGTCGCGGTTGCATTCGACGCACTCGCCCGCGCTGCAATAGTCCAGGTCACCCGGCCGCAGCACGCACTCGGCGTTGTTGCCGCAAGCCCGGCACTGCCCGTTGGCGCAGAAGGGCGTCGGGCCATCCTCGGCGCACCCGTCGTGGGTCGCGGGGTCGCACTCGTTGCAGCTGCCGCCGACGCACTGGGGCAAGTCGGCGCCGACGCACTCGGTATCCCGCGGATCTCCGGTCTCGTCGTCGTCGAGCAGCCGGCACGCGCGGCAGGTCGAGTTGCCCGGGTCGCAGAAAGGCGTGCCGCTGGCCACGTCGCACCCGCGGTTGTCGCCCGGGTCGCACTGCACGCAGCGGCCCGTCACGCACAGCAAGGCGCCGGGGCACTCGTTGTCGGCCGCACACGGTCGGCACGTACGCTGGGCATCATCGCAGACGGGCCGGTTCGGGTTGTTGCAGCCCGCGTCGTCCGCCGGATCACAGACCACACACTGGCCGCCCACGCACTGGTCGCGGTTGCCCGGCCGGATGAAGCACTCGGCGTCGTTGCCGCACGCGCGGCAGACCGCGCGCCCGGGATCACAGAACGGCGGCCCGTCGGCTTCGGCGCAGCCATCGTGGTTGTTGGGATCACACTGCGCGCAGCGTTCGCCGATGCACTGGTCGAGCCCGACGCCCGCGTTGTCCTCGCAGCGGGTATCATCGCCCTCGACCCCGGTGCCGCACGGGCCGCAGTTGAACTGGTCGGGGTCGCAAAAGGGGGTCGTCCCGACCGGATCGCAGCCGGCATTGCGCGCGCCGTCGCTCGGATCGCAGGCGCGGCAGAAGCCGGCGACGCACTGCTGCCCGACGGGGTTGACCGGCCGGTTGTCGCCCGCTTCGCACTCGGCGTCGGGCTCGCACCCACGGCAGGTCTTGCTGCCGGCGTCGCAGACCGGCGCGCCGCTGGCCGGGTTGCACCCCGCGAAGTCGACGGGGTCACAGACCTCGCAGACGCCGTCCACGCACTGGTCGCGATCGCCCTCGCCCTGGGCGCATTCGGCGTCGCCGGCGCGGTTGAGCGGGTCGTCGGCGTCCACGGTGCAGGCGCGGCATCGGCCGTCCGGCGCGCAGATCTGCGTATCGGGGCAGCCGAGCTGGGTCACCGGGTCGCACTCGGTGCAGGCGCCCTCCACGCAGCCGGGCAGATCGACGGGGACCCCGCGATCGTCGCGCAGCCCCACGCACTCGGCCGACGAGATGCACGTCCGGCAGAAGTTGCGCTCACCGTCGCAGATCGGCACGTCGGAGAGCGGGTCGCAGCCCACGTTGAGCTGCCCGTCGCGGGGATCGCACTGGCTGCACAGGCCGGCGACACACTCGAGCGACGCCAGGCCCGGATCCCGACCGCGATTGCACTCGGCGTCTTCCGCGCAGCCCACGCACGTGAAGGTCTGCGGATCGCACACCGGCGCGGCGGGATCATCACAGCCCGCGTTGTCCGCCGGGTCGCACAGCTTGCACAGACCCGCGGCCGGGCCATCGGGGATGCACTGGTCGAGGTTGCCGGGCCGCTCGAGGCAGTTGGCGTCCCGCTCGCAGGCTCGGCAGTCACCGGCGCGGCAGATGGGCCGCGGGCCCTCCTGATCGCAGCCGCCGTGGCTGTCGGGGTTGCACTCCCGGCACTGGCGGTCGACGCAGAACGGGCTGGCGCTTGCCGGGGCGATCGGGCCGTCGCCGTCGCGATCGGCGTCCTCGGCGGAGCCGGGCGCGACGCTGGGGCATTCGTCGTCACCGGCGCAGCCGCGGCAGACGAGGGTGTCGGGATTGCAGATCGGGGTCGGCCCGATCGAGCCGCAGCCCTGGTTGCCGTCGGGGTTGCAGCCGCGGCACTGGCCCTCGACGCATTCGGTCTCGAGGTCGTCGGGCTCGTTGTTCGCGTTGCATTGCTCAGTCGTCTGGCACGGCTGGCAGGTCAGCGAGCCGCGATCGCAGATCGGGCTCTCGGGATCGGGGCAGCCTTCGTAGGTCTCGGGATCGCAGACCACGCAACGCCCTTGGACGCATTGGTTCAGGTCGCCGGGCCGCGACTGGCACTCGGCGTCGTCACGGCACTGGCGGCACGTATTCTGGTCGACGTCGCAGAACGGCGCGTCGCCGTCCTCGGCGCAGCCGTCGTGGTTGCGCCGGTCGCACTCGAAGCAGTCGTTGATCACGCACTCGGGGCGCCCATCGGCCGCCGACGGGCCGGCGCAGAAGCGGTCGTCATCGGACTTGCACTCGCGGCATTGGCGATCGACACACGCCGGCTCGGGGCTGGCGTCGCCGTCTTCCTGACAGTCGAGATCGGCGAAGCACTCTTCGCACTCGAAGCTGCGCGGCGAGCAGGCCGGGTTGCCCGGGTCGTCGTCGCACGCCGAGTTGGCGATGCACGCGGCGCGCGCGCCGACGCACTGCTCGGCTTCGCCGCAGCGGCACTGGCGGTCGACGCAGCGGTTCGAGACCGCCACATCGCACGGTTCGCCGCAGGCGTCGCATTGGGTCTCGGGGCCCGTCGGCTCGCAGCGGCCGTCGCAGCACAGCTCGTTCGCTTCGCAGTCGTCATTGCCCAGGCACTCGAGGCAGGCGCCGCCGACGCAGAACGGGCTGGGATCGGCGCAGGCCGGGCCGAACCCGCACTGGCACGTGCGATCGGTGCAGTTGTCGGCGTTCGCGAGCGACTCACCGTCGCGGACCACCGCGCAGGGCGTGCCGCAGGCGGCGCACTGCTCGCCGTCCGCCGGGCCGAACGAGACCGGCTCGCAGCCGAACGCGCCGCCGACGCCGCAGCACAGCTCGGTGTCGGCGCAGCCCGCGTGGTCGTTGGGATCACACAACCGGCACCGCCCCTCGACGCACTGCTGACCGGCGACGTTGTCGGCGCATTCGGCGTCGTCGGCGCAGGGGCTGCACGCGATGTTCTCGTCGACGGCGCCGTCGCAGTCGTCGTCGATCCCGTCACAGCAGGTCTCGTCGCCCGCCGGACAGTCTTCGTCGGCGCGCGGCTGACCGGGCATGGCGTTGCAGACGACCTGGCGCGCGGCCGGGTCGCAGACCTGCTCGCCCACGACATTGCAGGCGCCGACGCCGTCTTCGCAGCGGTCGCCGACGCCGGGGATCCCCTCGTCGACCACCCGGTCGCAGTCGTTGTCCATGCCGTCGCAGACCTCGACCGACGCCGAGCCGAAGGCGTCGCCGGTCGCCGCGTTGCAGCGTCCGTCGGGCCCGGTGAAGTCGAAGACCGTCCCGCCATCGGCCAGCGGCGTGACCTCGTCCTGATGCAGCTTGAGCACGCAGTCGGTGTCGCCTTCGCAGGCCGAATCGACCTCGAGGCCGTCGCAGACCGCCCCGGTCTCGTCGCCGACCGCGAGGAAGAAGAGCGACGCCTCCAGCCGCCGGCCCGACGGCAGGTCGACGAGTCGCTCGGGGAAAGGCTTGAGGAGCTGCCCGTCCGACCACTGCAGCGGCAGTCGCTGCGCGATGCTGCCATCGACCAGCTCGCGCATCACGAGGCAGGTATTGACCGTCGCGTCCGCCACCGTGACGTCGAGGTTGTCGCGGCAGGTGCTCTCGACGGGCTGCTGACCGCCGTCCCGATCCCCGATGCCGACTGAGTCGATGGCGCCGAGGCAAGGCGCGAGGTCGATATCGAGGCCGACCTCCACGATGGTCGGTTCGGACGTGCAGCCCATCGACGCCAGCACGCCGACAATCGCGATCAGGACACCGGTGCTTCGCATCCGCCTGTTCCCCCTGTTCGGATCCCGTAGGCCAGATCAGCGCTCCCCGCGCTGCCGACACTCACCATTCATAACACGAACGGGGTGAGCGACTGCACCGGGCGTCTCGACCCGGCGTCGAAATTCTGCCGCAGGCCAGCAGCGGCACGCTGCCTGCGGGACACCCGCGCCACGGTGTGCTGCCGCGGTCTCGCCGGTACGACGGCAGAATGCCGCCGCCCGGGGCTCAGCCGCGCCGCGATCGCTGGCCCGGAGCTTGCTCTCTGAGTCACGCGCCCGGTGAACTCGACTCCACAGCCCGTGAGGTCCCCATGGCTGTCGCCCGCGTCGCGCTGATCGCCCTGCCGCTGCTCGTCGCCTGCGCCGATCCGCCGCTGCCGGCGTCGGCCGACGGGCCGAGCTTGAAGAGCGCGTGCGAGGCGCAAGCGGTGGGCGTGGTGCTCGAATGCGGCCCGCCGGCGGGCTACTACGACGCCGTCGAGCCGCACGATCCGGGCGCGCTGCGCCGCAGCCTGCACCGGATCATCGACGACCACCGTCGGGTGACCTACAACCGCCGCCGCGGGACCGACACCTGGGTGATGCTCGAAGCGGCGGACGCCGAGCCGGGTCGCGCCGGATATGTGCGCGACCTCTACCTGAACCGGGTTCAGCGGGCGCTCGGCGGCGGCTATGGCGACTACGATCGTGAGCACGCCTGGCCCAAGTCGTACGGGTTCCCCGACGACCACGCCGGCAACATGCCCTACACCGACGGGCACGCCCTGTTCATCGCCGACTCGGGCTACAACCGCTCGCGCGGCAACCGGCCGTTCGACTGGTGCACCGCCGCCGACTGCGAGGCCCGGCCGACGGCGGCGGGGCAGGGGACCAACTATATCGACGACGCGCGCGGCGCCGACGGCGGCTGGGAGGTGTGGCACGCACGGCGGGGCGACGTGGCGCGGGCGCTGTTCTATCTCGACGTGCGCTACGACGGCAGCCGCCACGGCGCGACGGGGGTCAGCGAGCCGGACCTCATCCTCACCGACGATCGGGCGCTGATCGCCGCGTCGAATACCCGCGAGAACATCGACGTGGCCTACATGGGCCTGCGCTCGGTGCTGCTGGAGTGGCATCGCCTCGACCCGCCCGATGCGCGGGAGCGGGCCCGCAACGACGTCATCGCGGCGTATCAGGGCAACCGGAACCCCTTCGTCGATCAGCCCGCCTGGGCCGAGTGCGTCTTCGCCGACGCCTGCGGCCGGTCGCCGGACGAGGCCCCCTGGATCAGCGAGCTGCACTACGACAACGCCGGGGCCGACGTCGACGAGTTCGTCGAGGTCTCCGGGGCCGCCGGCACCGATCTGAGGGGCTGGTGGCTGCTGGGCTACAACGGACGGGACGGCCGGGTCTACGCCGCGGTGCCCCTGGACGGCGCGCTGCCCTACGAAGAGAGCGGCCGTGGGGCCCGCGCCTTCTGGATCCGCGGTCTGCAGAACGGCGGCGCCGACGGGGTCGCGCTGGTCGATCCCGACGGGCGCACGGTGGGCTTCTGGAGTTGGGAGGGCACGCTGACGGCGGAGGACGGCGCGGCGGCCGGCATGACGAGCGTCGATCTCGGCGTGCGGGAAGACGGCGATACGCCGCGGGGCCGAACACTGGCCCGGGATGCGCCCGACGCCGTATGGCGCGTAGCCGATGGCAGCCCCGGCCGATTGAACTGAGCGTCGCCCTCTGTTCTCGCCTCGCGCCTTTCGGTACAACCGCGCCGGGGAACGGAGCGAGAGGAGCGAAGATGCTGCGCGGAGAGACCCTGGCCGCCCTCGGGCTGGTGACCGCCCTGGCGTTCGGGTGCGGCGAGACGATCGACGACTCGACCCCGATCGTGGTGGGCGAGCCCGATATGATGCCCGAGCCCGACGCCGCCGAGCTACCCGAGCCCGACATGGCGCCGGACGCGATGGTCGACGCCATGATCGACGCTGCGGTCGAGCCCGCGGAGATGCCGTACACCGCGACGTTGAACCTGCCCGAGAGCCCGTACAACTACGCCGCGCCCGATCTGCCGCAGCACTACATGGTCGAGACCCTCGGCTTCCGGGCGCAGCGGGCGGCGATCCTCGACGACAATACGCCGGCCGACAACCCGACGACCGATCACGGCGCGACCCTGGGGCGGGTGCTGTTCTACGACGCGAACCTCAGCGCCAACCGCACCGTCGCCTGCGCGTCGTGCCACAAGTCGGAGTACGGCTTCAGCGACGAGCGGGTCTTCAGCGTCGGCTTCGACGGCGGCCAGACCGAGCGCCACTCGATGGGCCTGACCAACGCCCGCTTCTACCGCAACGGGCGCTTCTTCTGGGATCAGCGGGCCGAGACCCTCGAAGAGCAGGCGCTGATGCCGTTTCAGGATCCGATCGAGATGGGCATGACCCTCGACGGACTCGTGGCGCGGGTTCGGGCCGGCGATTACTACCCGGCGCTCTTCGAAGCCGCGTTCGGCGACCCGGAGATCACCGCCGACCGCGTCGGCAAGGCCATCGCCCAGTTCGTGCGCAGCATGGTCAGCTACACCAGCCGCTACGACGTCGGCCGTGCCATGGTCGACGATCGCAGCCAGCCGTTCCCCAACTTCACCGACGACGAGAACCAGGGGAAGTTCCTCTTCGTGATGCCCCCGCCGCTGGGCGGCTTCGGCTGCTTCTTCTGCCACGAGGGCGAGGCCTTCATCGGCATCGAGGCGACCAACGACGGCCTCGACGCGGTCTCGGAGGATCCGGGCTATGGTGAGGTGACGGGCCTGCCGCAGCACGACGCGCTCTTCAAGGTGCCCAGCCTGCGCAACATCGAGCTGCGCGCGCCCTATATGCACGACGGGCGCTTCGGCACGCTCGAAGAGGTGATCGATCACTACAGCGACGGCATCCAGCCCCACCCGAACCTGGGGCTGCCCTTCGGCGTGCGCGACGGGCAGGTCATCGCCCAGCTGAACATGACGCCCAACGAGAAGCGGCAGCTGCTCGCTTTCTTGCGCACGTTGACCGACAAGCGCATGACCGACGACCCCAAGTTCGCCACCCCCTTCGTCGCAGCGGGGGATTGAGCCCCGACGACCCCCGGCGCCGGTAGACGCGCGCGTGTCAGGTGCGGTAAGACGCGGGCGATGGCACACCTCGCTTTCCGCGCCGGAACGCTCGTCCTGCGCGACGTCGACGATCCGAGCATCCTGCCCGAGGCCTGTCAGTGGGACGACCGCAGCGGGTGCTTCCGGGCGCCGGCGTCGGCCTACTCCGACGTCGTGATGGCGTTCTTCCGCCGCAAGCTGGACTACACCGACGAGGCGCGGGCCTATACCGAGCTCGACGACGGCCTGCGGGTGAAGCGCGAGCCGCGCCCGTTTCAGGCCGAAGGGCTCGACGCGTGGCGGCGCAACCGGTTCCGCGGGCAGGTGATCCTGCCGACGGGCGCGGGCAAGAGCTACCTGGCGCAGATGGCCATCGACCTGACCCGGCGCTCGACGCTGGTCGTGGTGCCGACCCTCGATCTCGTCCGGCAGTGGTACGACGGCCTGCGCGCGGCGTTCGCCCGCCCGGTGGGTATCATCGGCGGCGGCGAGTACGGCATCGAAGATCTGACGGTCACCACCTACGACTCGGCGCTGATCCACATGGAGAACATCGGCGACCGCTTCGGCATGGTGGTCTTCGACGAGTGCCATCACCTGCCGGGCGACGCCTATCGCTTCGCCGCCCGCGCCTGCCTCGCCCCGTTCCGGCTGGGCCTCAGCGCGACGCCCGAGCGCACCGACGGGCGCCACGTCGACCTCGACTGGCTCATCGGCCCCCAGGTCTATCGCCAGGACGTCATCGACCTGAAGGGGGACTACCTCGCCGAGTATCGGGTCGAGCGGGTGCACGTCGATCTGACGCCCGCCGAGTGGGACGAATACGAGCAGAACCGCCAGATCTACCGGGATTTCGTCTACGCGCAGGGTATCCGCATGTCGAGCCCGAGCGGCTGGAAGGACTTCATCATCCGCGCCTCGCAGAGCGCCGATGGCCGCGCGGCGATGCGCGCCTGGCGGGCTTACAAGCAGATCGCGTTCGCCGCGCCGTCCAAGCTGGACTACGTCGAGCTGCTGCTGCACCAGCACCGCAACGACCGGGTCCTGATCTTCACCCAGAACAACGACACCGCCCACACCGTATCGCGGCGTTTCCTCGTGCCGGTGATCACCCACCAGACCAAGGTCAAGGAGCGCTCGGCGCTGCTCGCCGGTCTGGCGGACGGCACCTACACCGCGCTGGCCACCTCGAAGGTGCTCAACGAAGGGGTGGATGTGCCCGACGCCAACGTGGCCATCGTGATCTCGGGCAGCGGCTCGGTGCGCGAGCACGTCCAGCGCCTGGGCCGTATCCTGCGCAAGCGCGGCGACAAGCAGGCGACCCTCTACGAGCTCGTGGCCGCGGGCACCGCCGAGCAGTTCACCAGCGACCGCCGCCGGGAGCACAATGCTTACCGCTGATCTGGTCCGGGTGCGGGTGCGCAAGGGCGAGCTGTCGATCCGGCGGATGGACGACAAGGCCCGCGCCCGACTGCTGCCCGCCGTCGAACACTACGTCGCCGTGCTGCGCGGCGGGGTCGGGCGTACGCTC
Organism: bacterium; assembly: GCA_030427205.1. Taxonomy (GTDB): domain Bacteria; phylum Myxococcota_A; class Bradymonadia; order UBA7976; family UBA1532; genus JACKDM01. The sequence goes on along the minus strand of JAUHXC010000002.1, from coordinate 367,013 downwards.
GGGGCGATCGAAGACGCGCTGGGCGAGGTCGACGTGCCCGCCCGCGACATCAAGACCGCCCAGGGCCTGCAGAAGCTCCTGATGGATCGCTGCACCTTCGCCATGGACGAGGGCGTCGACCCGCCGGCGCTGCGCGAGGCGGTCTTCACCCGGGCCGCGGCCGCGCGACGGGTCGCCACCCGCGAGGCGCCGTTCGACCGGGCCGCGGTGCTCGCCGAGGTCTCCGCCGAGATCGATCTGCCGATCGCGACGATCGAGGACGGGCTCTTCGCCGATCTGAAGCAGCACCAGAAGCTGCAGAGCTTCAAAGCCATCGAGCCGGCGGCGCTGCTCGACGGCTTCGAGATCGAGCAGGCCAAGGCGGTCCTGCTGCGGGCCACCCGGCTGACCGTCGACGTCGACTTCGACGACGCCGGCGCCGCGCGGCAGTTCTTTCGCAAGCTCAAGTTCCGCCGGCTGCTCTACCGGCTGGCCCGGGCCCCCGACGGACGCTATCAGCTCGAGATCGACGGGCCGTTCGGGCTCTTCCAATCGTCGACCCGCTACGGCTTGCAGCTCGCGCTGATGCTGCCGGCGCTCTACGAGACCACGCAGTTCGCGCTCGAGGCCGAGGTGCGCTGGTTCAAGGACCGCGATCCGGTGTCGTTCAAGCTCTCCGGCGGCGCGCGCGAGGGGGCCGAGAAGAAGAAGGCGCGGCTGCCCGACGACGTCGAGGCGCTCGTGACCCGCTTCCGGGCCCTGGACTGCGGCTGGACCGTGCGCCCGTCGCGCAAGCTGATCGACCTGCCCGGCCTCGGGCTGTGCGTGCCGGATCTCGTCTTCACCCACGGCGAGAGCGGCGAGCGGGTCTACCTCGAGGTCATGGGCTACTGGTCGCGCGAAGCGGTCTGGAAGCGGGTCGAGCTGGTCGAAGGCGGGCTGAGCGAGCCGATCATCTTCGCGCTCTCGAGCCGACTGCGGGTCAGCGAGAAGGTGCTCGACGACGATCTGCCCGGTGAGCTGTACGTCTACAAGGGCGTGATGAGCGCGCGGGCCATCGCCGACCGGCTCGATGCCCGGCTGAAGGCCGGCTGAAGGCCCTCAGCGCTCGTCGGGCGCCATGCCGAGGATCTTCGGCGGATCGGGCTCGCCGTCCATATAGCCCTGCGCCTCGACCTGCCCCAGCGCGCGGATGCCGCGCACCAGCACCTTGCCGGTGTCGGGGTAGGTGCAGACCTCGTGCGGGTCGTGGTTGCCGATCGCCAGATAGATCAGGTCTTCGTCGTAGGGGTTGGCGATCTGGTGCGCCTCGCCGGTGCCCGCGGGGCACGAGACGCAATCGCCGGGGCCGATGTCGCGCACGCTGTCGCCATAGCGCAGCACGCCGCGGCCCGACAGCACGTAGAAGACCTCGTCCTCACGCAGATGCGCATGAAAGGGGACCATCGCCCGGCCGGGCGGGCAACGCATCCAGTTGACGCCCAGCGCGCCGCCGCGGGGGCCCATCGACGGGGTCAGCGGGCGGAAGTGCCCGCCCCAGCCCTCGCCGTGGAAGCGGCTGCGGTCCTCGACATCCTTCACGTTGACGACGATCGACGGCTCGGGGGTCTGGCTCATGACGTGGGCCTCCTGAAGTTCGGGGCGGGCAGGGCGGGCGGTCTGCGGCTGTCGTGCCGTCAGCTCACCCGATGCTCAGAGCTTGCGGATGCGGTCGCGCACCGAGTCGACCTCGATGATCCGCACGCCGAAGTTCTCGTTGATCACGACGGCCTCGCCCTGGGCGACGATCTTCTTGTTCACGGTGAGATCGAGCAGCTCGTTGGCCAGGTGATCGAGCTCGATGACCGACCCCTGACCGAGCGCGAGCAGGTCGCCGATGGTCAATCGCGAGCGGCCCAGTTCGACGTTCACCTGCACCGGGATGTCGAGGATCATCTGCACGTTGACGTCGGTCTGATCGACGTCATCCCACGCGAGATCCTCGTCGGCTTCGAGATCGGCGTCGAGCGGCACGTCGGCGTCGTCGGCGGCCTGCACCGCCTCGGCGATCGACGGCGGCACCTCTTCTTCGAGGCCATCGGCGGCCACCGCGGCGAAGGGATCGGGCCCCGGCTCTTCCTCGTCGTCGTCGTCGCCCTTCATCTGTCCGAGAAGCGCGTCGAGCTCGTCCTGGCTCAGGATGTCGGCCATGGGCGCACTCTACCTCCATTCGACGGGCGGTGCACGGCCCTCGCTCGAACCGATCGAGAGACCGGTTGACGGGCGCTGCCGAGAAAACCTACATTGTGTGCAGATATAGCACATGTACGATACTTGGCCATCGAACCACCGGAGGATCCCCATGCGCCTATCGACCGCCCTGGCACATACGGCCCTGGCCGTGGCGCTCTGCGGCTCGTCCGCCGCCCTGGCCGGACCCGAGGCGGGCAAGACCGCCAAGGCCGGCCCCGACCGTCTCGCCGAGCTCGAGCAGCGCCTGGCCGACCTCGAGGCCCGGATGGCGCAGACGCCCAAGGACATCAGCGCCTACCAGCTGCCCGACGAGATCGACTTCTGCGGCGAGCCGGTCGACCTCGACGCGCCCGGCGTGCGCGAGCGCATGGAGAAGGAGTTCTACCTCGTGCTCGGCGACCGGGCCCAGGTCGTGCTGTGGACCAAGCGGGCGCGGCGGGTCTTCCCGACCATCGAGAAGGAAGCCGAGGCCATGGGCACCTGCGCCGACCTCAAGTACCTGGCGGTCATCGAGAGCGGGCTGCGCCCGGCGGTGACCAGCCGGGCGTCGGCCAAGGGCTGGTGGCAGTTCATGTCGGGCACCGGCAAGCAGTACGGGCTCGACGTCGACCGGGCGTGGGACCAGCGGGCCGACCTCGGCCACGCCACCCGCGCCGGGCTGACCTACCTCGAGGCCCTGCACGACAAGTTCGGCAGCTGGCCGCTGGCCATGGCCGGCTACAATACCGGGCCCGGTCGGTTGTCCCGGGCGCAGAAGGCCCAGGGGCTCGAAGACTTCTGGCAGCTCGACCTCCACACCGAGGCCGAGCGTTATGTGCCGCGGACCATCGCCATCAAGCTGGTGATGGAGAACCTGTCGCACTACGGCTTCCAGATCGACGTCGAGGACGGCTGGGCGCCGCAGGCCAAGGGCTACGTCAAGCTGACCATCCCCCGGGGCCACGAGATCGAGATCATGGACGCGGCCCGCCGCAGCGGTATCCCATACCGCACGCTGCGCCAGCTCAACCCCGAGATGGGCACCGCCGTCTTCCCCACGGGCCGCGAGATCGTGCTCGAGGTGCCCCAGGGCAAGGAAGGCGACCTGCGGCAGTGGATGACCGGTGAGATCGCTCGGCTCGACAAGCTGGCCAAGGCCCCCAAGAAGCCGCGCAAGCGCAACCGCAAGACGGCGAAGCGCAGCAAGGGCAAGAAGGGCAAGGGCGTCGCCAGCAGCGGCCGCAAGAGCCGGCAGAAGGCCAGCCGCAAGAGCGGACGCACCTACAAGGTCCGTCCGGGCGACAGCCTGTGGTCGATCGCCCAGGCCCACAAGTGCAGCGTCAAGCAGCTGCGCGCCTGGAACAAGCTGGGCAACAAGAGCGTGCTCAAGCCCGGCCAGAAGCTCGTCGTCCGCCGCTGACCCCGCCGCCGGCGTCCCGCTGCGCGACGTTGCGCGGCCCGGCGTTCCGGCCCTCGATTCCCGCCGACCCCTGCTGTAGACTGCGTCCGCTGTCGCCCCGAGGAGGCATCGTGGCCCAGAAGCAGACCATCACCGTCGTCGCTGCCGAGATCGAGCGCGACGGGCGCTTTCTCATCACTCAGCGTCGGCCCGAAGCCATCCTGCCGCTGCTCTGGGAGTTCCCCAGCGGCAAGGTCGAGCCCGGTGAGTCCAACGAAGAGGCGCTCGCCCGCGAGATCGAAGAGCGCCTCGGGGCGCAGGTCGAGGTGGGCAAGCCGTCGATGTTCATCAAGCACGAGTACGCCGACTACGCGCTCGACTTCTGCGTATATCGCTGCGAGTTGGTGGGCGACGTGCTCGAGAAGCGGCGGGTCAACGACTTCCGCTGGGTCGCCCCGGCCGAGATGGAAGGCTACGAGTTCCCGCCGGCGGACGCCCAGACGATCCGCAAGCTGCTCGAGAACCGCTGAGGCGGGCAGCGCGCACCGGGGTTGCTGCCCGGGGTCACTGCCCGGCGAGGCGGCCGTTCTCGGTGATCGAGTAGCCGTCGGGCACGAACTCCTCCAGCTCTTCGCGACGGTCGGAGAAGTCGGCGTCGAGCCCGCCGAGGGCCCGCGCGGCGCGCCGGGTGATCCGCCCGCTCGCCAGGGGATCCTTCATCGCCTTGACCAGCGCCTCGACCACCTCGCCGTACTGCGGATGATCCTTGCCGACCTTCGACTCGAGGAGATCCATCGCCTTGACCCGGATGTCGTCGTCGTGATCCAGCACATGCGGCATCACCGCCGGCACGACCCGCGGATCGTCGGGGTGGTCGGCCAGCGCGTCGACGAGCTGCAGCTTGGGATCGATCGAGCGGTGGTCGGTGGGCGAGTACTGGCCCAGCGTATCCACGCACAGCCCGACCAGCCACTCCTCGTCGACCAGCTTGGCCAGCGTGCGAATCGCGGCCGAGATGGTCTGCTCGGTGCGCACGTAGGTCTCGAGCGGCGTGATCGAGCGCTCGCCGAAGCGCTCGACGAGCACCTGATCGATATAGCGCTTCTCCTGCTCGTTCTTGATCGTATCGCGGAAGTTCGTGCCCAGCCGCCGGACCAGCGCGCCGATGGCCTCGGGCGTGCCGAAGGCGATCAGCTCCTCGATGGCCTCCTGGCGCACCTGCGTCTGATGATGCTCATTGAGCATGCGGGCGGAGATCTTCTCGATCTTCTTGGGGGTGGGCTTGTTGCTGAAGAAATCGAAGAGGCCCATGGCTCCTCCTTGCGTGGGATGAGACGGCGGGACGTATAGCACAACCGGCAGAGCGGGAGCAGCGGGGATACTGCGTCGGTCGCGCCGGGATCAGATCAGGTCGACGTCGGCGCTCTCGCCCGGCAGGCGCCACGCGGCGATGCTCGGCTGGGTCAGCGCCTCGCTCTCCTTGGGCAACGTCACGGTGAAGACGCTGCCGCCGTCGGGGTTCTCGGCCGCCGTCAGCTGCCCGCGGTGCTCTTCGACGATGCGCCGGGCCAGGTTGAGCCCGGTGCCGTTGCCGGCGAACTCGTCCTGCTGGTTGAGCCGGGCGAAGAGGTCGAAGACCCGGTCCCGAAAGCGGGCCTCGATGCCGATGCCGTTGTCGACCACCTCGAAGCGCCAGTTGAGCAGGGCGTCGCTGCCGCGGATCACGACCCGCGGCGTCGCCGAGCGGTTGAACTTGAGGCCGTTGTCGATGAGGTTGTCGAAGACCAGCTGCAGCCGGGCCCGATCGCCGGTCATCTGCGGCAATACGCCTTCGAACACCACCTCGCCCGGGTGACGGGCCAGGACCGCCTGGCGCACGTCTTCGAGCAGCTCGCCCATGTCGAAGCTGGCCGGTTGGCCCGGCTCGCGCTCGTTCTCGACCAGCCCGATCAAGTCGTCGGCCAGCTGGTTGATGCGATCGACGTTGACCGCGATCGAGCCCAGCATCTCCAGGCCGTCCTCGTCGAGCGACTCGGCGTAGTCCTCCCCCAGGAAGCTGGCGAAGGCCTCGATGCCGCGCAGCGACTTCTTCAGATCGTGGGTGATGCCGTAGACGATGGCGTCGAGCTCCTTGCGGGCCGTCTCGAGGCTGTGGCCATAGCTCTCGAGCTGCGACCGGCTGCGCTGCACGCTCTCGCCCATGGCGTTGAAGCTGCGGGCCAGCCGCCCCAACTCGTCCTGATTGTGGGTGTCGAGCTCGATGCGATAATCCAGCGAGCCGGCGCCGATCATCTGGGCCCCCTGCTCGAGCTCGTGGATCGGCTCGAGCAGCCGCCGGGCCGAGTAGTCGGCCATCAGCAGGACCAGCACGAAGGTCAGGACGATGACCACCATCAGCAGCCAGATCAGGCCGTAGACGTAGCGATAGGCGTCGTCGCGGTGGGTCACGATCACCACCCGCCAGCCGACCCGGCCCACGTCACCCCAGGAGGCCACGACCGGCTCGTCGCCCAGCCGCACTTCGCGGGTGCCCGGCGCGTTGTCGGCCCACAGCTCGCCCTCCAGCGGGCTGCCGACGCGCGTCGGATCGGAGTGCGCGGCGATGCGCCCGTCGGGATCGACGATGGCCAGGGCGGTGCGCGAGCCGGCGTCAGCCAGGCCCTCGTCGGCCTGACGCAAGATGTCGGCGAGCATCTCGCTGGCGATGATCGCCCCCAGATAGCCCGCCAGCTTGCCGTTGCGCCGCACCAGCGGCGCGAAGACGATCGCCCCCGGCTCGAGGGATGTCGTCAGCGGGGGCAGGGGACCGGGCGCCAGCCCGCCGCGGTCGGCGAGGCCGTCGAACCACAGGCGCTCGGACATGTCGATCTCGCCCTGGTTGCTGAACGGCGTCGTATAGACCAGCCGCCCGTCGTCGAGGGCCACGAAGAGCGTGGCGAACTCCTGCACCAGCCGGGAGATGAGCGGGGCGTCGCGCCACTCGTCGAGCGCTGCCAGCCGTCGCCCGCGATCGACCGTGCGCTCCGCCCGCTGGAAGTCGAAGATCTCGACGGGGAACCGGCGGGCGAGCAGGCGCACGTCTTCGATGCCCCGGTCGAAGAGATCGGTGGCCGAGACCGCCGCGAAGCGCGCCGCCTGGGCCAGCCGCTGGCGCTCGGTCTGCTTGCCCTTCTCCACCGCGCGGTTGATGTTGACGCCGCCGGCGACGAGCAGCGGGCCGAGGCCGATGGCGAGCAGCAGCACCAGCACCTTGCCCCGCAGGCTGCGGCGCGTCTTGACCGGATCAGGCTCCTCGGGCTGCAACGGGCGGGACTCCACCGATGACCGGGCTGCCTCGCATCGTGCGCCCGCCGGCCCCGGTTGGCAAGGGGCGGACACAGGCGGCGATACGGCCGCCGATACACCGGGTGACGCCGCGCTTGATCACCGGCGACGGGCGATGTAATGAACCCCGACCCTGCGTCCCCCAAGCCCGAGGAGAACCATGAGCACCGGCGAGAAGATCACCCTCGACGCGAACGGCACCCTGCAGGTGCCCGACCACCCGATCGTGCCCTTCATCGAAGGCGACGGCATCGGCCCCGACATCTGGGCCTCGGCGGTGCGCGTCTTCGACGCGGCGGTGGAGAAAGCCTACGGCGGCAAGCGCAAGATCGTCTGGGAAGAGGTGCTCGCCGGGCAGAAGGCCTTCGACGCGACCGGTGAGTGGCTGCCCGAGGCGACCCTCGACGGCTTCCGCGAGCTGCTCGTGGGCATCAAGGGCCCGCTGACCACGCCGGTCGGCGGCGGCATCCGCTCGCTCAACGTCGCCCTGCGGCAGAAGCTCGACCTCTACACCTGCCTGCGCCCGGTGCGCTGGTTCGAAGGCGTGCCGAGCCCGGTCAAGCGCCCCGACCTGACCGACATGGTGATCTTCCGCGAGAACTCGGAAGACATCTACGCGGGCATCGAATTCCAGGAGGGCACCGAGGCCGCCGCGAAGTTCTCGGCGCTGATGAGCGAGCACTTCGGCGATCGCTTCTCGAAGGTGCGCTTCCCCGAGACGACCGGCTTCGGCATCAAGCCCATCAGCCGCGAAGGCACCGAGCGCCTGGTGAAGGCCGCCATCCAGTACGCGATCGACAACGATCGCGACTCGGTGACGCTGGTCCACAAGGGCAACATCATGAAGTTCACCGAGGGCGCCTTCCGCGACTGGGGCTACGAGACCGCCCAGAAGCACTTCGGGGCCGAGGAGTTCGGCGGCGGGCCGTGGTGCAAGCTCACCTCGCCGAAGACGGGCAAGGAGATCATCATCAAGGATGTGATCGCCGACGCCTTCCTGCAGCAGATCCTGACCCGCCCCGCCGAGTACGAGGTCATCGCCACGATGAACCTCAACGGCGACTACATCAGCGACGCGCTCGCCGCCTGCGTCGGCGGCATCGGCATCGCGCCGGGCGGCAACATCAACTACGACACCGGCCACGCCATCTTCGAGGCGACCCACGGCACCGCGCCGAAGTACGCCGGTCAGGACAAGGTCAACCCCGGCTCGGTCATCCTGTCGGGCGAGATGATGCTGCGCCACCTCGGCTGGACCGAGGCCGCCGACCTGATCATCAAGGGCATGGAGGGGGCCATCGCGGCCAAGACCGTGACCTACGACTTCGAGCGCCAGATGAGCGACGCCACCCTGCGCAAGTGCAGCGAGTTCGGCAGCGACGTCATCTCCCACATGTGATCCCGCGACATCCGGGCCGGCCCGGTCTGCGGGCCCCCCGGGTCAGGCTTTCCAGATGAAGATTCACGAGTATCAGGGCAAAGAAATCCTGAAGGCCTACGGGGTGCCCGTACCGCGGGGCCAGGTGGCCTTCACCGCCGACGAGGCGGTGGCGGCGGCCGAGGCTCTCGGGGGCAGCATCTGGGTCGTCAAGGCCCAGATCCACGCCGGCGGCCGCGGCAAGGGCGGCGGGGTCAAGCTCGCCCGCAGCATCGACGAGGTGCGCAGCCTCGCCGACGAGATCCTGGGCATGCAGCTCATCACCCACCAGACCGGCGCCGAAGGGCAGACGGTCCGCCGGGTGTACATCGAAGAGGGCGTCGACATCGCCCGCGAGCTGTACCTCGGCGTCATCCTCGACCGCGAGCAGAGCCGCGTCTGCTTCATGGCGTCGAGCGAAGGCGGCATGGAGATCGAAGAGGTCGCCGCCCGCGACCCCGACGCGATCAAGAAGGAGTGGGTCGACCCGAAGGTGGGGCTGGCCGACTATCAGGCCCGCAACCTGGCGTTCGCGCTGGGCCTCGAGGGCAAGGCCGTGCGCAACGCCACGAAGTTCATGAAGGCGCTGTATCGGGCCTACACCGAGAAGGACGCCTCGCTGGCCGAGATCAACCCGCTGGTCATCACCGGCAAGGGCGAGGTCATCGCGCTCGACGCCAAGATCAACTTCGACGGCAACGCGCTGTACCGCCAGAAGGACGTGCTGGCCTATCGCGACCTGGACGAAGAGGATCCCAAGGAGATCGAGGCCAGCAAGTTCGACCTGAACTACATCAGCCTCGACGGCACCATCGGCTGCATGGTCAACGGCGCCGGCCTGGCCATGGCCACGATGGACACCATCAAGCACTACGGCGGCGACCCGGCCAACTTCCTCGACGTGGGCGGCGGGGCCACCACCGAGAAGGTCACCGCCGGCTTCAAGATCATCCTCAGCGATCCCAACGTGAAGGGGATCTTCGTCAACATCTTCGGCGGCATCATGAAGTGCGACATCATCGCCAATGGCGTCGTCGCCGCCGCCCGCGAGCTGGGGCTGGAGGTGCCGGTGGTCGTGCGGCTGGCGGGCACCAACGTCGAGCTGGGCAAGAAGATCCTGGCGGAGAGCGGCCTGAAGCTGACCGCGGCCGACAACATGGCCGACGGGGCGCAGGCCATCGTTCGACTCACGAGCGGGGAGTAAGACAATGGCGATCTGGGTCGACGAGAATACCAAGCTGCTCTGCCAGGGCATCACCGGCTCGACCGGCAGCTTCCACTGCAAGCAGATGATGGCCTACGGCACCAAGCTCGTCGCGGGGGTCACCCCGGGCAAGGGCGGCCAGACGTTCGAGGGCAGCGTGCCGGTGTTCAACACCGTCAAGCAGGCCGTCGCCGAGACCGGGGCCAACGCCTCGGTCATCTACGTGCCGCCGCCGTTCGCCGCCGACGCGATCCTCGAGGCCGTCGCGGCTGGCGTCGAGCTGATCATCGCGATCACCGAGGGCATCCCGGTGCTCGACATGGTCAAGGTCAAGGCGGTGCTGCAAGACAGCGACTCCCGCCTGGTCGGGCCGAACTGCCCCGGCGTCATCAGCCCGGGCAAGTGCAAGATCGGCATCATGCCGGGCCACATCCACCTGCCGGGTCGCGTGGGCGTCGTCAGCCGGTCGGGTACCCTCACCTACGAGGCGGTCGGTCAGCTCACCGCGCTCGGCATCGGCCAGAGCACCTGCGTCGGCATCGGCGGTGATCCGGTCAACGGCACCAACTTCATCGACGTGCTCGAGGCCTTCAACGAAGACCCCGATACCGACGCGGTCATCATGATCGGCGAGATCGGCGGCACGGCCGAAGAGCAGGCCGCGGCGTGGGTCAAGGCCAACATGAAGAAGCCGGTCGCCGGCTTCATCGCGGGCACCACGGCGCCTCCGGGCCGCCGCATGGGCCACGCCGGCGCGATCATCAGCGGCGGCAAGGGCACCGCAGCGGACAAGATCGCCGCCATGGAGGCCGCCGGCATCAAGGTCGCCGCCACCCCCGCCGAGATGGGCAGCGCGCTCGCGTCGCTGCTCTGAGCCCGCCGCTCCTCTGATCCTGCCGTCTCTCTGAATCCAGGCTACTGCGGGGCGCACCGCGCGCCCCGCCGCCTACGGGCAGCCGCTGCCGATGTAGCTGCCCGGCACGACGGGGCAGGGCCCGCTCCATGTGAACGCCGTCGTACATCGACGCTCACGCCCGTTGTAGACGGAGCGCACGCGCTCGCTCGTCACCCGATCGCGCTCATCGTGGGCGGAGAGCACGTGGTAGATGCGGGGGGACGGGAAGTGATGGTGGCGGTAGAAGTACTCGCGCGTGCGGTGTTCGTCGTCCACACGCACGGCGGTGAACTCGGACTCTTCACCGTTGATCTCGACGCGCTCGGTGAACCCGTCTTCCGCGACCGTACGCAGGCGGACGATGGTCGAATCCTCGCGCTCCTCGACGACGCGCCGTCCGCCGTCGTCAGCGTATGTCGTCGTCTTGCGCAGCGTCATCTGTCCGTCGTGTTCGACCTCGTACAGCACTTGGCGGTCGAGATCGTCGAAGTCCTGGCGGTAGGTCCAGTCGATCACGCCATCGTCGTGCTCGTCGACGCGCCGGATCTCGCGATGAGGCGCCTCGTAGGTCCACGTATAGCGAGTCGTCGTCATCGGCTGGTCGCGCCGACGGCTCTCCTCGAGCAGCTCGATTCGGCGCCCCTCGGCGTCGTAGCGCTGGCGATACGCGAAGTCGTCGCGCGCGTAGGCCTCCTCCATCAGCCTGCCGCTCGGGCCGTAGGCCCAGGTCTCGACGTAGCTCGACCCGTCCGAGTTCGTGCCGACGCAGCGCTCCAGGCCATGCGGTCCGAACGCGCAGTCGCGGGCGACCCGTACATCGCGGCAGTCACAGCCCGGATCGATGGTGTGGCGGACGATCTCGTCGGCGTACGTCTCTTCGACCCGGCATTCTTCGCCGTCCCGATCCCTCGAACGCTTGAACGCCTGATCCGAGCGCACGACGCGCTCAATCGTCCACTCGAGGCAGCCGTCGACGTCGATCGACTGCTCGAACCACCGCTCCGTGCCGTCGGGGTCGACCTGGCGCGCCACCGTATCGACGCCGAAGTACTGGCTGCCCCGGGCGATCTGGCGCCCCTCGCCGTCGAAGTGCCGCCAGCCCCAGCTGTCTCCCTCGTACTCGACGGCGCAGGCGGGCTCGGCCAGCGGGGCCGGCGGCGTACACTCGACCAGCGGCCCCCGCGGCGAATAGGCGCAGCCCGGCGCCGGCATCGCGACGTCCGGTTCACCTTCCGGCGTACTGTCCGCGGGCGGATCGCATGCGCTCGCGACCAGGAGGAAGAGCACCGTCGCTAACTGAGCACGGCTTCTCGCTGTGGTCATGCGCGCCAGTGTAGCACTTCCGCGCGGCGCTCGGCGTCGGCGATCGTGTTACCGAACGTTCCCGCCGGAGGCGCTGCGCGGAGAGTGTTACGCCCCGTGCACGTGAATAGCCCCGTGCATGGCATGGGGTGATACCAGCCGGTATCGCTCAGCGAATGGCGGTCGCCCGCAGCGCGTGATCGGCCAGGGTCAGCAGCATCGCCGCCTCGACCAGCGGCACCGCCCGCGGCAAGACGCACGGATCGTGGCGCCCCTTGTTCTGAAACGTCACCGGGTTGCCGTCGCGGTCGACGGTCTCTTGCGGCTTGAAGATCGTCGAGACCGGCTTGAACGCCGCCCGGATGATCACGCTCTCGCCGCTGCTGATCCCGCCCAGCGTGCCGCCGTGGCGGTTGCTGCGGGTGCGCACCCGCTCGCCGTCGTGGAAGAACGGGTCGTTATGCGCGCTGCCGCGCATGTAGGTGCCGGCGAAGCCGCTGCCGATCTCGAAGCCTTTGCACGCGGGCAATGACAAGCAGGCCTTGGCCAGCTCACCGTCGAGTTTGTCGAAGACCGGATCGCCCCAGCCGGCGGGCACCCCGCGGGCGACGGCGCCGACGACGCCGCCGACCGTATCGCCGTCGGCGCGCACGGCGGTGATGCGCTCGGCCATCGCGTCGGCCACCGCGGGGATCGGGCAGCGCGTCGGGTGGGCTTCGACCTGCGCGCGGGTGACCGCCTCGGGGTCGACGGCGGCCTCGATGTCTTCGACCCGCTCGACCCAGCCGATGACCTCGACGCCGTGGGTCGCGCTGAGCCACTGCCGGGCGATGCCCGCCGCGGCGACGCGGGCGGCGGTCTCCCGAGCGCTGGCCCGTCCGCCCCCGCGGTAGTCGCGATGACCATAGCGCGCGTCGTAGGTGTAGTCGGCGTGCCCCGGCCGGTAGAGGTCGCGCACGTTGTCGTACGACTTGCTGTGCGCGTTCTCGTTGACGAACAAGAGCCCGATCGCCGTGCCCGTCGTGCGCCCCTCGAAGACCCCCGAGACCACCCGCACCCGATCGCGCTCCTTGCGCGGCGTCACCAGCTTGCTCTGACCCGGGCGCCGGCGGTCGAGATCGGCCTGCAGCGCGCCGAGATCGAGTATGAGCCCCGGCGGGCAGCCCTCGACCACCGCACCCAGCGCGTCGCCGTGGCTCTCGCCGAAGGTGGTGACCCGGAAGAGCCGGCCGGTGCTCGAGCCCATCAGCCGGCCTCGGCCGGGGCGTAGACCCCGTCGGAGACGGTCGCCGGATCGGGCTCGCGCACGCCGCGCCCCGCCTTGGCTTCTTCGGCGGCGGCGTCGATCTCGGCGGAGACGCGGGCTTCGATCTCTTCCAGGCGAGCGCGGTCGATGCCGCGCTCTTCGACCAGCCACGTCTCGTAGCAGCCGACCGGATCGCGCTGGCCCCAGTGGCGGTAGACCGCGTCGTCGAACAGCTCGCGGGCCTCGCGCTCGTCGTGGGTCGCGTGGCCGCCCATGCGGAAGGTGCGGGTGACGATGATCACCGGGCCGTCGCCGGCGCGGCAGGCGTCGACGGCCCGCTTGGTAGCGGCGTAGCAGTCGAGCACGTTGTTGCCGTCCATCTCGACGAGCATGGCGCCGTAGGCCTGCCCGAACGACGCGAAGTCGCCGCGGTAGGCGGCCTCGATGCGGGTGCCGAGCGCGACCTGGTTGTCCTGCACGACGCAGACGAGCGGCGCGCCGAGGGCGGCGGCGGTGCGCAGGCCCTCATGGAAGGCGCCGGTGGCCGTCGAGCCGTCGCCGGTCCAGGTCAGCGCCACCCGCTTCTCGCCGCGCATGGCGAACGCCAGCGCCGCGCCGGCCATGACCGGCACCAGATCGCCGATGTGGCTGATCGGCGGGATGACGCCCCGATCGAGGTCGCCGATGTGCAGGTCGCGGCCGCGGGTGATGGTATCGGTGGTGCCCAGGTAGCCGGCGAAGCACGAGACGAGCGGCACCCCGCGCTCGATGAGCGCCGCGGCGTTGCGGATCATCGGCCCGACGACGTCGTCGGGCCCGAGCGCCGCGCAGGCGCCGATGGTGACCGCCTCTTCGCCGCTGGCCAGCCAGGCCTTGGTGATGACCCCCTGCTTGACCCAGCGCTTGAGCTGCACGTCGTGCAGCCGGGCGGCGACGAGGCCGCGGTAGAGGTCGAGCAGCGCGTCGTCGCCGAGCGCCGCGATGGTCGCCGCCCGCTCCGGATCGCGGGCGATGGTCTCGGCGAACTGCGCCTGCACCTCGGGGTCGGGGGTCCAGTCGACGTATTCGGGGAACTCGTAGGCCGGGTAGCGCTTCACGGGCATCCTCGCGGCGATGGGTCGCGGTGGAGGCTGGTCGTACCCCGATCGGGCCCCGTGGCACAACCGCGGTTGTCAGGCGGGCGGTCGGTGGTTAGCGTCTTCGCGCTGACACCGAACCCGACACGAGGCGGACCATGAGCAACGACACCGATCTGTACGGCATCCTCGGCGTCGCGAAAGGGGCCGACACCGACGAGATCAAGAAGGCCTATCGCAAGCTGGCGCGCAAATATCACCCCGATCGCAACCCCGACGATCCGGCGGCAGAGGCCCGATTCAAGGAGATCTCGGCGGCCCACGCGGTGCTCTCCGACGCGCGCAAGCGCACGCTCTACGACGAGTTCGGCCCCGACGGGCTGCGCGAGGGCTTCGACCCCGACGCGGCCCGCAACTACCAACGCTGGGCGGGCGGCTTCGGCGGCATGGGCGGCGGCGGCGGCTTCAACGTCGGCGGCAGCGGCCTGGGCGGCTTCGGTGACCTCGACGACCTGCTGGGCAGCCTCTTCGGAGGGAATCTGGGGGGGAATCTGGGCGGCATGGGCGGCGGCTTCGGCCGGCGCGGACCGCAGGTGCAGCGCAAGGGCCGCGACGTCGAGCGCCGGCTCACCATCCCGCTGCGGCAGGCGGTCGACGGCGGTGAAGTGCACCTGCCCGGCGTCGGCGGCAACGTCAAGGTGCCGGCGGGCATCGCCGACGGGCAGAAGATCCGCCTCCAGGGCAAAGGGCAGGCCGGGCCGGGCGGCGCGGGCGACCTCTACCTGGTCGTCAACGTCGCGATCCCGCCCGGCTATCGCGCCGAGGGCGACGACCTGACCATCGACGTGCCCATCACCGTCGCTCAGGCGGTCAAGGGCGGCCCGGTGGACGTCCCGACGCCCGAAGGCACGACGCTCACCCTCAAGATCCCCGCCGGCTCGCAGAGCGGCCAGCGACTGCGCGCGCGCAACAAGGGCCTGCCTCGCCGGGGCGGCGGTCGAGGGCACCTCTTCATGCAGCTTCAGGTGCGGGTGCCGACCGGCGACGACCCGGCCCTCATCGAGCTGGTCGAGGCGCTCGATGAGCACTACTGAGCCGGCGGGCGCGGACGGGCGGGGGCCGCTGAGTCATCGACGGCAGGTGCACGTCAGCTGGGGCGACTGCGACGCGGCGGGCGTGGTCTTCTATCCGCGCTACTACGCGTGGTTCGACGCCTCGACGCACCGCATGCTCGACGCCGTCGGGCTCGATCACCACCGCCTGCGGCGAGACTACGGGGCCCTGGGCACGCCGCTGGTGCGGGCCGAGGCCGACTTCAAGTCGTCGGCGACCTATGGCGACGTCTTGACCGCCGACTGCCGGGTCGAGTCCATCGGCCGGCGCAGCTTCACCGTCGCCCACCGCCTGAGCCTCGGTGAGCGGGTGGTCGTCGAAGGGCGTGAGGTCCGGATCTGGGCCGAGCCCGGCGCCGACGATGGCCCGCCGATGCGCGTCGCGCCGCTGCCCCCCGCGATCCGCGCCATCCTCGAAGGCCGCCCGGCAGAGGTTCGCGAGCCGTAGATCGTCAGTCGTTCGGATCGGGATCGACGTTGAAGGCTTCGGCCTTGTAGGGATCGGTGCGCTCGTCGTAGGCCGGCGCCTCGGGCGCGGGCAACGGACCGGCCGCGCCATCGTCCACGCCGGTCGCGGCCTGCTTGATCTCCGCTTCGCTTCGCTGCTCGACCGTCTCGTCGACCAGGGCGGTCGGCCCCTTCGGCCCACCGACCACCGCAGCCCGACTGCGGGCCTCGGCGGTGGCCGCGCGCCGCTCGGCCTCTTCCAAGCGCTGCTCGGTCGCCAGCAGCCGCGCTTCGAGCCGGCGCAGTCGATCGGTATCGTCCGCGCGCTCCGTGGCTGGGGCCGGCGCTTCGGCCCGGATCAGCTCACCTTCCACGCGCCCGGTCTCGCCGGGGCTCTCGGCGCAGCCGACGGCGAAGCCCGCCACGATCAGGGTCGCGCCGACCAGCGAGGCGCCGAGCGATCCGCTCTCTCGAATCGTGCGCATCGTGGAACCCTCCTTGAATCTGATTCCAATATTTACAGAAGATACCGTCTGCACAGTAATCTGCTCCAGGAGAAATTCATGCGTCACTGGTGCTCGGCCGGGTGGCTCGTGCTGATCACGATCGGTCTCGCTGCCTGTGGTGGCGAGACCGCTGAGACGGGCCCCGACGCCGCTGCGCCCGACGCGGTGATGGGCGAGCCCGAGCCGGCGCCCGATCCGGAGCCGCAGCCCGACATGGGGCCACGCCCGGATATGGAGCCCTTCTTCGAGCCGGACGTGGGCCCCGACGATCCCGACGGCGGGTTCGGCCCGGACGCGGCGACGACCGCCGACATCGGGCCGGTGGACGGCGACGACGACGGCATCCCCGACACCCTGGACAACTGCCCCGACGACGCCAACCCCGAGCAGATCGACAGCGACGGCGACGGCGCGGGCGACGCCTGCGACCCGCCGATGGTGGCCGATGGCGACGGCGACGGGGTCGCCGACGACCTCGACAACTGCCCCGAGGACGCCAACCCCGAGCAGGCCGATACCGACGGCGACGGCGCGGGCGATGCCTGCGACCCGCCCGATGTGGACGGCGACGGGGTCGTCGACGACGACGATCTCTGCCCGGCGGTGGCCGATCCGGAGCAGCTCGACAGCGACGGCGACGGCCTCGGCGACGCCTGCGATCCCGATCCCGAGGGGCTCGATCCCGACGGCGACGGCTGGCCGGCGGGCATCGACAACTGCCCCGATACGGAGAACCCGCTGCAGATCGACAGCGACCTCGATGGATGGGGCGACGCCTGCGACAACTGCCCCGAGGCGGCCAACCCCGATCAGCAAGACGCCGACGGCGACGGCATCGGCGACACCTGCGTCGGCGCTCAGCCGGGGGATCGGGACGGCGACGGGGTCGACGACGCCGACGACAACTGCCCCGACGACGCCAACCCCGATCAGGCCGACGGCGACGGTGACGGCGTCGGCAACGTCTGCGAGGAGAACGCCGAGAACGACCGCGACGGCGACGGGCTGGCGGACGACATCGACAACTGCCCCGACGTGCCCTCGCGGGACATCACCGACAGCGATCTCGATGGGGTGGGCGACGTCTGCGACAACTGCCCCGAGGCGGCGAACCCCGAGCAGATCGATCGGGACGGCGACGACGTGGGCGACGCCTGCGAAGACCCCGAGGTGCTCGATACCGACGCCGACGGCGTGCCCGACGCCAGCGACAACTGCCCGCTCGTCTTCAACCCGGATCAGGTCGACGCCGACGAGGACGAGATCGGCGATGTGTGCGACGAGTTCGTCATCGCCGATCGCGACGGCGACGGCATCGAAGACGCGTTCGACAACTGCCCCGATCTGGCGGTCTTCGACCTGAGCGACGGCGACCTCGACGGGGTGGGCGACGCCTGTGACAACTGCCCCGATCGGCCCAACCCCGATCAGGCCGACACCGACGGCGACGGGTTCGGCGACGCGTGCGGGCCCGACGCGCCGCCGCCCGACGACCGCGACGCCGACGGGGTGGTCGACGCCGAGGACAACTGCCCGGATGATGCCAACCCGGATCAGGCGGACGCCGACGAGGACGGCTTCGGCGACGTCTGCGACCGCGGCGAGCCGGGGGATCGGGACGGCGACGGGCTGCCCGACGAGATCGACAACTGCCCCGATCTGGCGGTCTTCGACCTGACCGACAGCGACCTCGACGGGGTGGGCGACGCCTGCGACAACTGCCCCGACGACGCCAACCCGACCCAGCGCGACCGCGACGGAGACGGGTTCGGCGACGCCTGCGAGGACGCGCCGGCCGGCGATCGGGACGGCGACGGCATCCCCGATGAGCGGGACAACTGCCCCGACGATGAGAACCCGGGCCAGCTCGACGACGACCTCGACGGCGTCGGCGACGCCTGCGACGCGCAGCGCAACGATCGCGACGGCGACGGCCTGACCGACGACATCGACAACTGCCCCGATCTGGCGGTCTTCGACCTGAGCGACGGCGACGGCGACGGGGTGGGGGACGCCTGCGACAACTGCCCCGACGACGCCAACCCCGATCAAGCCGACGACGACGGCGACGGCTTCGGCAACGCGTGCGCCGACTGCGTGGCCGGCGAGCCGGGCTGCCCCGACCCCGGCGACGACAACGACGGCGATGGCGTCGCGCCCGACGAAGACAACTGCCCCGAGATCGCCAATCGGGACCAGCTCGACAGCGACGGCGACGGCATCGGCGACGCGTGCGACGACGACCGGGACAACGACGGCCTGCCCGACGAGATCGACAACTGCCCCGACCTGCCGGTCTTCGACCTGACCGACAGCGACCTCGACGGGGTGGGCGACGCCTGTGACAACTGCCCCGACGATCCCAACCCCGATCAGGCCGACAGCGACGGCGACCAGCAGGGGGACGCGTGCAGCGGCGAGCCCATCGCCGACCGCGACGGGGACGGCGTCGCCGATGACGTCGACAACTGCCCCGACGTGGCCAACGGCGACCAGGCCGACGGCGACGGCGACGGGATCGGCGACGCCTGCCCGCCGGCGCCGGACGATCGCGACGGCGACGGCATCCCCGACGCGTTCGACAACTGCCCCGATACCGCCGCGCCCGACATCAGCGACTTCGATCTCGACGGGGTAGGGGACGCCTGCGACGTC
Organism: bacterium; assembly: GCA_030427205.1. Taxonomy (GTDB): domain Bacteria; phylum Myxococcota_A; class Bradymonadia; order UBA7976; family UBA1532; genus JACKDM01. The sequence continues at coordinate 348,240 of JAUHXC010000002.1, read as the reverse complement.
TGCCCGGAGACGGCGGATCCGAACCAGGAAGACAGCGACGGCGACGGCATCGGCGACGCGTGCGACTTCGATCAAGACGAAGACGGCGTCGAGGACGCGCTCGACAACTGCCCCGACGACCCCAACCCGGGGCAGCGGGACGTGGACGGCGACGGGGTGGGCGACGCCTGCCAGGACGCGTTCAGCGACGTCGACGGCGACGGCATCCCCGACTTCCAGGACGACTGCGAGCTGCCCGGCCCGGCCGACGCCGACTGCGACGCGCTGCGGGCGGCGGACACCGACGGCGACGGCGTCGAGGACGGCATCGACACCTGCCGTCTGGTGCCCAACCCGGCGCAGTCGGAGGACGACGCCTGCACGACCGACGTCGACGGCGACGGCGTGCCCGACGAGGACGATGTCTGCCCCGAGGTGCCCGATCCCGATCAAGAGAACGTCGACGGCCGGGGGGTGGCCTGCTCGACGCCGGTGGATCCGACCGACGGCGACGGCGACGGCGTGCCCGACCTGTTCGACCTCTGCCCCGAGGACGCCGATCCGGACCAGGGCGACGGCGACGGCGACGGGGTGGGCGACGTCTGCGACAACTGCCCCGACGACGCCAACCCCGATCAGGCCGACACCGACGGCAACGGCCCCGGGGACGCGTGCGACGTCGACAGCGACGGCGACGGGGTGCCGATCGACATCGACAACTGCCCCGACACCGCCAACCCGGATCAGGTCGACGCCGACCAGGACGGCCGGGGCGAACTGTGCCAGGCGTTCTTCGCCGATACCGACGGCGACGGGGTGCCCGACCACCTCGACGGGTGCAAGTGGCCCGATCCGCGCATCGACGACGACTGCGAGGCCCTTGGCAACCAGGACAGCGACGGCGATGGCTTTGTCGACGACATCGACAACTGCCCCAATACGCCCAATCCGGGCCAGGGCGAAGATGATCCGTGCGTCGAGGACTTCGACGCCGACGGCATCGTCGATGGCGAAGACATCTGCCCCGAGCGGCCCGACCCCGATCAGGCCGAGGTCGCGCCGGGGGTCGGCGCGGCGTGCAGCGTACCTGTCGAGGGGCAGGACACCGACGGCGACGACGACGGCATCCCCGACGCGGTCGACAACTGCCCCGCCGTGGCGACCGAGGACTTGACCGACAGCGACGGCGACGGGGTGGGCGACGCCTGCGACAACTGCGTCGACACCGCCAACAGCCGCCAGCGGGACGCGGACGGCGACGGCATCGGCGATCTGTGCCAGGCGGGCGATGGCGACGGCGACGGCGTCGACGACTTCGAAGACAACTGCCCCGATACGCCCAACCCGGATCAGGTCGACGCCGACGAGAACAGCGAGGGCGATGCCTGCCAGGCGTTCTTCTTCGACGACGACGGCGACGGCAACCCGAACCACAGCGACCCGTGCAAGTGGCCCGATGGCCCGGGGGACGACTGCGACGCGCTCGGCCAGGCAGACGACGACGGCGACGGCGTGATCAACGACGAGGATCGCTGCCCGCGGGTGCCCAACGCCGACCAGGAGGCCGAGAGCCCGTGCGACACGGACCTCGACGGCGACGGCGTGCTCGACGACGCCGACAACTGCGTCGAGGTGCCCAACCCCGATCAGGAAGAGGCCGCGCCCGGCATCGGCGCGGCGTGCAGCGTGCCCGCAGGAGGAGATTGACGATGCGTGAGCTCTACACGACCGCGGCTGCGGCGGCCGCCGCGCTGCTGGTGCTGACGCTGCTGCCCGGGCACGCGGCAGCGTTGCCGAATCAGGTCTTGCAGGAGGGGCTGGTCTACGACGGCGACAACCGCCCGGTGGAAGGCCAGCACCGCATCACCGTGCGGCTGTTTCCTGCCGTCGAAGGCGGCGAGCCGCTGTTTCAGGAGGTGCACCCGGCGGTCGTCTTCTTCGAGGGCTACTACGCGGTGGCCATCGGCAGCGAGCAGCCGCTCGACGGCGCGCTCTTCGGCCGCGATGCGCTCTTCCTCGAGATCCAGATCGACGGCGGCGCGCCGCTCGCGCCGCGTACGCCCTTGCGCAAGGTGCCGGCGGCGTTCGTCGCCGATACCGCGCTGGACGTGACCACCGACATCCACCCGCGCTCGGTCAGCATCGGCGAGCGGCTGGTGATCGACGGCGACGGCCGCTGGGTCGGTGATCCGACCGGCCTGCGCGGCCCGGAGGGTGAGCGGGGGCCGGTGGGTCCGCAGGGCCCGGTCGGCGAGCGTGGCCCCCAGGGGCCGGTGGGTCCGCGGGGGCCGGCGGGCAACGCCGGGGCCGATGGTCAGGACGGCAACGACGGCGACGATGGCAACGACGGTCGGGACGCCGATCCGGGCGAGGTGGCCGACCTCGTCGTCGACCGCTTCCAGGACGATCCGAACCTGCTGCCCTTCGTACGCGACGACGCCAACGATACCAAGGCCGGCTCGCTGACGATGTCCAACGGCAACCTGACCCTCGCCGCGGGGCGGCTGGTCTTCGACGGCAACTCGCGCAACGGCATCCTGATGGACAACAGCAACATCGTCGACGTCAATCGGCTGCGGTTCAACGACCCCGGGGCCAACGAGGGCATCATCTGGGACGGCAGCCAGGCCAGCATCTTCGTCGCGCCGCTCGAAGGCGGCAACGCCGACGGCTGGCTGCGCCTGATCAACGACGAAGGCATCAGCCTCGAGAGCGACGCGCGGATCACCGGCGCGCTGACCGTCGCCGGTACGCTGCGGGCGCTGCAGGACATCATCGCCGTGACCGCCGAGATCACGACGGCGCGCATCACCAACGGCACCATCGAGAACGCGACCATCACGACCGGCCGCATCGCCACCGTCGACGGCAATACCCGCTTCAACGGCAACCTCGATCTGCGAGGCAACGTGCAGCTCAGCGGCAATACCCGCTTCAACGGCACCCTGCGCAGCGGCGCCGTCCAGGCGGGCGGCAACATCACGAGCAACGGCAGCATCACCGCCGGGGGCAACGTCGACAGCGGCGGAGCCGGGCGGCTGCGCGCCGGCAACCTGGGCATCTGGGTCGGCGACGTGCAGGTCTTCGACGGCGGCGGCCGGCTGCTGGTGCCGCCGCAGTACGCCTGTGGCCGCAATCAGGTGCTCGTCGGCGTCAACGCCAACGGGCAGGCGGTCTGCCGCTCGGTGAGCTGCCCGGCGGGCACCGCCTTCCGCGGCTGGAACAACGCCGGCAACCCCATCTGCGAGCGCGATGACGATACGGGGCTCGTGGCCCTGCCGGCCAACCGCTGCGCCGCCGGGCAGGCGCTCATCCAGATCAGCGAGAACGGGGCGACGGTCTGCGGCAACCCGCGCGCCGGCAACCAGCGCTGCCCCGACGGCGAGCTGGTCATCGGTCATCGGGCCGACGGCAGCGTGATCTGCGCGCCGGACAACGCCGGGCTGCCCGGCGTCCCCGCCAACCGCTGCGGCGCCGGGCAGGCCATCGTGGGCATCGCGCCCAACGGGGCGACCGTCTGCGGGCGCCCGCGATCCGGCGATCAGGCCTGCCCGGCCAACCAGTACGTCGCCGGGCTCGACGACGACGGCAGCGTCATCTGCCGCGCCGACCGCAGCGGCATCGCCGCCATCCCCGGCAACCGCTGCGGCGGCGGCCAGGCCATCTTCCGCATCCACCCCGACGGCCGCACCGAGTGCCGCACCCTGCACTCGGGCAACCAGGACTGCCCCGATGGGCAGAAGGTGATCGGCATCAACGCCAACGGCACCGTCGACTGCGCGCCCGACGAGCAGGGGCTGACCCGGCTGCCGGGCAATACCTGCGGCCCGGGGCAGGCGATCTACCGCGTGCGCTCCGACGGCCGCACCGAATGCCGGCAATTGCACACCGGCGACCGTCGCTGCCCGGGGGGGCAGGTCGTCAGCCGGATCACCGCCGACGGCAACGTGGTCTGCGTCGCCGATCGCACCGGGCTGGCGGCGATCCCCGCGAATCAATGCGGCGGCGGGCAGGCGATCTACCGGATCCACGCCGACGGCCGCACCGAGTGCCGCACGCTGCGCTCGGGCGATCGGGCGTGCCCCGCGGGCCAGGTGGTCACCCGGGTGCGCTCCGATGGCCGCATCGACTGCGTGCCCGATCGCCAGGGGCTCACCGCGCTGCCGGCCAATACCTGCGGCGCGGGTCAGGCCATCGTGCGCATCAACGCCAACGGCAGCTCGGTCTGCGGGCGGCCGCGCTCGGGCAACCTGTCGTGCCCCAACGGCCAGTACGTGCGGGCGATCAACGCCGACGGCAGCGTCGCGTGCGCCGCGGTGCAGCTCGATCCGGGCAATCGGGTGTTCAACAGCTGCCGCGAGGCCCGCGACCAGGGCTTCACCGGCGACGGCATCTTCCGCATCCGCGAGAACGGCGGCAATACGGTGCGCGAGGTGTGGTGCGACCAGAATACCGACGGCGGCGGCTGGACGCTGGTGGCCTCGACCCGCAACAGCACGCTCAACGATCAGGCGAGCGGCTACTACACCGACCTGCGCACCCTGGCGCCGGGCCGGGGGAACGCCGGGGTCTGGAACGGGCTGCGGGCCTATGGCGGCAACTTCGACCTGCGCTTCGCCTGCCGCGACGCGGTGCGCTCGGCGGGCTCGGCGATGACCGTCGACCTCTCGTTCTACGACGTGCCCTGGTACATGAGCATCACGACCGGCAGCGACGCCCAGTCGTGCTTCAGCCAGCAGAACGGCGTCGGCGACCTCAACCCGCCGCCCGCGCGACGCAACAACCGCAACGGGCAGAGCCTGCCCCGGGGCAACCAGTGGAGCGCGGGCTATCTGGAGGGCGAGGACTCCTGCGGCGATACCGGCGACTTCACCGTCGACTTCGACAACCGCGGCATGGACAGCAACCAGAGCGACGGCACCGACTGGGGCGAGGACGACAGCAGCCGCAAGTGCGGGCGATCGGGTCTGGGCAGCGGGCAGTGGTTCGTCTTCGCCCGCGAGCGCAACCGCGAGATCAACCAGACATTCCGCAGCTGCAAGGAGGCCTATAACAACGGCCGCCGCACCAGCGGGGTCTATACGCTGCGCCCGCCGGGCCACAACCAGGACTACCTGGTGCACTGCGACATGGCGACCGACGGCGGCGGCTGGACGCTGGTGGCCTCGACCCGCACCACGACGCTCAACGACCAGTCGAGCGGCTACTACACCGACCTGCGTACGCTGGCGCCGGCCTCGGGGCACAGCGGCGTGTGGAACGGCATGCGCGGCTTCGGCGGCAACGCCGACGTGCGCTTCACCTGCCGTGACGCGGTGCGCGGGGCCAACGACGCGATGACCGTCGATCTGTCGTTCTACAACGTGCCCTGGTACCGCGAGATCACGACGGGCAGCGACGCCAACTCGTGCTTCAGCGAGCGCAACGGCGCCGGCGACGACCAGCCCGAGCCGGCGCGGCGCAACAACCGCAACGGCTCGACCCGCGGGGTCAACGACCGCTGGAACGCGGGCTACCTCGAGGGCGAGGACTCCTGCGGCGATACCAGCGACTTCACCGTCGACTTCGACGACCGCGGTATGGACAGCAACCAGAGCGACGGCACCGACTGGGGCGAGGACGACGGCAGCCGCAAGTGCGGGCGCTCGGGGCTCGGCAGCGGGCAGTGGTTCATCTACTTCCGCGAGCGCTGAGGCCGCCGTCCGACCCGATCAGCGGCGCTTGCTGACGATCGTCGCGCTCTGCAGGCGCGGGTCGAACGCGATCGCCGCCTCGCCCCGCTCGAGCTGGCGCATGACCTGACGCACCTTGCCGTCCATGTCGTAGTCGCCGTGGCCATAGTCGGTGCCCTCGCGGCTGACGAACTCTTCGATCAGCCGCCGCAGGGTCGCGGGCGGCAGGCGGTCGTGGGGGATCTCGACGCCGTCGTCGCTCATGGCTGCCTTGCTCCGGGCCCGCCGGCGGGCCGATGTCTCATTCGGGTCTCGCTCATCGACGGCGCGCACCGTAGCATGCGCCGATGAGCGATACCCCTGCCGTGATGCACACACTGGGAATAGACCTCGCCTCGGACCCGGCGAAGACCGGCTACGCGCGCATCGCGTGGCGTGGCGCCGGGGCGCGGGTCGAAGAGGCCGGGGTCGGCGCCGACGATGCCGCGCTGCTCGAACGGCAGCGGCCGTGCGCCGCGATCGGCATCGACTCGCCGTTTGGCTGGCCGGTGGAGTTCACCGCCTTCGTCGACGCCTTCGGGCAGCCCGGCCCGGGCGCCGCGGCGTCGGGCCCGACCGCTCGCGACGCGCCATGGGGGCCCGCCATCCGCGATCGGCTGCGCTTTCGGGAGACCGATCGCGTCGTGCGCGGCATCACCCGTCGCTGGCCGCTGAGCGCGTCGTCCGATCTGATCGCGGTGCCGATGTTCCGCTGCCTGCGGCTGCTCGGCGCCATGGGCGTCGCCGATCGCAGCGGCGACGGGCGGGTCTTCGAGACCTATCCCGCCGTGGCGCTCGCCCGCTGGGGCCTGACCGACGCCGGCTACAAGGGTCGACAGCGGCTCGACCGGCTGGCGGCTTTGGCCGATGCGCTGCGCGCGCGATGCCATTGGTTGAGCATGCCTGATGCCATCGATGATGCCATGCGTGGCAGTGATGATACCTTCGATGCCATCGTCGCTGCCATCATCGCGCGCATCGCATGGCTCGACGGGCAGCGGCCGGGCGAGGTCTGGGTCGACCCGCAGACGCCGGCTCAGCGCGCGGCGGCACGCAGCGAAGGGTGGATCGTCCTGCCGGCGGCGGATGCGCTCGATCGGCTGTATCCGTCCGACAAGGCTCAGCGGGGATAGCTCATCAAGACGACCCGCGGCGGCCACGGGCCGGCGTCGCGGGTGCCGTAGCCGACGATGACCGCGACCTCGAGCGGCTCGATCTCGAGGATCGGCTCGGGGAACAGCGCCCCGTCGATGTGCGTGGTGCGCAAGGCGACGCCCGCCGCCTGTCGTCCGAAGTGCTCGCCGGTCGTCTGCATCAGCGCGGCGAGGGCCTGGCTGACCCTGGGCCCCGACAGCTCGGCGCCGGACAGCGGCACGTGGGCCTGCTCGACCGCGGGCTGGCGGATCGGCGCCGAGCGTCCGCGCACGGCGCGGGCGCGGGTCAACGCTTCGAGGGCGCTCTCGGCGTCTTCCCGGGCCAGATCGAAGCGCCAGCCCTCTTCGAGGGTGCGATAGGCGCCGACGAGCACGCCGACCGGCGCCTCTCCCGCCGCGCCGGGCAGCGCGCCGGCGCCGATGGCCATGCGGGTGGCCCGCACGTCGAAGATCACCCGCCGCCCGTCGGGCAGCCAGAGCAGGTCGGCGAGCAGGCGATCGACGGTCTTGGGCCCGCTGATGCGGCCGGCGGCGAAGCCCCCTTCGAGCACGTGCCCGCCCACCTGCCAGCCGGCCATCACGCCCATGGCGATGCGATCGGCGGCGTCGAGGTCGCCCACGCCGCGCACCGCGTCGTCGAAGGGTCGGGCGAGCGGGGCCATGCCGCCGCTCTGGGCGTCGTCGAAGGCCACCGGCTCGAGCCCCAGCGCTTCGCGGCGACCGTTGATCGACTTCAGCAGCGCCGGGCCCCACGCCTGGGGATCGGCGGGCAGCGGGGTGCCATCGACGACAGGCTCGAAGCGCGCCGGCCCGGTGCCGCGGGGCCAGACCTGCACCGCGCCGATCATGCGGCCGAGCAACCGGCCCTTCTCGAAGGCGCCGATGGAGATCGTGGCGGTGGCGTCCCCCCGATCGGTGGGGCAATCCAGCGCGAAGCGCGGCAGCTCGACCTCGGGGTCGACCGCGCATTGCGCCACGCCGAAGGCGCCGTGGGTGATCTGCACCACCAGCCGCTCGACGTCGTCGAAGAGCCGGCCCGTCAGCCGCACGCTGCCGTCGGCGGCGGCCCGGCGATCGCCCGGATCGAGGGCCAACGGGATCGGCGCGGCGACCAGCATGACCGTCCACCGATCGCCCGCCCGTCCGAGCCAGCCGCCCACCTGGTGGTCGATGGGGAAGAGCCGGGTCGCCGCGAGCTTGGGCAGCAGGCCGCCGAAGCGTCCGGCGGCTTTCTCCGGCGTCAGGCGCGCGCCGCCGGTGAAGAAGCTGCCCTGGGTGGCGATGTTCGAGGTCGACGCCCCGCAGACCAGGGCCGCGAAGCGACGCAGCCGCTCATCGGGCTCCTGGCCGGTGCGCGAGACGTAATGACCCAGCTCCCGCGCGACGCAGTTCATCGCGACGGTCTGGCTGATCACGACGTCGTTCGCCGCGGCGGCCGCGTCGCCGAGCAGCGAATCGAACGGGTCGTCGTCTTCGCGCAGCGTCGCCAGGCCGACCCGGCGGGGCAGGGGACCGACGACGTCGAGCGGCTCGACCACCGGCTTCTGGGGCCGAACCGTGCGCTGCGGCGCCGGCGCCGAGGCGAGCGCCTCCAACTCGGCGAGGCTCGGGAAGGCACCATAGCGATCGCCATCGACCGCCGGTGGCGGGGGGCCGGTCTCTATGGGCGCCGCCGGGCGGGCCGGGCGTTCGTCGTCGGGCGATGGGCCCCCGCCACACGCCAGCGTGAGCGTCACCAGGAGGCAAGCCGGTCCCATCACGCGTGTCATTTGATCACTCCGCCGATTCGCTCAGCCAATCTATGCCGCGCACGCCGGTCACACAACGCCGAGAGCGGTACAGCGCAGCGTTTCCAAGCCCTTACGGGCTGCCACCCTGGCGCAGGACGAGGGTGCCGAGCAGATCCCCGCCGGTCGAGCGGGCGCTGATGATGACTTCGCGGGTCTCGGGCGACGCCTGCAGGGTGCGGCTCTCGGCGTTGCCGAAGACGATCACCCGGTCGTTCATCGCGGCCATACCCGGCGGCTCGGACTGCACCTCGAGGATGACCCGCGTGCCCAGCGTCGGCACGGGCATGCCTGCCGTCTCGGCCTCGGTGGCGACTATGCCGCGCACGTTGATCTCGATCACCGACTCGCCGGCGCTCGCCAGAAACGCCGCGCTCGGGCTGAACTCGACGGCCGACAGCGGCGCGAGGGTCAGGTTGGTCTCGGCCTCGCCGAGCTCGTCTTGGTCGACGATGGCGCGGAAGCGCACCGGGCGCAGGTCGCGAGAGACGATCCAGCGGTCGCCGGCACACGGCGTGGACGCGTCGAGGCGCACGCTGGTCTCGCTCCGCCGCCCCGGATCGAGCGGGACGAGCCATTCGCCGCCGCTGGCCTCGATGATCACGTCGACGTCGCCGAGGTCTTCGGCGACGGCGCAGACCTCGACGTCGTAGATCGAGGCCCCGTCGGCGGCGACGCTGATCGGCGCCGCCACGCTGATCGCGCTGTCATCGAACGTCTGGCATCCCGCCGCGAGCAGGCACGATACGACGGCGAGACGCGCGATCCGGCGCCGCGGGGTGAATCGGTCAGCGGTCGGGGGCATGGGGGACGATTCGACGCTCATATCAAGACCACCACGGCCGTGCCGGCGGCGCCCGGGCGGCCGTCGACGATCGGGGTGGCCACGACGGTGACCGCGCCCGCGCTCTCGCCGAGCACGACCTGCGCCGCCCCGTTTCCACTGCCCGCCGAAGACGTCAAGACCGCGACGGTCGTCAGCTCGACCTCGGCGGTGCCGGCCACCAAAGCGAACCGCACGGGCACCTCGGTGAGCGGCGGCGCGCCGTCGAGGCTACAGGCCAGCGGCACCGCCAGACCGGCGAACGCTTCGCGCGGCGCGTTGAGTTGGCAGCGGGTCATGGGCTCTCCACGGCTCAGTCGGGCGTCAGCCATTGCACGATGTCCAGCTCTGCGGTCAGACCGCCGGCCACGGTCGCGCCGAGGGTCTGTCGATCGTTCAACGGGTCATCATCGGTCGCCGTATACACGAATGCGATCACATCGACCGCGAGGTGCTGAGTGACGCGCCACCCGATGCCCAGCCCGGGGTACGCCCCGCCGAGGCCGGGGCTGACCCGCGCGTTGCGCACGCCGCCGGGATCGCTGGTCAGCGCGCCCACGAACACCGACAGCCGCTGGGCCACCGTGCCCCCGACCATCTGATCGAAAGGGATGCTGCGCTCGACCGGCTCGATGAAGATGTGCACGCCGGCGTAGGTGAAGAGCCATGGGTCGCCGCCGTGCAGCGGTACCCCCACCGCGACGCCGTAGACCGGGGTCGCGAAGTTGTCTGCGTCCCCGGTGCGCGCGCTGCCCCGAGCCGCCGGGGAGCGGCGCTCGGCGTAGGCGTCACGGGTCAGAAAGTCGGCGACGTCGTCCTGCAGCCGCGCCACGAGCGCGCTCTCGGCCTCGCTGACGGCCTGCTCCTGCGTCGAGCGGCGGCCGATCTCGAAGTCGATGCGTTCGACGACGGCGATGTAGTCGCTCAGCCAGGAAGCCCACGGGGTCGAGCCGCCGGCGCTCACCAGGGCGTCCCGGGTCTGGCGCAGCGCAGCCGGGTTCATGCGCAGGACGTCGTCGACCGGGACGGGCAGCTCCGCGGCGGGCAGACGCCGGGCGCGCTCGCGCAGCGTGCCCAGGGCTTTGCCCGCCTGGGCGACGGCCCGCTCGGAGGTGGCCCGGCTGGCGCGGGCGAGCGGCAGCATCGAGCCGAGCAGTCCGGTCACCAACCGGCGCCGCAGCTCGCCCTGCCAACGCTCGGCATCGCACGAGATGCGGGCGCCGTCCGCCGTCGCCGCGGTGCATGCGGCCTGGATGATGCGCGCCGACAGCTGCCGCGCCCAGATGTCGGGTTCGTCGACGGATACGGTCGCGACCCCGGCTTCGAGCAGGCCGAAGCCGGCGGCCGGCGGCAAGGCGATGCCCTCGATGGACTGCACGCCGAAGCAGAACTCGCGGTCGACCTGCAGGTGCGGCACCGTGCCGTTCGCCCAGCGGTGCTCGCCCTCGCCGCGCAGGTCCATCTCGATGACGTGGGTCTGCGGCGCGTCGTGCGGCGGCGGATCGGCGGAGCAGTCGGGCTGAATCGCCCGCGGCCACACATGCAGAATCGCCGCCCGCGTCTCGACCGGCACCCGATGACGGACGGCGAAGGGGCCGGTGACGGGGATGTCGCCGACGAGCTCGACCGCGTCGGTCCCCGGGACCCGGGTCAGCGTGAGCGTCGGCTGCGCGGCCGCGGCGAACGAGGCCAGGACGACGACGCCCGCGGCGAGCGCGGGCCACAAGATGCCCCGGCCACGGGCCGGCGAGACGGCAACCATCGATGGACCTCCCCGACCACGTTCGGGCGGGCCCCGCTCGAAGTCAAGGGGCGGGGTGCGTCGCGTCCCGGGGCGTGCTAGCGTCGCGCCGATGTCTGATGCTCTCGGAGTTCCGCCGCTTCTGCAGCACCCCGACCGCCGGCGGGCATTGGCCCTGCTCGGCGGCGCCGCCGGCCTGCTCGCCGCGCCGCTCTGCCCGTGGGCGAGACCGGCCGCGCCGCGGTCGCCGACCGACGGGTTGCCGCCGCCGCGGGCCCGCGGTGACGCTTTTCGCCGCGGCGCCTCGCTGGGGCTCTTCATCAAGGGCGCAGACACCGCGTATCGCCGCTCGAGCTATGGGGCGTTCCTCGACGAGATGCCCTTCGCCGGCGTCACCGACGTGCAGCTCATCACCCGCTGGCAGCAGGTCGACGTCGCGGCGTCGAGCATCGCGCCGGGCCCCGAGACCGACGACGAGACGCTGCGCTGGGTCATCGGCGCAGCCCATGCCCGTGGCCTGCGGGTCTTCCTCATGCCCATCGTGCACGTGCGGCGGCGGGCGAAGGGCGAATGGCGCGGCACCCTGAAGCCGGGCGATCTCGACCGCTGGTGGGCCGCATATCGCCACTTCGTCACCCACTACGCCGATCTCGCGGCGGGCGCAGGGGTCGAGCTCTACGCGGTCGGCAGCGAGCTGGTCTCGATGGAGCGCCACGTACAGCGGTGGCGCGGATTGATCGCCGATGTGCGCCAGCGCTTCTCGGGGCGGCTGACCTACTCGGCCAACTGGGATCACTTCGAGCCGGTGCAGTTCTGGGATGCCCTGGATGTCGCCGGCCTCAACGGCTACCACCCGCTGGTCGATCCGGCCACCCCTGATCTGCGACCGGATGAAGACGCGCTCGTCGCCGGCTGGCAGAGCTTCATCCAGCGGGTCAGGCACTGGTCGCGCATCACCGGCAAGCCGTTCATGCTGACCGAGATCGGTTATCCGAGCACGCCGTTCGCCGCGGCGCGCCCATGGGATCACGAGACCATCGGGCGGGCCGATCCCGAGATGCAGCTGCGCTGCTATCGGGCGATGTACCGCGCATGGCATGCCGAGAGCCGGCTGGCCGGGGTCTACATCTGGAACTGGTTCGGCGTGGGCGGCGCGGACGATACGGGGTACACCCCCCGCGGAAAACCGGCCATGCATGTCGTCGACTGGTGGTACGGCGGCTCCAGACCGCATCTCGCACCCGATACCGCGCCCACGCGTCCCAGACCCGGCGCCAACAAGCCCGGCGCCAACAAGCCCGGCGCAGCGCGCCGATGAGACCGGCCGGCAGCCGATCCGGCCGCTGAGCGAAACCCCGAGAGGCATCGATGAAGGTTGTCAGCTGGAACGTCAACTCGATCCGCGCGCGCTACGATCGCGTGCTCAACTGGCTCGACGCCAATGAGCCGGATGTCGTGTGCCTGCAAGAGCTGAAGTGCCAGGACGGCGACTTCCCGTACGACGCGTTCAGCTCGCTGGGCTACATGTGCAGCGTCTATGGGCAGAAGAGCTACAACGGCGTGGCGATCTTGTCCTTCGACGAGCCGAAGGACGTCGTCCGCGGCTTCGGCGACGGCGTCGACGACCCGCAGGCCCGCACCATCGCCGCGACCATCGACGGCGTGCGCATCGTCGACCTCTACGTGCCCAACGGCGGCAAGGTCGGCAGCGACAAGTGGCGCTACAAGCTGACGTGGTACGACCGCCTCGTCCGCTGGCTGGGCGCGCACTGTGATCCGACCCAGCCGCTCGTGGTCTGCGGCGACTTCAACATCGCGCCCGAAGACTTCGACGTCGCCCGGCCCGATCGCTGGCGGGACACGGCCATGTGCGCCCAGCCGGGCCGCGACGCCCTGGCGCGGGTCGTGGACTGGGGTCTGGTCGATACCTTCCGCCAGCATCACACCGAAGGCGGGCACTACTCGTGGTGGGACTATCGCCCGCCGGGCTTCAAGGGCAACGACGGCTTGCGCATCGACCAGATCTACGTCACCCCCTCGCTCGCCGAGGCCTGCGCCGCCGCGGGCATCGACATCGAAGAGCGCGAGGATCGCCCGGGCAGCAAGGCTTCGGATCACGCGCCCATCTGGGCGGATTTCGAAATCGACTGACGGCGAACGGCGACGTCGAAGCGGTCAGCGCAGCGACGCCATCAACGCCTCGATCCGCGACATCAGCTCGCTGGCACCGAACGGCCTGAAGATGAAGCCCGCGCCGGGCCTGAGGCTCGCGGTGGCCGGGGCCGGGTTGTCGGAGTTGCGCACGAAGAGCGTCGCCATCCGCGGGTGCCCCTCCTGCAACGCCGCGGCGAGCGCTGCGCCGGTGGTGTCTGGCAGCTCGTCGGCCACGATCAGCCCGATCAACCCGTCGGCGCGTCGGGCGAGCTCTTCGGCCTCGGCGCCGTCGCGCGCGGCGTAGACCTGATATCCGCCGCGGTCGAGGGCGACGGTGGCCATGTCGCGCAGCGCCGGATCGGTCTCCACGAGCAGGACCGCGCCGGTGTGCGCCGACCGCGTCACTGCCGGAAGCAGCGGCTCGCTGGTCGGCAGCCGCCGCGCGCGGGGCAAGGAGATCTCGAACGTGGTGCCCTGGCCGCGGCGGCTGCTGGCGACGATGCGCCCGCCGTGGTGGCGGACGATGCCCTCACACGTCGCCAGCCCGAGACCGGCGCCCATGTCGAGGTGACGGGTGGTGAACAGCGGGTCGAAGATGTGCGGCAGCACGTCATCGGGGATGCCTTCCCCGTCGTCGGTGACCCGCAGGACCACCATCGGCCGCCCGTCGGCGCTCGTCAGGTGCAGGGCGACGTCCAGCTCGATGCGCACCCGCCCGCCGTCGGGCATCGCCTCCTTGGCGTTGACGGCGAGGCTGCTGACGAGCTGCTCGAACTGCGCGGGGTCGATGACCACGTGCAGCGGCTCGGTGTGGATCTTCACCTCGAGCCGCACCCGGCGGCCGAGAAGCCGGCGCAAGGTCTCGCTCATGCGTTCGAGCGCCGCGCCCAGATCGTAGACCCGGGGCACCCCCGGGCGGCGTCGGGCATAGGCCAGCAGCTGGTGGGTCAGGGCCGCGCCGCGTTGGGCGGCTTCGACGATGCGATCGAGGTCTTCGCGGGCCGGCGCGTCTTCGGGCAGGTTGATGCCGACGACCTCGGCGCTGCCGAGCACCGTCGCGAGCAGGTTGTTGAAGTCGTGGGCCACGGCGCCGGCGAGGTGGGCGAGGCCTTCGAAGCGGTGGGTCCGGGTCAGGCTCGCCTTGATCCGCCGCATGACCGTGATGTCGGCGAAGCAGCACAGCACATGCCGCAGCGTGCCGTCGGCGTCGAAGGCCGGAACGAAGTCGCTCAAGGTCCAGATCGGCTCGTCGGCGCCGACCGGGAAGTGCGCCAGGACCACCCCCCGCGCGGCGCGGCCGGAGACCCACGGCGCGAAGGCCTCGTGATCGGGGAAGACCAGCCGCCGCCCGGATTCGTCGAAGATGGCCCAGGGCAGGGCATCGGTCATGACGTCGGCCAGCGCGCTGCGCGGCAGCCCGGTCATGCGCTCGCAGGCGAGGTTGTGCAGGATGCTGCGCCCGTCGGGGCTGACGATCGCCACGGCGATCGGCAGGTGGTCGAGCGTCTCGCGCAGCTCGGCGGCGCTCCTGCGGTGGACGTCGTCGGCCGCGCGGATGGAGGTGACGTCTCGGTTGCTGCCCATGATGCGCAGCGGGGCGCCGTCGGCCGCACGGGCCATCACCCGGCTGCGGATGACGACCGTCAACCAATGGCCGGCGGTGTGGCGCGCGCGCAACTCCAGCGAGCAGGCGTCGGCCCGGCCGCTGACGAGGTCATTCCAGGTGTCGACGATGAGCGCCATGTCGTCGGGGTGACTGTGCGCGCGCCAGATCGAGTCGCCGCCCCCGGTGGGCGGCGCGTCGTAGCCCAGCATCCGGCACCAGCCGGGCGAGAGGAACATCTCGTCGGTGACCAGATCCCAGTCCCAGAAGCCCTCTTCGCTCGTCTCGAGCAGATAGGTCAGCCGACGGTCGCAGGCCTCCGGCTCACCACACCCGCGCGCGCGGGGCGTCTCGACAGGAGGGCCTTCGTCTTCGCAGCGGGTCATCGACGATCTCCCTTGGGTCGGGCGAGCATCGATCGGACGCGCTCGCAGAGCGAATGGGGGTTGTAGGGCTTGGCGAGGAAGTCCACGCCGTCGCGGATGATGCCGTGCTCGCCCAGCAGATGATCGGCGTGCCCCGATGTGAAGAGGATCGGGATCTCCGGGTGGTTGTCGTTGATCGCGTCGGCCAGCGGCCGACCGCCGAGTTCGGGCATGACCACGTCGGTCACGACGGCGCCCAACGGCGGACCGGACTCGATGATGTGCAGCGCGCGCTCGCCGTCGGGCGCGGTGATGACGGTGAACCCGGCCCGACCGAGCGCGCGCCGCGCGGTCTCCCGCACGCCGACGTCATCCTCGACGAGCAGGACGGTGCCGACGCCGCTCAGGGGAGCCCGGGCGCTGACCGCGGCCGATGGCTCTGCCCGGCGGATGTCGCGGGGGAAGATCACCTCGAAGACGGTGCCGACGCCCACCTCGCTCTCGACGTTGATCACGCCGCCGTTCTGCTTGGCGATGCCGAAGCAGACCGCGAGGCCCAGGCCGGTGCCTTCGCCAGACGCCTTGGTGGTGAAGAACGGGTCGAAGATGCGGCCGAGCAGGTCGCGCGACATGCCGCTGCCGGTATCGCTGACGCGCAGGACGGCGGTCGACTCCGGCAGTGGCTCGATGCTGGAGAGGCGGGCCACCTCGTCGACCTCGACGAAGAGATCACCGCCACCGGGCATCGCATCGCGGGCGTTGACCGCGAGGTTGACCAGCACCTGATCGAATTGTCCCGGGTCGAGCGAGGCGCGGATGCCGGGCCGCGGGGTGAAGTGCAGGCGCACGTCCTCGCCCAACAGCCGCTCGAGCAACGCGAGCGCGCGCTCGACGAGTTGGGAGAGATCGGCGACCCTCGGCTGGATCGGCTGCTTGCGCGCGTAGGCCAGCAGTTGACCGGTCAAGGCCGCCCCGCGCTCGGCCGCTTCGATGATCCGCCCGAGATCTTCGTGCCCCGGATGCCCCGGCTCGATGTCCATGCGCAGCAGCTCGGCGCTGCCGAGGACGGCCGTCAGCAGGTTGTTGAAGTCGTGGGCGATGCCGCCGGCGAGTCGCCCGATGCTCTCGACCTTCTGGGCCTGCAGCAGAGACAGCTCCATCTGCTTGCGCGGCGTGATGTCGGCGAGCGTGACGACGACGTCGTTGACCCGCTCCCCCGGACCGAGGCGGGGCACCGCGTTGGCCAACACCCAGCGCGGCGGCACGTCGGCCGCCGGGCGCACGACCAACGCCAGATCGCGCACCGGTCGGCCCTGGGTCCAGGCGGCGAAGAGCGGGTGGTGCGGGTAGACCACCGGCTCACCGTCTTCGCTGACCATCGGCCAGGTGGCGGTGAAGACGTTGCGCCCGACGACGGCCTCGACGGTCGTGCCCAGCATCTCCGCCGACGCGGGGTTGCAGGCGGTGATCTCGCCGTCGCCGGTCACGAGCCCCATCGCCACCGGCAGCCGCTCGAGCACGCCGCGCAGCATCTTCTCGCTGGCGCGCAGCGTATTCTCTGCGGCCAGGCGCTCGGAGATGTCGTCGAGGGTCGAGACGATCCGGTTGATCCGGCCGTCTGCGTCCCGGGTCGGCGCGCTGTTGATCGACACCGACAGGCGGCGACCGTCGACCGCGTCGAGGCAATAGCGGGCGCCGACGATGGCGCCGTCGGTCGCGAGCACGCGACGGTAGGGGTGCTCGGCCGGCGAGTACGGTGTGCCGTCGAGGTGGCTGAGGCGCCACGCGCCCGGCCGGCGCATCCGGGTCATGAGCCGGCTGCGGTGGGTGCCCAGCAATCGGGCCGCCTCGGGGTTGGCGTAGATCAAGCTGCCCTGCGGATCCTGGACGACCAACGCGGTGATGCCGGTGCTGATGACGGCGTCGAGCAGATCCCGCTCGCGACGCAGGCTCTCCTCGAAGCGCCGGCGCCCGGTCACGTCGGCGGCTCGACCGACGATCCGTCGGGCCCGTCCGCTCAGCGCGTCGCGGTCGGCCACCCGCGCCTTCACCGCCGCCCAGCGTTGTCGCCCGTCGGGGGGCAGCACGCGCAGCTCGAGGGTGATGCTCGACGCCTGCCCGCCGAGCAGGCGGGCGGCGCAGCGGTTCGCCTCGGCGAGGTCGTCGGGATGAACCCGCTCGACGAGCACGGCGCTGGCTGCGCTCGTCTCGCCGCGCGGCAGGCCGAAGAGGCCCTGACCGCCGCCCGACACCCGGATCCGGTCACGGTCGATGTCCCAATCGAAGAGGCCGTCCTCGGTCTGACCGAGCAGATACTCGAGCCGCGCCTGCTCGACCGACGGCGCGCACGCCCCGCCGCCGTGCAGCTCGCCGAACAGCGTGATACAGGGCTGCCCCCATGACGTGACGAAGCGGGCTGCGTGACCGCTGAAGCGCAGCTCTTCCCGGGTGAGCGCGGCGTCCACCGCGACCCGGGCGGTGCGTTCGAGAGCAGACCACAGTTCGGGGATCTGCGCGCCCAGCGTCTCGAACCATGTCCCCAGCGGCGTATCGCCCATCGCGCCGGCCGACGCGCGGCACGCCTCGGCGAAGCGGTCGTCGCACTCGATGAGCCGGCCTGCGCGGTCGACGACCAACGCGACGGCGAAGCGGTGCTCGACGGCCTCGGCCACGATCGACGTGTGCGGAATCGGTGAACGCTCGGAGGTCATCGGTTCGTCTCCGCCTCGCCGACCGGGCGGGGCCCCCGTCGATCGAGACAGGCCTGACGGAGCGTGTCAATGCCCTCCAGCGTCGAACGCCGGATCCGCGCGCCGACCGCTCACTCGTCGGGGTCCCGCGGCGCGGTGGTGGCGCCCTCGACGGCCCGCGCGCGGCGGACGTCGCCGAAGACCCGGCCGAGGCAGTGGCTGCAGACCTGGAGATGGGCGGCGAGACGCGGCGTGCGGGTGAGGGTGCCCGCACGGACGGCGGCAATGACAGCCGCGGTCTCGGGGCAGGGCAACGATGGCAAGCGGCTCCTCCGGTCGATGATGGGCGCGTGCAGCCATCCGGCTGCGCCGACGCGCTTCATGACTAAGGAGCGGGAGGCCCGATCTGTCGGCCCTCAACCGGATTCGGTCGAGTCGGGCGGCGCCGCCGGACCGAGGATCGGGTCGAAGTGGCGGCGGGGGAAAGCCGCCGCATAGCGCAGGTGAACGCCGTGCACCGGGCGGCCCATGAGTCGGGCGAGACGCATGACCGGCGGCTGGCTCGTCCCGCCCTTGATCCGCTGGACGCCCGCCGCCGCGAGGCGTTCGAGCAGTCGGCGATACATCGGGCCGAGCAGCCCCTGGCCCCAGAAACGTGGATCGAGCAGCAGCCCCACGCCCGCGAGGCGACCCCACAGCGGGTTGTCTTCGATGTGGGCCTGCACCATGCCGACCACCTCGCCGTCATGGCGGATGGCTTCGGTCAGGTCGTCCGGATCGCCCCCGCCGATGCTGCGCATGAGCCCCTGACGCTCGCGGGCGAGCTGCAGGCCGGTGGTGCCGAACCAGCACCATCCGGGGTGGGCCGCGAAGACGTCCCGGGTCAGGCCGACGAGACGGTCGACGTCGCCCATGCCGGCGAGCGGCCCCATGCTGAAGCCCCGCGCCTGCATCGATGCCGGGTCGCGCTCGGCCTTCAGCGCTGCGAGGCACGGCGCAACATCGCCGAGCAGGACCACCGAGTCGATGCCCAGCCCCGGGCACGCGGTCAGCAGCCGGTCGACCATGGGTCGGTCGGCGTCGAAGACGAAGACATCGGTCTCCGGCCCGACGCCGACGTCACGGATCTGCTCGACCAGCCAATCCACGGCGCCCGGGTCGTCGGCGTCGCGATTGAACATGATCGGTCGGCGCGCGACGCCGTACCAGCTGTCGGGCTCGGGGTAGGTCGCCAACGCCGCGCCGAGACGCGTGCCCCCGGCGGCGTCGCTGTACCAGCGCGCGCGCACGACGCCCGAGATGCGCCCGCGACAGATGAAGTCGACCACGGCCTGTCGATGGCGTTGAGCTGCCGCCGCGCTCGCGGTGTACTCCGGGTGCACCGCATAGGCCCGTCGGGCGAGTTCGGACCAGGCCAGCCACAGCGCGTGGTCGTCGGGGTGCGTCATGGTGCCTCGTCATCAGCGTCGCCGCAGTCGAGCGGCAGAACATAGAGCGCCGCATCCGCCGACCAGACCGCGGTGTCGGCGTCGGCCGCCAGCGTCACCGGGCCGGGCTGCGCGCCGACGATCTCGACCGCCGGCGCGCTCGACGCGCCGTCCGATGCCAGCGGGTGCACCGACAGGCCTTCGTCGGTCTGCACGAGCGCGACGACGCGCCCGTCAATGGCGTTGAGGGCGACGCCCCGCGGGCAGGCCGCCAACGACAACTCGCCGACCGTCGGCGTGGCAGCGTCGGCGAGTCGGGCCACCCGCACGGTGTCCGCGCCGTCGCCGCAGCGCTCGCTTCGCCGGTCGAGCCATGCCAGCAGAAGGCCGTCGGTGCTCGCGGCCACGGCCGCGTCGGGATGGAACCGCCGCGCGAAACGCGCCGGGTCACCGGGGCCATCGCCGCCGAGCCGGCGGATCAACGTCTCGTATCCGACCCCCGGCTCGAGCCGGCTGACCAGCCAACGGCGCTCGCCCGCGCCGATCAGGCGCAGGTCGTCTTCGGGCGCCCGCCCGGTCGGCTGAAGCGTGACCGTCGGCTCGTCGAGGTGCCCCCATCCGAGGAAGGCGCGGCCGTCTGCCAGCCGGTCGACCACGGCCATCCGACCAGCGGCGTCGAGGGCGACGGCCGCCCACGGGCCGGGCCCGTGCGGCTCACCGTCGATCAGCACCGCGATCGACCGGCGCTCTTCGCCGTCGAGGGCGAAAGCGACGAGCCCGACGGAGCCGGGCTCGACCGCCCACGCCCGCCCCTCGACCACGGCACCCGCCAGCGCGCCGGCCGGCCCCTCGAGGCGGCGCATCAGCAGGCGCGGCTCGACGGGCTCGACGGCGTCTTCCGGCGCCGCGAATACGCCCGTCGCCGTGCGATAGAGCAGCTGCCCGGCGAACGCGCGGACGGGTCCGCCGCCGATGGGGGTGCCATCGGGGAAGTCGACCCACAGCCGTCGCTGAACGGTGCCGACCTGGGGGCGGTGATCGAAGAAGAGCCCGGGTCCGGCCAGGCCCGCCGGCTCGAAACCGGCCGCGACCGAGCGACCTTCGCCGAGCGGCTGGAGCTGCGCGTCGAGCTCGAGGGCGACTGGCCGTCCGTCCTCCGTCGCGACGAGCCATGCGCCGCCATCGGGTTCGAGCAGCAGCCGCGGCGCACGCCATCCCCGCGGCGGCAGCTCGACAGGCCCGATGACCCGGTCGCCATCGGTCGCCGAGACCACCACCCGATCGTCGATGCGCACGGCCAGACCGATCAGCCCGCCGCCCACCAGGTCCACCTCGTCGACATCCTCCAGCGGGGCGTCGATCAGCCCGATGAGACGCAGGCCGCCGCGCCGGACGACCACGAGGCAGCGCGAAGGGTCGAGGCAGGCGGCGTCGACGAGATCGACATCGGGCAACGGGCCATCCATGGGCCGGGACCAGGACTCGATCGGCTCACCGTCGGGCCGGACCACCGCGATGGCGTCGTCGCTGCGGGTCCGCCGCACGAGCCCCGCCCCCTGTTCGGGCAGGCGCACGACGCGGCAGCTCTCGGTCGAGCAGTCGTCCCGCAGCACGTCGGAGACCGCATCCCGCCAGACCGTCAGGCGCTGGCGGTCATCGCCGACGGGCTCGTCGACCACCGCGACGAGCGCGCCGTCGGGCCCGTACCATGCGTCCAGGACCGCCGCGGGGCCGGGCAGTTCGCTGACCTCCTGCGGGGCGCCGATCGGGTATCCATCGGGCGTGACCGCCCAGCGCCACAGGCGATGCGCGCCGTCCTCGACGGCCGTCCAGAGCGCTGCGCCGGGCCGGCCGTCGCCCGGGAAAGCCATCCGCAGCCCGCGCGGGCGCAACGGTCGCAGCACCTCGACCGCCCGCGGCCGCACATCGGCGACCGCGCAGCGACAGCCCTCGCCCGGCCCCCCGAGTCCATAGCGCCCGGGGCTGCACGACTCGACCACGCAGCGATCCGCGCGGCATGCGTATATCGCCTCGGCGCCGGTGCACGAGACATCACAGGCCCCGCATGCGTCGATGGTGCCGTCGCCGTCCTCGTCGATCAGCCCGTCGCAGTCGCTGTCGACGCCGTCGCAGTCGTCGGGCCCCGGGCGGGCCGCGCAGGCCTCGCAGCCGTTGAGCGGATCTCCGTCGCCGTCGGCCCGGCCGGGCTCGCAGGCAGCGATCGCGCACTCGCCGCCCACGCACTCGGATTGCGCGTTCGGCAGGCGACAGTCTTCGGACCCGCTGCACATCGCCGGTCGAGCATCGGGCACGGCCAGCGACAGCGGCTCGATCGGCACGCACCCGACCATCACGCCAACGCACAGGCCGACGCCCGCAGCGAACGCACACCGCAGCCCACGCCGACGCGCAGCCTCACGCCCCAGATACGCGCCAGAGGCCATCAAAAGACCCCGCCGACGCCGAGCCATCGCGGGCCTGCGCGCAGGGCGAAAGGCACGTCCAGCGTCTCGGGCGGCGCCGCCCAGGCCCACACCGCGAGCGCCGCGAGCACCCCGCCGGCCCCGAGCAGGACCGTCGCCCCCCGCCCGAGCGTCTCCGCCCGGCCTTCGTGCGAACCCACCGCGCGGGCCGCAGCGATACGCGCCGCCTCGTCTTCTGCCGCCGCGAACCGAGCCCCCGCGGCGTCGCGCTCATCCACCGCGTCGAGCGCCAGTACATAGAGCGCCGCGCCCGAAATCAGCGAGACGCCCGCGCTCACCGACAGGCTGATGGCCGGCGCATAGTCCGGTCGGGTCGGCGGCGTGGGGCGGGGCAGGGGCCGGCCGCGGGAGTCCAGGCCGGCTTCGGGCGGCGGCGGCGCACAGCGGGCAGCGAGCACCTGCAGATCCTGCAGCGCCTGGCGGCCGGCGTCATCCGCCGGTGACAGGCGCTCGACCGCGGGCCCCCGGGGCTCGATGCGCGCGCAGGCGGTATCCCGATCGGTCGCCGACAGCTCCAGCGCCGAGCGCACGAACGCTTGCAGCGCCCGCTCGCGCAACGAAGGCGAGGGCCCCTGCTCGAGCGCGCGCTCGAAGGCGTCCATCGCGCCGACGAAGTCGCGGCTACGGTAGCGCTCCAGCCCGTCGAAGTAGCTGCTCTCGGCCTCGACCGCGTCCTCTGCGGCCGAGACCGGCATGGCCGTCGACAGCACGAGGCCGACGAGCATCGGGCAAAATCGCTGGCTGAAGGGCGGCATCGACGTCCCGGGGTGAAGTGGAGCTATGCCTCTACCGCCAACCACCCCGATGGAGCAACCGGCGCGATGATCCGCTTGCGCCAGCCGCCGACCGACTGTAGTCCGACGCTATGATCCGCATCCTGCTCGTTCATGGTCTGGGGGCCGAGCCCGACAGCTTCGACGCCCTCGTCGCTCCCATCCGGGCCCGCGTGCCTGCAGCACGCATCGAGCGTCCGCGCCTGGCAGACCGATTCCCCGACGCCGTCGACGCGGTCGCCGACTGGATGGCGGCGGGGCCGGGCGTCGTCGTCGGACACTCGATGGGCGGGCATGTGGCGCTGTGCGCCGCGCGGCGCATCGGTCGTGGCCATCCGCTCGTGCTGCTGGCGCCCGGTGGCGTAGGCCCCGCGCCGCCGCCCGGCGCCGTCTGGGCCGTCTGGAGCCGCGCCGCGCTCGCCGCCCGCAGCGCCGATGACTACGAGCGCGCGATGCGGCAGTTGTACGGCGATCCGCAGCATCCGTGGGCCGATCGACGGGCGGCGGTGCATCGGGCGCGGGCTGGCACGGCCGCCGGCGACCGCTGGATCGAGCGCGTCGTCACTCAGGTCGCCGGAGTCCTGCGCGCCTGGATCGGCGACGCCAGCGAGACCCCCGGCACCCTGTACATCGTCCGCGGGGCGCGGGATCCCATGGTGACGGACGCGCCGCTGGCCGCGCTGGCCTCCCGGCACCCCGCCGGCTCGTTCGAACGCTGGGATGGGGTGGGGCACATGCTGCCCGACGAGGCGCCCGATCGGGTGGCGGCGCTGGTCGCTCAGGCCGCTTCGGGCAGCTCTTCGGCGGAGGGCTGAGCCGTCGGCGGGGTCGGCGCGGCCCTGCTGCGCCGCTCGAAGTAGATCATCGAGGCCACGAAGCAGATCGAGCACAGCACCGAGGTGATGTAGGAGAACGTCACGAAGAAGTCGAGCCACGACAGATCGGGCGCGCCGAAGTTCTTGTAGAGCAGGAGCCCGACGCTGCCGAGATAGCCGAACGCGTCGGTGACGTAGATCATGAAGCCGGCCGTCGCGACCACCCCGATCGCGGCGATCATCCGGTCGAACAGCACGCAGCCGAAAGGCACGTAGGCCAGGTACAGCCCCAGCCCGACGAGGATCATCCAGACCGCCTCGGGCGTCGCCCCGAAGAGGCCCGGCATCAGCCCGGCCTGCCAGGCCAGGGTCGACAGCCCGACGAGGCCCGTGCCCGCCAGCATCACCAGATGCACCGCGATGAGGCCGGCCCGGTTCGACTTGATCGTCATCAGCGCGCCGAGCGCGACCATGACCCCGAAGGCGACGTACAGCTCGGACGTCGCCAGGATGCTCGGCGACTCGGCGTAGCCCAGCGCCGCCCAGATCTCGACGGCGAAGTTATCGCGGAAGTCCCGATAGGCCGTCAGGAAGATGTAGAGGAAGGTCAGGAAGAACAGGCCCGGGAAGAACGCCATCACGAAGGCCTTGCGGGCCTTGCCGTCCATCGGCTCGCGCTTGACCCGGGCCGCCTCGTCCTCCGCAGAGGGCGGCGGCAGGCGAGACAGCAGCCAGACGCAGAAGACCATCAGCGGCGCGAAGATGAGCCCGGTCAGCACGGGCATCCAGTATTCGTCGACCCCGCCGTATTCGATGAGCATCTTGCCCACCGACTTCACCACGCCGCTCGCGACGATATAGCTCGCGCTCAGGCCCGCCCCGAGGGCCTCGCTGACCCGCCGGCCTTCCAGGAAACCGAAGACGAGCCCCCAGACCATGCCGAGCGGCACGCCGTTGAGGAACATCGCCAGCGCGTTCCACGGCGCGGGCAGGATGGCGAAGAGCAGCAGCGCCACCTCGGCGATGCCGATGACCACCAGGATCGCCGCCGCCCGCTTGCCGGCGGTCATCTCGGAGATGACCTTGATGCCGGTGAACTTCGAAAGGCAGTAGCCGAGCACCTGCGAGACGACGAAGAGGATCTTCAGGTCGATGCCGCCGAGCAACGGCAGCTCGGCCTGTCCCTCGAACGTGCCCGCGCCGAACGGCTTGCGGAACGCGTACATGCAGAAATACGTCGTGAACGCCGCCGCGATGGCATAGGTCGAGAAGGCGATCGGCGACGCCTTGTCCAGCCAGCGGGTCAACGGATGGGACGACGGGCTCGACATGGCGTGCTCCCTGCGTATGCGGCTGCACGCTGCCACCTCGACCGCCCCCACGCAAGGCCGACGCCCGCCGCGAACCGCCCGCCCGCGTCGCGATGCGCACCCGGTCGCCGAGCGCTCCCGATGCGTTCTCGCTGCTCGGCGCGCAGCTTTCTGCAGCCGCCCGTGCCCGGACGCGGGTCTCGCGGGTTATTGAAGTCAGGAGGTTCACCATGCCCGACTTCATCGCTGCCGACTTCATCGCCGCCGTCGTCATCGCCGTCGTGCCTCAGCTCGCGCTCGTCGCCGTCATCGAGTGGAGCCGCCGCGCCAGCCCGCCGGTGGGCGCCCGCGCGGAGGAGCGACCATGAACGACGTCTACGCGTTGCTGCTGGCGATCCTCGCGCCGCAGGTCGCCTTCTTCGGCTTCATCGAGTGGCGCATCCGGAGCAAGGCGCGCAAGATGCGCGGCCTCAAGGCCCGGGCCGAGCAGCTCGGCCTCGCCGAGCCGGTCTCGATGCACCCCTGGATCGACCCCGATCGCTGCATCGGCTCGGGGGCCTGCGTGCGGGCCTGCCCCGAGAAGAACGTGCTCGGCATCATCGACGGGCAGGCCACGCTCATCAACGGCTCGGCCTGCGTCGGACACGGCGCGTGCGAGGCGGCCTGCCCGCTGGAGGCCATCACCCTGGTCTTCGGCACCGCGCGCCGCGGGGTCGACATCCCCCGGGTCGATCCGTCGTTCGAGACCAGCGTGCCGGGCATGTTCATCGCCGGCGAGGTCGGCGGCATGGGGCTCATCCGCAACGCCGTCGAGCAAGGCCGACAGGCGGTGGGCTCGGTGGTCCGCTCGCTCGCCGGCGCGCCCGAGGGCGGCATGCTCGATCTGCTCGTCGTCGGCGGCGGGCCGGCCGGCATCTCGGCGGCGCGTGAGGCGCAGCGCCTGGGGCTCGACGTGCTGGTCTGCGAGCAGGACGATCCGGGCGGCGCGGTCTTGAGCTATCCGCGGGGCAAGATCATCCTGACCCGGCCGGTTGAGATGCCAGGGATGGACCAGCTGCCCGGGCCGCGCATGACCAAAGAGCAGCTGATGGACTTCATGGAGGCCGCCGCGGCCGATGTGCCGGTGCGCAGCCGCTCGCGGGTGGACGACATCGAGGCCCACGACGAGCACTTCACGGTGCAGCTCGCCGGCGGAGATGCGCTCGACGCGCGCCGGGTGATCGTCGCCGTCGGCCGCCGCGGCACGCCGCGCAAGCTGGGGGTGCCCGGCGAAGACCAGGGGCGGGTGGTCTACCGGCTGCTCGATCCCGATCAGTATGTCGGGCAGCGGGTCCTGGTCGTCGGCGGCGGCAACTCGGCGGTGGAGTCGGCGCTGATGCTGTCGGAGGTCGAGGGCAGCACGGTGACTCTGTCGTACCGCGGCGCGGCCTTCCGCCGGGTCGCGCCCGAGACCCGCGAGCGGCTCGACGCCGCGGTGAAGGCGGGCGCGGTGCACCTGCTTCTCGAGAGCAACGTCACCCGCCTCGACTTCGACGTCGCCCATCTCACCGCGCCCGAGGGCGACGTGGAGGTGCCGGTCGACGGGATCATCGTGCAGATCGGCGGGACGCTGCCCACGGCTTTCCTGCAGAAGGTCGGCATCCTGGTCGATACCCACCACGGCCGGCGAATCGTGCGCGGCGGCACGCCGCCCAAGGGGGTCGAGGCGCGCCCGAGCGGGGCCTGAGCCTGTGAGATGCCAGGCCTCCTGCGCGCTCCAGCGTGCATCTGTGGCGTGTTCGCGGCGGGTGGCCGTGTCGCATTGGACGGGGTGCCGATCCGGCTCGGGCGGGGCATCCGAAGCGCCCCAGGGGCATGTCGCGGGCCGCCTTCAGGCCCCGAATTCACCGCCGCTGATGTTGTAGGCCTGCCCGGTGATCATATTGGCCGCCGGACTCGCCAGCCACGCGATGAGCGCGGCGACCTCGTCGGGCTTCACGAAGCGGCCGAGCGGGATGTGGCTCTCCGCCTCGGCGCGCACCGCCGCCGGATCGCCACCCGCCGCCTCGCGCACGACGTCCGCCCGGGCCATGTCGGTGTCGACCCAGCCCGGACAGACGCCGTTGACCGTGATGCCGCGCGGCGCCAGCTCTTCGGCGACGCAGCGGGTCAGGCCGAGCAGGCCGTGCTTGCTGGCGGCGTAGGCCGACTTGCCGCCGCGCCCCAGCTTGCCGAGGCCCGAGGCGACCGTGATGACCCGGCCGTTGTCGACGATGCGCGGGCTGAGCGCGTGCAGCACGTGCATCGCGCCGCTCAGGTTGATGGCCAGCGTCCGGTGGAAGGTATGCACCGCCTCGGGGGCGTCGTGCGGCACGGTCTGGCAGATGCCGTGGTTGATGACCAGCACCCGCAGCGCCGGGATGTCGGCGAGGGCCTCGTCGACCGCCGCGTGATCGGCGACGTCGAGGGGCAGGGGGGTCACCCGCCCGGGGAACGCCTCGGCCAGCGCATCCAGCGGCGCCGGGCGGCGGCCGATGGCCACGATGTGATGGTCGGCGACGAAGCGCTCGGCGACGCAGCGGCCGATGCCGGTGCCGGCGCCGGTGATGACGGCGATGGGATCGGAGGTGTCGAGCTTCATGTTGCCTGTCGGTCGATCGGGGTCGAAGAAGGGGCAGGGTCAGGCGCCGAGGGCCACCGCAGCGTCGGCCCGGGTCGCGTCGATGGCCTGGATCAGCACCGACTCGGTCACCGGGATCGCGTAGTCGTCATTGACCGACCACAGCGTGCCGGGGCCCTTGACCAGCGCCATGCGCGTGCCTTCGGTCAGGTAGCGCTTGTTGTACTTGAGGCCTTCCATGATGTCGGCGGTGCGGATGTCGTCGGGGATGCGGTGCGGCAGGCCGTAGGCGCTGATCAGCCGATCATGCTGCGCCACGGTGTGGTCGTCGCACGCGCCCATCAGCCGGGCGACGCGCACGGCCACCGCCATGCCGATGCCGACGCACTCGCCGTGGCGCAGCCGGTAGCCCGACAGGTGCTCGACGGGGTGACCCACCGTGTGGCCGTACTGCAGCACCATGCCCTCGCGGTACTCCTGCGGGTCGGTGGCCATCACGTCGCACTTGAGGCGGATGTTGTGCTCGATGACCGACTCGAGGAAGCCCAGATCGCGGATGTCGCCCTTGTAGTCGAGCAGCCGCTGCAGGAAGTCACCGTCCTGCGCCAGCGCGTGCTTGAGCACCTCGGCGAGGCCGTCGGGCACCGCCCGCTCGTCGAGGGTGGCGAGCACCTCGGCGTCGACCACGATGCGCTTGGGCGCGTAGTAGGCCCCGATGAGGTTCTTGCCGTGGGCGCCGTTGACCGCCTGCTTGTGGCTGATGGCGGCGTCGCACTGGGCCATGACCGTCGTGGGCACGTGCACCAGGCCGACCCCGCGGTACAGCGTCGACGCCAGCAGACCCGAGACGTTGCACACCGCGCCGCCGCCCAACGAGATCAAGACCGAGCGCTCGTCGATGCCCGCCGCGAGGATGCGCTCGGCCATGTGCCCGAAGTTCTGGATCGTCTTCGAACTCTCGCCGTCGGGCATCACCAGCTTGTCGACGGTGTAGCCGGCGGCCTCGAGCGGGCCGACGAAGGCCTCGCCGTAGAGGCTGTCGACGGTCTCGTCGGTGATGACGAAGACCGGCGAGCTGGCGCTCTCAGGCGGGATGACCCCCGCGGCCAGCGGGTTTCGCACCGCGCCGCGCTGGACGACGATGTCGGTGGTCACCGGCGCGCCGGTCACGAACTGATGGGTGGCGGCCGGCGGCGGCGGCACGTCGGGGCCGGCCAGGATCCGGGCGCGGCGCTGCTGACGCAGCCGCATCTCGGCGTGCACCAGCCCGGCGGGGGTGTCGACGTCGTCCCACCCGTGGGCGCCGGTGCGCAGGCCGCGAATGCGCCCCGAGCGGGCCAGCAGGTTGAGGCCGTCGGAGAGGCAGTCTCCACCGTCGGCGATGGCGGCTTTCAAGGCGTCGAAGAGCGCCGGGCTCGCCAGCATGAGGCCGCAGTCGACCGCGTCGAAGGTGGGCAGGTCGCGCCCGAAGGCGGTGGGCGCCTCGGCGCCGCGGATCTTGACGGCGTCCTCGGCCTCGAAGACCCCGTCGGTATCGGTATCGAGCAGCACCACGACCCCGTCGCGCGGCAGCCGGGCGGTCGCGATGGCCTCGACGAGCGGCGCGTCGAAGATGTGATCGGCCATGGCGAGCACGAAGGGCTCGTCGCCCACCGAGTCGGCGCCGGCGAGCAGCGACGAGGCCAGCCCGGCATCCCAGCCCTCGTGGCGCACGAAGGTCAGCTCGACGTCCAGCTCGGGGTGCAGCGTCAGGACCCGCTGGATCGGGTCGGCGGCGTAGCCCAGCACGACGGTCGCGTGGGTGATGCCGGCGGCGGCGAGCTGCTTGAGCAGGCGGACGATCAGCGGATCGCCACCGACGTCGACGAGCGGCTTGGGGGTGCCGGGCCGGTCGAGGCGGGCCCCGCGGCCGGCGGCGGGGATGAGGGCGCGGGTGATGGTCATCGGAGGCGGCTCCTGGGCGATGGCGGACTCGGAGTCCACGACACGGGCCTACTACCAAGATCCGTGCCGTCGATCGAGGGGCGCTTCTGCGCGTCCGGTGGGGGGTTGATACTCCGCGGGGCCTCTGGGATGCGCGCGGGTGGAGCATCGGTGCTCCGCCGGCGGCCGTGGCAGCGGCTTCTACGGCCCCGGCGCTCGGCTCAGGGCCGCGCCGGCGCGAGACTCTCGGGGTTGCGGCTCACCGGCAGCCAGACGCCGTCGCCATCCGGCCCCGTCTGGTAGAGCGCGCCGCTCGCGCCGAGGAAGATGCCGGCGGCCGTCCAGGCCAGGCCGGTCACCCGGGTCTGGTCGCGGGCTTCGAACGCCAACCGGCGCTGCTCGCCCGAGGCGACGTCGATGAGCACGACGCCGCCGCGCCCGTTGTCGAACGCCTCGGCGGCGGCGAGCCGGGTGCCATCGGGCGAGAACGCGGCCGGACCCGCCCAGCGTAGGGCCGCCTCGGCGGGGGCGGGGGCGCTGCGGGCCGCGTCCAGGGCGGTGTGCGGATCGTCTGCGATGTGCGCGCTGCCGCAGCCGGCGGGGCAGTGATGCTTGAGGGCTGCGGCTCGGCCCGATGCGAGCGTCAGACCCGCGAGGGCCGCGTCATGGGCCAGCACGTCGCCGTCGATCCGGCGCACGACGCTCAGCGGCGGGCGCTCTGCCGAGGGCCAGACGGTCAGCGCGACCACGCCCGCGGCGGCATCGACCCCCGTGATCCGGGCCGTGGCCCGCTCGTCGGGCACGTCCCCGGCGCCTGCGCGACCGCGGGTCAGCTCGGCCGGCTCGCCCTCGACCCCGTCCTCGACGACGATGAGCGAGACCGCGCCGACGGTCTCCGGCGCGTCGCCGTCGGCGACGGTGACCAGATAGCGTTCGGGGCCCAACGCCGCGATCGAGGTGGCGCACTGATCGCTGCGCGCGTGGAAGACGATCCGTTCGTCCTGCCCGGCGAGGAGCCAGCCTTTGCAGTTGCGGGCGAAGAGCACGCCGCCGTCGTCGGCGGAGAGCGCAGGCACGTCGTCGACGACCATCCAGCGCGCGAGCCCGACGAGCGCGCCCGCGGCGACGACCAGCGCGAGGACGATGAGCGGTCGTGAGCTCGGCGTGGGCTCTGGGGACGGACGACGGCCGCCCTTCGACCCGCTGCTCTTCGACCCGCTGCTCTTCGTCTTTCGGGTGCGCGTCTTGGCGCCGCGCGCTCGCGTCGGCTTCTTGTCGGATGATGCCGTCTTGGATGAGGGCTGCTTGCGGCGGCGGGCCGGCTTCTCGGGCGGCTCGGCCTCACTCTTGTCCTGCGGGTCGTCACCGCTCTCTGCGCCCGTATCGCCGTCGGTCTTCGCCTCGGGCTCGGCGTCGGACCCGGCCGCCTGCTTCTCGGCCGACGCGTCCGCGGCGGCGTCGGCCTCCGATGGATCGACCGACGCCGCGTCGACCGGCTCACCACCCGGCAACGGCGCGGGTGCCACCCGCGGGCCGAGGGCGTCGGCCGGCAGCGGCTCGCCGCGATCGCTGTCCGCGGTCGGGAAGACCTTGGGATCCCCCAGGATCACCGCCCCCCCGATCAACGCCGGCCGCAGCATCGGCACCCCGGCCCGGGCCTCGCGCCGATCGCGATAGAGATCGCGGGTCACCACGCATCCGCCCAGGCGGCGCGCCGACTCGAGGATATAGGCGTCGGCGTCTTCGTCGGCCGGCGCCTCGACGAGCTCTCCCGCCTTGGTGCGCCGCTCGTGCTCGGCCTTGTCGGCCGGCGAGAGCCGATGGCGCAGCGACGCGTCGCACAGCGCGATGACCTTGCACCCGGGCCACTCCGCCCGCAGCGCGTCGGCGATGGCATCGACCGGTGCCAGGGAGGCGCCTTCGCCCGGACCGAGCCAGGCGAGGTTGCTGCCGTCGAGGATGAACGTGGCGCTCATGGCCCGTGGTGATAGCACCGACGATCGGCCGCCGAAAGGGCATGGCATACTGCGCCCGGGCCCGTGCCCGAAGACCGGCCGCCGAACGGAGGCGATGATGACCCGCGATCCCAAGCGCGCCGCGGCAGACCCATGGCGCGACGGCCTCTCCGCCGCGCGGGCGGCTCAGGCCGAGTCGTTGAGCGCGCTGCACAGCTGGTGGAAGGCCGCCGAGCGCCGGCTCGAGCCGGCGGTGCTCGCCCGACGGGCCGCCGACGCGCTGGAGACGATGGGCGAAGGCGACGGCATCTCGTGGGGCATGATCGCCTGCGAGCTGTTGCGGCGGCACGGCGGCGCCGTCGAAGCCGAGCGGCTGCGCGCGTTCAAAGGCCGGCTGCCGGCGCGACGCGCGCTGCGTGATTGGCGGCTCGAGGCGGCGCGGGCGCTGGCGGTGATCGATGCGCGCGCGTCCGGTGTGTGCACCTGCACGGCCGAAGCCCGGCATGGCGGGCCCGTGGTCGATCCGCAGTTGAGCGTGCTGTCAGAGGAGGTCGATGTCGCGCAGTACGCGGTCATCATGCAGGTGAGCTGCACCTGCGGCCGCCGATGGCAGGTGCATCGGCAGGAGGGCTATCACTATCCGGTGTTCCGCTGGTCGGCGGTCGACGGCGGCTGATGCGCGTCAGACGCCGATCCAACGCCAGGCGCGCTCGCCCTCGATGGTGAGCTTCTCGAAGGGCACCTTGGCGCCGCGGGTCGGCGCCCAGCGCACGATGGCGCCGGTGATGCCGCCGAGCGACTTGGGCTTGCGCAGCCCCAGGCGGGTGACGGCCTCGGTGATGGTCAGGGTGCCCGCCTGCTCCAACAGGGTCAGGAAGCTCTGCGAGCGCTCGGGCAGCTGCTGGAAGAACGCCTCGTAGGCCGCGGCTGCATCACCCGCGTCGGCGGCAGGGGCGGCAGGGGCGGCAGGGGCGGCAGGGGCAGCGTCGGCGGCAGGCGCAGGCGCGGCGGCCCGCGCGGCCGGCTTGCGGCCTTCGGCGCCCTCGAGAGCGAGCATGACGGCTGCGACCGCCTGGGCGACCACCGGGTCTTCGAGACGAGCGGGATCGATTTCCAGCGTGATGCAGGTCGGCAGCATGGCATGACTCCGATGGCATGGGATGGCTGGACAATTTCGACAAACTGCAGGGGCACGTCAATAGGCAATCGACCGCCCGTGGGATTCCGCTCGGGGGAGTCCCGCGTCAGACCAGCACGACGACGGCCACCGTCGAGCACACCGCGCCCAGGGTCGCGGCGAAGAGCGCCAGCGGCGCCTGGGTGTAGACGTGGTCCATCAGATCGCAGCCGGTGAACATGCTCGACAGGATGGTGGTGTCGGAGATCGGGGAGCATTGATCGCCGAAGACCGCGCCGCCGAGCACCGCGCCGAAGCAGATCTGGATGTAGGTCGGGTCGGGCACCAGCGCCCAGGCGAGCGGCATCGCCACCGGGAAGACCACCGCGTATGTGCCCCAGGACGACCCGCAGGCGAACGCGATGCCCATGCACAGCGCGGTCAGCAGCGCCGGCAGGATGATCATCGGCAGGTTGCCGTCCATGAGGGTCACGAGGTAGGCGGCGGTGTCGAGCACTTCGGTCACCTCGGCCAGCGTCACCGCCAGCCCGAGGATGAGCGCGCCGATGGTCATGCTGCGGCAGCCGTTGATGAAGCCATCCATCACATCGCCCAGCGACATGCCGCGGGCCTTGGCGACGATCATCGCCGACAGCGCGCAGCCGACGAAGGCCTCGTTGATGCCGACCGGCGAGCTGTCGATGACCCCCATCTTGATGAGCACCGTCGGCAGCACGCCGACGCTCAACAGAACGCCGAGCGGGATGAAGAAGTCGGCGAGGCTGGGGGTGTAGCCCTCCGCGCGGCCCGAGCCGGCGTCTTCCTTGGGCGGCAGCATCGGGTTCGCGCCGGGGGCGTCGAGCGCGCCGGTCTCGCGGGCCCGGACGCGCGCGGCCTTCATGCGCTTGCCGACCCAGGGCAGCAGGTCGAGGGCGAAGAGCAGGGTCATGATGACCGCGAAGATGCCGTAGAAGTTGAACGGAATGCTCGCGAAGAAGAGGCCGAGGGCCGCGCCGTCGTCGGCGACGATCGGGATGCTGCCGACCACCAGCGCGCCGACGTAGGCCGGCCACGCGTTGAAGGGGATGACCGTGGCGATGGGCGAGGCGGTGGAGTCGACGATGTAGGCCAGCTCTTCGTGGGCCACCTTGTGCTCGTCGCAGACCGGCTTGACCGTCGTGCCGGCGAGCACCGTGCTCACCGTGCCGCCCTGGTGGAAGATGATGCCCACCAGCCAGCCGAAGACCCGCGCCGAGCGGGCGCTCTTGGCCATGCGGCCGCCGACGACCCGGGCGAAGTGCTCGGCGCCGCCGGTCTTCTCCCAGATGCCGATGAGCCCGCCGAGCGACCAGAGGTAGATGACCAGGATCTTGGCGTAGCTCTTCGACCCGAGCGCGGGCAGCAGGAAGCGCTCGACGAAGTTGGCGTCGTTGATGTCGCCGGTCTGGCTGTAGAGCACGACGCCGCCGGTGACGACGGCGGCGAAGAGCGCGACGATCACGCGGCGCGTCGCAAACGCCAGCCCGATGGCGACACCCGCCGGAAGCAGTGACAGCCAGGACGGCACGTATTCGTTCATCGACGACTCCGGGGGGCTCGCGCAGGAGGTGACGGCACACGTTAGGCAGTCGCCGCCGCGACGGCAACCCCCGCCTGGGTCGTGATCGGTTGGCGGCGGTGCGTCAGTAGCCCTTGCAGCGCGGCTCGTCGGGCCCGCACTTGATACGCACGTGAAAGTGCCCGGTGTGGCCCCGCGCGTGGCGGATCAGCGCGCTCGTCTTGCCCCGCGGCCGCGGCCACTGGATCCACCGCTCGAGCTCTTCGTCGGTGGCGCCGAGCGCCTGGGCCGCTTCGTGCAGCGCCGGCTGCAGATGATAGGAGAGGAAGATATAGGTCACCTGCTCGGTCTCGAGGAAGTGCCGCATCAGCAGCCACGTCGCCGCCCAGTCGACCTTTCCACCGCGGGCCTTGGTGCCTTCGCCCTGCGGGAAGCCGGGGAAGGCCACCAGCCCGATGTCGACGTCGCGCCCGCTGCGATGGGACTTGTGCGGCGGGAACCGGCCGCCGCGCTTCTTGCTCAGCGAGCAGACGAGCACCTCGCCGGGATAGCCCGTCTCGTGGCGAAAGGCGGCGATGGCGTGCTGCACGACCTGCATCGCGTGGGTCGAGCCGTAGGCGGTGTCGGGGGTGCGCAGGGTATACAGCGGGCTGTCGGGCAATCGGGCGCCGTCGGTGAGCCGTCCGCCGTGGGGATAGCCCCGCGAGAGGCTGTCGGTGGGCGCGGTGGGGGCGAAGCTCCACGGCAGCCACGGGCCGTGCTCGACCAGCCTCGGAAGGGACGCCTCGACCCACGTCTGCAGCGTGAGCTTGGGCGGCAGCGAGCGCAGCCGACGGGAGCGCGGGTTGTGTCGCTTGAGCGTCGCCACGTCGAGGCCATAGCCGCGGGCGATGCTCTCCCAAGTGTCGCCGGGCGCCGTCCGGTAGCGCACCCGCAGGCGGGGCAGGGGGAAGCGCTCGGCGAGCAGCTCGAGCTTCTGGTTCGTGCGCGGCTCGCGGCCTTCCCGGATGCGGTTGCGGGCGCGGATGTCGTCCACCGTCGTGCCGAAGCGGGATGCGATATCGGCCAGCGTATCTTCGGGGGCGACCGTGTAGCGCAGCACCCGCGGCGCCGGCGCTCTGGTCTGCGGGCGATAGGGGAAGCCGCCCTCGGGTATCGGCGGCGGGCTCCAGCCGGGGGGCTCGATGGACGGTGCGCTCGCCGATGTGGGCCGATCGGCGTCGTCGATGATGCGCTCTGCCTCACGATCCCGCGCGCCGACCCGCTCACCGGCGGCGCGGGCCGCGGCGCGCAAGCTGCGCAGCGACTCGGCGAGATCGGTGAGGCCGACCGTCGGCGCCGCCGCGCCGCTCGGATGAGGCGACGCCTGGGCTTCGCCGGCCAACAAGAAGGCGGCGATGATCAGCGCGGGCCGTGCCCGCCGGGCTCGACAAGGGCCTCGACGCAGATGACGTCGAGCGTGACGATCGGGCGCTGTCGCCTTCGACATCGCGCTTCCCCCCGGTTGATGCCGGCTCCGCTCTCTGGCCGCGGCCGGATGGCCCGATTCGGGCGCAACGGTGACCGTAGCGGAATCATTCGTATCAGTCACGGCGCATTTCCGCCCCGAAATCGCCGGTGGTGGCCCCGCGCCGGCGGACCCCGAGCCGCAGCGCCCGGCCGGGGGCATTGCCTCCGCGGGGCGGACTGGGGCATGGTCCGCCCCATGAATCGACCGAGTTCGCCCGTTCGTCACCCGAATCGCATCGCCGGCGCGCTGGCGCTCGGGCTGGGGCTCATGGCGCCCCCAGCCTGGTCGGCCCCGACGGAAGGCTGCACCAAGGGTCCGGCGGAGGCCCTGCGCAGCGGGGACGCCGACGCCGCCGAGGACGCGCTGCGCAAGGCGCTCGCCGACAGCGCCTGCGCGCCGGTCGCCCCCGACCTGCGGCTGCGGCTCGCCCAGGTGCTCGCCGACAATCACGGCGGCGAGCCGGGCCCGGCGTGCGAGGCCATGGGCCTGTTCCGGCGCATCGCCGCCGAGAGCGACGATGCTCTGCTCGAGTCCGACGCCGCCGCCCGCGCCGATCGCCTGGGGCCGATCTGCGCCGGTGAGAGGCCGGCTGATGAGGCGGTGGGCGGTGAGCCGGCCGGCGCCACCGACGCGCAGGCGGACGGCGCCGACGCGCCCGGTCTGTCGGGCGAGCCGACGCCGCCGCCCCGCGAGCCGGGCGCGCTGGAGTGGGGGCTCGTCGCCGGGGCCGGCGGCTTGATGGTGCTCGGCGCCGCGCTCATCGGTGCCTCGCAGGTCAAGCTGGCCGACCGCGACGCCGCCTATCGCGACTACCTGGCGGCGCCGTTCGGATCGAGCGCCGAGCAAGCGGCGGCCGATCGGTTCGACGCGGATCAGACGACGGCCCAGGTACTCGTCGGCACCGGCATCGCCGCCATCGGGATCGGCACGGCGCTGGGCATCAGCGCCGTGGCCATGTGGCCCGCCGAGGCCGAAGCCGACGCGGCGCCGGAGCCGTCGGCCCGGCTGCTCCTCGGGCCGACCGGGGTGGGGGTCATGGGCCGATGGTGACGCGACGCGCCTTGTGCACGATAGTCGCCGGGATCCTGCTCGTCTGGATCGCGGGCGCATCGACCGGCTGCGATATCTACAACCAGAGCCTGCCGGACAAGACCGACGCCGGCCCCGATATGCAGCTCGATGCGGCGCTCGACGGCGGGGAGGACGGCGGGGCCGATTCCGGTGCCGACGGGTCTGCCGACGCCGGCCCGGATACGGACGCACGCTGATCGGGCAGGCGGGCTGAATGCGCCCTTGCGTCACCCGTATGCGGTGCCGCATGCTGCCGGCCGCCGCCGCGCCATCCGACATCAAACCTTCGGAGTCCGAGATGCGCTCGATCGCCCTCATCCCGACCCTCGTCGCCCTGGGCCTCGCCCTGGGTTCAGCCCCGTCCCTCGCCGAGACCTCGACGGCGTCGAGCACGCCGAGCAAGACGAAGACGACGAGCAAGACCAAGACGACCACCAAGAAGAAGAGCGGCAAGACGAAGAAGACGGTCACCAAGACCACCAAGAAGACGCCGGTGAAGCGCAGCGCGTCGAGCAGCCGCTCGAAGAAGCGCTCCAAGCCCAAGCCGGTGGTCGAGACGCTGCTCACCAAGGGTGTCATCGGCCTCGAGGTCGGCGGCAGCGCGTCGTACTTCGAATGCGATTGCGTGGCCCAGCCGGGCCGCCTGGACTACGACTCGACCTACGGCCTCGCCGCCGGCATCACCTATGACAAGGCGATCAACCACTTCCTCTCGTACCGGGTGGCGGGGCGCTATCACGCCAAGGGCGCGGCGTTCGAAGCCGCCGATCAAGACATCGAGGTGACCCTCACCACCGTCGAGATCGAGGCGTCGGGCGTGCTGCGCTACATGCTCAACCCGTACACCACCCTGGTGCTGATGGGCGGCGGTTTCGCCGCGGGCCTGCTCGGCACCGAGGCCACCGCCGACGGGGACAAGGTCACCTCCTTCGACGACGACTTCGGCTTCCTGGACTACGGGCTCTCCATCGGCGGCGGCGGCTACTTCGCCCTGAGCCGCAGCCGGGGGCTGATGGCTTCGGCCACGCTGATGTACCAGCACGGCTTCGCCAACATCGCCAACAGCGAAGAGGTGCAGTTCGCCGACGAGAGCGACGCGCTCGTGACCCGGGCGGTCCGGCTGGGCGTCGGCCTGCACTTCTGAGCGCTCGGGCAGTTCGACCAGGACCCGACTCGGGCGCCCGGGCAGCTCGCGCCATCAGCGCCGCGGAAACGCCGCTCGATGTCCGTGCTCGATGGCTCGGCGCCAGAGGGCGGGGGTCATCCCGGGCATGCGCCGCGCCGCGCCGTACTCATCGGCGACGTTCACATCCGACAGCAGCGTATTGTCGGCGTTGAGGCAGGCGCGCACACCCAGCGACAGCCAGCGGGGCAGGGGATGGGCGTCGAAGCGCTCGATGACGCCGGTGTGTACGTTCGATGTGGGGCAGGCTTCGATGACGACGCCCCGCTCGATCACCAGCTCCAGCGCCCGCGGATCGTGCAACAGCGTCGTCCCGTGCCCGATGCGCTGGGCGTCGAGGTGCTCGATGGCCGCGATGATCTCGCTCGGCGGCCGGCCCTCGCCGGCATGAACCGTCCGCCCGAGTCCGGCGGCGCGGGCGGCGGCGAAGGCCTCGCGGTAGTCCATCAACCCCCAGCGATGCGCCGGCAACGGACCGCCGGCCAGATCGAGTCCGACGGCTTTGCCCCGGCCGAGGTCGACGAGCGCGCGCACGGCGTCCGGCGGGTCGCCATACAGGGCACACAGGATCAAGCCCGCTCGCCCGCCGATGCCTTCGATGGCCGCGTCGACGATCCGCTGCATCGGCGCGCCGCGGTGAAGCCGGGGCGCGAAGCGGATCTCGAGCGTCGTCACCCCCTCGGCGGCGGCGTCGCGACACATCTCGTCGGCCACCCGGGCCACGGCGTCGGGGTCTTGCAGGCAGGCCAGCGTCGTCTCGAAGCGTGCGAGGGCGGCGTCGAGGCCCATGTGGGTGAAGAAGCGGATGTCGTCGGGCAGCCGCACGCCGCGCGCCGCAGCCAGCGCCTTCAGGGTCGCCGGGCGCAGGGAGCCATCGAGGTGGCGGTGCAGGTCGGCGAGGGGCGGCAGGCGCGGCGCGGCGGGTCTCGGTGGCGGGGCGATCATCGAGTCACCATACCCCACGCCGGGCAGGTCGGGTATGGTCCCGCCAGGAGGTCGCCGTGTCTCACTTCATCGACATCGACCGCTGGTCCCGCCGGGCACAGTTCGAGTTCTTCCGCACCTACGACCTGCCCCAGTTCGGCCTCACGGCCGAGGTCGACGTCACCGCCCTGCGCCGACGCTGTCGGGCGGGGCACGCGCCGTTCTCCCTCGCGTGTTGGTACGCCGTTTCCGCCGCGGCGAACGGCGTCGAGGCGCTGCGCCTGCGCTTGCGCGGCGATCGGGTCTGGCTGCACGACCGCATCCGCATCGGCACGACCGTCGATACCGGCCCGGAGACGTTCGACTTCGTCTATCTGCCCGACGCCGAAGACTTCCCCGGCTTCCTCACCGGCGCGCGCGCGGCCATCGAGCGCGCCCGGAGCCGCCACGGCGGCGAGCCGATGGACGATCGGCCCGACGACGACGGGGTGATCCACGGCACGATCATCCCCTGGGTCCGCTTCACCCACATCGACCACGCGCGGCGGCTGGGCAAGGACGACAGCGTGCCCCGCGTCGCGTTGGGGCGGGCGGTCGACGACGGCGCCGACGGCGAAGGCCCGGTGCGCATGCCGGTCGCGCTGTCGGCCCACCACGCGCTGGTCGACGGGGTGCACATGGGGCGGTTCTACGCCCGGTTGCAGGCGCTGCTCGACGCCCCGACCTGGCTCGATGGCGCGGAGGACGCTCGATGACCTCGACACTCACCCTCACCGTGAACCAGACCTGGGACGGCCAACCGCTGGCGGCGCCCGAGCAGGCCGTCGTCGAGTTGACCGCCCGCGCCGATGGCCTGCATGTGCGCCTCGACGCCCCGCTGCACGGCGATCCACCGCCGCCCGGGCTGCCGGGCCCGACGCCGGGCCTGTGGAATCACGAGGTGGTCGAGGTCTTCGTGCTCGGCCCGGAGGCCCACTACACCGAGATCGAGATCGGGCCCATGGGTCATCACCTCGTGCTGCGCCTCGAGGGTCGCCGGCGCCCGGTGGCTGAGGGCCTGCCGCTGCGGGTCTCGGTCGGCCGCAGCGGATCCCGTTGGCAGGCCGACGCCTTTCTCGCCATCGAGCACCTGCCGCCGCGCCCGTGGTCGGTCAACGCCTATGCGATTCACGGGCAGGGCGCGCAGCGGCGCTATCTCGCGGCCCACGCCGTGCCGGGCCCCCAGCCCGACTTCCATCGCCTCGACGCCTTCGCTCCCTGGCCGGACTGACCGCCGCGTCGATTGACCGGCGCCGAGCAGTGCGCTACGCCGTCGAGATACCGCCGCCGACGAGGAGCGCGCCATGGCCGCCGCCGAATACACGCTGATCTACTGGCCGATGCTGCCCGGACGCGGCGAGTTCGTCCGCTTGATGTTCGAGGCGAGCGGCACGGCCTATCGCGATCTGGCCCGCGAGCCGAAAGAGAAGGGCGGCGGCGTGCCCGCCGTTTTGCGCTACACCCGCGGCGAGGTGCCGGGGCCGACGCCGTTCGCCGCGCCGATCCTGCACCATGGCGATCGCGTCATCGCCCAGCTGCCCAACATCGTGCAGTATCTCGCGCCGCGCCTCGACCTGGCCCCCGCCGGAGAAGCCGAGCAGGTGCTGGCCCACCAGCTTCAACTGACCATCGGCGACGTCGTCAACGAGGTGCACGATACCCACCACCCGCTGGGCAACGGCTTCGTCTACGAAGACCACCCGGAGGCGGCGCTGATCCGGGCCCGCTTCTTCCGGGAGAAGCGCCTGCGCCGCTGGCTGGCGTACTTCGAGGCCGCCATCGAGCGCAGCGCGCGCGGCTGGCTGGTGGGCGAGCGGCTCACCGCCGTCGACCTGAGCCTCTTTCAGCTGCTGGAGGGGCTGGCCTTCGCCTTCCCCCGGGCCTTCGGCGAGGTGCGCGCCGAGATCCCCCGATCGATGACGCTGCGCGCGCGGGTCGCCGAGCAGCTCGCCGAGTACCTGGCATCGACCCGGCGGCTGCCGTTCTCGCGGCACGGGATCTTCCGCGACTACCCCGAGTTGGACGGATCCGCCGGGTGAGGCGGTCCGCGCGACCGCACCCGCCACGATCCCGCCGATCGAGAGGTTGCGCTCCGGGTCGGACTGGGTCATAACCGCCGCACTCGACGTCACCCTGTGTGAAGAGGAACCCATGAAGAAGCTGTCCCTGCTCTCGATCGTGTGCCTGGCCTTCGCCCTGAGCGCCTGCGGCAAGAAGGACGCCCCCGCCGAGGGCGGCGAGAAGACCGCCGAGGCCACCAAGGAAGCCGCTGCCGAGAAGGCGCCGGAGAAGGCCGCCGAGAAGGCCCCGGCCAAGCCGGCCGCCAAGCCGATGGTCGAGATCCCGGCGCTGGGCCTCAAGGCCGAGGCCCCCGAGGGCACCAACGTCAGCGAGATGCTCGGCGACCAGATGCTGCAGGGCCCCGGCCTCGTGGTGACCGTGGCCGCCGCCGGCGACGACTACCCCAAGGACATGGCCGCCGCGGTCAAGGACATGCAGGACACCTACGACGGCGTGACCAACGTCAAGGAAGAGAAGCTGGCCGACGGCTGGGTCTTCTCCGCCGAGAACAAGGGCGGCATGGGCACCAACTACTGGGTCAAGAGCCGCCGCACCATCGGGGGCAAGGACTACAAGTGCGAGACCACCGCCTCGCAGCCCGAGCAGCAGGCCAACGCCATCAAGGCGTGCAAGAGCCTCGCCGCCAAGTGAGCCGCCGGCCGGCCTGATCGCCGGCGCCGCTCCCCCTCGATCCGCCCAGCATGCCCCGCCCCACCCGGCATACGCCGCTGCCGCCCGCCGAGACGGAAGACGCCTACGACGCGCTGCCTCGCGAGCATCCGGCCTACGTCCCGTTCGCCCGGGACATCGCCCACGAGTTGAACATCGCGTGTGAGGCCGCCCCCGAGCGACTGCCCGGCGGCAGCCTGCCGGTCTATGGCCTCGGCGCAGAAGCGGTGGTCAAGCTGTATCCGGCGTGCTGCGCCGAAGAAGGCCCCCGCGAGGCCGACGTACTCGCCGCGCTCGAGTCGACCCCGGTCCCGGCGCCGGCGCTGCGCGCGCGGGGCCAGCGGGACGGCTGGCGCTATGTGGTGATGCAGCGGCTGCCCGGTCGGCTGTGGTCTGACGTCGACGCAGCGCTGACCGACCGCGATCACATCGGGCTGGCTCGGCAACTCGGACGGCTCACGGCGTCGCTGCACGCGACGAAGACACCCTTCGACTGGCCCGGGCGCGACTGGAGCCGGTTCGAAGCCCGGCAGCGGGCCGGTGCTGCCGCCCGCCAACGGCGCTTGGGGCTCGAAACGCGCTGGGTCGATCAGATCGAGCCGTTCCTGGCC
Organism: bacterium; assembly: GCA_030427205.1. GTDB lineage: Bacteria > Myxococcota_A > Bradymonadia > UBA7976 > UBA1532 > JACKDM01. The sequence continues at coordinate 306,205 of JAUHXC010000002.1, read as the reverse complement.
GCGTCTCCGATGCCCGCCGAGCCCCATGTATTGCTGCACACCGAGTTGATGCGCCAGCATGTGTTCGTGCAGCGCGCCGAGCGCGGCTGGACGGTGAGCGGGATCTTCGACTTCGAGCCCGCCCGGATCGGTCCGGCCAGCTACGACCTCGCCTCGATTGGGCTCTTCGTCGCCGCCGGCGATGCCCGGCTGATGCACGCCTTCCTCGACGGCTACGGCCTGCCCGCCGCGGACCGGGACAGCGCGCTGCAGCGGCGCTGCATGGCCTGGGCCCTGCTGCATCAATACAGCCACCTGCCCTGGTACCTGAAGCAGCTGCCGGCCCCCGCGGCCCGCACGCTGCACGATCTGGCGCGTCGTTGGTGGCCCCTCGACGCGTAGCTCATCGAACGTCGCACCCTCAATCAGTCCCACTTATCAAATCGGTTCAAATTAATGAATTCAGATAAGTCGACTCGATCGCTACCGTGAAGCCCTCGCACGGGAGGTCTTCATGTTGTCGCTCGCCGCACTGCTGCTCGTCGCGCTGCTCTGGTTCACCCTCGAGACGTTGATCGCCCGCCGTCGCGGCGCGCCCCGCCACAGCCCGGCCCAGGTGCGCAGCAACCTGCGCTGCGGGGCCGCGCGCCTGCTCGTGGGCCTCGCCACCCACGGCGGCCTGATGGCGGCCTACGTCGGCCTGACCCGCTTCGCCGCGATCGAGCTGTCGCCCACCTCGCCGCTGACCTGGGCGCTAGGGCTCTTGCTCTACGATCTGGCGTACTACTGGGAGCACCGCCTGTCCCATCGCCACGGCCTCTTGTGGACGGTGCACGCGGTGCATCATCAGGCCAACGACTTCGATCTCAGCGTCGGGTTTCGCTCGGGCGTGCTCGCGCCGCTGGCCGCTTTTCCGTTCTTCGCCCCGCTGGCGCTGGTCGGCATCCCGGTCGAGGTCTACGCCGGCGCCATCGTGATCTCGATGACCGTGCTCTATTTCACCCACAGCCGCATCGTCGGTGACCTGGGCCCGCTGGGGGCGATCGTCAACAACCCCACCGCCCACCGCCGGCATCACGCCGCGGTCGGCCCGCACGCCGGGGCCAACTTCGGCGGCATCCTGCTCGTCTGGGATCACCTCTTCGGCACCTATGCCGCCGAGTCGGCCGGCGTCGGCTGCGGTCTGGGCACGCGCAAGGCGCCCCGCTCGGTCTGGACGGCCAACGTCGAGCCCATCGCCGCCTGGGCGCGCGGCTTCGGCTGGCCGCAGATCCGCCGCGGGGTGCAGGGGCTGACGGTCTATGGGCTGGCGCTGGGCTGCGGCTGGGCGGCGCTGTACGCCGCGCCGGAGCCGGGCCTTCTCGGGGCGCTGGCGCTGCCGACCGCCGCGTGGGGGGCGCTCGTCTTCGCCCGTCGTCGCGGGGAGCGCGCGGGGCCGTTCTTCGAGCGGGCGTGGCCGGCGGCGATCCGCATCCTGCCGCTGGCGCTGCCGCTGGTCGCGGCGGTGGCCGCCTTCGACCTGCGCGGCTTGGCCTTCAGCGCCGCCGCGCTCGGCGCCCTGCTGGCGCTGCTCGTGCCCACCATCGCCCGCGGGCGGCTCGATCTGGCGCCGGGCGTGCGGTAGACCGATCCCATGATCACGCTCAACCCGCTCGAAGGCTTCTACATGGTCGCGGTGCATCGCAGCTATGCCCGGGCCGCCCGCAACTTCCGCTACCCGATCAGCCAGCCGGGGGTGCATCAGCAGGTCAAGAAGCTCGAGACCGAGCTCGAGGTGAAGCTCTTCGAGCGGGTCGGGCGGGGCGAGATGGCGCTCACCGCCGCGGGGCGCTATCTCTTCGACTTCATCCAGCCCTTCTTCGAGCAGCTGCCGGCGGTGACCCGGGCCATCGCCACCAACCGCTTCGGCGGAGAGCTGCGCATCGAGGCGGGCAACATGGCCATCCGCCAGGTCTTGCCGGCCTGGGTCCGGCGCATGCGCGCCCGGCGCGAGGACGTCTCGATCTCGCTGGCCGAGCACCCTTTTCCCGACCTCGAGCGGTTGCGCAGCGGCGCCTGCGACCTGCTCGTCGACTACCTGCCCGACCGGCCGCCGTGGTGCGGGAGCCGCGAGGTGGCCCGGGCGATGGCGTGGCTGGTGGCGCCGGCCGATATGCACCCCGACGGCCCCGCGCCCGCGCTCGAGAGCCTGTTCGAGACGCCGCTGGTGGCCTATCCCGCCGAGACGCTGCACCGCCGGCTGCAGCTCGACGCGCTGCCCCGAGCGCCCGAGCAGGTGGTCTCGGCCAGCAGCGCCGACGCGATCCTGGCGTTCGTCGCCGCCGGCCTCGGCTTCTCGCTCATCCCCTGGGTCGAGCCCGAGGGCCCGCGCCTGGCGGGGGTGCGCGCGTGGAGCTTCCCGCAAGCGACCTTCCCCATATCGGCGGTCTGGCGCGCCGACCTCGACAGCCCGCTCATCGAGATGGCGCTCGAAGCGCTGCCCGATTGTCCGCCGAGCTGACGTCGGCCCGCTTCACGTTGCTTCACGTTCCCGTAGAAAAGGCGCAAGAGGCGGGCCCTACCTTGGCATTCACCAACCCCGGCTGCTCACCGGCATCGGCGCAGCCCGACCCCTGGAGGATCCCATGCGCGTCTCACGCAAGACCCTGCTCGTCGCTCTCGCCACCGCCCTCGTCGCCCTCGGCGCCACGGCGGTCTACGCCGGCCCCTGGTTCGGCGGCAAGAAGGCCGAGCGCATCAAGACCTTCGCTCAGTGGAAGGTGGACGACGCGCTCGACGCGCTCGACGCCACCGACGCGCAGCGGGCGACGATCAGCCCGCTGGTCGGCCCGCTCGTCGACAGCGCCCTCGACCGGTTCGGCGACCGCGAGGTCTTCCGCGAAGAGCTGCTGGCGCTGTGGCAGGCGCCCACGGCCGACGCCGACGCGGCCCGCCGCGCGGTCTTCGCCCGCATCGAGAGCGTACGCGGCCTGGCCCACGAAGCGATCGACGCCGCCGCGACCGTGCACCAGACGCTGACGCCCGACCAGCGCAAGGCGGTGGCCACGTTCGCCGACGAGCGGGCCAAGGATCGCCAGCGCAGCCTCGAGGATCGCGCCGAGCGCGCCGAGCGGTTCGCCGGCTTCGTCGTCGAGGAGATCGTCGACGAGGTGGACGCGACCAAGGCCCAGGCCGCCGAGCTGGAGGCGCTGGCCGACGGGCTGCTGAAGAGCGGCCTGGCGCAGATGGGCGACCGTGAGGCGATGCGGGCCGACGCCCTGGCGCTGTGGAACGCCGAGACCCCCGACGTGGCCAAGGCCAAGGCGCTGGTCGACGCGCGCATCGACGTCTGGAAGCAGCTCGCCGGCGAGGCCATCGACAGCGCGGCGGGGGCCCACGGCGTGCTCGAGGCCGGCCAGCGCGACGCCGTGGCCGACGCCATCCGCACCCGGGCGCGCCGCTGGCGCTGAACCCGACCGCGCACCCCACCCGACCCCGCTTGACCCCGCCGATTCGGCCGCTCACTCTCCTCGATACGCCCGCATCGAGGAGAGCAGACCGTGCCGCCCCCATCGCCCGCCGCCCGCGTCGTCCCGACGCTGGCGAGCCTCTGCCTGCTGCTGACCGCCTGCGCCCCGACCCCCCGCGGCGGCGATGACCCCGATCCGGACGCTGTGGCGGACGTCGGCGACGCCCTCGACGCAGCGCCTGACACCGCGCCGGACGCTGCGCGTGACGCTGCGCCCGACGCCATGCCCGACGCGCTCCCGGACGCCGCGCCGCCGCCCTGCGGACCGACCGGCGAGACCTGGGAAGTCGACCCCTTCGGCCCCGACGGTCAGATCCATCCCGCCCTGGCCGCCGACGGTGATGGGGTCTGGGTCGCGTACAATCGGGTGACGCCGGGCCTCTCCACATTCGACGTCTTCGTGACCCGAGTCGCCTGCGACGGCCGCGCGACGGTGCTGCCCTTCGAAGTCAGCGCCGACGAGACCTTCAGCGATACCGACCCCTCGATCGCGGTCGGCCCCGACGCGGTGCTCGTCACCTGGACCAACGACGTCAGCGACGCCGATCCCAACCTGGTCGCGCGCTACCGACTGCTCGATCGGGCCGGTGAGCCCCTCGGCGCCCCGCGGGCGCTGGTCACCCAACGGGCCGGCGGAGACTTCGGCGGGGGTCAGTGGATGGTGCAGGCGGCCGCCACCGACAACGGCTTCGTCATCGTCGGGGCCCGCGGCGTCGACGACCGCAGCGCGTTTCAGTTCTTCGCCCAGCGGCTCGACGGGAGCGGCGCCCCCGTCGGGCCCACCGCGTCGGCCGAGCGCGACATGCTCCAGCAGCTCGACCCCGACGTCGCCGTGGCCGCAGACGGCACGATCATCGTCGCGTGGGGGGAAGGGGACCAGGGCGCCGGCGCCATCGTCGGCGGCACCTGGGCGCCGCCCTACGACGGCGATCTGCGGCTACAGCAGGTCCTGCCCGCCCCGGCGGGCGGCGTGCGCCTGAGCACCGGCCGGCGGGCTCTGGCCGCGGCGGTGCTGCCGCGCAACGGCGGCGCCGACATCGCTGTGCGTGATCTGGACGACGACACCGGCGTCGACCTGGGCGAGCCGGGTCAGATCGACCTGCAGCCGGGCGTCGCTCAGCTCGGCGCCGTGGCGCTGGTGGCGTGGTTCCGCCGCATCCGGGGCAATCGCGCCGGGCTGTGGGTGCAGACCCTCGAACTCACCGGGCAGTTGCGGGCTCGCGGGCCCGCTCGCGCCATACCCTTGCAGGCGGACGCCGCGCCGTACCCGATGGCGATCGCGCCGCTGCCCGATGGTCGGGCGGCCATCGCCTGGGCCGCCGGTGAATCGCCGGCGTTTCGCATCTACTGGCGGGTGGAGGCCCCATGAACAGCAGAGCCTGGGCCATCATCGGCGGGATCGCCGCCGCGGTGTATCTGATCCTCATGGCGCCGGGGCTCGACCTCGGCGAGGCGCAGTTCTGGATCGGGATCGTCGTCAAGCCCATCCCCGCGCTGTGCCTGATGGGCTGGCTCATCCAGCAGTCGGCCATCGGCACGACCTATGGCAAGACCATCGCGATCGGGCTCGGGCTGTCGGCGCTGGCCGATGTGCTCATCGAGCCGGGCACCGACACCGCCTTCATCGCCGGGCTGATCGTCTTCCTGCTGGCCCATATCGCCTACACGGTGGGCTATATCATCGACTATTGCGGCTGGAAGCCCCTGCGGTCGTTGCCGTTCATCGCGTGGGTCGGCGGCCTGTACGCCTACCTCTTCAGCGACCTCGGCGGCATGGCGATCCCCGTCGCGGTCTATTGCCTCGTGATCGGCACGATGCTCTGGCGGTCGGCCGCGCGGGTGGGTGATGCTGGCTCACCGACCCGCGCCGAGTGGTACGGGCTCGTCGGCGCCATCGCCTTCGCCGCCAGCGACTCGCTGATCGCCGTCAACCGCTTCGCGACCTCCATCGAGCATGTGGGCTATCCGATCATGATCCTCTACTGGCTGGGTCAGCTGGGCATCGCCCGCTCCACCGACGACGCCGCCTGACCGCCGCCGGCGCCCGCGACGCCTTCGCCGCCATTCCCGCATCCGGGCCTTTGACATCGTCGCCCGGTTCGGGCTTGGATCGACGGGTCGCCCCGTCGCGGAGTCACCGATGTCTACTTCCAGAGTGCTTCTGGCGCTGGCCGTGCTGGCGCTGGCCGGCTGTACCGGCGACGCCGTCGACTGCATCCTCGACAGCGACTGCGCCGAGGGGCAGTACTGCGTATCGACCCGCTGCGCCGACCCGACCCCGCTCGCCGACGATCGCGAGGCCTATATCACCCAGGTCGCGCCGGTCATCGAGACGGGCTGCAACTGCCACGGGCCGGGCAGCGGGCGCCCGTGGAGCTTCGAACACCGCTTCGACGACGAGGCGTCCTTCGACAAAGACCTCGCCGTGCTGCGGCAATGGCTCTACGACCCCGTCGACCCGCCCGGTATCGGCGGCGACGGCAGCCGGCCCACCGGTTGGCTCTACGGGCTCGCCGCGTGCGGCTTCAACCACCCCGGCATCTACGAAGGCCCGCTGCAGGGGCAATACGCGCTGCTCGAGGCGTGGGCCGCCCAGGCATGGCCCGGCTTGCCGGTGCTCCGACCGACCGACGTCCAGACGCCGCCGCCCGATGCACCCGCCGACGGCCCGCTGCCCGAGCTCGAGCAAGCCGCCCTCGACCGCATCCTGAGCCTGCCCTATCGCGAGGGCATCGCGCAGGAGATCCTGCCGCGGGTCGTCGGGCAGTGCGGCTGCTGCCATGCCGGCGATGGCGCCCGCGGGTGGAAGCTGTTGACCCGCTATCCGAGCGTCGATGACGCGGGCAACCCCTACGACCCGCGGGCGATGGAGCCGCTGACCCCCACGGACATCCTCGATCGCGACATCGCCAGCCTCGAGGCCATGGTCGATCGCGAGCTGCCCGACCGGGCGCAGTTGCTGCGCTATGGGCTGGGGGACAACGGCCGGTCCGAGGCCCACCCGATCATCTACAGCAGCGCCGACGATCCGCGCTATCGCCTGTTGCGGGCGTGGATGGCGCAAGGGCCGCGCCCCGACGGGCCCTGAACGACCGCCTTCGCGAGAGCCCATGCCGACCGATCGACCCGCCCGTCTGCCCGATCTCGACACCTGGCGCGCCCGCGGCGCCTGCGCCTCGGTGCTCGGGCTCGACCTCTTCTTCGTCGACGAAGGCCCCGACGCGGGCGAGGGCGTCCCGATCGTCTATCTGCATGGCTACCCCACCTCGTGCCACGATCTCGCGCCGGTCCTGCCGGCCCTGACCGCCCGCCATCGCGTGATCGCCCACGACCACCCGGGCTATGGCCTCTCGGCCAAGCCGGTCGACTACAGCTACTCGCTGATCGAGCAGGCCGAGGTCGCCCTCGCGCTCTGGAGATCCCGCGGCATCACCCGGGCGCATCTGGTGGCCCATGACTATGGCACCTCGGTCGCGACCGAGATTCTGGCCCGCCGCGAGCGGGTCGGCATCGACATCGAGCTGACCGGGGTCACGCTGTGCAACGGCAGCATGCACATCGAGCTCGCCGGCCTGCGGCCGATCCAGGTGCTGCTGCGCGGTCGACTGGGCCCGCTGGTGGCCCGGCTGGCGTCGCAGCGGGTCTTCGCGCGCAACATGCGGCGCATCGTGCACGACCCGAAGGTCTTCGACGACGCCGAGATCGAGACGATGTGGGCGCTGCTCAACGCCGCCGACGGCAAGGCGCGCATGCCGCAGCTCACCCAGTACCTCGTCGAGCGCACGCGCTTCTGGCACCGCTGGATCGGCGCGCTGACCCGGCTCGACCTGCCGTGCCACGTCTTGTGGGGCGACCGCGATCCGGTCGCGGTGCCGGCCATCGCCGAGGCCGTCGCCGGCGAATGCCCCACCGCCGAGCTCGAGTGGCTCGAAGGGCTGGGGCACTACCCGATGGTCGAGGACCCGGATCGCTGGTCGACGGCGGTGCTGGCGTTCATCGAGCGCTGAGAGCGTTGCCCGTCGAAGGGCAACGGTTTGCACCGGATGCCCTGCGGGCCTCCTGGTACGATGCGCGCCATGCGCACCCCGACCATCCCGAAGCGGGCCCGGCGCCCGATGACGATGCCGGCGCTGGCCCTGTGCCTGGCGTCGCTGGCCGCGAGCGGCTGTGAGACCGACGACGGCGGCGAGCCGGCGGCGCCCGACGTCGAGACGATCGATGGGGCGATCGTGACGCCCGATACCGATCCGGCCGACTTCAGCGGCATTCGGATCAACGACGCGTACGTGCCGCCGCCAGACATGGCGTCGCCGCCCGACATGGCCCGCCCCGACATGGCGCCGACGCCCGATCCCGAGCCGCAGGGCCTGCCCGATCTGCTGCTGCTGCAAGATGAGCTCGCCGGCGACATCTGGCTCGACGAGCGCTACTTCGCCGAGGACGACTGCGCCTTCGTCGAGGGCTGCATCGACACCCCCGGCACCCGACTGCTGCTGCGCTTCGGCGTCGTCACCGCCAACGTGGGCGACGTCGACCTGCGCATGGGTGAACCCGAAGACAACCTCGAGCTGTTCGAGTACAGCGACTGCCACGAGCACTATCACTTCGAGCGCTACGCCGACTACCAGCTCATGTCGGGCCCCGACGTGGTCTCGATCGGCCGCAAGCAGGCGTTCTGTCTGATGGACAGCGCCCGCTACCTCGAGGACGACCCCACGGTCAATCGGCGCGCGCAGTACCAGTGTGGCTATCAAGGCATCAGCCGCGGCTGGCAGGACACCTATCACAGCCGGCTCGACTGCCAGTGGATCGACGTCACCGATCTGATGCCCGGCCAGTACGACCTCGCGGTGCAGATCAACCCCGACCGGATCATCCCCGAGAAGTCGTTCGACAATAACGACGCCGTCGCCCGGGTGACCGTGCCGCCCTACGACATCGGCCAGGACTGCCCCGCCGAGGGCACCCGCGGCGACTTCCGCCGCGCGTGCGGGTGGGAGGTGCGCGAGGTCGGCGAGTGCCAGCAGGGCCACGTCGTCGAGATCGGCTGCGGCGGCTGCGGCTTCGGGCGCATGTGCGACGGCGATCCGATGATGCGGATCTGCGAGGGCAACATGACCCAGTGCCTGCCCAGCTCGGCGATCGCCCAGCGGGACAACGGCTGCGAAGAGGGCAACCTGTGCCCCCACGTGGAGTTCGCCTGCCCCGAGAGCGGCGTCTTCACCATCTGGACCGCCGGCAAAGAGCTCGGCGAGCCCTTCGGCTGCCCCTACGAGGTCCGCTCGGGCCCGCCGCGGCTCGAAGAAGAGTGCCAGAACGACGAGCGCGGCCTCGATCGCAACTGCGGCTGGACCCGGGCGGTCGACCTGCAGGGCGAGCCGGTCTCGGGCGAGTGCAACCCCGGATTCGAGTATCGGGTCGGCTGCAACCCCGAGGGCGAGGGCTGCGAGATCGGGACGTTGTGCGAAGGCGACACCATCATGCGGGTCTGCCCCAGCGAAGAGCCGTGCCTCTCGGCGTCGGCGCTGGCCTTCAACGACGACAGCTGCGACACCTACTGCTCGACGACCCGCTTCGAGTGCCCGGCCAACGGGCGCTACAGCGTCTGGGTCGGCGCCTATCGCTCCAACCGCGACGCGCGCTGCGTCCCGTCCATCGAGCGGGTGGTCGAATAAGGGGCCGTCGCGCGCGGGCCGATCAATCGGTCGGCAGCGGGCCGCGCAGCGCGTCGAGCACCGCCGCCGTCTTGCCGTTGGGGATGGGGAAGCTGAGCACGTATTGCGCGATGCGCCAGCGCCCGTCGGCGAGGATCAGCACGCCGCTGCCCCGCGTCTCGCCGTACTTGGGGTTGCGCAGCCGCTCGTAGAACCACGCCGTCTTGCCATCGGGCCCCAGATGCACCTCGCGGGCGATCGGGGTATAGGTCCACCCCTGACCCTTGGAGAAGTGGGGCTCGGCGTAGGCCTTGAACTCGGCCACCGTCCAGCGCTCGCCGGGATCGGTGCCCACGAAGGCCGCGCCCTCGGCGAAGTGTGCGAAGTAGCGCGCGCCGTCGGCCTTGGCGGCCGCGTCGTGGAAGTCGTCGAGCACGTGTTCGATGGCTTTCATCGGGGTCACCTGAGCGCCGAGGAGCGGAAAGAGAAGCAACAGGGCGAGCGTCGAAGTCATGCGAGCCTCCGGGTCGAGCGAGGTTAGCCCGTCGGGTCGATCATGTCGATCGGCTGGCGGCCCCTGCGGCTTTCTCCATAGTGGCCTTCTCCATGCGGGCCAGCGCGAAGATGGCCAGCACCATCGACAGCGGCGCCAGGGCCTCGGCCAACCGCGGAGAGACGGCGAAGATGTGCTGGTGCGTCGGCGGCAGATCGAGCGCCAGCAGCGCCAGCGCCGGCAGCCAGGCCGTGGGGCGCAGCGTGGCGGTGCGCTGTCCGACGACAGCCAGCGCCAGCAGCCAGGCCACGGGGGCGGCGGCGAGCCAGAAGGGCGCGACCCCCCACGGCAGCGCCGCGTCGGCGGTGGGCGTCGCGCCATAGCTCAGCCGCATCCAGCCGACAGCGGGGATCAGCGCGACGAGGCCTGCGGCGATCTCGACCGCCGCCGCGCGCCGGTCGATCCGCCACAGCGCCAGCGGCCCGAGCACCGCGCCGGCCAGACCGAGCGCCACCGGCAGCGCCAGCAGCGGCTCGGTGTAGCGGGCGAGGCCCAGCGGCGCCAGGGCCAGCCGGCCCAGCCACAGCGAGAGCGCGTAGACCCGCAGCCGCAGCGCGCGGGCATAGAGCGGGGGCAGGGGAGGCGGGGGCGTCACCGGGCGAGCATGGACCGCGACCGGGCGGGGCACAACCGGCGCGGGCCGACTACGCGCCGAGGCCCGGTCCCCCGCGGCGGGCTTCGGCGGGGCTCATGCCGGTCCAGCGCCGAAAGGCCCGACGAAAAGCGCTCTCCGACGAGTAGCCGACGAGGAAGGCCACCTCGTCCGTGCTCAGCGACGGGTCGCCGAGCAGGCGCCGGGCGTGACGCTCGCGCGCCTCTTCGATCAGCGCCTTGAGCCGGGTGCCCGCCGCGCGCACCAGCCGCTGCAGCGAACGCAGGCTCATGCCCATGCGGGCCGCGACCGCCTCGGCGCCGTACTCGCCGCGGCGCGCATTGTGCGCGATCGCGGCGCGCACCGGGTTGAGGCCATCGCCGGCGCCGTCGGCGAGCAGATCGGTGTGCAGCAGCTCGAGGTGTCGGGTGAGGTGCTCGAAGCGATGGGCGTCCCCTTGACGGGTGGGCTGGTCGAGCGCGGCGTTGTCCAGCCAGAGCCGATTGACCGGCGCCCCGAACTCGACCGGCGCCCCGAAGACCTGCGCATAGCGCTCGGCCGGGCCGAAGGGGCCGAAGATGAGCTCGACGCCCAGCACCGCGTCGGACCGCAGCAGCACCTCGCGGATGAACCGACACGCCACGCCGAGCGACGCCTCCGGCCCGGGCGTCGGCCCGTCCTGATCGAGCGGATGGCTCATCACCAGCGCAGTGCGCGTTGGCCCCCGCTCGAGGGCGAGGTGCAGGTCGGACGCCAGCAGGCGCCGATAGCGCACGAAGCTGCCGAGCGCGTCGCGGCCGGTCTCGGCGTAGGAGGCGACGTGCAGCAGCGGGCCGAACATCTCGAAGGGCGCCATCTCGGCGATGTCCAGGCCGATGGCGTGGTTCGGCAGGGCCTCGGCGATGCAGCGCCAGAGGCGCGGCAGGGCCTCGTCGGGCAGGCGCCGATCGGTCTGGATGAGGTCGGCCATCGTCAGCCCGGTGGCCTCGGTGATCCGGGCCATGGGCAGGCCCTTGGATACGGCGACGGCGACGAACGCCGCGACGGGCTGCATGCGCACGTCGGTCATGTCGATCTCTGTACCATCTCGCGCTCGGCCCACGCCGTACGCGGCGCGAACTGCGCGGTCGTTGGCGCCAAGTGTACGCGACGGCCCGCGCGCCGATCAGCACAATGGCGCCCGTACACCGCAATCGCCCAACGGAGAACCACCATGAGCGCGACCCCCTACACCACCGAAGACCTGCGACTGCTGCCCGGCCAGGGCGAAGAGAGCGCCGGCATGCTCATCAAGCTGCGGGCCAACGAGCTCGGCGGCGCCTTCTCGGTGATGGAGGCCCACATCGAGCCCAAGCAGCTGCTCATCCCGCATACCCACGACAAGGAGGATCAGGCGGTCTTCATCATCGAGGGCGACCTGGTCTTCGAGGTCGGCGGCGAAGACGGCCTCGTCTTCGAAGCGCCGGCGGGCAGCTATATCCGCAAGCCGGCCGGCGTCGCCCATGGCTTCTGGAACAAAGGCGAGAGCACCGTCCGCTACATCGAGCTGTCGGCGGGCGAGCGTTTCGAGGAGTTCGTCGACGACGCCGACCAGGAGCCGCTCAAGGCCTCGATCACCGCGCCGATCAAGCACGGCGTGACCTTCCACTTCGAGGACGTGCCGCGGCTGATGCGGACCCACGGCCTGACGAGCGTGCGCGGCGCCGAGCTCAGCGGCCCGGTGGGCCAGAAGGTCGCCGAGATCGCCGGCAAGCTGCTCGGCGGCTGAACCCGCGGCGCCCTCGGGCCATCAGCGCACCAGCAGCGCGAACGGCACCGCCTGCACCACCCCCGCCACCAGCGCTGCCGCCAGCGCCCGGCCCCGGCCGAGCCCATGCGCCACCCGCAGCGCCTGTACGACCCGCAGCGTCACCACCGCCACCGCCAGCGGCAGCCCGAAGCGCACCACGAGCGCCAGCGCGCCGTGTCCGGCGACGGCGTAGACCACCACATCGGGGATCAAATACAGCGTCAGCAGGGGCACGGCGTAGGCAAGGCCGACCGTGCTCAGCGTCGACGGCCACGACCCCTGTCCGCCGAGCGCGCGCGCGAGCCCGTGGGCGATGCCCGCGGTCAGCGCCGTCAGCGCCACCATCAGCGGCGTCAGATAGACCGCGGCCACCGCGTAGTACTGATCGGCGGGCATCGGCAGGCCGCGGGTCATGCTCGGTCGATGCCCCTCGGCGGCGAGCCACGACATGAATCCGGCCCAGATCGCGCCGAGCAGCAGACCGGTGCCGAGGGCCGCCCCCGGTCGGGGATCGCGGGCGATCCGCTCGAATGTCTTCGTCGGCCACAGCAGCACGCCGAGCGTCGTGCGCAGCCCTTCTTGCCACCTATTCACGGGATTCGGGGCCTCCACGTCGGATTTTTGGACCGGAATCGCTCTTCTTCACGGGGTCGGCGCCGTGGCGCGTCGCCAACAAAGCCTCGCGCAGCGCCGCGGCGGCGGGCGGCAGGCGGTCGAGCCCGCGATGCAACAGGGCCACGCGCCGCCGGATCGGCGTCGCCGGATGCGGCACCCGGACCAGCCGCCCGACGTCCAGGTCGTACTGCACCGCCGCCCGGCTGATCAACGCCACGCCGATGCCCGCGCGCACGTTGCCCTTGACCGCCGAGATGCCGCCGAGCTCCATCGAGATCCGGGCCCCGGGGAAGGTGCGATCGAGCAGCGCCCGGGTCGATGAGCCGCGCAGCAGCGTGACGAACGGCGCGCCGTCGACCGCGGCCCCGGGCGCCGCCACCAGGATCAGCTCGTCGTGCTGCCAGAGCTCGCCGTCGTCGCCGGTGACCACCGCCAGGTCGAGCACGCCGTCGTGCAGCTGCGCCCGCAGCCCATCGGGGAAGCCCTCACGCAGCGAGATGCGCACGCCGGGGTGTCGCGCCCTGAACCGCGCGAGCACCTCGGGCAGCAGATAGGTGCAGGCGGTGGCCCCGCCGCCGAGCCGCACCTCGCCGCCGCGCAGGCCCTCGACCTCGGCCACCGCGCGCTTGCCGTCTTCGACCGCCGCCAGCGCGGCCCGCGCGTGCGGGATCAGCGCTCGCCCGCTCGCCGTCGCCTCGGCCCCGCGGCGCCCGCGGGACAGCAGCCGGGCTCCGAAAGCCGCCTCCAGGCGCTGGATCGAGGCGGTGAGCGCCGGCTGGCTCAGGTGCGCCCGGCGGGCCGCGGCGGTCAGGGTGCCGTGCTCCAACACCAGCAGGAAGTGGCGCAGTTCGTCGTGCATATCCATCAGTCTCGCCGATGGTTGGCCTCAGAACAATCGATTGGACCGCCGTTCGGCGCCCGTGGGATCGTCCGCGGGCCCGTTCGGCATGAATCCGTCCCACCCGGAGGCCCGCATGATGATCATCGCCCTGTCGCTGGGGGTCTTCGCGGGCATGCTGACCACCGTCGCCGGCATCGGCGGCGGCGCGGTGCTCATCCTGGGCTTGTCGGTGCTGTGGGATCCGTGGCGCGCGCTGGCGACGAGCGCGCCGGCGCTGCTGATCGGCAACGCCCACCGCGCGAGCCTCTTCCGCGAGGCGATCGACTGGCGGACCGCGGGCGCGCTGCTGGTGGGGGCGCTGCCAGCGAGCGTCATCGGCGGGACGCTGGTCGACGGGGTGCCGGCGGCGGTGCTCTATGGCGCGATGGCGGCGATGGTCGGCCTGGCGTTGCTGCGCAGCTTCGGCGTGCTCGACATCACCGTGCCGCGCAAGGCGATGCTGCCCGCGGGCGTCTTCATCGGGTTCATCACCGCCGGGGTCGGCGGCGGCGGGGTGCTCGTGGCGCCGCTCCTGCTCGCGGCGGGGCTCTCCGGGCCGGCCTATATCGGCACGGGCGCGGTCATCGCCACCGGCATGCACCTCGGGCGGTTCACCGGCTATGGCCTCGACGGCGCCGTGGGTCTGCACACCATCGTCGAAGCGCTCGGGCTCGCGGCGGCCATCACCACCGGCAACCTGCTCGGGCGGATCATCCGCCGGCACATCGAAGACAGCGTCAGCCGGCGCATCGAGGTCGGCGCCCTGTTCGTCGGCGTCGGGCTGGCGGTCTTCGCTGCGCTGCGTTGAGCCAGGGGCGGGGTCGCCTCAGCGCACGGGCGCGCAGCGGACGTCGTAGACCACCGGGATATCGCACCCGGCCGAGGGGCCCCAGCCCTCGTCGAGGTTGGCGGGTTCGGGGCTGGTGAAGAGGCTGCAGACGATGTCGGGCACCGGGCCGTTCGCCAGCGTGCTGCAGAGGCCTTCTTGCCACGCCAACGCCTCGCCGTGGCCCGCGCGGGTGCACGCCAGGCCGGCGCAGGTCGCCCCGTCGCCGCAGTCGTTGAAGGTCTCGCAGTTGCCGTGGTGCCCATAGGCCTGATTGGCGCCGAGCGCGATGGCCGCGGGGGTATAGCCGACCATGTACTGCATCAGCTGCAGCGAGGCGTCGCCGAAGCCGCCGTTGGCGTCCTGCCAGTCGATGTCCACCAACCACAGGCGGCCGACACCCACGTCGATATAGGCCAGCGAGACCGTGTCGGCGCTCCAGCCGCCGAGCGGCGTGATACCGGGGAAGGCCGACACGTCGAAGCCGCAGCCCGCGTCGTTGGGGTCGCCGAGGGGCAGCGCGCCGTTGGCCTGCCAGAACGGATCGTCCTCGTTGAAGCGCACCGGCGGGTTGACCTGATCGCTGCAGCCGCCGTTGCCGCCGCCCTGCGCCACGTCAGCGCCGAGCACCGCGTTGTAGACCTCGTCGCTGACGTTGTACTCGGTGATGATCACCCCGCCGGCCTCGAGCCAGGGCTGTACGGCCGGCCCGTCGAGGTTCGCGGCGCCGTCGCGGGTGACCAGCAGCGCGCGGGTCCGGGCGTCCGGTACGCAGCCATCGACCAGCTGCAGCGGCGTATCGGGCGGCGCGAAGTCCGCGACGGCGCGCCTGCTCGTGCCGCAGAGCATGAGGTTGGCCTCGGGGTCGGGGTCGGGGTCGGGCGCCACGCCTCCGCCGACCCGCCAGCAGTAGTTCGTCGAGTCGCCGCAGTTGTCGTCGACGTAGGCCGAGTAGGCGCACCCGTTGACCCCGCAGTTGTAGTCGGCGCCCTCTTCGGGCACGACGAAGTCCTCGGCGACGCCCTCACCCTGACAGAAGTCGCTGTCGGCGTAGCCGGTCACGAACGCCTGGCCGTTGTACTCGCCGTCGACCGTCGAGCAGCCATACTGCGCCGCGACCCCGCCAAAGATCCGGGCGCAGGCCTCGATGCACGACAGGGCCAGCGCCTCGCCGCCCCTCCACTGCGGGCCGTCGCCGACCTGGAAGCTGCCCACCTGTTGCGGCGCGCCGGCCGGGCCGAGGATCATGTAGCGCAGCAGGTCGCGGGTCGCGTCGGTGAAGAGGCGCCCGTTGGGCGCGCCCCCGTCCTGCCAGTCGCCTTCGACGAGATAGACCCGGCCCGCGTCGAGATCGCGATAGGCCAGGTGCACCGCGCCGGGGGTGTGGCCGCCGAGGGGCACGATCTCGGGCCAGGCCGACATGTCGCGCCCGCAGCCCGTATCGCCCTCGGCCGTCAGGGGCAGGGCGCCATTGGCCTGCCAGAAGCCGTCGCCCTCGTTGAGGCGGAAGGCCGGGTTGACGTTGTCCGTACACGCGCCGGACTGCCCGCCTTCGACGACACCGAGGCCGAAGAGCGCGTTGTAGACATCGTCCGATCCGCTGAACTCGGTGATGATCCGCCCGCCGCGGCTCACATAGCCCGTCCAGCCGGGGGCGTCGATCTGCGCGACGCCCGAGCGGCTGACCAGCATCGCCTGCGTCGTATCGTCGGGCGCGCAGCCCGCGGCGAAGGCCAGCCCGTCGGCGGGCTCGATCAACGTCGCCATGTCGCGCTGCGAGTCGCCGCACAGCAGCACCGTATCGCGCAGGCCGGGCGCGGGCAGGCAGTTCGGCGCCGCGGCGCACTCGTCGTCGTCGCAGTCGACGCGGCGATCGCCGTCGTCGTCGATGCCGTTGGCACAGTTCTCCCGCTCGAAGCAGATCGGCGGGTCGTCGACCACGCCGTTGCAGTCGTTGTCCAGGCCATCGCAGACCTCGGGGATCGGGCGACCGGCGCGGGCATCGCAGACCGTCTCGCCCTCGCCGCAGACCAGCTGGCCCGCCGCCTGACATTCGCCCACGCCCACGACGCAGCGCTCGCCGACGCCGGGCGCATCGTCGACGACACCGTTGCAGTCGGTGTCGGCGCCGTCACAGACCTCGGGCCGCGGGCGGCCGGGCACCGCGTCGCAGGTCGGCCCGTCGGGCCCGCAGATCGTCGTTCCGCGGGCCTCGCACAGCCCCACGCCGGCGGTGCAGGCGTCGCCGAGGCCGGGCACGTCGTCGGCGAGGCCGTTGCAGTCGTTGTCCTGCCCGTCACACACCTCGGGCACGGGGCGGCCGGGCACCGCGTCGCAGTCGATGCCCTCGGGCGTGCAGACCGTGGTGCCGGCGGCGGCGCAGGCGCCCACGCCGACCGCGCAGGCCCGGCCCACCTGGGGGGTGTCGTCGACCACGCCGTTGCAGTCGTTGTCCTCGCCGTCGCAGACCTCTTCGCCCGGCGCACCCGGCTCGGCGTCGCAGACGAGGCCCGCGTCACCGCAGACCGTCACCCCGTCGGCCGCACACTGGCCCTCGCCGACCGAGCAGGCCTCGCCGAGGCCGGGCACGTCGTCGATCTCACCGTCGCAGTCGTTGTCGAGGCCATCGCAGACCTCGTCTCCGGGCCTGATCACGAGCTGGCACATCGTCTCGCCGCCCACGCACACCGTGCTGCCCGCGGCGCAGACCCCCAACGCGCCGGTCTCGCACGGCTCTTCGGCGATGTCTTCGTCCACCGCGCCGTCGCAGTCGTCGTCGCCGCCGTTGCAGATCTCGACGGCGATCTCACCAGCGGCGGCGCCGCACTCGACGCCCGCGCCGTCGGCGCTGCAGACGGTCATGCCCTCCACCGCGCAGGCGCCTTCACCGGCGGTGCACGGCTGGCCGAACTCGAAGCCCTCGTCGACCTGGCCATCGCAGTTGTCGTCGACGCCGTTGCACAGCTCATCGCCGGGCAGACCGGGCGTCGCGTCGCATTCGAGGGCCATGCCGTCGGCGCTGCAGACCCGGGTGCCCTCGGCGGCGCACGCGCCTTCGCCGACGGTGCACCCGCCGCCCACGCCTTCGAAGCCGTTGTCGACCACCCCGTCGCAGTCGTCGTCGAGCCCGTTGCACAGCTCGTCACCGGGCTCGCAGCCTTCGCCGACGTCGACCCGCGCCAGATCGGGGATCTCGGCGTCTTCGATCGGCGCGGCGTCGGGTTGGCCCAGGTCGTCGGCGGGCTCGCCGCCCGATCCGCCCGAGCCGCCGCCGGTGCTGCCCGGCACGCAGCCGATGGCGAGCAGGCCCGTCAGGCCGGTCGATACGAGAAACCGGATCATCGCTGCGGATCGGTCGCGCTGGAGCATGGCATTCCCCCCGGAAGGTCGGCCCCGATCCAATCAGGATCGGTCGATGCTCACAAGGGCGCCGGCACCACCTCGGCGGCCATGCGCGCCGCGACGCCCGCCCACTGCGGCCCATGGCCGCGCCGGGCGGCGACCTCGATGCGCACCACCCGGTCGCCGAGCGCGACGACGGCCACCTCGAGCTGACGCGCGTCGGGCCCGACGAAGCGGCCGGTGATGCGATCGGCGGCGGATTCGAGCCCGTCGGGCAGGGGGCTGAAGCCTTCGGCCGGGGCGCCGGTGACCCACTCGCGGCTCAACCGCCGCACGATGTCCCGGGCCACCGCGGCGTCGGCGACCTGGCGCACCCCCAGCGCCACCACCGCGGTATCGCCGATGCGACCGAAGAGCTGCGCCCGCTGGCCTTCGTTCACCGTCGCCAGCCCGCGCGGCGAGAGCTGCGGCATCGGCAGCCGAACGCCGCCCCAGCTGCGCATCGAGAGGCTCGGCGCGTCCATCACCGCCCAGCCGTCGCCGCCCGCCACCCCGAGCAGCGTGGCCAGGCCCAATACGAGGCCGGCGAAGACCCCGCCGATGCGCAGCTCTTCGGACGCCCGCCGCCCCAGCTCGGCCGGGCGCATCGCCGGCACCGCCATGATCAGGCCGCCGGCGATGGCCCCGCCGATGTGCGCGGCCATGTCGATCCCCGGCTGCATCGACTGGATCACCGTCACCGCCAACGCCAGCAGCGTCGCCGAGCGCACCAGCAGGCGCAACCGAGCGGGCAGATGATCGCCGCGGGTGAGCGCCAGCACCGCGCACGCCGCCAGCAGACCCAGCAAGCCGCCGGAGATGCCCACCGAGATGCCCGGCGTGAAGGCGAGGCTGGCGACCGTGCCGCCGAGGATCGAGCCGACGAAGAGCAGCAGCCAGCGGGCGGTGCCCAGCAGCAGCTCCACCGGCCGGCCCACGGCCACGAGCACGACGGCGTTGGTGGCGACATGGGCCGGATCGAGGTGCAGCATGGCCCCGGCCACCAGCCGCCAGAGCTGGCCGTCGAGCACCGATCCCCCGTGCAGCGCCCCCATACGGGCGAGCAGCGGCTCCGATCCCGGGCCGCCCCACAGCACCTGCAGCCCGTAGAGCAGGCCGATGCCCAGCGTGATGATCCAGGTCGCCGGCGTGCCGCGTACGATTCCGGTCGGGCCGGCGTCGGTCATCCGAGCTTCAGCCGCCCCAGCCCCAGCTCTTCGCGCAGGACGTCTTCGGGGATGCGGGCATAGGGCGGGCTCTTGCCGTCGCGGCTGGCCACCAACGCCCGGCTCTCCGGGTCGTCGACGCTGCCTTCGACCTTGGCGACGATCCAGCGCCCGTCGAGGTCTTCGCCGCTGTCGCTGAAGGTGAACCCGTCGCCCACCTTGAGCCCCATGATGTTGTCTCGCGGATCGGCGGCGTAGCGCTTGCGTTGCCGCTCGATGCCGTCGTCGCCCGGCTCGGCCGGCGGCGGGCTGTCCATGTCGCGGGCCCGCTGCGCCCGTGCGCGGGCCCGCTCATCGGCCCGCTCGCTGGCCTCTGCGACGGCCTCGGCGACCGCCTTGGCCGAGGTCGCCGAGAGGATGTCGTCGAGCGAGAAGTCGTCATCGCCGGCCATTGCAGACCTCCATCGAGAGTGCGGGCGCGCGCCCGTGCGCTGGGATGATCGGCCCTCGTCCGCCGCCGGGCAAGGGGCTCGCCCTGCGCCGGCGAAAAACGGCGCTCAGGCGCCCTCTGCGACGTCGTCTTCAGCGTCGTCTGCCGCGCGCTCTCCGGCCATCACCCGGCGGATCGCCGCCTCGTCGGCCTCGCTGAGTCGGCGCCACGTGCGGTCGTAGCCGGCGACGTCGATCGGATCCCGCCCCGGCCCGCCGGCCTCGAGCAGCTCGAGGTGGGTCGGCCCGACCAGCGCCGGATGCGGCTGGCCGCAGGCGTGGGCCAACCACAGGATCTCCTTGCGGAAGACGGCGATGTAGTTGGTGAAGCGGGCGGCCTTGTGGGTCGGATCGAGCCCGCGCACCAGCCACGGATTCTGCGTCGCCACGCCGGTGGGGCAGTGCCCGCTGTGGCACTTCTGGGCCTGGATGCAGCCGATCGCCAGCATGGCCTCGCGGGCGACGGCGACCATGTCGCAGCCGAGCGCCATCGCGTGCAGCGCCCGCTGGGGGAAACCGAGCCGCCCCGAGCCGATGAAGACCACCTTCTGGTGCAGATCGTGGCGGGCGAACGCCGCATAGACCCGCGGGAACCCCTGGAAGAACGGCAGCGAGACGTGGTCGCTGAAGACCAGCGGCGCCGCGCCGGTGCCGCCCTCGCCGCCGTCGATCTGGATGTAGTCCGGCCCCTCTTCGCGCTCGGCCATGCGCCGGGCGAGGGTGTCCCAGAACGACTGCTCGCCCACCGCCGACTTGATGCCCACCGGCAGCCCGGTGGCGTCGGCGAGCCGCTCGACGAAGTCGATGAGCCCGTCGACGTCGCGAAACGCGGTGTGCGCGGCCGGGCTGACGCAGTCCCGACCCATGGGGATCCCGCGGATCGCGCTGATCTCGGCGGTCACCTTGGCCGCCGGCAGGACCCCGCCGCGGCCCGGCTTCGCCCCCTGGCTGAGCTTGACCTCCACCGCCTGGACCGGGTTCGTCGAGCACACCCGCTCGAAGCGCTCGAGGTCGAAGTCGCCCGCGTCGTCCCGGGCGCCGAAGTAGCCCGTGCCCAGCTGCCAGACGAGCCCGCCGCCGTGCAGGTGATGGTGCGAGATCCCGCCCTCGCCGGTGTTGTGCAGGCAGCCGGCGTCGTGCGCGCCCTGGTTGAGCGCGCGCACCGCCGCCGAGCTCAGCGAGCCATAGCTCATCGCCGATACGTTGATGATCGACTGCGGCCGGAAGGCTTTCGGCCGCTTGCGCCACGCGCCGAGCACCTTGGCGCAGGGGATGTGATGCAGGGCGTGTCCGCCGGGGGTATCGGGGGTCGGGTCTTCGAGGGGGAACGCGCTCTGCTTGACGATCAGGTAGACCGGCGCGTCCTCGAAGCGGTTGTCCGTGCCGAAGCCGAAGTAGTTGTTCTGCTGCTTGGACGACGCGTACACCCAGCGCCGCTGATCGCGGCTGAAGGGGCGCTCTTCGTCGTTGTCGGTGACGATGTACTGCCGCAGCTCGGGGCCGACCGCCTCGAGCAGGTAGCGCACGTGGCCCACGACCGGGAAGTTGCGCAGGATCGCGTGCTTGCGCTGGGTGAGATCATAGATCGCCAGCCCGAACAGGCCGACGACGAGGACGATGAGCACCACGCTCATGGGGGCACCTCCGCGGGGTTCGCGCCATACTACCGCAGGCACCGCGCAGGCCGTCACGGCATGTGCCGTGACCCCGCCGGCCGTGGCTCATCTCTCCAGCAGCGCCCGCCGCTTGACGCGCCGCGTCGTGTGGCCGACGCTGCCGTCGAGCCCCGGGAGTCGTGCCCATGTCGCGCCCGATCTACATCGTCGCCGCCGAGTACTCCGCGCCGCCCGGGACCGAGCGGGTCGAGTCGGTCTTCGGCCGCACCCGCGGGCCCGAGCCGCCGCCCTTGCTGCCGCTGATGGAGAACGCCGCCCGCCGCGCCCTCGACGCGCTGCCCGGGCGGGCCCGTCGCCAGGCGCGCATCGACCACCTGCTGCTGACGACAATGCCCATCCGCGGCGGCGGGGCCGGATCGGATCTGCGGCTGCCCGACGACGCGATGAACCTCACCGGGCTGCTGCAACGCTCGCTCGAGCTGCCCGATCACTGCGTCACCCGCTTCGAGCTGGGCTCGTCCGACGGCGGCGCGGCGCTCTTCGCGTCGGGCGTGCGGCTGCTACAGGGCGTGCCCGAGCCGACCACCGCGCTGCTCGTCGCCGGTCAGGTCATGCCGCGGGGGGCGGCGGCCATCGAGACGGTGGCCCAGGTCATCGAGGTCTCCGAGCGCCAGCTCGGCCTGCGCATGATCCCCGTCGGCGACCTGCTGCTCGACGCCTTCTGGGCTCGGCTCTGCGCCCGCAGCGGCGGTCCGCCCGGGCCGGGCCAAGGCCCGCAGAACCCGTCGGAGCTGGCCGGGCGGCTGGCGGCGAGCAAGCTGCGGCTGGCGTCGGAGTATCCCGCGGCGATGCGCCGCGACGCCGAGGCCGAGGCCCTCGCCGGGCGGCCGCTCGCCCGCTGGCTGCACGACGCCCACGTCGCCCACGCCTGCAACGGCGCGTGCGCCGTGGTGCTCACCACCGACGAGGCGGTGGTCGAGGCGCTCATCGCCAGCGGGCATCGCCGGCTGGTGCGGGTGCTCGGGGTAGGGGAGGGCAACGACGATCCGGTGCTCTCGCGGCGGCCGGAGCCGCTGATGTTCTTCAAGGCGATGCGCCAGTCGCTCGTCTTCCTGCGCCGCGCGGTCGGGGCCCACGTCGACTTCCTGCGCGGCAGCGCCTTCGCCATCTTCCACGACGCCTTCCCCAGCATCGAGCTGGGGTTCTTGACCGCGCTGGGTTTCGACGCCGCCGACGCCGTCGAGCGGGCCGGCTCGTATTGGTCGAACCCCTATGGCGGGCTGACGGCCTTCGGCCACGCGATGGCCGCCTCGGGCATGGTGCAGATCGCCAAGGCGTGGCACGTGCTCACCCGCCCGGAGGCCTACCTGCCGCCGCGGGTCGACGCGCCGTCGCGCCACCCCGATCACACCCGCAGCGCGATCCCGATCCACTGCCTGACCACCTCGGTCGGCGGGCCGATGACCCACGTCGTCGCCAGCCTGCTGCAGTCGGTGCCGGTGGACGGCGGGCGCATCCCGGCCCCGTTCGCGCTCGACCGCAGCTATGGGCTTCCGGTGGACGCCCGCCGCCCCGACGCGGCCCGGGTCGAGCCGTGGACCTTCGAAGGCAAGACCGAGTGGGCCGCCGCCCGCGGCGCCTGGTTCCGCGATCGCTGCGCGAAGCTGGCCGCCGAGAAGGGCCTCGACGGGCTGGGCGTCGTCGTCGGCCGCACCCGCCTCGACCTGCGCTCGGTCGCGCTGCCGCTGCCCGATGGCTTCCTCGATGCGTGGCAGATCCCCGAGTTCGGCGGGCGCGACGGCAAGGTGCATCGACTGCCCCGCGGCAAGCAGGCGCTGCTGACCGGTGCCTTGTCTACCAGCCGTCAGGCGGTCGATACGGCGGTCGACGCGCTGGTGGGCTGGCTCGCCGAAGCCCAGGGCCAAGCTGAGGGCGCGGGCGAGCCGGTGGATCGCCGCGCCCTTCGCCGACGCGTATTCGCCGCGCTGCGCCCGCCCGTCGCGCTCGTGGACGGTGGCGGCGGCGCGTTCGCCGCGCCCCATGGCCTGTGCCTGCTGCCCGACGAGTCGATCCCCGTCGGCGCGCTGGTGGCGGTGCACGCCGGCCCGGCCGAGGGTCTGGCGTACATCGGCGCCGATCTCTCGACCGCGCACGCCGCGCTCATCCCGCCGTGGTACGGCGCGCCGGCCGGGGACGACCGCACGCCCGTGCTGACGCTGCCGCAGGCCGAGGCCGAGGCGGTGAGCAACCTGGTGCGGGTGCTGCGCGCCGGCCCGCTGACGACCGCGAGCTGGGGCCCGATCTTCGAGACCACCGAGCGCCTGCTCGACGCCGCCGCCACGCGGCCGGCCACCACCTGGCTGCGCCGGCTGCTGCAGACGCTGATGTACGCCCCCGATCCCGACCGCTGGACCATCGCCGAGGCGCTCGAGATCCTGTGCGGCGTGGTCGCCTCGGCGCCGCCGGCCGACGAGCTGACCGGCTATGTCGAGTTCGACCTGTGGCGGGCCGGCGATCGGCCGGCGGTCGAGCTCGCCCGCTTGTTCGACACCGTCGAGGAGGCCATCTCCCGCGCCCGCGGCTGGCTGGGCGGGTCGGACCTGCACCTCTCGCGGCTGGGTGATACCTACGCCGCCATCGCCCGCCGGCGCCCGCCGGCGATGTCGACCCGGCTCGGCGCCGAGCTGTGGCCCCAGGTGCTGCGCTTCGCCCGCGACGTCTACGACGCCTGCCTGCGCCGCGGGGTGCCTTTGCGGGTCGTCGTCGACGTGAGCACCGAAGGCATGCCCATCGTGCGCCGCGGGGCCTGGCTCGGCGTGGCCGGCGCCGGCCCGGTCGAGGCCCGGCTGGTGATGACCAGCGCGCCGCACTTCATGCGCCGCAGCCTGCAGCGGGAGGCCGCGCAGCCCGACGCGGTGGGCGCGGGCCACGGCATCGCCCTGGTCCGCTCGGGCGGCGCGCTGCGCCTGCCCGACGCCGAGCTGGCCCACTGGGCCGACGCCCGCTGGAGCGAGGTCGGCGGGCTCGACGGCTTCGTCGTCGACTGCGCCCGCCTCGAAGACCGCGCCTTCTATCACATCTGCTGGCGACCCACGGGGCGCGCGCGGTTCCCCGCGCTGCGGCCGGCGGCGCCCTTCGACGCCCGGGATGACGTCGTCGGGCTCTTGTGCTACGCCGCCGCCGATCGCGCGGCGGCGGGCGCCCTGGCCTGCGCGCTGCGCGGTCGCGGACGGCCGGTGTGGGCCGACGAGCCGCTGGAGGCCGGCGACTTCTGGGGCCGGCAGATCGATACCCGCGCGGCCGAGGCCCGCGTCGCCATCCTGCTCGTCGGCCAGCAGACCCACGGCTGGCGCGCCCCGGGCGTGCGCCAGCGCATCGCGCGCCTCGTGGCCGCCGGCGTGCGGCTGCTGCCCGTCACGCTGCCCGGCGCCCGGGACGACGCGTGGCCGCTGCAGCAGGGCGGGCTGTGGCGGGGCGCGCCGATCGCCTTGACCGCGCCCGACGACGCGTCCCCACTCGACGCCGCGCTCGACGGCATCGTCGACGGCCCTGCCGGCTTGGATGAGGCCCGAATCAGGCCGAATAAGTTGCGCTGAGATCTGCCGTTCGGCGAGAGTGGCCTCACACTTTGTGAGGGAGCGAACATCATGATTCTACGAGACAATCGCGTACGCATCGCCCTGCGCGGCCTGCTGGCCGCAGCCATCACCTTCGGCCTCGCCGGCTGTGTCGGCGGCGGAGGCAGCGGCGACGGCGGAAGCGGCGGCAGCGGCGGCGACCCGGGCGCCGACGGCGGCGCGGGCGGCACCGGCGGCGGCGCCGGCGGAGCCAACGCGGCGGGCAAGTCCACCGGCGAGGGCCCGTGCGACGCGGCCGACGAGTGCAGCGGCGACGTCTGCGTCGCGCTGATCGACGGCGACAACCCGCCGGTCTACTGCAGCGAGCCCTGCGACGACGGCAACTGCCCCGCCGGCTTCTACTGCGACAGCGATACCTTCTCGCTGGTCGGGCTGACCTTCTGCCGCTTCGGTGAGACCGAGCCCGAGGAGCCGCCCCCGACGCCGCCCGAGCCGCCGCGCCTGCCGTGCCAGGAGGACGCCGACTGCGCCGACGGGCTGGTCTGCGCGACCTTCCAGGGCGAGAACGACTGCACCCTGCCGTGCGAGATGGAGTCCGATTGCGACCTGCCGCCGCTGCCCGGCGGCATCACCGTCGACCTCGCCACCTGCGGCGACGACGAGGGCGCCGACCGCACCGTCTGCCTGCCCGACATGGACTGCTACCCCGATCCCATCGCCGCCGGCTGCATCGGTGGCTTCCCCGGGCTGCCCTGACCGCGCCCCGCGCGGCCCGCTGACGCTCAACCGGGCGTCGCGATCGCCTGCGCCGAGACCCGCACCCGCCTCAACGTCGGCGCGAGGCGATAGCCCGCCTCCACCCGCTCCAGAGACTTGCCCAAGCCCGTCTTTCGCAGCAGCGCCACCGCGTTGTAGAGCCGATTGCTCGCCGCGTCGGGGTGGATCTGCTCGCCGGGCCAGACCGCGGCGATGACCGCGTCGGGGGCCAGGGCCTCATCCGCCTCGAAGAGCACGATCAACAGCGTCCAGACCAACCGCCGGCGATCGAGCGAGACCCAGCGGCCATCGGGCAGGCGCAGCGCGTGGGTCTCGGCATCGAGGCATACGCTCGGCCCATCCGCCAGCTGGGCGCGGGCCTCGCGGCGCAGGGTGCGCGGCAGCATCGGCCAGATGGCCCGCAAGGTCCGGCGCAGCGCCAACGAGACATCGCGGGCGGCGAGCCCTTCGGCCAGGCGCTCGGCGGCCCGCGCGCCGTCGGGCTCCACGGCGAGCCGCATGAGATCCGCCCGCTGCCGCGCCCGCCGGCGGTCGTCGGTGGCCGACGCCTCGGCCCGCGCCAGCGCGGCGGTCGAGCCGTCACGATCGCCGCGGGCCAGCGCCAGCTCGATGGCCAGCAGCTCCAGCTCCACCCGCTCGGCCGGCACGCTCTCTTCACCCAGCTGCGACCACCCGTCGGCGAGGTGCCGGGCGGCGGCGTCGAGCGCGCCGTCGAGCAGCGCGACCGTGATCCGCGAACGCGTCAGCGCGAGACCCAGCGCCCGGTCGTGCAGCGGGCCCGGGCCGGCCGTGGCGTCGGCGTGGCCCGTATTCATCGGGGCGACGGCGGCGATCAAGCGGGCATGGGTCGCGCGATCGCCCCGCTCGAGGGCGACCTCGGCCCGGTTGAACATCGCGTAGGCCTGATGCTGACGGAAGCCGATCGCGGCGTGCACCGCCTCGGCGGCGGCGAAGCGGGCGTCGGCCATATCGAGCATGCCGCGCTCGAAGGCGATCATGCCGAGGTTGTTGAGCGCGCTGCCCTCGCCCCGCCGATCGCCGAGCGCGACGAAGGCATCGAGCGCCTCCTCGCCGGCGGCCCGGGCCGCGTCGAGACGGTTGCACCAGACGTCGACGAGGCACACGTTGAGCGCGCTGATGCTCAACAGCCGGTTGGCGCCCAGGCGCCGGCTGATGGCGCGGGCCGCGGTATAGGCCGCCCGGGCGCCGTCGAGATCGTGCAGCCCGTGGCGCACGACGCCGAGGTTGATCAGCGCCCGGGCCTCGGTCAGCGGCTCATCCAGCGCGCGGGCCGCCTCCAGCGCCGCGTCGGCCAGCCCTTCGGCGACGCGGCGCTCGCCGGTCAGCGTCGCGAGCGCGCAGCGTTCGTGGCACCACGCGAAGCGGGACGCCGGCGAGCCGGTGGCCCCGGGCGCGCCGTGCCCGCGCACCGCCTCGAGCCACGCCAGCGCCGCGTCGGTATCGCCCGCCAGCCGGCATGCGCGGGCCGCGGCGACATGCGCCGCCACCTGCCGACCTTCGTCGAGATCGGCCGAAGCCCGCGCCGCGCGGGCCGCGACCCGGCGCTGATCTTCGATGCTGCGCCGATGCTCGTACAGCGCCGCGAGCGCGAGGCCCGCGTCGCAGGCCGCCTGGTGACCCGGATGCGCGGTTTCCATGCCATCGGGGATGCCATCCATGTCATCCCCGATGGTACATGTATCATCCAGGATGGCATCCCTGCCATCCTGGATGCCATCTGCGATCTCATCTGAAGTCATCTCCGGCGGGGCCGGCTCGATCAAGGCGCGCAGCAGCTGCTCGTCCGCGGCGATACGGCGCGCGGCATCGGGTGTCGCCTTTCGCGCCAGCGACGCCAACCGGGCGGCGCGCTCTCGGCGCCAGGCGCGGTGACGCCCGACGACCGTGGACGGGGCCGGCTCGAGGCACGCCCGGGCGAAGCGCCGGACGATGGGGGAGAGCACCAATCCATGGGATCGCCGGCGGAGCAGGCACCGATCGCGCAGCGCCTGGATCGCGTCGAGCCGATCGCCCCCACAGATCGCCGACAGGTCGGTCGCGGTGAAGCCATCGACGAACAGCGCGGCGGCGCTCAGCGTGCGGATGGCCGCCGCCGGCAGCGGCGCGATCGCGCCCTCGAAGGCCTGCCGGATCCCATCCCACGGTGGCATCGTCCCGTGCATCAACGGATCGAGCCCGCGCGCCGGTGGCGCATCGAACCGGGCGAGCAGCTCGGGCGCGGTCAGCGTCGTCAGGCGCCGCGCCGCGAGCTGCAGCGCCTGACGATGGCCGCCGATCCGCCCCGCGATCGCCGCCGCGTCGTCGTCGGAGATGCTGATCCCCGCCCGCCGCGCGTCGCGCAGCAGCCGCACGCGGGACTCGTCGGGGCTCAGCGGCGGCACCTCGATGACGACCTCGTGCGCGTACCGGTGGCGGCGGTGATCGACGCAGATGATCCGCCCGTCGGCGGGCGCCACGTCGGATGACACTGCGGGCGGCGCAGACCCCGCGAAGCCGATCGCGCCCAGCGCCGACGGGGCCGCGGACTCACGCACCCACTCGGCGAGATCGAGCCCCGGCTCGCCGACGACGGTCAGCCAGCGGTGCTCGCCCGCCAGCCAATCGGCGAGCGCGGCGCGGGCCTCGGCGTCGGAGGTGGGCGGCATCGACCCAGTATGCCGCCGCGCGGCGCGCGATCAACCGCCGACGCCATCAACCGACGGCTCGATAGACGAACGCGCCCGGATCGGGCATCGTCGAGCCGATGGTCGCCGATCTGCTCATCGCCCGCGACGGGCCGCTCTTCGCGCTGAACAAGCCGGCAGGTCTGGCGGTGCATCCCGGGCAGCCGGGGCTCGACGATCTCATCGCGCTCATCGGCCGCAGCGGGCTGCCCGACGGGCTGTTGCCCATCCACCGGCTCGATCGCCCCGTCTCGGGGGTGATCCTGTGCAGCGCCGACCCCGACGTGCGCCGCACGGTCTCGGGCTGGTTCGCCGAGCGCAGCGTCAGCAAGCGCTATCGGGCGCTGGTCTACGGCCGGACGCGGGTCAAGGGCATCATCCGTCGACCGCTGGATGACGGCCGCCGGGGCAAACCCCTGCCGGCGGTCAGCCGCTATCGGCGTATCGAGTGGCTCGGCGGCTTCACCCTGGTCGAGGTGCGCCCCGAGACCGGCCGCAAACACCAGATCCGCCGTCATCTGCACAGCTTGGGGCACGCGCTGGTGGGCGACGAGCGCTATCGCGGCCCGCGGCGCAAGGTGCCCGCGTGGCCCGGTCGACTGTGGCTGCACGCCGCCGCGATCGAGCTGCCCGACGGCCGCCGGTTCGAGGCGCCGCTGCCCGCCGAGCTGCAGACCAACCTCGACGCGCTGCGGGCCGGCGCTCGGGAGGCGGCCGGTGTCTGAGCCCGATCCGCTCGATACGCCAGCGACCGCCGCCCGGCTGCGGGCCCTGCACCGGCGCGACGCGCTCGACGACGACCGGCTGCATACGCTGCTCGACGCCGCCGCCCACGGCCCGAGCGGCGCCGAGTGGGCCGGGCTGCTCGATCGGGCGCTGCTGGCGATCGGCGCCGGGCTGTGCGTGGCGGCGGTGATCTACTTCTTCGCGGGCAACTGGGCCGACCTGCCCGACGCGGCCAAGCTCGGCGCGGCGATGGCCGCCGTCGCCGGCGCCGCCGGCTGGGCGCTGTATGCCCCCGAACGCCGCTCGGGGCGGGTCGCGCTGACCGCCGCCGCCGGCCTGACCGGGGCGCTGCTGGCGGTCTACGGGCAGATCTATCAGACCGGCGCCGACGCCTGGACGCTCTTCGCGGCGTGGAGCGCGCTGCTCGTGCCCTGGGTGCTGGCCTCGCGGGACGAGCCGCTGATCACGCTGTGGCTGGTGGTGGGCACGCTGGCGCTGGCCCTCGGCATGGATCAAGGCGCCCTGCGCGTGCGCGACGAGTCGCTGCGGATCCTGGTCATCGCCGGCCCGGCGGCGGCGGCGTGGCTGGTCTGCGAGCTGCTGCCCGAGCCGCGGCGGCCGGCGCGTTGGTTCGTGCGCACGGCGGGCACCGCGGTGTTCGCCGCGCTGACGTGCGTCGGCTTCATCCTGACGCTCGACGGCTTCGACGGCGGCGACGCCGGCGCATGGCCCGCGCTGCTGCCGGGCCTGGGCATCGGCGCCTGGGTGCTCGGCCTCGGCCGCAAGCGCCCGATCGATCTCTATCTGGCCTCGATCGTCTGGCTGTCGGCGATCATCATCCTGACCACGCTCTGGGGCCGCGTGCTCTTCGATGGCTTCGACGCGGGTGAGCTGGGCGTGCTGCTCATCGCGCTGGCGGTCATCGGCGAGGTGGGCGTCGCCGCCGCGTGGCTGCGGCGCGCGTGGCAGCGGGGGGCGCGCTGATGGCCGAGTCGCTCTTCGACGCCCTGCGCCGCCCGCGCCTCGTCGAGCTCATCCCCGCCGATGACGCCCACGCCGCGCGCACCGCCCTCGCGGCCCACGAGGCCGAGGGCGGTGAGTCACCGGCGCCGATCCGGGCGTTGGTCGGCTTCGGCGCGTGGCTCGCGGCGCTGCTGCTGGTCATCTTCGCGATCATCGCCGGCGTGCAGGAGGCCGCGGCGGGCACGCTCTTCGGGCTGATCGCCATCGGCGTCGGCGCCGCCCTGCGCCGCAACGCCGGGCCGGGCAGCGTCTTCCGCAGCCAGTTCGCGCTCAGCCTCAGCCTGGCCGGGCACGGTATGGTCATCGGCTTCGTCACCGTCGACGGCGACGCGCTGGCCGGCGGCATCATCGCGACCGGGCTCGGCCTGGGCGGGCTCTTCGTCGTGCCCGATCCGGTGCATCGCTTCGCCAGCACGCTGCTGGCGGTGGGCGGGCTCATCATCGGCCTGCTGATCACCACCGAGGCCCCGGCGGTCATCGCCGTCGGGCTGGCCCTCGTCGCGCCGATCTGGGTGGCGGTCTTCTGGCAGGAGACCCGCTGGCAGACGTCGAAGTGGGCCGATCTGCAGCTGCCGGTGGGCTTTGGCCTGTCGGCGGCCATCGCGGCGCTCGCGATCCCCTCGTTCATGCCCGACTTCAGCGACGCCGCGCCCGTCGCCGGCCTGACCCTCACCGGGCTGCTGGCCTGGGTCGGCCTGCGTATCGCCCGCGAGCGGGGATACGCCCTCGGCGGCCGCCCGACGATCGCGGTCGGCGCGCTGCTCGTCGGCTTCGCCTGGATCGGCCTCTCCGCGCCGGGCGTCGTGGCCGCCGCGCTGGGCATGGTCCTCGCCGTCGAGCGGCGGCACCCGGTCCTGCTCGGCGGCGCGATCGTCTTCTTCATCGGCTTCGTCGCCGCCTGGTACCACCAGATGGAGCTGACCTTCTTCGCCAAGGCCGCCGCGCTGGCCGGCGGCGGGCTGCTCTTCCTGCTGGCGCGGCTCGCGCTGCGGCCGGGGGAGGGGGCCCGATGAATCGCCCGCTCATCGCGCTGGGGCTGGCGCTGATCCTGGGGGTCATGGGCTGGCAGATCGCCGCCAAGGAGCGCACGCTGGCCGACGGGACCCGGGCGCTGTTCGAACTGGCGCCGGTTGATCCGCGCTCGCTGATGCAGGGGGACTATATGGTTCTGACCTATGCCATCAGCCGCGAGTCGAAGGCCTGCGATCGGCTCACCTACGACGCCCCCGAGCAGGCCGATGGGCGGCTCGTCGTCGCGCTCGACGGCGACGGCGTGGCCCGGCTGGTGCGCATCGACGACGGCCGCCCGCTGGCCGCCGGCGAGCTGCCCATCCGCTATCGCTGTCGCCGTGGGCGGCTGCGCCTCGGCGCCGAGTCGTACTTCTTCGAAGAGGGCACCGCGGCGATCTACGAAGAGGCCCGCTACGGTGGCTTGCGGGTCGCGCCCGACGGCAACAGCGTGCTCATCGGGCTCTACGACGCCGACCGCGCCCCGCTCGGGGTGACCCCCGCTGACTGACCGAGGTCATATGTCCTGGCGCCGCACCGCCCGTCGAATCCTGCTCGTCATCGGCGCGGTGATCGCGCTCGGCGGGCTGAGCCTCGCGCTCTGGCTCGGCCTGCGCGACGCCCATTGGCTCGAGGCGACGCCCTATGGCGACGTCGCGGTGCCCGCCGATCTGCTCGATCGGCCCATGGGCCTCGGCGCGGGCTTCGAGGGCGCGCTGGTGGCCACCGCCGACGGCCCGCAGCTGCGCATCACCCACGGCGCACAGCTCTTGTGGTCGAGCGTGCCCGGCCGGGCCTTCATCGCCGCCGCCCGCGGGGTGCCCGAGCTGCACGAGGCCCGGGGCATGGCGTTCGTCGACGATGACATCACCGGCCGCTGCGTCGATCAGAAGGTCGATGCCTTCGAGGCGCTGACGCCCGACCAGCCGGCCTTCATCGAGGGCACCCTCGACTGCGGCGGCACGCCCTGGCCCTATCGCCTCGTGCTCGCCGCCCGCGGCGATCGCCGGCTCACCTTCGACATCGCCCTCGCCGTGGGCGACGATCGCGCGCCCAACCGGGTGGTGCTCGTGAAGCAGAGCGCCGCGGACGAAGGCTTCTTCGGCTTCGGCGAGCAGTTCACCCACTTCGATCTCAAGGGTCGCGACGTGCCGGTCGTGGTCTCCGAGCAAGGCATCGGGCGCGGGCTGCAGCCGATCACGCTCGGCGCCGATCTGACGGCCGACGGCGCCGGCGGCTCCTGGGC
The DNA here is from genome assembly GCA_030427205.1 of bacterium. Classification (GTDB taxonomy): domain Bacteria; phylum Myxococcota_A; class Bradymonadia; order UBA7976; family UBA1532; genus JACKDM01. The sequence goes on along the minus strand of JAUHXC010000002.1, from coordinate 274,115 downwards.
GACGACCTATGTGGCCGCGCCCTGGTACATCACCAGCACGCTGCAGGGCTTCGCGCTCGAAGAAGACACCATCAGCCGGTTCGACCTGCGGCGGGACGGCGCGGCGGTCGTCTCGCTCTTCGCTCCGCGCATGCGCGGCTCGATCTACCGCGGCGACAGCCCGCTCGCGCTCATCGAGGCCTATACCGAGACCGCCGGCCGCATGCCGGCGCTGCCCGAGTGGATCCACCGGGGCGCGGTCATCGGTATGCAGGGCGGCACCGCGCGGGTGCGCGAGATCTGGGGGAAGCTGACCGAGGCGAAGGTGCCGCTGGCCGCCTTCTGGCTGCAGGACTGGGTCGGCCAGCGCAAGACCAGCTTCGGCAAGCAGCTGTGGTGGTCATGGACGCTCGACGGGCGGCACTACCCCGATTGGCAGGGGTTGGTGGCCGAGATGGGCGCGCAGGGCGTGCGGGTGATGACCTACGTCAACCCTTTCCTCGTCGAGGTCGACGAGCGCGACGCCGGCGCCCCGCCGGGTACGCCGCCGAGCCGCGACCTCTTCGGCGAGGCCCGCGACGCGGGCTATCTGGTGCAGCGTCGTGCGGGCGGCCCGTACATGATCCGCAATACGAGCTTCTCCGCCGGGCTGCTCGACCTGACGAACCCGGCGGCTCGCGATTGGTTCGTCGCGGTGCTCAGAGACGAGGTCATCGCGAGCGGGGCGTCGGGCTGGATGGCCGATTTCGGCGAGGGGCTGCCCTTCGACGCGAAGCTGCACGATGCGTCGGTCGATCCGGTGGCCCATCACAATGACTACCCCGAGGTCTGGGCCGAGCTGAACCGCCGGGCGATCACCGAGGCCGGCCGGGAAGGGGACATCGTCTTCTTCACCCGCTCGGGCTATCGCAACTCGCCGGCGCACTCGACGCTCTTCTGGCTGGGCGACCAGCTGGTGACCTGGGATCGCTACGACGGGCTGCACAGCGCGCTGATCGGGCTATTGTCGGGCGGGATCTCGGGCTTGAGCCTCAACCACAGCGACATCGGCGGCTACACGACGATCACCCACCCCATCGAAGACCACCACCGCTCGGTCGAGCTGCACCAGCGCTGGGCCGAGTTCGCCGCGTTCACCGTCGTCTACCGCACCCACGAGGGCAACCGGCCCGACGTCAACGCGCAGCTCCATCATCCGGGGGTATTGGCGCACTTCGCGCGCATGGCGCGGCTGCATCGCTGCTGGATGCCCTATCGCGCGGCGCTGATGGCCGAGGCCGAGCGCCGTGGCTGGCCCATCAACCGACACATGTGGGTGCAGTTCCCCGAGATGCCCGGCGCACAAACCCTCGACCGTCAGTTCATGGTCGGCGCCGATCTGCTCGTCGCGCCGGTCCTCGATCCGGGGGCTGGCGAGGTCGAGGTCGTGATGCCCGCTGGAGAGTGGCGCCACATCTGGGGCGAGACGACCTATACCGCCGGCCGGCATACGGTCGCCGCGCCGATCGGGCGACCGGCGGCGTTCGCCCGAGTGGGCTCGGCGGTCGCCGATCAGCTCGTCGGCTGCGCGGTCGATTGAGCGGCGAGGCGTCAGCCGGTGGGCAGCCACAGCGAGACGGCGGCCCCCGGCGCGGGCTCGGCGTCACCGAGGGTGATCCAGCCGCCGTGGTCCCGCAGGATGCCGAAGGCCACGCTCAGCCCGAGGCCGGTGCCCTGACCCACGTCCTTGGTGGTGAAGAACGGGTCGAACGCCCGCTTGCGCACGTCCGGCGGGATGCCGGGGCCCGCGTCGCGCACCGTGATGACCAGCCATTCGCCGGCCTGCCCCGTCTCGGGGTGTGATGCGCTGCGTCGCTCGACGCCGATGCCGACCGTGCCGCCGATGGGGCTGGCGTCGATCCCGTTGATGACCACGTTGGCCAGCGCCTGCTGCAGCTCGCCCGGGTCGCCGGTGATGCGCGTGGGGGCGCCCGGCTCGGCGTCGAGGGTCACCCGGCTCTTGTGGGCGATGGGGCGCAGCAGCTCTCTCGACTTCTCGACGAGGGTGGCGATGTCGACCTGCCCCGTAGGTGAGGGGCGGGCGCGGGCGAAGGTCATCAACGAGCGCACCAGCTCGGTCATGCGCACCGCCTGCTCGATGATGATGTCGGCGCTCTCGATCGCCGCGGCGTCCTTGACGAGGCCCCGGCTGATCATGCGGGCCCGCCCGAGCACCACGTTGAGCGGGGTGCCCAGCTCGTGGGCGAACCCCGCCGCCAGCTGTCCGACGGTCTCGAGCCGGGCGACGTGGCGCAGCCGGCGGTCGATGTCGGTCAGGTCGGGGGTGGGGCGGGGGTCGGTCACCGGCTCATCCGGGGGGGGCATGATCTCGTTCCTTCATACATCGGGCTCGCGCTGCTCGAGCCCGGACACAGGCACCGTGCCATGACGGCGATCCGGGATCGAGCGGGCGAGCGCAGGGGTGTGGCAGCGGGCACACGCTCAGTGGGTCAGCGGCGGCGGCCCGAAGTGGCGCCGCCCGTCCGGCCGTCCGCCGCGATCGTCGACCTCGTCGTCGAAGTCGTCGTCCGCGTCGTCGGCTTCTTCGCCCGGACGAGCGCCGTAGAAGCGCGACGGCAGGATCTCGTCGAGCCGCTCGCCGCCGACCACGCCGAAGTCCAGCGTCCGGATCGGGAAGGGGATGGTCAAACCCGCCTCGTCCAAGGCCTTCTTGACCCGCATGATGCCGTCGGACCGCGCTTCGAGAAAACGGAAATTGTCGCCCTTGTCGTTGCGGATCCAGAAGCGGCCGACCATGTCGATGGAGCTGCCGCCGAAGCCGGTCAGCAACACCTGGACCGGCTTCTCGCTCATGCGGTGCTTCACGTCTTCGAGCGCGCCGCGCACCGCGTCCCGCGCCGTGTCGAGCGAGTCGCCGTAGGCCACGCCGACCTCGATGTCGACCCGCCGCTCGGGCGTGCGGGTGTAGTTGACGATCGGGCCCTCGAAGACCAGTCGATTGGGGATCATCACCTCGCGCCCGTCGAACTGACGGATGAGCACCTCACGCAGCGAGATGTGGGTCACGACGCCGAAGACGTCGTTGGTCTCGACGACGTCGTCGACCTCGAACGGTCGCCGTACGGCCATCACGATGCCCGACATGAAGTTCGCCGCCATGTCGCGGAAGGCGAACGACAAAGCGAAACCGAGGATACCGACGCCGGCCAGCAGCGACGTCACCGTCTTGTCGAGGTCGAGCACGCCGAGCGCGACGAAGATCGCGCCGGCGAGCACGCCCAGCCGCAAGACCAGCGAGAGCAGGCTCGCGATCTCACGGTGTTTGAGCACCCGGCCCAGGCCGCGCTTCGCGAGACGGTTGACGCCGCGGGCGAGGAACCAGCCCAGGGCCAGGACGATGATGGCCACCGCGAGGTTGGGCAGCATGGCGATGAGGGCTTCGTACCATCCGACCATCTCGTCGAGCAGTATGCCGGCGGCGTCGGTGAATCGGTCTTGCATGTCTGGTGTGTCTCCGATCGGCGTCCGCTGCGCTGAGCATCGAGGCGCCGGGCTGTGAATGGGTCCAGTGCGCTGTTCATCGCCGGCATGGTCCGCCGGTGGTCGAGCAGGGCGTGTGCAGGGCTCGGTGCAAGGTCCGGACCACCGGGCAGTCGCCGCCCGGACGCAGCGCCAGACCCGACGCGGCGGTGCCAATCGCCCCTTGCCGCCCCGCGCCGGGGCGATATGCCCCGAAAGCAGCAAAAAAAACCGCCATCGCCGCGCCACGGTCGCGCGCGCCATCAAGCCCGCCCCAGCGGTGTTTCGACGCCTGCGGCCCGATCTCCGGGGCGGGCGGAGGGCGCTGGCACACTTGCTGCAAGCCTCTCTGGGCGTCATCTGGCCCCGAGCGGGCCACTCGAACTCAACCCGACCCGGAGGTCTTCATGCCATCGCCGTCCCGATCGACCCGCCTGCCCACGCCGCTCCGCCCGCTGCTCGGCGGCTTGCTGCTCTTTCTGCTGGCAGGTGTGGGCGGTCCATCGGCGCTGGCGGCTCCGGCCGATGCGCTCACAGCGCATCGCGCGGCGCTGACCGAACTGCGCGGACACCCGCAGTCGGGCGCCGTCGCCGGCGAGCTGGCGTCCTACGATGCCTGGCTGCGCGCCGCGTCCATGCACGCTCAGCACGGCCAGGACGACGCGCTGCAGCGCACTCGCCTGCGCCTCGACGCGCAGCAGTCGCTCATCGAAGCGCGCTTGCAGCTGCTCGAGACGCGCGCCGCCGCCGACAAGGCCCGCAACAGTCTGCGGGCCCTCGACCGCCGCATCGCCGAAGCCAACAGCGCCAAGACCATTCTCGAACGCCACCAGGAACGCACCCGAAAGCGAGGTCAGTAATGCCGTCCATCAGCACCGCGTCCGCCCGCCCGTCCCCCATCACGCCGTCGGCGACCCGCTGGCTCAGCGCGCTCGTCGCTCTGCTGGCCGCCAGCCTGGCCGCATGCGCCAGCGCGCCACCGCCAACCGCGGCGATGCAGCACTGGCAGACCGAGCGCAGCGGACCCGACGCCGCCGCGGTGGCCGCCGGCCAGCCCACGCTGACCGATCGCGCCGATGATGCGTTCGCCCGCGCCGAGCAGGCTCATGCCGAAGGCGACACCGTCGCGCGAAACCATCATCTGCGCGTGGCCGACATCCGCTGGCGCACCGCGGTGACCCGGCATCAGCAGGCCGACGAGGCGGCGGCGCTCGCCGAGGCGCAGGCCCGGGTCGACGCCCGCCGCGCGACGCTGGCCGACATCGAAGCCGAGGCCGACGCGCTGCGCAGTTCCATCGCCGCCAATCGCGGCGCGGCCGTGACCGCCGGCGCTCGCCCGATGCCCACGACGCCGCGGGAGAAGGCGGAGTACATGCTCGATACGGCCGTCGTCGACCTGGCCCGGGCCGATGAGGTCGAGGCCGAGAACCGCGCGCCGCTGCTCTTCACCAAGGCCAGCCTCGCGTACGACGAGGCCGCCAGCCACTACACCAACGGCCGCTTCGAACAGTCGACCCGTCGCGCCAGCGACGCCACCAAGCTCGCCCGCGAGGCCTATGAAGAAGCGCTGCCGAGCCATCGCAAGGACCGCCTCGAGGAGCGCCTGCAGGCGCGCCGCGACGAGCTGTTGACCCGGCTGCTGCGCGTCGCCACGCCGGTGGTCTCGGAGGACGACATCAGCGTCTCGCTGGTGGGCTACTTCCCGCCCGAGGGTGAAGATCTGCGCGCCTCGAAGGACGCCGAGATCAACGCGCTGGCCGACATCGTCGCCGCCTTCCCCGAGTACGGCATCAAGCTGGTGGGCCACACCGACTCGGCGGGCCACCCGACCGACAACCTGATGTTGAGCCAGGCCCGCGCGCTCGCCGTCCGCCAGGCCCTCGAGGATCACGGCGTCGACCGCGACCGGCTGACCAGCATCGGCGAAGGCGAGTCGAAGGCGGTCGAGATCGCGCAGGGGGACGTCATCAATACCCGGGTCGACGTCATCTTCGAGCCGCGCCCGGTGAAGATCGTCGAGGACGGCTTCGAGCGCGCCCGCGCGAGCCGCTGAGCGGCCTGAACGCGACTGATTCCCGAGAACCGTGACCAGAGGAGAACTCATGAACTCCAACCAGATGCAGTCGACGACGGCCCGCCGCCAACGGGCCCTGGCCAACCCGGCCCGGGTCTACGGTCAACCGATGGAGGTGCTCATCGACCCCGCGCTCGATGACACCACCCGGCGGCAGGTCCTCGAGGGGTGGGCCCTCGACGAGCGCCGTCTGATGGCGGCCACCGGCGAGAACATGGCCGGGGGCCGCGCCCACCGGCTGGGTGCGGTGATGTCGGCGATGCGCCTGCTCGAAGGCACGGCCGACGATCGCCGGGCCGGCATGGTACAGGGAGGGAACGGTCCGTGACCCAGTGTCCGAGTGGCCTCACCCGGGTGGTGGTGGCCGACGACGAGCCGGAGATGCGCCGGCTCCTGAGCTTCGACCTCGAGCGTCACGGCGTCGAGGTCCTCGAGGTCGAGGACGGTGAGGCCCTCGTGGCCTGCATCGAAGAGTTGGTCGCCCGGGGCGACCCTTTGCCCGATGTGATCATCAGTGATGTGCGCATGCCCAAGCTCGATGGCCTGGGCGCCCTCGCTCGCATCCGTGAGCTGGCGCCCGAACTGCCGACGATCGTCGTCTCGGGCTTTGCGTCGAGCCATCTGCGGCGGGCGGCACAGGCCCTGGGCGCCCACACGCTGGACAAGCCTTTCGAGGTAGACGACCTGATGAGCCTCATGACCCTCTTGCTGCGCACCCCGCCCTCACGGGCCATCACGCTGGAGACTCGATGAACGGACATATCCTGGTGGTCGACGACGACCGGGCGATGTGCGACATGGTCGCCGCCGACTTGCAGGCGCGCGGCCACACCGTCGTCACGACCCGCACCGCCACCGACGCCTGGGACAAGATCTCGTCCGCCGACTTCGACGTCATCGTCACCGATCTGAGCCTGGGCGGCATGAGCGGGCTCGACCTCTGCGAGCGCGTCGTGGCCAATCGGGAAGACATCCCAGTGGTGCTCATCACGGCGTTCGGCAGCATGGACACCGCCATCGAAGCGATCCGCGCCGGCGCCTACGACTACATCACCAAGCCGTTCGATACCGACCAGCTCGCCCTGACGCTGCAGCGGGCGGTGCGCCATCGGCGCCTGACCGACGAGCTGGTGCGGCTGCGCCGCGTCGTGCGCGAGACCGAGCACTTCGGGCCGATGGTGGGGCGCAGCGCGGGCATGGTGCGGGTCTATGATCTCGTCGAACGCCTCGCCGGCACCGCGGCGTCGGTGCTCGTCACCGGCGAGAGCGGCACCGGCAAAGAGCTCGTGGCCCGCGCGCTGCACGACATGAGCAGCCGCGCGGCCGACGGGCAGTTCGTCGCCGTCAACTGCGCGGCGATGCCCGAGACCCTGCTCGAGAGCGAGCTCTTCGGCCACGCCCGCGGCGCCTTCACCGGCGCGCGGGATGATCGGGACGGCCTCTTCGTGCGGGCCGACGGCGGCACGCTCTTCCTCGACGAGATCGGGGAGATGCCCCTGGGCATGCAGGCCAAGCTCCTGCGCGCGTTGCAGGAGGGGCGGGTGCGGCCGGTGGGCGGCGATCGCGAGGTGAGCTTCGACGCGCGGCTGGTCACCGCGACCAATCGCGACCTCGAAAAAGAGGTGGCCGAGGGCCGCTTTCGCGAGGACCTCTTCTATCGGATCAACGTCGTGCAGATCGAGCTGCCGCCGCTGCGCGATCGGGGCAGCGACGTGCTGTTGCTGGCCCAGCACTTCCTCGAACAGTTCGCCGCGCGCTACGGGGCGCCGGTCAAGGCCATCGGCCGCGAGGCCGCCGCCCGCCTGAGCCGCTGGGACTGGCCGGGCAACGTGCGCGAGCTGCAGAACTGCATCGAGCGCGCCGTCGCCCTGGCCCGCTTCGATCACATCGGCCTCGACGACCTGCCCGCCCGCCTGCGGGATACCCCGTCGACGAGCACCGGCTTCGACGCCGAGACGCCCGACGATCTCGAGCCGCTCGCCGACCTCGAGCGGCGCTATATTCTGCACGCGCTGGAGGTCATCGGCGGCAACAAGACCGCCACCGCCGAGGCCCTCGGCATCGACCGCAAGACCCTCTATCGCAAGCTCGAGCGCTACGCCGAAGAGGGCCTGCTGCCCGGCACCGACAGCGACACCTGACGCCAGCCCCCGTCGGCCGCGCAGATCTGCCGGCGTCGGCGCGAATCCCCGGCGGCCCCTGACGCGTCATCTCGCTCGTGGACCTGCCCATCCTCATCGGCGGCCTGCTGGCCATCACCGCCGTCCTCAGCACCCGCTTCGCCCGCCGCTTCGGCGTGCCGGCGCTGGTCATCTTCGTCGCGATCGGCATGCTCGCCGGCGTCGACGGACCGGGCGGGGTCGACTTCGCCAATTACGACCTCAGCTACAACATCGGCCTGCTCGCGCTGGCGATCATCCTGTTCTCCGGCGGTCTGGACACCCGGGTCGACCTCTTCCGGCGCTCGCTTCTGCCGGGCGGGCTGCTGGCCACCGCCGGGGTGCTGGTCAAGATGCTGCTCGTCGCGCTGGTGGTCGTCGCCATCAGCCCGCTCGACCTGCAGACCTCGCTGCTCATCGGCGCCATCCTCGCCCCGACCGACGCCGCCGCCGTCTTCAGCGTACTCGCCGGGCAGGGCCTGCCCGAACGCCTGCGCGGGGTGCTCGAGACCGAGTCGGGCACCAACGATCCGGTCAGCATCTACCTGACTCTGGCCCTGGCCACCGCCGCGGCCGGCGGCGCGGTGAGCGTGCCCGCGCTGATCGGCGGCGTGGTCGTGCAGCTGGGCCTCGGCGCCTTGATCGGCATCCTCGCCGGGCGGCTGCTGGCGCGGCTCGTCGACCGCATCCGCGTCGAGACCGCCGGGCTCTATCCCATCCTGGCGCTGGCCGGCGGGCTGACGATCTACGCCGGCGCCAACCTGCTCGGCGGCAACGGCTTCCTCGCGATCTACCTCGCCGGCATGGCGCTGGGGCACCGACCGATCAGCCACCAGACCGACATCCGACAGTTCATGGACGGCTTCGCCTGGCTGGCGCAGATCGTGATGTTCATGCTGCTCGGGCTGGTGGTCACCCCGTCGAAGGTGGTCGAGTATCTGCCGCTGGCCCTCGGCGTCACCACGGCGCTCGTCTTCTTCGCCCGCCCGGCCTCGGTCTACGTCGTGCTCGAGCCGCTCGGCCGCGTACGCCGCAAACACGGGTTCGGCGCCGCCGAGCAGGCGCTGGTGGCCTGGGCCGGCCTCAAGGGCGCGGTGCCGATCATCCTGGCGATGGTGCCGCTGCAGCTCGGCGTGCCCGGGGCCGAGGCGATCTTCGGGGTCGTCTTCGTGGTCGTCATCGTCGGCACGACCATCCAGGGGCTGACCATCATCCCCATGGCCCGCTGGCTGGGGCTGCTCGAACCGAGCCCGCCGCGCCCGCCGATCAGCGTCGAGTTCTCCGGCGCGGCGCCGCCGGGCAGCGGCGCCTTCGACGTCTTCCTCACCGCCGAGCATCCGCTGGTGGGCCGACGGCTCGACGGCATCGAACTGCCGCCGGCGCTGGTCATCGCCGCCATCCACCGCGGCGACCGCCTCGTCGCCCCCCGGGGCGGGGTCGTCTTCGAGGCCGGCGACCACGTCTTCGTGCTCAGCACGGACGTCAGCGCGCCCTTGCCGTCGTTCTTGATGCAGACCTGAAGCGACCCGCCCGGCAACCGCCGCCCGCCGTCAGACATCCACACGGTCCATGCACGACGACCCCTACCGCGTCCTCGGGATCCGCGCCGAGGCCTCCGACGAGCAGGTGAAGGCCGCCTGGCGCGCCCGACTGCAAGCCCATCATCCCGATCGGGCCGAGCGGGATGGCGCCGCGGCGGTCGAGCGGGCCGAGGCCGAGGCCAAGCGCATCAACGCGGCCTACGCCGCGATCAAGCAGGCGCGCGCCGGCGACCTGCCGCCGAGCCGGTCGGCGCCACGCAGGACCCGCGTCCGTCGGCGCAAGGTGCAGCCCGATGTGCCGGTGGACGCCCGCGACGCGCTGCGCCGGGCGAAGGTCGCGGTGGAGTATGCCGATACGCTCTGCGCCCGTTGGAAGCGCCACGCAGCGTCGATCCGCGCCGCGCGCAAGTCGGCCATCGAAGCCGCCGAGACCGCGGGCGACTGCGCCGAGCGCAACGGCGGCATCCGCCACGCCGCCGTGGCCCATCGCGATGGGGTGAACGCCGCGATGACCGCCACCGCCGAGGCGATCGTCGCCGAGGCCCGCCAGGCGGCCGACGCCGCCGAGGCCGCCGCCGAGCGCGCCGAGGCGGGCAGGGGAGCCGACCGATCGAAGGCGGTGGCGGCGACCCGACGCCACGCCGCCACCGCCCGTCAGAGCCGGCCCGATCCGCACGCGGCCGCCCGTCGCGTGCGCGGGGCATGGCGCACGGCCCACGCGGGGCGCGACGACGCGGCGGCGAGCACCCGCGGCGCCGATCGCGAGGCCCGGGTCGCCAGCACCGCCGCCAAACGCGGCCGGGAGGCGCTCAATCGGGCGCGGCAGGCGGTCAAGGGGCTGAAGGCTGCGGTGGGCGACGCCGACAAGGCCATCGCCCGCGCTCACGCCGCCGCCGCCTTCGCCGCGGGGCTCTGCGCCGCCGATCTCGAGTCGGCCCCCGACGAGGAGCGTCGCTTCGTCGCCGAGCGCGCCGTCTCCGAGGCCCGCAAGCACCGCATGGCGGCCGAGCAGTTGAGCCGCGACCAGCGGCGGGTCGTCGACGCCCTCGATCTCGTGCCCGAGCGCATGGCCGAGATCCGCGGGCTGGCCAATCGGGCGACCGAAGCGGCGAAGCAGGCCCGCCGCGACGCCGACATCGCGACCGCCGCCGCCGCCGAGGCCGAAGGGCTGGCCGATCGGGCGGGGCGGGCGGTGATCGAAGCCGCCGAGGCGGCCATCGCCGACGCGCTCGCCCGGGCCGAGGCGGCCGCGGCGCGGGTCGGGGCGCTGCCGACCTGACGCCCGCCGCGCAGCCCTCGACCGTCGAAATGCCCGCCATCGAAACCGGCCGCGTGCACCCCGAGCGCCGACCTGCGCCCGGACGAGGTGCCCGCGAGGGCCCCGACCACCGATGGCGACGCCTTCTAAACCGGCCTCGGCCACCTCGATCCACCACGCTGCGCCCGGACGAGGTGCCCGCGAGGGCCCCGACCACCGATGGCGACGCCTTCGAAACCGGCCTCGGCCACCTCGATCCACCACGCTGCGCCCGGACGAGGTGCCCGCGAGGGCCCCGACCACCGATGGCGACGCCTTCGAAACCGACCGCGGGCACCTCGACCGACCACGCTACGCCCGGACCGGGTGCCCGCGAGGGCCCCGACCGCCGATCGCGACGCATTCGAAACCGGCCTCGGCCACCGCGGTCGGTCGAGCTGCGCAGCGAACGGGCCCGGCCGAGGGCCCCGACCACCGATACTGGCGCCTTCGAAACCGGCTTCGGTCACGACGGCGTCCCGTGGCTCGCCGACGCGCGGCCTGGTCGGCCGTCCGGGCGAGCGAAGAACGCGCCGCGCAGGCCCTCGCGACCACCCCGATCGGACGACGCACGCGACGCGCGGGCCCGCCGGACCACCTGCGACGGCGTCCGCATCGACCAGCGAGGCCCGGCCGAGCACCGCCTCGTCGTGTAGAGCGCCGGCCTCGGGCCCGCGTGACCATCCGGCGCGCTGGAGAGCGCCCGCGCCGAGCCCTCCCGGCCACCCACCGGCGACGTAGAACGCGGCCCCAGGGCCCTCCGGACCACCTGGCGCGCTGGAGAAGACGGGGCCGGGGCCCTGCCGACCACCCCCGTGCCCCGAAGAACCTGGCCGCCTGACCCGGCCGGCCATCCGGCGCGCTGGAGCGCGTGTCCGCGGCGCCCGACCGGCCAACCGGCGGCACGAAGCCGGCAACCGCCGGGCCCTGCCGACAACCCTCCAAGGCGTAGAACGCCCGCGGGGGGCCCTGCCGACCACCCCGCCGGGCGTAGAACGCCGGCCACTGCTCAGAAAGTCGAGCCGGCCGCGGGGTGTGCCTCCGGGCGCGGCGCCGTCCGTGCTACCGTCCGCTCGCCACGTGCACCGTGGGCCCGCACACCACTCGAGGGGGACGCCTTGACGCGCGCAATCACTGTTTCCGGCTCCAAATGGACGGTCCGCGGGATCGTCACGAACTCGGCCACCGGCCTCGGCGTCGCCGGCCTGGACGTGACCGCCTTCGACAAGGATCTGCTGGGCTCCGACTACCTCGGCATCGGCGCCACCGACAAGACCGGCGCCTTCGAGATCACCTTCGACGCCAAGGCCTTCCGCGACGGCCTCTTCGATCGCAAGCCCGACCTCTACTTCACCGTGCTCGACGGGGGCACCGAGCTGCTCGATACCGAGGACGACGTCATCCGGAACGCCGACGGCGACACCGCGGCGATCGCGCTCGAGGTCGACCTGAGCGACGATCGGCTGCGCACGCTGATCAACAGGACGCCGGCGCCGGGCTGGCAGGGCACTTTCGCCCAGTCGAAGGCCGCCTTCGCCTACCCCGAGCCCGATCTGTCGTCCATCTCCCGTTCACCAAGGCCGACGCGATCCGCGTCGCGACCCATACCCCCGGCGACGCGACCAACCCCTGGTTTCCCTTCTTCTCGGGGCTGAACCCGGCCTTCCCGGTCCCGGACTTCGCCCGCCACGACGACCTGTCGTGGACCCATGGCTACCTCGCGGTCCAGATCGGCGGCATCAAGCCGTCCGGCTCGGAGAAGATCGATCGCTTCAACCAGGTGATCCTCGACATCTTCAACATCGGCGTCGGCAACATGCTCGCGAAGGACAACATCCTCTCGTGGAACGTGTGGTTCACCGCGCCGGAGCGCGTCGACCAGACCGAGTGGAAGGCCCACGCCGACAAATGGCGCCGCTCCATCGACGCCGATCATGGCAGCCCGGACGGCAACCCCAGCCCGGTGCGCTACTTCGATGGCACCGAGTTCGAGCCCATCGAGCACGCCGCGAAAGAAGAGCTGAGCAAGCTGCTCGGCTTCCTCGAGGAGCACCTGTAGCCGGCCGTAGAGGCGAGTCGCGGCGTTGCATCGGACGCCGTCGGTGCCTATGCTCTGCGCCGTGAAGACCCTCCTGCGATCGCTGCTCGCGCTGCTGCCGCTCACGGTCGTCGCGCTGTGGCTGGTGCCGATCGACCGCGCGCTGTCCGAAGCGACGGTTCACGCGGTGCAGGTCTCGACGCCGACCGTGGCGCTGACCGCCTCTCCGACGACGCTCGGCGCGATCGGCGCCGAAGCCGAGGCCGAGGACGACGAGCGCGAGCACCCGCCCATCACGCGCCGCCGGTCTACCCGAGCCGAGGCGTCGAACCCGGCCACCCTCGACGCGGCGACCGCCGCCCGCGCCGACGGGCCGATCTATACCGTCCTCCGCTCCGGACAGGCCCACCGCAGCGCGCCCTAGCGCGCCCGTTCGCCCCGTTTTCATTCGAGATCGAACCCGGCCGCACCCCGCGGCCCGCCCGGGTATACGCGCACGACCGGACGCAGAGACGTCCGCGCGCCCCGGGTCATCGCGCGCGCCGCGCGCAGGAGCCGAACCATGCCCACACAGAGCCGCGTAGAGAGCCGCGAGCAGACCCGCGTCCAGACCGAGCAGACCGATACCGCCCTCGCCGTCGACCCGAACGCCGTCGACGCGCCGCCTGCCGACGAGCAGAGCGCGCTCAAGCCGCTGATCTACATCCTCGTCATCCCGTTCGCGCTGATCGCGTTGCTGCAGTGGAGCGGCCTGCCGGCCGTCCTCGTCAAGGCCGTCGGCGGTCCCTGAGCGAGGCCCATCGCGGGCGCCCCTTGCGGCATCGCGCCCGCTGAGCCACCCTCGGCGCCGTGAGCGCCCGTAACCCGACCGACATCCGCCTGCCCATCGACGCCCTGCGCGACGCATTCGACCGCGAACGCGCCGCGCAGCCGGTGGTCGTCTCGGCCCCGACCGGCTCGGGCAAGTCGACCCAGCTGCCCCGCTGGTGTCGCCGCGCCGGCCGGGTGCTCGTCGTCGAGCCCCGCCGCGTCGCCTGTCGCAGCCTCGCGGTGCGCGTCGCCGAGTTGGAAGGGGCACGCCTGGGCGCCGGCGTCGGCTACCGGGTGCGCGACGACGATCGAGCCGGCGCGCGGACCGAGATCATGTTCGCGACCCCCGGCGTCGTCCTGCGCATGCTGGCGGATGATCCGGGGCTGGCCGCCTTCTCCACCGTCGTCATCGACGAGTTCCACGAGCGCAGCCTCGACGTCGATCTGCTGCTCGCGCTCCTGGCGTCGCAGCGGGCGGGCGGCGAGCGGGCGCTGGTTGTGATGTCGGCGACGCTCGACGGCGATCGCATCGCCGAGCACCTGTCGGGGGTGCACCTCGCCGGTGAAGGGCGCATGTTCCCCGTCGAAGAGCGCTACCTGCCGGGCAGTGGCCGCGCCGGTACGCTGCTGCCCGACGAGCAGGGCCTCGAGCGGCGGATCGTCGCGGCCGTCGAGGCCGCCGAGCACGATCCGGGCGACATCCTGGTCTTCCTGCCGGGCAAAGCCGAGATCAGCGCCGCGGCCTCGGCTTTGCGCGGGCGCGGCGGCCTCGACATCGTGCCGCTGCACGGCGGGTTGACGCTCGACGAGCAGAGCCGGGCGTTCGCCGGGTCGCGTCGGCGCAAGGTGATCCTCGCCACCAACGTCGCCGAGACCTCGCTGACCCTGCCCGGCATCGGGGTGGTCATCGACTCGGGGCTCGTGCGCCGCACCCGCTATCACGGCGGGCGCGGCTTCTTGACGTTGCTGCCCATCGCGGCCGACAGCGCCGCGCAGCGGGCTGGGCGCGCGGGGCGTACGGCGGCGGGCGTCTGCTACCGCCTGTGGAGCCCCGAAGCCCGCCTGCGCCCCTCGACGCCGCCCGAGATCCACCGCGAGTCGCTCGTGCCGCTCGTCTTGTCCGCCGCCGCCTGCGGCGCGCGGGTCACGGGGCTGCCTTTCCTCGATCCGCCGCACGACCACGCCGTCGAGACCGCCACCGCCGAGCTGCGGTCGCTGGGCGCGATCGACGACGACAGCGGCTTGACCACCCGGGGGCGGTCGCTCTTCGGGCTGCCGCTCGATCCGCCGCACGGGCGGCTGCTGGTCGAAGCGCAGCAGACCGGCGCCCTGGAAGACGCCATCGATCTGGTCGCGGCGCTGGCGGTGGGGCGGCCGCTCTTCCGCCATGGCTTCCAGACCGACGACCCCCGGGACGATCTGCGGGAGGGCGGCTGCGACGCGGTGGCCTTCATCCGCGCGGTGCGCATCGGCGCGCCCGATCGGCACGGGCTGATCCCGTTCACGCTGCAAGAGGCCCGGCGGATCCGGCAGCGCCTGCGGCGGGCATTCGGGCTGCCGGCGCGCCGACCCGACGACGCGCCCGTCGATCGCCGAAGGCTGGCGCTGACGGCATTGGCGGCCGATCCGCGCTGCGCGCACATGGCGCGGCGCCGCAAGAAGGCCATCGCCTGGAGCAGCGGCGGCACCGAGATCGAGCTGGGCCGCGGCAGCGCGGTCGCCCGCGAGCTGGAGGCGCCCCGGACGCCGGGGTCGAAGAGCGAGCAGATCGAGGCCATCGTGGTCTTCGAGACCCGCGCGCTGGGCGTCGGCGCCCGCGATACCCGCATCATCGTCACCTGCGCGATGCCCGTACCGATCCCGTGGCTGGTGCACGCCGCGGTCGGCCGCGAGCGGGTGGCCCGCGTACGGGTGAAAGGGCGGGGCACATCGGCGCGGCTGGTCTCGGAGATCGAGCGGGTGCACGCCCGCAAGGTGCTCGCGACCCGCGAAGCGGTGCCCGAGGGCCCGCTGGCCCGCGAGGCGCTGGCGCGGGTCTTCCTCGAAGGGCGCCTGTGGAAGCAGACCCTCGCCGAGACCCGCGATCGGCTCGAGGCGCGCGCGCTGCACGCCCAGCTGGAGCGCAATCAGGGGCGCGACGCGGAAGACGTGCCGTCGGTCGAGGAGTGGGTCACCGCGCGCGTCGCCGACCTGGGCGTGGCCAGCGGCGACGACCTGGCGCTGCTCTCACCCGACGATCTGCTGGCCGACGATCTGCCGTCGTGGATCCGCGATCAGCTCGACAAGCTCTATCCGCGGCAGATCGCGCTGCGCGACATCGAGTTCGCGGTGCATTACGACCTGGGGCGCAAGACGGTGATCCTGGAGAAGACCCGCGGCAGCCGGCGCGATCCGCCGCCGCTGAGCTGGCTGCCGCGCTTCGAGGGGCTGCGCATCGTCATGCGCGACGAACGCGGCGAGCATCCGCTGCGCAGCCGGCGCTGAAGTGAGCGCAGGCGGCGAACAAGGGCGTCAGCGCCCCTCTTCGGCCCGCTGATCCGCCAGCCGATCGTAGTGCCGATAGCCCAGCGTATTCAGCGCCTCGGCCGGCGCGAGCCCGATGTCGACCAGCGTCTTGGTGCCATACGTGCCGGCGAGCACCGCGGGCCCGTACGCGCCGATGGCCTCGCGGGTCCGGAAGCGGGGCAGGGGGGCGACGAGCTGGTGGGCGTGCAGGTGGATGAAGTGGGCCATCGAGCAGCGGGTGTAGCCCGGCTGCTCGGGCGCGGTGATCTCGTGCGGCGTCGCCTGCAGCCGACCGCCGGTCAGGATCTCCAGCTGCTGGCCCACCTGGGCGACGAGGCAGCCGGCGGGCGCGCCGCCGGGGATGCGCACGCCGACAGGGTTGTCGGCGGTGCCGCGGGTGCGCAGGTAGAGCCCGCCGGCGCCCTCGGGCTTGGGGCAGCTCTGACCCCGCGGGTCGTAGAACTGGCCGCCCGGCAGCAGCGTCAGCAGGTTGAAGTCTGTGTGCTCCTCGCCCCAGAGCACGCCCTGCTCGAGCCGCTCGGCGGAGACCTCGAGGTAGCGCAAGAGCCGGGTCACATGCGCCGCGCCCTCGCAGCCCGACATGAAGGTATGCTGCGGCAGATCGAGGCCGCGGGCGGCGCCGCGCAACAGCGTGAGGCCCACGGCGTGCAGCTGGCGTCCGATGCGCAGATACAGCCGGCGGAAGGCGCCCTCGCGGTCGGGCCAGCGGTTCTCGGCGTAGAGCTGCGGGTGCTCGACGGCGCAGACCGGGTCGACCGGCAGCGGCGCGGCGAAGAAGCACTCCTTGAAGTCGGGCTGACCGCCGGCGACCACCGCCTTCTCGGTATTGGCCGGGGTCCAGCCCCGCTGGTACCAGATGTCGGAGCCGGCGAACTGCCGCTTCTCGGCCTCGGGGCGCTGGGTGAAGCCGGTGAAGTCGGCGTAGAGCGCCTCGAGATCACCCCGATCGATGCCGTGCCCGCGCACGTGGATCAGCCCGAAGCGGGCCAGGCTCTCGCACAGGATGCGGTCGGCGGCCTCGCGGCGCGCGCGATCGTCGCTCGTCAGGTCGTCGAGGTCGATGACCGGGATGTCGAGTCGGGCGTTGGGGCTCATGACGGACTCCTCGACGGGCCCGCGGCCCGCGGCAAGGGGACAAGCGGGCGGCACCATACACGAATCGCGGGGCGGCGGCACCCCGGCCCGCGGATTTTTGACGCAGCGCGGCAATCCAGGGCGTCGCGCGCTGGCCGTTCGGCGCTGGCGTCGCCCGCGTCGTTCGCGGTATCGATAGCGCCGTGGCCCGCCGGGGAGCCGGGCCCGAGGGAGTACCCGAATGAAGCGAAGCGCAGATCTCCTGATGCTGGCGGTGGTTGCGGCGGCCGGCGTCGCCTGCACGCCCGGTGGCGGCAACAGCGGCGGCGATCCGATCGTCATCGGCGGCGGCGACATGGGCCCGGTGGACGACATGGCGCTCGGCGACGCCGAGGTGCTGCCCGACGCCGAGGCCGACATGGCGGTCGAGCCCGTCGAGTGCAACGGCGGCGACCCCGATCTGCAGCCGCCGCGGCTCAACGAGCACGTCGCCGCCTGGGATCCGGCCGGCCAGAAGATGATCGTCTTCGGCGGCAATACCGCCGTGCCGGAGAACTGCGGCTTCCCCGCGTACACCTTCGAGACCACCACCTGGCTCTACGATCCGGCGCAGGCCGAGGCGGGCTGCCCGCCGTGGACCGAGCTGGCGGGCGGGCCGTCGGGGCGCACCCGCGCGGCGTCGGCCTGGGGTGGGGGATACATGTGGGTCTACGGCGGCCGCTGGCGCGCCGGCACCAGCGGGGCGTACACCGTGCTCGGCGACATGTGGCGCTTCGATCCCAGCGACAACTCGTGGACCGAGATCGAGCAGCCGGGGCCCGATCGCCCCAGCGCGCGCTTCAATACCACGCTGGTCTGGGACGCTGTGCGCCAGCGCCTGCTCATGTACGGCGGCAACGCCAACGGCGGCATCGACCCGATCGTGCTCAACGACGTGTGGGCCTTCGAGCCCGACGTGGGCAAGTGGACCGAGCTGCAGACCGCCGGCGACGCGCCCAGCCGGCGCATGTGGCACGCGGCGATCTACGACGCCAACCGCGATCGCATGGTGATCTACGGCGGCGGCGACGAGACGGCGTTCTTCAACAACGCGCAGTACTTCGACGAGGTGCGCGCGCTGAACCTGGACGACGAGACCTGGACGGTGCTGCACCCCGGCGGCGCCGGCGCGCCCGACGGCCGCTTCTGGGCCGGCATGGTGCACGACGAGCAGCGCGACCTGTACATCATGTTCGCCGGCCACGACGACGAGGCGCTCGGCAACCGCAACGACCTGTGGATCTTCGATCCGAACCAGAATACGTGGCAGGTGCGCACCGAGGGCGACCGCTGGAACCGCCCGCCCAACGGCTTCTGCGACTTCCCGCCCGACTTCACCGTCGCCGAGCCGGGCACGCCCGAGCGGCGCAACGCCCACACCGTCGTCTGGGATGGCACCCAGCTGATCACCTTCGGCGGCAAGACCGACTGCGGCGCGGTCAACGACGTATGGCATTGGGATCTGATGGACGGCTGGATCAACCCGGTGCTCGCCACCGAGGGCGAGATGTGCATCCGCTGGCGGGCGAACCCCGACAACTGCGCCAACATGTGCTTCTGAGCCGGCGCGGCTGAGCCTGCGCTTCTCAGCCTCTGATTCGAGGCACCTGATTCTCCGAGAGATGGCATTCGCCCTGTCGGATCACTCACAGCGTGCTATGCTTCGCGAGACCGGGAGGCATGGCATGAATCGCTGTTTCGGGCTCGCTGCTCTACTTCTGCTGACCGTTGGCTGTGAGGTCGACTACCTCGCCGCGCCGGTGACCGACGCGGGCCCACCGCCGGCGCCGGCCATCGTGACCGCCGCCTCGCCGATGGCCGCCATCGTCGGCGGCGGGCTGCTCGTCACCCGCGACGAACGCTACGGCGCCATCGCCGACCTCGACCGTGACATCGTCTGGCTCGTCGACCTCGAGGCCATGACGCCGCACGCCCGGATCGACCTCGAGCCCGGCGATCGCCCGAATCGGCTCGTGGAGGACGGCTTCGGCCGGGTGCACGTCGCGCTGCGACGGGGCGGGGCGGTGGTGGCCATCGACGTGCTCAGCGGCGAGCTGGTCCGCCGCACGGCGGTCTGCCCCGCGCCGCGGGGGGTCGACTATGATCCCGCGCGCAATGTCATCGCGGTGGCATGCCTCGATGGGGATTTGATCGAGCTCGACGCCGAGACCCACGCCGAGCGTCGACGCATCGCCGTCACGCCCGATCTGCGGGACGTCGTCGTCGACGGCGAGCGGGTGCTGGTCAGCACGTTCCGCTCGGCCGAGGTCTTCGCGGTCGACGGCGCCGGCGCGGTCGAGGCGGTGCCGACGGCGATCGACGCCCACCCGTCGGGCTTCGACGGGCCACGGACCCATCAGCCGCGGGTGGCATGGCGCATGGTGCGCGGCCCCGATGGCGTCGAGCTGCTGCATCAGCGGCATCGGGCGGAGGCGCTGCCCGACCTGCCGGCGCCCAACCAGTACTACAGCGCCAGCAACTGCTCGAACGCGGTCTTGCACAGCACGGTGGCGACGGTCGGGGTGCCCCACCGCGACGGGCGCCCGCCGGCCGCGCTGCGGGCGGGGCTGGTGGTCGACGCCGTCCGGGCGTTCGACGGGCGGCTCGTGCTCGCCGAGCCGATGTTCGACGATTGGGTCGCCTCCCGGCCGCGCTCGGGCTGCTT
This sequence comes from bacterium, assembly GCA_030427205.1. GTDB lineage: Bacteria > Myxococcota_A > Bradymonadia > UBA7976 > UBA1532 > JACKDM01. The sequence continues at coordinate 254,394 of JAUHXC010000002.1, read as the reverse complement.
CGACGGCGACGGGCCAGCTGCGGACACGCCGATCAGGCTCGGCAACGGCGTCGTCGCCGTCGCCCGCTGGCACCGGTTCGCGCTGGCCTACGATCGATTCGACGCCCGGCTGTTCACCGTGGCCACGCCGGACGGCGCGCCGAGCCTGCTGTCGGAGCTCCGCTTCGACATCGCGCAGCGGGCAGACACCGGGCATCGCCTCTTCCATACGCCGACGAGCAGCCTGATCGCCTGCGCCTCGTGCCACCCCGAGGGCGGCGAGGACGGCCACGTCTGGGTCTTCGAAGCCTTCGGCCCCCGCCGCACGCAGACCCTGCACGGCGGCATCAGCGGCCGGGCGCCCCTGCATTGGAGCGGCGATCTGGCCGACTTCGACGCGCTGATGTCGGAGGTCTTCGTCTCGCGCATGGGCGGGGTCGACCTGCACCCGGTCGAGACGCAGGCGCTCGCGGCCTGGGTCGATACGGTGCCGCACCTGCCGACGCTGCCGGTGATCGACCGCGCCGCTGTCGATCGCGGCGCGGTGGTGTTCGACGCGGCGGGCTGCCGTGAGTGCCACTTCACCGACGGCACGGTCGATCCGGAGAACCATGACGTGGGCACCGGCGAGCCGCTGCAGGTGCCGTCGCTGCTCGGGGCCGCCCACCGGCTGCCGCTGATGCACGACGGCTGCGCCCCCGATCTCGCGGCGCGCTTCGACCCGGCCTGCGGTGGCGACGCCCACGGGCAGCTCGACGCGCTGACCCCCGCCGCGCGGGCCGATCTGGTGCACTACCTGCGCGCGCTGTGAGCCGATGGCATCATTCGAAGGCGCGCACGCCGATGGTCAGCATAGTGGCGTCGAGACCGACGAGCAGCGGCTCGAAGACGTGAAGCCGCGAGTCGGGCCAGAGGGCCTTGTTGGGCCAGAGCGACGCGCTGTAGTGGCTCGCGGTGGCCGTGAGTTCGAAGGTCTGGCCGACGCGATGGGCCACGCCGAGGCCGATGCGCCAGGCGAACGCGAGGCCGCCGCCCGGCAGGATGCCGGTGAGCAGACCGGTGCCCACGCTGCCTTGCATGTCGACATGCCAGTCGGCCGTGATGGGCAGCATCCAGCGCATGCGCGGCGCGAGGCCGATGTAGTTCTCGGTGTTGACGACCACGCGGTCGTTGGTCGGCACGGTGAGTCTGGTGAGCCACAGCTCCCCGCCGAGGCGCAGCGCCTCGATGGGCGCCCACTCGACCGCGCCGCCGAGCACCCCGGTGCTGTCCCCGTCGATGAGGCCCGCGGTCTGGTATCCACGCTCGACCTCGAGGGTGACCAGCGACGGCCCGAGCAGCACGCCGGCTTCGATCGACGGCTGGGGCCCATCGGCGCGCGCCGTGCCCGCGGCCGCAGCGGCGAGCAGCAGGGCGAGCAGCGATGGGATCGGCGGGTAGCCCACGGCGTGCATGTTGCGCTCTGGCTCGCCCTGGCGCAAGCGGGCTGCGGCTACGTCACCGTCGAGGAGCGTCCGGTGGTGGCCTGCCGGGACAGCGACCGCGATGGCTACGGCGACGGCTGCGAGCTCGGACCCGACTGCGACGACTTCAACCACGAGGTGCCCGGCCCCGAGCGCTGCAACGGCGAGGACGACGACTGCGACTTCGACGTCGACGAAGACTTCCCGCTCGGCGACGCCTGCGACGTGCCGGGGGGCTGCGCGGGCCGGATCGAATGCGCCGCTGGCGAGGCGGTCTGCCGCGCGCAGGCCGCCGATCGGTGCAATGGCGAAGACGATGACTGCGACGGCGAGATCGACGAGGGGGCGCGCAACAGCGTGCGGTGCCTCACCGAGCTGTACGGACAATGCATAGGCGGCCGGATGCGCTGCGAGGACGGCGCCGCCCGCTGCGTGCCCGAGACCGAGCCGGGCGTCGAGGAGGAGATCTGCGACGGGCGGGACCAGGACTGCGACGGCGTCGTCGACGAAGACGTCGAGCCCCCGCGCTGCTATCCGGGCCCGGACGGCACCGAAGGCGTCGGTGAGTGCGTCGCCGGCGGCCGGCGCTGCGACGCAGGGCGCCACGTGACGTGCGTCGGCGCCCGGACCCCACTGGCCGAGCGCTGCGACGGCCTGGACGACGACTGCGACGGGCGGGTCGACGAGAAGTTGGGCTGCGGGTGCGCCCTCGGCGCGCGGCGGGTCTGCTTGCCGCGCGCGCCGGCGATCGGCGGCCACGGCGCGTGCCGCGCGGGCGAGCAGCGCTGCATCGACGGGCAATGGGGCCCCTGCGAAGGGCGGATCGACCCCGAGCCCGAGATCTGTGATGGCCTGGACAATGACTGTGACGGGCTGCTCGACGAGCGCGCCATCGGGGTCGATACGGCGTGCCGGGCGGGGCGCGGGCGCTGCGCAGCGGGTGGGCTGTTCGTCTGCGAGGGCGGGCACCTGCGCTGCGACGCCCAGCTCCGCCCGCCCGATCAGGAGCGCTGCGGCGATCAGGTCGACGTCGACTGCAACGGCGTCGCCGGGGTCTCTCCGGCTGTCGGCATGCCGTGCATGACCCCCGGACAGGTCGACGGCCTCATCATATGCGAACGGGACACCAGCGACTTCGGTGACGGACGCCTCTACACGACCTGTGTCGAATCACTCTGAGGCGGCGGGCGTCCGAGCGGCCGCCTCGGCCTCTTCGAGCGTCGGCGGCGTGAGCCCCAGCTCGGCCATCAAGAACGCCCAGAGATCTACGCCGCGCGCCACCCGCTGGGCGGTGCGATCCGATCCGCCGTGGCCCGCCTGCTGCTCGATGCGCAGCAGGATCGGATCGTCGGCGGTCTGGCTGTGCTGCAGCACCGCGGCCATCTTGCGGGCGTGCATCGGGTCGACCCGGTCGTCGTTGTCGGCCGAGAGAAACAGCGTCGCCGGCCACGGCTGAGGCCCGGTCACCTTGTGGTACGGCGAGTAGGCGTAGAGCGTCGCGAACTGCTCGGGATCCTCCGCGGAGCCATATTCGGCGGTCCAGGTCTGCCCGCTGCCGAACTGGTGATAGCGCACCATGTCGAGCAGCGGCACGCCGCAGACCACCGCCGCGAAGAGCTCGGGTCGCTGAGTCATCGCCGCGCCGACGAGCAGGCCGCCGTTGCTGCCGCCGTAGATCGCGAGCTTGTCGGCGGTGGTCTCACCCTCCTCGATCAGGTATTCGGCCGCGGCGATGAAGTCATCGAAGACGTTCTGCTTCTTGTCGAGCATGCCATCGCGATGCCATGCCTCGCCGTACTCGCCGCCGCCGCGCAGGTGGGCCACCGCGTAGGCCCCGCCGGCTTCGAGCCAGGGCACGAGGTTGGCGCTGAAGCTCGGCGTCAGGCTCACCTGAAAGCCGCCGTAGCCGTAGAGCACCGTCGGCAGCGGCCCCTTCAGATCGGCCCGGCGCAGCACGAACATCGAGACCTTGGTGCCATCCTTCGAGGTATACCAGCGCCGCTCGGCGGTGAACTTCGAGGCGTCGACGGGCAGCTTCACCTCGGCCCACAGCGCCGTCTCGCCCGAGGCGACGTCGGTGCGGTAGATGCGGGTCGGCGTGGTGAAGCTGGAGAACGCGTAGAACGCCTCGGGCTGATCGGGCTCGCCGGCCAGCCCGCCGGTGGAGCCGATGCCGGGCAGCGGGATGTCGCGGATCTTCTCGCCGCTCAATTCGCGCAGCTCGAGCGCGCTCGCGGCCTCCACGAGCAGGTGCAGCACGAGCTTGTCGCCGATGATCTGCACCCCGTCGATGACCGCGTCGGGCAGCTGCGGCACGATCTCGGTCCACCCCTCGCGGGCGGGGCGATCGGCGGGGGTCTTGAAGATGCGCCAGCGCGGCGCGCCCTCGTTGGTGACGATGTAGAAGTGATCGCGCCAGCCGATGACATACGCCTGGTGGTCGTCGGACTCGAAGAACGGCCGGAACTCGGCGCCGTCGGCCTGCAAGTCGCGGAAGACGATGTCGACCGACGACCAGCCGTGCCACTTGTAGATGAAGAGCCAGCGCCCGTCGCGGGTGAGATAGGGGCTGATGAAGCGGGTCGGATCGCCCAGCGCCGGGTGGATGATCGGATCGCTCTCGGGGTCGGTGCCCAAGGCGTGGAACTTCACCAGCGCGTGCCCCGGCCGCTCGGCGACGGGGATCGTCGGATCGGTCGGCAGCCACGTGTAATAGAAGCCCTTGCCGTCGGGCGTCCAACTCGGCGAGGCGTACTTGGCGCCGGGGATGACATCGATCTCGCTGACGGCCTGGCTGGCGACGTCCATCACATACAGCGTCGCCTCGTCGGCGTTGTTCTCCTTGAGCCCGTACGCCACGTTCCGCCCGTCGAAGTCGGGGGCCCAGCGGCCGATGGAGACGTTGCGCCCGCCGGTGCTCATCGCGTTGGGGTCGAGCAGTACGTTCTCCGGCCCGTCGCCCTCGCGCCAGTAGATGACCGCCTTCTCTTTGTCGGCGTGGCGCCGGCTGTAGAAGTAGCGATCGCCCCGGCGATAGGGGGTCGAGACGCTCTCGACGTACGCCAGATCGGCGAGGCGCCGCTCGAGGCCGTCATGGCCGGGCAGCGCGTCGAGGTGGGCCCGGGTATGGTCGTTCTGGGCCTTCATCCAGGCCTGGACCGGCTTCGCCTCGGCGTCTTCGAGCCAGCGATAGGGATCGGCCACGGCGACGCCGTGGATCGTCTCGACGATCGACTGTCGCTCGGTGGCCGGGTAGCGATCGGTGCGCGGGGCCATGGCGGGCTCCTGTTCGATGGGTGACGGAGCGCCGCTGCACGCCGCGAACAGGATCGCGACGAGCGCCGCGCACGGGGCGGCGAGCGGCGATGCGCAGGCGGCGAGCCCGGTCGGGCGGGGGGACATCATCGGCAGACTCCGTATCGGTTCGGCGGAGCATAAAGGAAGTGCGCCTCTCGCCGCGACCGGTGCGGCGTTCGCCCGGCAAAGACACCGCCGCGATGGATCGTCTGGCCCCGTCGTTCGTGTTGCGTCGGGTCATCGACTCACGGAGTCCAGGTCCATGCGCGCGCTCACCGCTCCTACAATCCTCACGGTCTTCTACCTGCTGTTCGCGATCTGCCCGCCCGCCGGGGCGGCATCACCGGAAGACGTCGCCGCCCACAACGCCGCGCTGCTCGCCGATCTCGGCGCCGCCATCACCGACCCGAACGCCGGGCAGGTGCGCTGGCGCCACATCGTCATCCACCACACCGCCAACGAGTGGAGCTCGCTCGAACGCATCGATCGCTATCACCGCGAGAAGTTCGCTGACCCGGATGGCATCGAGTATCACTTCCTCATCGGCAACGGGAAGAAGCGCCCCGCGGGCTATATCGAGCCGGCCCGCTGGCGCATCCAGAAGCGGGCGATCCATCTGTTCAAGCCCGAGGGGGCGCCGGATGCCATCGCGATCTCGCTGGTGGGCAACCTGCACGCGCGGAAGATCGACCGGGCGCAGTATCGCGCGCTGCGCGATCTGGTGGTGGCGTTGGCCCGGCGGCATGCCATCCCGGCGGATGCCATCACGACGCATACCCGGGTGGACGGCCGGCTGACGGTCTGTCCGGGCAAGCACTTCCCGTTCGAGCGGCTGATGAAGGACGTGCGCGCGGCGCTGGCGGCGGAGGTCGGCGCGGCCATCACCCGATGATGGTCGCCGGCTGCCCGCCCGGGGACGGTCGCCGCTCTCGGTCGCTCGACATTTTCCCTGCCGGGTCCTAACGTGGCCCTTCACGAGCCGGAGGGCGGCATGCAGCGGACGTTCGGATTCCTGGGGTGCGGGCGCATGGGCGGGGCCCTGCTCGCCGGGTGGCTGGACGCCAGGCGGCTGACGCCCGACGCGGTGACCGTGGCCGATCCGGGCACCGGCGCGGGGCTGGCCGCCGATCTGGGCGTGAACGTGGGCGATCGCGCCGCGGCGGGCGCCGCCGACGTGGTCGTGCTGGCCGTCAAACCGCAATACGTCGACGCCGCGCTCGCCGGGCTCGCCTTCTCCGAAGAGCAGCTGGTGATCTCGGTGGTCGCCGGGCTGCCCCACGGGCGGCTCGTCGAGAAGGTGAAGCCGGCGCGGGTGGTGCGCACGATGCCCAACCTGGGCGCCCGCATCGGCGCCGGCGTCACGCTGGTGCTGGGGCAGGGGGCCCCGCCCGCCGATGTACAGTTCGCCGACGATCTCTTCGGCGCCGTGGGCCACGCCGAGGTCTTGTCCGACGAGGCGCTGTTCCACGTCGGCACGGCGCTCGTCGGCAGCGGCCCGGCCTATCTCTTCGTGGCCATGCAGGCGATGGCCGACGGGGCGGTGGCCGGCGGCATGCCCCGCGACGCGGCTCGGCGACTGTCGGCGGCCACGGTGCAGGCGGCCGGCGGGCTGGCGGCCGAACCCGACGCCCACCCCGAGGCGCTCAAAGACGCCGTCGCGTCGCCCGGTGGAACCACCATCGCCGCTCTCGGCATCCTCGAACGCAGAGGTTTTCGCGGGGCGCTCTTCGACGCCGTCCTCGCGGCGGCCGAGCGCAGCAAGGAGCTCGCCAGGTGAAGCTGACCCCCCTCGACATCGAGCAGCAGCAGTTCAAGCAGATCATGCGCGGCTGGGATCCGGAGGAGGTGCGCCGCTTCCTGCAGCAGGTGGGCGACCGGGTCGAAGAGCTCATCCGCGAGAATACCGGCCTGCGGGACGAGGTGCGGCGCCTGGAGCAGCAGGTGGCCGAGTTCAGGGCCCACGAAGGTCAGCTGCGTCAGGCGCTCGTCTCGGCGGGGCGCATGGGCGAAGAGATCAAGGACGGCGCCCGCAAGGAGGCCGAGCTGCTGCGGGCCGAGGCCGAGCTGCAGGCGGAGAAGATCGTGCGCGGCGCCCGTGACGACGTGGTGCGCTACGCCGAGCAGGCCCGCGACCTGCGGCTGCAGAAAGCCCGCGTGCTGGGCGAGCTGCGCACGGTGGTCGACGCCCATCGGCGGCTGCTCGATACCCACGAGATGCTCGATCGCGAAGACGAGAGCCGCCGCGCGGCGGAGGCCGAAGAGATCCGACGGACGAGCCGCCTGCGCCTCGCCGACGCCCCGGCGAGCGCCAGCGGCCCGATCGAGACGGGCGGCATCCGGCGCGCGGAGCCCTCGACGCCGCCGGCCGACGGGCGCGCCGGGGCCCCCCTGTCCGACCGCGCCTCCGGCCCCGGCCGCGCGCCGTCCGGCAGAGCGGGCGGCCTGAGCGAATCCGGGCTGTTCGGTGACGGTGAGCCCGCGCCGGTCGCCCGGCCGACGCTGCGCACGTCGACGCGGGCCGGCGGCCCGGGCAGCGTACCGCCGGGTCGCCGCCCGCCGCCTCCGCCCGGGCGGGACAACGCTTGAGAGCTTCATCACAAACTATGGTCGAGCACAGCGGCGGGCCGGGCGGCGAGTTCAAGGAACGAAGGCGCAGGAATACTCGAAGTATTCCGAGGCTGAGAGACGCCGAAATTCGCCGTCCGGGACGGTGCTGGGCGAAGCGCCAGAGTTTGTGGGGAAGCTCTTGAAGCCACGGATCGACCAGACCGCCGAAGGGGCCGTATTGTCGGTTCGGGTGCAGCCGCGCGCGCGGCGTCAGGGCATCGCCGGGGTGCACGGCGAGGCGCTGAAGGTGGCTCTGCGGGCGCCGCCGGTCGACGGCGCAGCGAACGCGGCGCTGGTGAAGTTCCTCGGTGAGACCTGCGGGGTGCCGACCCGCTCGGTGCGTATCGTCGGCGGCCAGAGCGCGCGCGCCAAGCGGGTGCTCTTCGAAGCCCTCGACGCCGAGAGCCTCGCCCGCCGGCTGGAGGACGCGTCATGAGGTTGCCGAGCCAACTGCGCGCGCTGGCCGGCGCGCTGATCTTGCTGTGCATGCTGGCCCTGTCGGCCTCGAGCACGCCGGCGCTGGCCGCCGATCTGGTGCAGAAGCAGACCGCGCGCTACCACTTCGAGTGGCAACCGGGGCTGCATGGCTTCGCCGAGCAGCTGATGGAGACCGTCGAGGCCGATCACGACCGGATCTACGGCGAGCTGGGCATCGAGACCGACGCGCCGACGACCGTGGTCATCCTCGCCGACGAAGGCCAGATGCTCGCCGAGGCCCGCGCGCGCTTCGGCGGCCGACCGCCCGAGTGGGCCGCTGGCCTCGCGTGGCCCTCCAAGCGCACGATCATGCTGCACGCCGGCATCGGCCGGGCCGAGCTGGCCAGCACGTTCCGCCACGAGATCAGCCACATCGCGCTGGGGACGGTGGGGGAGGGGCGGGCCATCCCCCGCTGGTTCAAGGAGGGGCTGGCCATCCGCCAGGGCGAAGGCGTCGATCTCGAGCGGGCGTGGAAGCTCACCGAGGCGGCGACGCTGGGGGTGCTGCTGCCGCTCGAAGATCTCGATCGCGGCTTCCCGGCGTCGGGCGCGCGCGCCGGGGTGGCCTATGCCCAGGCGGTGCACTTCATCGGCTATCTCATCGGCACCCATGGCGAGGCGGCCTTCCACGATCTGATCCGCGGGCTGCGCGAAGGGGCGACCTTCGAGCAGGCCATGGCCGCCGCGTATCCGCAGACGCTGGCCGAGATCGAGGCCGACTGGCTGAGCAGCCTCAAGGTGCGTTGGGGCTGGCTGCCGATCATCTTCGGTTCGACGTCCTTGTGGGTCATCGCCGCGATCCTGCTGGTGGTCGGCTGGCGGCGGCGCAAACGACAGCGGCGCGCGCGCTTCGAACTGCTCAAGCGGCAGGAGGCCATCGAGATGGCCGAAGACATCGAGGTGGCGTTGCCGCCGTTCGTGCCGCCGCGACCGCTTCACGATCCCTATGACGGCCGCCCGCCGACCATCCATTGACCGGGTCTCATCGGAGCCGTCGGAGGTGCCATACATGATGCCATCGGGGATGCCATCGGGGATGCCATCGGGCACGCCCCGCAGAGCGCGCCGGCGGCCGCACGCGGGGGGCGCGCGATGAGCGACGACGGCATCGGCAAGGTCGACAAGGGCTGGTTCGCCGAGGGTCTGCTGCCCAAGGGGGCCAGCGAGCAGCCGGAGATCGCCCCCGATCTGGCCGACACCGACCCCGCGCGCTTCGAGCGGCTCGAAGCCGCGATCGCCCTCTATCGGCGCGAGGCGAGCGCCAGCGTCGATCCGCGGCGCCGGGCCGAGCTGCTGTTCGAAGTCGGCCGGATCCACGAGCGGGAGCTGCGCGACGACCGGGAAGCCATCGCCTGCTATCAAAGGGCGGTCAGCGCCGATCCGACCCATGTGCCGAGCCTGCGGGCCGGGCGCCGGGTATTCGGCCGCGCGGGGCGCTGGGCGATGGTGCTCAAGCTCATCGACGCCGAGCTGCGCGTGCGCCGCGCGCCGCGCGCACGGGCGCGCCTGCTGTGCGAGAAGGGCGAGATCTACCTCGCGCGCTTCGATCGGCCCGACGCCGCGCGGGTCTGCTTCGCCCAGGCCCTCGACCTCGTACCCGACGCGCCCGCGGCGGTGCGCGGATTGACCACCGCCGCGGCGCTGGGCGGACCGGACAGCGCCTTCGCCGAAGCCGCCGAACGCGCCGCGGCCGCCACCGCCCGCGACGCGATCGGCCGATCGCTGGCCATCGAAGCCGCCGCCGCATGGGCCGGGCGAGGGGACCTCGATCGCGCCTCGACCCTGCTCGATGGCGTCCTCGAACAAGCGCCGGATGACCCGGTCGCCGCCGCCTGGCTGGTGGAGATCCGGCGACAGGCGATGGACATCGAGGGCTGGCTCGACGCCCAGAGCGCGCTGACCGAGCGCATCACCGATCCCGTCCGCCGCGCGGCCCGGCGAGCCGGCCTGGCCCGAGCCGCCGCGGCCCATGACCTGCCCGACCGCGCCGCGGCGCAGTGGACCTCGGCGCTGGCAGACGACCCCGAGCGGGTGGAGGACCGTCGGCGTCTGGCCGATCTGCTCGAGCGCTCCGGCGCGCCGGCGCGGGCGGCGGCGGTGTGGTCCCGGGTCGCCGACGAACTCAGCGATCCGGCCAGCCGGATCGAGGCGCTGTGGCGCCTCGCCGGTTTGTACGAGGGGCCGCTCGATTCACCGGCCGACGCGCTGACCGCGCTGCGGCGCCTGCTCGATGTCGAACCGAGTCATGGCCCGGCGGTCCGCCGCTTCGTCCGCCTGGGCGCCGAGCGCGACCCGCGGGGCGTCGTCGAAGTGCTCGGTCACTGCGCCGAGACCGCCGATGATCCGGTGCGCGCGGCGGCGGTCGGCGTCGCGCTCGGCATCGCCCGCGCCGGGCTCGGTGATCGGGCCGGGGCGGTGGCGGCGTATCGCGCGGCGCTCGAACGGGACCCCCGGGCGCTGCCCGCGGCGCACGCCCTGGCCGAGGCCCAGGCCGAGCTGGGGGACTGGCGCGGCCACCTCGAGACGCTGGAGCATACGCTGACGCTGTATCGCGAGGCGGACGCCCGGGTCGATACGCTGCACCGCATCGCCCAGGTCGCCGAGCGCCGGCTGGGGGACGACGCCGCGGCGCTGGACGCCTGGATGCGCCTGCAGGGCCTCGCGCCCGACGACGTGCGGGCGCGCACCGCGATCGACCGGCTGAGCGCGACCACCGAGACCCCCGAGGCGTCGCCGCCGGCCGCTGCGCCCGATCCGACGGTCGGCCCGGCCGACAGGGCGGCGCTGTGGACCCTCGGGGCCCGGCTGACCTGGCTGCACGTGGGCGACGTCGTGCGCGCCGAGCGCGAGGTCCAACAAGCGCTCGACGCCGATCCGGCCTCGGCCGAGGCGCGGGCGCTGCTCGCGACGCTGGGCGCCGACGATCGCCCGTCCGCGCCCGTTCAGCGGGCCCGCGCGCGGCTCGGGCTGGCCTCGTCGCGCCCGGAGCGCCGACCGCTGCTGTTGATCCTCGCCGAGCTGCAGGAGGCGGCCGGAGACGAGGCCGGCGCGCTCGAGACCTTCGCCGAGCTGCTCGAGGTCGAGCCGGGCCACCCCGTCGCGCTCCGGGCTGTCGAGCGCCTGGCCCGGCTGACCGGCAACCTGGAGCACGAGACCGAGGCGCTCGTCGCGCAGACCGAGCTGGTGCTCGATCCCGTCGAGCGGGTCGGCGCGCTGGTCCGCCTGGGTGCGCTCTACGGCGGGCCGCTGGCCCAGCCGGAGACCGCCGCCGATGCCTGGGAGCGGGCGATCGAGACCGCCGGCGACGCGCCGGACGCGGTCTGGGCGCTGCTCGACGCCTGCGAAGCCGACGACGATCTCGAGCGGCTGGCCGAGCTGCACGCGCGGCTCGGTGAGCAGGCCGCGCTGCCGGCCGAGGCCTTGGTTCACGGGCAGATCGCCGCCGGCCTGTATCGCGATCGACTCGACGACGGCGAGCGGGCGCGCGCGCTGCTCGAACAGATCCGGATCGTCGCGCCCGATCGGGTCGAGCCCCTGCTCGCCCTGGAGCGCATCCGGCTGTCGCAGCGGGCCTATCGCGACCTGGTGGACATCTACGACGAGCTGGCCCGGCTGGCGACGACGCCGGCGCTGCGGGCGGAGTTCCGCTCGAGCCGGGCGCGCATCGCCGAGACGGTGCTCGACGATCTGCGTATGGCGTTCGAGGCGTACGAAGACGTGCTGGCCGAGATCCCCGATCACGGCGAAGCGCTCGAATGGATGGAGGGCTGGGCCGACGAGGCGGGCGATCTGCAGCTGCTGGCCGAGATCCTCGAGCGACGACTGCAGCGCGCCTCCGAACCCCGCGAGCGGCGCATGATATTGCTGCGGGCGGGCCGGGTGCTGCGGGCTGCGGGGCAGTTCGCCGAAGCCGCGCAGTGCTACGAGGCGGTGCTGCAGCTCGAGCCGCGGTCGCCGATCGCGCTGCGCGCGTTGCGTGAGGTGTACGAAGATCTCGGAGAGCGGGAGAAAGCCATCCGCATCACCGAGATGCAGGGCCGGGCGGCCCTCGATCCCAAGAACGCCGCCGACCTGCTCGTCGAGGCCGGCCGCAGCCGCGAGATCGATCGCCACGCCGGCATCGACGCGCTCGACGACTACGTGACGGCGCTCGCGCGCAACCCGCACGACGACGAAGCGGCCGCCGCCGTCCGCCGCATCTGCGAGCAACACGGGCGCTGGCAGACGCTGGCCCGCGCGCTCGAACAGCGGGCGACGGCGTTGCCGGATCGACAGCGGCAGCTGCTCGAAGAAGCGATCGCGCTGTACCTCGACCGGCTGGGCTCGCCGCGGGACGCGCTGCGGGTGCTCAAGCAGCTCGTGCCGACCGTCGAGCCCGACGAGGTCCCGCCGGTGCTGCAGCGGCTGGCCGATCTCTACGTGGAGTTCGAGGACTGGCCGGCGGCGGCCGCGACCTACGAGCGGGTGCGCACCATCTCGCCCGATCCACGGATGCGGCGCGCGGTCAGCTTCCGCCTCGCGGCGATCCACGGCGACAAGCTCGGCGCCCACGACGTGGCCCGGCGCTGGCTGCGCTCGGTGCTCGACGGCGACCCACGAGACGTCGACGCGCTCGAGCGGCTCGCGGAGCTGGAGCTCTCGGTGGGCGATCGCAGCCAGGCGCGGGTCGCGCTGGCCCGCGCGGTCAACGCCGCCGCGCCCGGAACCCGCCGCGCGGGGCTGCGCCGACGCATCGCCCGGATGGACCTGGACGAAGGCCGGCTCGACGCCGCCATCGCCGGGCTCGAGGCGGCGGTGGAGGACGTGCCCGACGATCCGCGGCTGCTCGAGACGCTGGCCGACGCCTGCCTGGACGCCGGTCGCCCCTCACGGGCCAGGGCCGCGCTGCAGCAGGCGCTCGCGGTGGCCGACCCGCGCAGCGAGCTCGTGGCCCGGCTGCGTCAGCGGGTGGCGGAGGCGGCGCTGGCCGAGGGGACCGATCCCGCCGAGCTCATCGAGACGCTGCGCTCGGCGGTCGGCGCGCGCCCGGACGACGGGCCCCTGCGCACGCTGTTCGCCGAGGCGCTCGGGCGGCAGGACGAGCACAGCGGAGAGGCGATCGAGCAGCTGCGCTGGTTGCTCGCGCGCGCCCCGCTCGACGCCGCCCACCTCAGAGCCCTGCGGCGGCAGCTGGTGCGGGCGGGGCAGCTGGACACCGCCGGCGAGATCGCTCGATTGCGGGTCGCGGCGGGCGTGGCCGACCAGGACGACACCGGCTTGCTCGGCGGGCCGGGCGACGCGGTACGCCCGCTGTCGGCCCCGCTGCCCGACGAGGTGCGTCAGCGCCTCTGGGGCGAGGTGGATCGCGACTTCATCGGCCACCTGCGCACCATCGCCGGCGCCGTACCGGCGATCTTCGGCCCACGCCCGCCGTCGGAGGCCGCGCCCGATGAGCTGAGTCGGCAAGCGCGCGCGCTCGGCGCCCACATCGGCGTCGTGCTGTCATTCGAACTGGCGCCGCTGCCTCTTGCGGTCTGCCAGCGGGTCGGCCTGCGCCTGATCGGATCGGCGCGCCTGGCGGCCTTGCCGCCGCCGGAGCGCGCGTTCTTCCTGGCCTCGGGGCTCGATCTGGCGCGGGATGGCGTCGATGTCGTCAGCCGCTGGGCGCCCGAGGCGCTCGAGCGGCGGGTCAGGGCCATCGCCACCTGCGCCGGACACCCGATCAAGGGGGAGCTCGACGCCCGACTCAAGGCCCAGGCGCTGCGGCTGCGCCCGCGCTACGGCGACGCGCTGCGCCAGCCGGCGGTGGCCACGGCGATCGACGGCCTCGTGGGCATGCTGTCGGGCATCGTCAGCCAGGCGCGGGCGGTGATCGCGGCCAGCCACCGGGTCGGCCTGCTCGCGGCGGGCGGCGTCGGCCCGGCGTCCCGCGCGCTGGCCCGCACGGTCGAAGGCACCGCGACGCCGCCGGCGCTGGCCGATCTCGCCCGGTTCGCCACCAGCTCGACCTACGCCACGCTGCGCTCGGAGTTGTGCGCGGTCGGGCAGGGCGGCTGACCGACCGTCGCCGTGGGCGAGCCGGCCTCATCGGCGCGCCAGCGAGGGCGACCTGCGCGGTCGCTCTGACCGTCACTCTCGCAGCCAGTCGAGCGCCGCCTCGATCACCGCGTCTCGACCCTCAGCCGCGGCCGCAGCGGTCGGACCGACCGGGAAGTCGACGGGCGGCGGATTGCCTTCACGCAGGGTGCCCTCGAGATCGAAGCACGCCGTCGTATTGACGCCGACGCTCCACGCCTCGCCCGCGTCCACCGTGCCGGCGGAGCCGAACCCGCCGCCCGAGGGCTCGCCGAACGTGGCCGCGCGCCCGGTCCAGCCGAGGAACCCGCTGGCGAAGTCGCCGGCGCTGAACGTGCGGGCGTTGATCAGCACCGCGACCGGCCCATCGAAGCCCAACGACGGATCGGGAAACGCCGTGAGGGTGTAGGGCTGCCCGAAGTCGTCCCGGCCGGGCCCGATCTTGTTTCTACACCCGAACAGCGGCGTCTCCTCGAAGTAGAGCCACGACGCCAGCGCGGTGTAGACGCTGGGATACCCGCCGCCGTTGCTGCGCAGATCGAGCACGAGGCCCGGCGCATCCAGGGCGTCGCGCATCGCGCTGCGCAGGCTCTCCAGAATCGGGCCGTCGACCAGCGCGCCGCGCGCGTCGAAGCTGCCGAAGAAGGGGAACCAGATGTAGAACGCGTCGTCGCCCAGGCGCCCCGCGCGCACGCCGGCGCCGTAGTCCGCCAGCCCCGCGGGCTCGATCCGCCCATCGCACCCGCGAAGCGCGTCCTCACGGGCGGCGACCAGATCGATTCGCTCGGCGCGGCCGTCGACGGCGCGCTCGATGTGCAGCAGCTCGCCGTCGCGTCCACGGTAGAGCAGGCTGTGAAGCGCCGCCCGTCGCGCCATGGCGGGCGATGACGCCGAGATCGTGCAGCGCGGCTGAGCCAGGCGATCGCGCACCGCGTCTTCGGCGGAGCGGCCGTCGATGCCGATGAGCCGATCGCCGACCTGCAGCCCCGTCCGGTTGCCCGGTTGCGCGTCGTATACGAAGACGCCGGCCTCGTCTTCGTCCAGGCAGGCGCCCAGGTCACTCACGTTCTGCACGTAGGGCAGCGCCGTCGCGCACGACTCGATCTCGGCGGCGAACGTATGGCCGTCGCCGATCTCGCTGACCATCTGCACGATGATCCAGATCGCTTCGGCCCGGCTCATCGCCTGTGCGAGCCGCGCTCGATAGATCTCGCGGATGCTCGGCCAGTCGAGGGTCTTGGCTTCGAAAGCGGCGTAGTTCTCATCGACCCGGGCCCAGATCGTCTCGAGATCGCGCTCGATCGCGTCTCGATCGAACGGCTCGGGCTGCCAGTCGACGACGACGCATGCCCCGCCGCGACAGGTGGCCTCGGCGGGGCAGTCTCCGAACGGGTTCTCCGGCGAGCACAGCGTCTCGTCGCAGCTCGACCCGATACAGGCCACCGCGTCGAGGGCCGCGTCTGCCGCCGACGTATCGGGATCATCCGGCCCGGCGCCGGCGTCGGACGCCTCGGCGTCATCGATGATGGCGTCGGCCCGCGGCTCGAGGACGATGGGCGGGTTGGCCGCCGGCTGCTCCTCGGCGACGCAGGCGCACAGAAGGCAGGCCCACACGGCGGCGGCCCCGATACGATGGACCCGGTGGCCCGGTGACGGTTGCATGGCACGCTCCCCGCGGTCACGGTGGGCGGGCCGGCCCTCAGTCTTCCGATCTACGCGTGAACCCGGCCCGGCTCGGCGGACGGCTGATCGCCGCCGTGCGGATCTGATGCACCAACTCCACCGAAGGACGCGCGTCGTCGATCCCGAAGCCGCGGCCGGCGAGCACCTCGGCGTAGCTCCGGGTGTGCAGGTCGTCGAAGCCCGCCGAGAAGTCGAACGCGTCGTCTCCGAGCACCAGCTTGCGGTGGGCGTGTCGCCCGCTCTCGACGTAGCCGCCGGGTAGATCCTGCGCCCGGATCGAGAGGAACCAGCGCACCCGGGCCCGGCCCAGCTCGAGCACGCCGCGCATGCGGTCGGGCTCGCGCAGGTGCACCTCGGATCGGCTCACCGGCCCGAAGAGCCACAGCAGCAGATCGAAGAAGTGGATCCCGATGTTCATCGCGAGGGTGCCCGACTTCTCCTCGTGGCCCTTCCACGACTGGTGGTACCAGGGCCCGCGCCGGGTGATGTACGTCAGCTCCACGTCGAACGGGGCGTCGGGTGTCGCCTCGACCCGGGCCTTGAGTCGGCACGCCTCGGGGTGCAGCCGCAGCTGCAGCACGGTGTAGACCCGCTTGCCGTACTCCGCCTCGAGCTGGCTGAGCTGGTCGAGGTTCCACGGGCTGATGACCAGCGGCTTCTCGCAGATGGCGTCGGCGTGGATGCGCATCGCGAGTCGGCAGTGGGCGTCGTGCAGGTAGTTGGGCGTGCAGATGCTGACGTAGTCGACCGGCTGCGCGTCGGCGCGGCGGCGCAGCTTCTCGAGGTGCCGATCGAAGCGCTCGACCTCGGTGAAGAAGCGGCAATCGGGGAAGTAGCGGTCGATGATGCCCACGCCGTCGTAGGGGTCGCATGCGGCCACCAGCGCGTTGCCGGTGTCGTGGATCGCCTTCATGTGCCGCGGCGCGACGTATCCCGCAGCCCCCAACAGCGCGAAGCGATGCATTGTTCTCCTCATTTTCCCGGCGACGGGTTGCGTCTGATCGGCGTGAGTGCGAATGATGCGGGCTCGGGCCGCCGAACGCCACTTCGGTCGACGGCCCCGGCCGATGTCCGGCCGACTTGATGGGCCCGGCCCGCCTGGGGAGGATGAGGCCGAGCACAATCTGGGGAGTTTGCAAGCATGCAGCGTCTGCTCTGGTGCCTCGTCATCGGCCTCGGCGGGTCGTTTCTGGGTTGCGACGACGAGCCGCAGCAACTGCCGCCCGACCGCGGCCTGCTGCGCGATTCCGAGCCCGACCCGGAGCCCGAGCCCGACGCGGGGCCCGATCCGGACGACGGGGTCGAGGTCGACGCGGGCCCCGATGACGACATGGGCCGCGAAGACGACGCCGGACCCGAAGACGACATGGGGCCCGAGGTCGACATGGCCCCCGAGGTCGACATGGCCCCCATGGGATGCAACCCCGGCGATACATCGGCCGAGCCGTGCCGCGGGCTCGACGGGGTCTGCTCGGGCGGCGTGGCCACGTGTCAGGCCGACCGCACCTTCGGCGAGTGTGAGCCGCCGCCGTCGTTCGAGGCCGACGAGGCCCGCTGCGACGGGCTCGACAACGACTGCGACGGCCTGACCGACGAGGCCTTCCCCGGGGTCGGCATGCCCTGCGACACCGACGACCCCGACCAGTGTGCCTATGGTCTGGCGGCGTGCAACGCGGCGGGCGACGGGGTCGACTGCCTCGAAGACGATCCGGTCAGCGAGACGTGCAACGGCATCGACGACGACTGCGACGGCACCACCGACGAGGACGCCCCCGACGCGCCCCCGGGCGACCGCGGTGAAGGGGTCTGCGCCGGCCAGCTCAAGGTCTGCACCGACGGCGCCTGGGTCGAGCCCGACTACAGCGCGCTCGAAGGCTACGAGGTCGGCGAGTCGCTCTGCGACGGCCTCGACAACGACTGCGACGGCCGCGTCGACCAGGGCCTCTTCCCGCCCGCCGCCGACCTGCAGGACGGCGTGTGCAGCGGCCAGATCAAGGTCTGCGACGGCGAGAACGGCTGGGTCGAGCCCGCATATGACGCCATCCGGCGCTACGAGGCGGTCGAGCTGACCTGCGACGGCCGGGACAACGACTGCGACGGCGACATCGACGAGGCGATCGACCCGCCGCCGTGCGCGCTCTCCGAGGGCGTCTGCGCGGTGCCCGAGGCGCCCCGGCAATGCCTCGGCGCGGCGGGCTTCAGCGGCTGCACCTACAGCCCGGATTACGAGATCGACGAGGAGAATACCTGCGACGCGCTGGACAACGACTGCGACGGCCTGACCGACGAGGGCGCGCCGTGTCCGCTGGGGCTGCGCACCGTGCGCATCGCCGGTGGGCAGTTCGAGATGGGCAGCCCCGCCGACGAGGCCGGCCGGCAGGCGGACGAGGCGCAGCACGGCGTCACCCTGACCCACTCGATGCTGGTGCGCGTCACCGAGGTGACCCAGTCGGAGTGGGTGCAGGTCATGGGCGAGAACCCCAGCGCGCGCCAGGGGGCCGACCTGCCGGTGGAGCAGGTGACCTGGATCGACGCGGTGCGCTTCGCCAACGCCCTGTCGCGGCGGGACGGCCTGCAGCAGTGCTACGTCATCGAGGGCGACTCGGCGCGCTGGCCCGATGGCTACGGATGCACCGGCTGGCGGCTGCCGTCGGAGGCCGAGTGGGAGTATCTGGCCCGGGCCGGCACCGCGACGCTGCGCTGGACTGAGGCCGACATGATCGAGCTGGTGCGCGCGGCGTGGTTCAACGACAACAGCGACGGCCAGACCCGTCCGGTGGGCACCCGCCTCGCCAACAACTTCGGCCTGCACGATGTACTCGGCAACGTCAACGAGTGGGTGTTCGAGTTCTACGGGCCGTATCCGGCCGGTCCGGTGGTCGATCCGGTCGGGCCGGGGGAGGGCACCGATCGCAATATTCGTGGCGGGGCCTACATCTCGCGCGCGCCGCTGCTGCGTTCGGCCAACCGCGCGGCGACGCCCCCGCGCACCGCCGCCGACGACATCGGCCTGCGCGTTCTGCGGACCGCGCCCCCCGAGTGATGGCATTGTGGGGTGACCGCCCCGGAGGAATCGACACATGAACCGCATCTTCCCCTTGCTCATCGCTTCGCTGGCCATCAGCGGCGTCGTCGGGTGTGACGACGACGCCACTCAGCCCGACGAGATCGTGCCCGACATGATCATGGTGCGCGACGCCGAGCCGGACCAGGAGCCCGACGCGGCGCCCGACCCCGACATGGCGCAGCCCGACCCCGACATGGCGCCGCCCGACCCCGACATGGCGGTCGAACCCGACATGGCGCCACCCGAACCCGACATGGCGCCGCCCGACCCCGACGCGATGCCCGACATGGCGCCCGAGCCGTGCAATCCCAGCCCCGAGCGGTGCAACGGCGACGACGACGACTGCGACGAGCTCGTCGACGAGGGCTACGGCGTCGACGACGTCTGCAGCGCGGGCATCGGCAGCTGCCGCGCCGTCGCGCGCAAGCAGTGCACCGAGGACGGCAGCGCGACGTTCTGTCCGGCCGAAGTGGGTCAGCCCGAGCCGGTCGAGGCCTGCGACGGGCTCGACAACGACTGCGATGGCATCGTCGACGAGGACTTCGATCTCGACGGCGACCTGGCGCCGGCCTGCGGCTTCGACGCCTGCGGCGACGACTGCCCGCTCGACGATCCCGAGCAGTGCCGGCTGGTCTGTGATCTCAACGACTGCAACGACGAGCGCCCGACGACCGGGCCGCTGATCGCCGACGTCTGCGGCGACGGCATCGACCAGAACTGCGACGGGGTCGACGCCTCGTGCAGCGTCGCAGTGGGCCGGCTCAACCGGCTCGAGATCACCACGCCGGACAACGTCGTCTGCCCCGACAACAACGGCGACGGCGAGCCGGACAACGCGCTCAACATCATCGGGGCCATCGCCAACGACGGCCTCGCCGGCGCGGTGCAGAACCGCGGGCTCAACCTGTTCATCAGCGCCGCGGGGCTGCAGCCGCCGGGCGATGTGGGCATCTTCGACCTCGCCGTGCTCACCGCGCGGGTCGCCGACGGCGGCGGCTTCGTCATCGACGACACCGCCATCGACGATCAGGGCCGGCCGGTGATCCTCTTCCCCCGTTCGCGGGTCCGCGACAGCGAGCTGCGCACCGAGCCCGGCGTATTCTCGCTCGACGTGCCGGTCGTTCAGGGCGTCGAGTTGACCCTGGCGTTCTCCAACGCCGAGATCCGCGGACAGGTCTCGGTGGACGACAACGACGGCTTCACCCTCGAGAACGGCGTCCTGTGGGGCGCGGTGACCGAGGTCGACCTGCAGGCGGCGCTCGACGGCCTCGAAGCGGGCTGCGCCGCGCAGGATCCGGAGCCCGAGTTCTGTGGGCCGCTGCGCCAGTTCCGGCCGATTCTGCCCAACCTGCTCAACCTGGATCAGGATCTCGACGGCGACGGCGAGTCGGAGTCGTACAGCGCGTGTCTGCTCATCGGCGCCGAGCCGCAGCCGCTCGACGGTTGGCCGGTGGAGTGAGTCGAGCCGGTGGAGTGGATCATCCTCGACCGGGCAGACGAGGCCGGGCGGCGGCTCGAAGCGCTGCGACTCACCGACGGTGAGAGCCGGGTCCTCATCGAGCACGATCAGGCGCACGGCTATCGGGCATCGCTCGATCCGAGCGGGCGCCTCGTGGCCGCGGTGCTCGCCGAGTCGGCGCCCGCCGGCCGGGATACGACGCGGGTGGCCCTCGTCGATCTCGAACGCGGGGCGGTGCGCTGGCTGACCGCGTCGCTCGATCCCGAGTGGCACCTGCACGGGGTGACCTTCTCGCTGGACGGCAAGCGTCTGGTCGCCGAAGCCACGCTCGGCGCGGCGCTGCTGCGCCAGGTCTTCGTCTTCGCCTTCGACCCCGAGCACCCGCTGGACAGTGAAGCGCAGACGCTGCTCGCCGGCGTCGGCAACCCGGAGCGGCTGGGCCTCGTCTCGCCGGTCTTCGCGCCGGGCGGCCAGCAGATCTTCTACCTGCGCGGCTGCGCCGGTGGCCTCTATCAGGCCGTCGTGCTCGACGTGGACGTACCCGGCGACTCGGCGGCGCCGCTCAAGGTCGACGCGCCTTCGAGGCGCGAGCTGGTGCTCACCGAGCCGATGCGCATCGCCGCCGAAGCCGGCCTGTCGTACTGCCCCGCGAGCCGGATGCTGTACTTCAGCTATATCCTCGCCGGCCGGCAGCGACTCGCGCGCAAGCCGCTCACGGGGCAGCCGCCGCGCACCTTCTGGCGCGCCCACGACAAGATCGAGTCCTTCGCGCCCGATCCGGATGGCGCCGGCGCGGTCTATGCCGCCGACGGCCAGATCTGGTGGGCCGACGCGGAGATCGACGATGTCATCGCGCTCGTCGAGGACGCCCCCGGGCTCGGCCCCGATCTGGTGACCTGCCTGCGTGACGGCTGGGTGCTCTACGGCACCCACGACGACTTCGGCGCCGCCCTGCACGCCCTGCACCGGCCCAGCCGGACGCATCAGGAGATCTGGCGCGGTCCGGGGCGGATTCACGGGTTCGTGGCGGTGCCCGACGGCGAGGAGAGCGCCGGCCGCTTCGCCGCGCTGCCCGGTGGACCGCTGGCCGACTATGTGCCGGCGGACGATGAGCTGGCCGCCCTGGCCCGCGCCCAGGCTGCCGAAGAGGCCGCCCGCCGCGAAGCCGAAGCCCGGGCGGCTGCCGAGGCGACCGCGGCCCGAGAGGCGGCCGAGGCCGCTGCTCGCGAGGCCGAGCTGCAGGCGGTCCGGGCCCGCGCCGAAGCCCTCGCGGCCGAAGCGATGGCCGCGGAAGACGCCCGTCGGCGGGCGCGCGAGGCGGAGGAGGCCGAGGCGATCGCCCGGCGCGACGCAGCCCGGATGGCCCGGGAGGAGAAGGCCAGGCTCGCCGCCGAGGCCGAGCGCCTCGAAGAGGAGCGCGTCGCCCGCGAGGCCGAAGAGGCCCGGCTCGCTCGCGAGGCGGAAGAGGCCCGCATCGCCCGTGCAGCCGAAGAGGAGCGCGTCGCCCGCGAGGCTGAGCGAGCACGCGCAGCCGAAGAGGCCCGCATCGCCCGTGAGGCCGAAGAAGAGCGCGTCGCCCGAGAGGCCGAAGCGGCCCGTGAGGCCGAGCGAGCACGCGCAGCCGAAGCGGCCCGCATCGCCCGTGAGGCCGAAGAGGAGCGCATCGCCCGCGAGGCCGAGCGCGCACGCGCAGCCGAGGAGGCCCGGCTCGCCCGCGAGGCCGAAGAAGAGCGCGTCGCCCGAGAGGCCGAAGCGACCCGCGAAGCCGAAGCGGCGCAGGCAGCCGAGCAGTCCGACGCGAGCGCGGACGCCAGCGACGCAGACCCGGTCATCGCGGCCTCGGCGCCTGCTCACGGCGAGGCCGCGCCAGCCGCAGATACCGCTCAGCCCGCCGAAGAGGCCCGCCTCGCCGAAGCGCGCCAATGGGCCGAGCAGCGCCGGGCGCGACAGGCCGAGGCCGCGGCGCGCCGGGCGACCGAGGAGCGCGAAGCCCGCGAGGCGGAGGCGCATCGGCGTCACATCGAAGCGCAAGCGGCCCGCGAAGCCGAAGAGGCGCGTCGCGAGGCAGAGCGTCGCGCACGACTGGCGGCGGAGGAGGCGCGGCTGGCCGAGGAGCTGCGTGCCGTGCGCGAACGCCGCACGTCGCTGCCGCCAGCGGCCGACAGCGAGCCCGCGTCGGCTCCGCCGGAGGCGCCGACGGTCGCCGACCTCCGCGAGCCCGCCCCCGAAGCGCACGACATCCACCAGCCGGATCCAGAGCTGCCGGCCTGGACGCCCGATCCTGAACAGCGGCCCGAAACCGCGCACGACTTCGGCGAGACCGATCTGCTGCCCGAGCTCGATCCCCGCCGACCGATCGAGATCCGGCGACCGAACCTGTCGGCGGCGCTCGTGGCCGACGCGGGCAGCCTGGGTCACGTCGCGGCGGCCGGTCTGCTCGGCATGCCCTTGCTGTACGCCATCGGCGCGCTGTGGACGCTGGGCGCGGTCGGCCTGCACGCCGGCTGGCGCTCCGCGCGGTGGCAGGGCGCGCTCGTCGCCCTGATCAGCGCGGCGTGGTGGGGGTGGATCGCGAGCCGAGGAGAGCCCGTCTCGCTGCCGATCGCCGCCGGACTGGCCGGCGCGAGCCTCGTCGGCGCGCTGCTCGCGGTCTTCGCCCACCGACGCTGACGGTGCCCGAGGCCTCGATCCGCCCGGATCGAGACCTGCGCCGCACACCTCCGAGACATCGACAGCACACGCCCAGGGGACAGGTGTCCCCCGGATGGGGCCGCGCGGCGCCAGGACCCCGTGGATCGGGCCTGCGCACCGCTTCGATCAGACCTCACGGGCCTGGCACGCCGTTTGAATAGCATTTCCTCGACCGCAGAGGGACGCTCTCGACCGACAGCAGGAGGACTCGATGTTCGTACGCAAGACCGGAATCATCATGGCGGCCGGGCTCCTCGCCTTCGGCTGCGCCGACGAGGCCCAACTCGACGACCGGGTGCCGGGCAAGGACGAGCAGGGCATCCAGGAGAAGATCGTCGGCGGCCAGCTCGAGAGCGGCTTCCCGGCGGTCGGCGTGGTCTACGGTCAGGGGCTGTGCACCGGCACGCTCATCACCCCCGAGTGGGTCATCACGGCGGCGCATTGCATCGGCGGCAATCAGTACTTCGTCACCGGGCCCAGCCTGAACAACTACACCAACGCCTACCCGATCGTGCAGGAGGTGCGGCACCCCCAGTACGACGAGAACCAGCTCATCAACGACATCGCGCTGGTCAAGCTGGGTCAGCCGGCGGTCGAGACCCCGATGCAGATCTCGACGAAGACGCAGAGCATCTCGGGGGTCGAGGCCATCTTCGTGGGCTTCGGCATCACCCGCGGCGGCGGCAGCGACTCGGGCGTCAAGCGCTCGACCCGCATGGAGATCAAGGAAGACAACGGCACGCAGTTCAGCTACTCGACGCCGGGCACCAACACCTGCAACGGCGACTCGGGCGGGCCGGCCTTCATCATGGAGAACGGCGCGCAGGTCGTCGCGGGCGTGACCAGCTACGGCGACCAGTGGTGCACCCAGTACGGCGTCGACGCCAAGGTGGCCGGCTACCTCGACTGGATCGAGATCCACGTGCCCGAGCTGAACGTGCCGGGCAACCCGCCGGCCAATGACAACCCGGGTCCCGGCGCGCAGCCGGGCGGTCCGAACGTCGACAACGACCCCTGCGGCGGCATCACCTACGAGGGCGTCTGCGACGGCGACACCGCCGTGTGGTGCCAGGACAACCAGCTGGTGCAGACCAACTGCGCCAACCGCGGCAAGACCTGCGGTGATGCGGGCAGCCTGGGCATGTACTGCATCGACGCGCCGGCCGCCGACCCCTGCGCCAACATGGACTATCACGGCAGCTGCAACGGCAATGTCGCCGTGTGGTGCAACAGCGACGGCTACCAGGAGTACGACTGCGGCGCCCGGGGCTATGGCTGTGGCTGGACCGGCCAGCGCTATGGCTACTGGTGCCGCCGCTGAGCCACCGCCGCTGAGCCATCGCCGCTGAGCCACCGCGACCCGGGCACTGCCCGGGCCGTTCGCATTTCGAAGACCACGATGACCGCTGATGGTGCGCCGACCGCGCTCGGCCCGTGGCATGATGCCGTCGACCGACAACCGGACCCGGAGACGACGTGGCCGACACCCCCGACAGCCCGCATTTCACCGACGAACTCTGGCGGTTCTTGATCGAACTGTCCCAGAACAACGACCGCCCCTGGTTTCAGGCCAACAAGCAGCGCTATGAAGACCATGTGCGCGGGCCCGCCCTGGCGCTCATCCGGGCGATGGCGCCCCGATTGGCCGAGGTGACGCCGTCGCTGCAGGCCATCGACAAGAAGGTCGGCGGCTCGCTGATGCGCATCTACCGCGACGTGCGCTTCTCCAAGGACAAGTCCCCCTACAAGACCAACGTCGGCATCCAGTTCCGCCATCGAGCCGGCAAGGACGTGCACGCGCCCGGGGTGTACGTGCACATCGACCTCGACGAGGTCTTCATGGGCGTCGGGCTCTGGCAGCCCGACAAAGAGCCGCTGCACGCCATCCGCACCCGAGTCGCCGAGCAGCCCGACGCCTGGCGGGCGATCATCGAGAGCCCGCCGTTCGCCGATGGCCCCTGGGAGCAGCACGGCGCCGCCCTCAAGCGCATCCCCCGGGGCTTCGACAAGGATCACCCGCTCGCCGAAGAGCTCAAGCGCAAGAGCTTCATCGCCGTGCGCCCCCTCGACCCGGCGCTGCTCGAGTCGCCGGCGCTGTGCGATACGATCGCCGAGCACATCACGCTGATGCGGCCCTATATGGCCTTCCTCTGCGGCGCGATCGGGGTCGAACTCTGAGCACGCGGCGGGCGGGATCGCGGTACTGTCTTCGGAATACTTTTGGTAGTCTTCCCCCGCGCTGGTCACACAGACCGGCTCTCAAGAGGGGGAAGACTCCATGGAAGGCATGCTCGGTGAGATTCGGCTGTTCGGCGGCAACTTCGCGCCGCGGGCCTGGGCATTCTGCGACGGGCAGCTGCTGCCCATCAGCCAGAACAGCGCCCTGTTCTCGATCCTCGGCACCACCTATGGCGGCGACGGCCGCACGACCTTCGCGCTGCCCGACCTGCGCGGCCGCGCGGCGCTGCACCCCGGCCATGGCCCGGGTCTGAGCGCGTACCGCCTCGGGCAGAAGGGCGGCGTCGAGACCGTCACCCTCAACGAGACCCAGATCCCGTCCCATACCCACGGCGCCGACGCTCAGCTGCAGTTCGCCACGCCGGCGACGAGCCAGCCGGCCACCAGCACCGCCCCCAGCCCGAACGTGCGCCCGGGCACGACCCAGATGCCCGCCTACAGCCAGGGCCCGGCCAATACCACCCTGGCCCCGGGCGTCATCACCGGCACGGTGAACGTCGGCAACGCCGGCGGCAACCAGTCCCACGAGAATCGGCAGCCCTTCCTGGCGCTGAACTACATCATCTGCATGCAGGGCGTCTTCCCGAGCCGCAGCTGATCCGGAGGCCATCATGGAACCGACACTCGCTGAAATCCGGCTCTTCGCCGGCAACTTCGCGCCGCGTGGCTGGGCGTTCTGCGACGGGCAGCTGCTGCCGATCTCGCAGAATCAGGCGCTCTTCTCGCTGCTCGGCACCATCTACGGCGGCGACGGCCGCACGACCTTCGCCCTGCCCGATCTGCGTGGGCGGGCGCCGCTCGCGCCGCGCCACGGCCCGGGCCTGAGCGACTATCGCGAGGGGCAGAAGGGCGGCGTCGAGACCGTCACCCTCGATCTGACTCAGCTGCCCAGCCACGGGCACGCCGCCCAGCCCGCGCTGCAGGGCGCAGCGCCGGCGAGCACCAACCCGGCCGTCGTGCAGCAGGCCGGACCGCAGGCGATGGCCGCGGCGACCCAGACGCCGGGGTACTCCCAGGGCCCGGCCGATACCGCCCTGGCCGGCGGCCCGTTGGCCGGCGGGGTGACGCTCGCCAACAGCGGCGGCAACCAGTCCCACGAGAACCGCCAGCCGTGGATCGCGATCAACTACATCATCGCGACCCAGGGGCTCTTCCCCAGCCGCAGCTGAGCGTCCGCAGACCCCGCGATATCGGGCTGGTACGGTTCGGGTGAATCCCGTTTACTGATAGCCGGACAGCTCACGTGAAACGGAGTCTGCGATGTCCCGCCGTACGCCCGCCCGCTCGCCTCGAGGCACCCGCTTCGCGACGGCGATGTCTCTCGCCCTCCTGCTCGTCGCCCTGAGCGCATGCCAGCGCGGCGACCCGCTCGAGGGCACCCCCGAAGGCGACGCCGCGCCCCCGTACCCCATCGTGATGGCCCACGGCTTCTTCGGCTTCGAGACGCTGGCCGGCATCGACGCGGTGACCTACTTCTTCGGGGTGCGCAACGACCTGGCCGAGATCGGCGAGTTCGTCTACACCCCGGCCGTCGACCCGTTCAACGACTCCGAGGTGCGCGGCGCCGAGCTGCTCGATCACATCGAGCGCGTCATCGAGGAGACCGGCGCGGCGCGGGTCAACATCATCGCCCACTCGCAAGGCGGCCTCGACGCCCGCTTCGCCGCGTCGCTGCGCCCCGATCTCATCGAGTCGATCACCACCATCGCCACGCCGCATCGCGGCTCGCGCGTCGCCGACATCGCCCTCGGCATCGCCGACATCGGCCCGCTGCCCGACGTGCTCGACGCGGTCACCCGGATCTTCGGCGGACCCTTCTACGACGCGCTCGGCAACGAGACGAGCATCGCCCAGGCGGCCCGCCAGCTGTCGACGCCCGGCGCGACGGCCTTCGACGCCGCCTATCCGCCCGATCCGCGCATCGCGTGGTACTCCATCGCCGGACGCACCGGCCTGCACCGCGGAGGCGCGGCGTGCCGGGTCGACGACGCGCCGGCGTTCATCGAGCGCTGGTCCGACGCCGTCGATCCGGTCGATCCGCTCTTCGCGCTGATGGAGCCGATCCTCGCCGGCGACCTCTTCGACCGCACCCCGAACGACGGGCTGGTGACGGTGCCGAGCGCCCGCTTCGGCCGGTTTCTCGGCTGCATCCCCGCCGATCATCTCGACGAGATGGGCCAGCTGCTCGGCGACCTGCCGGGGCTGATCAACCCGTTCCGCCATCGCGTCTTCTACCGCGACCTCGTCGGCTGGCTGCGCAGCCAGGGCCACTGAGCCAGGGCCACTGAGCCGGGACCACTGAGCCAGGGCCACCGAGCCACCCTACGCCGTCGCCGCGGCGTGCAGCCGGGCGACGCCGCTGATGTTGCTCGCCCCCAGCCCGGCGCTGCGCGCGCTCTCGAAGACATGGCCCGCCGCCGTGACGAGGCTCGCCGGGCCACCCTGCTCGAGCGCGGTAGCGCGCGCGTAGCGCAAGTCCTTGGCCACCAGATCGATGGGAAACAGCGGCGCGTGCGCGTCGGCCGCCATGAGGCGCGCGATGCCGGCGATGGCGGGGGAGGTGATGGGCATCGCGCTCAACTGCTCGATGGATGTCTGCCGGTCGAGTCCACCGCGCGTCATCAACTCGACGACCTCGGCGAAGGCCGCGACCTGCACCGCGAAGAGCGCATTGACCGCCAGCTTGGCGGTCGCGCCGGCGCCGACCGGCCCGAAGTGCATCACCCGCTGCCCCAAGGCCTCGAAGATCGGCCGCGCCCGCTCGATATCGGCGGACCGCCCCCCCACGAGATGAATGAGCGCCCCCGCGTCGGCCTGTGGCCGCGACCCCGCCACCGGCGCGTCGAGCAGAGCCGCGCCGCCGGCCCGTACCCGCGCGTCGAGCTCGGCGATTCGCTTCGGGGTCACGGTGGACGACTCGATCGCGAGCGCGCCGCGCTTCAAGCCGGCGAGCACGCCGGTCTCGGGGGCATCCCATACGCTCCGGGAGGCCGCGTCGTCGGTGACCATCGAGAGCACGACGTCCGCCGCGGCCGCGGCCGCCCGGGGGCTCTCGGCGCGCGCCGCACCAGCGCTCACCAGCGCCGCGACCGGCTCGGCGGAGCGGTTGTAGACGGTGAGGTCGAAGCCGGCGTCGAGCAGGCGACGGGCCATGCGCGCGCCCATCGCGCCCAGGCCGAGAAGAGCGACGCGCGGCGTCTCGGCGCGGTCGTCGGATGACAGGGCAGGGCGGGTCTCATGGGCAGCCATCGGGCGCTCCTCGTCTCGGCTCGGGCGACGTGCCCGGCGCAGAAACGAGGCTATCCAGTCCAAAGTATCGAGCCCATGGCTCTTTGGGGATACCATCCATGCTGATACAGCATGAATGGAGCCATCATGGATCGCCTGGATGCCATGCACGCGTTCGTGAGGCTGGTCGAGCTGGGCAGCTTCTCGGCGGTCGCCGACGAGCTGCGGGTCAACCAGTCCACCGTCAGCAAGTGGATCGCGCGCCTCGAAGAGCAGCTCGGCGCGCGGCTGATGGATCGCACGAGTCGGACCCGCCGGGTCACCGACGCGGGTCGGCTGTTCTACACCCGATCGCGCGCGATGCTGGCGACGTTCGCCGCCACCGAGGCCGAGCTGCAGGCCCGCGCCGGGGCCTTGACGGGCCGGCTGCGGGTCAGCGCCCCGGTGGTGTTCGGGCAGCGCCACATCCTGCCGCTGGTGCCCGGCTTCATGGCGCAACATCCCCGGGTCGAGCTGGATCTGGTGCTCGACGATCGCTATGTCGGCGTCTTGTCCGACGGCTTCGATCTGGCGATTCGGGTCGGTACGCCGGTCGACAGCACGCTGCGGGCGCGCACGCTGGCCCGCACGGCGCGCCACGTCGTGGCCGCTCCGGCGCTGGTCGCCGCGCGCGGCACGCCAGCGAAGCCCGGGGACCTCGGCGACTGGCCGGCGTTGCTGCATACCGGCGCGGACGCGTGGCGCTTCGGGCATGGCGACCGGTGGATCCGGGTCGACGTGGGCGGGCGCTTCACGGCCAACTCCAGCGAGGCGCTGCGCATGATGGCGGTGGCGGGGCAGGGGATCGCGGTGCTGGCCACCTGGCTGGTGGCCGTCGATCTCGAGGCGGGGCGGCTCGTCGAGCTGCTGCCGGGGCAGCGTCTGCCCGACGCGCCGATTCAGGCGCTCATGCCGCCGGGCAGCCAGGTGCACCCGCGCACCCGGGCGTTCGTGGAGCACGTGGCCGCCGGCTTGAGCCTGCCGCAGTGGCCCGTCGAGCGCTGAGCGGCGAGCGGTCTACGAATATCGGGCGTCAGCCCTTGCTGCCGCCGAAGCCCACGGCCTTGCAGGCGTCGTCGCAGCCGTCGCCGTCCGTATCGACCGGCGCCGTGCCCCGCGGGCACTCGATGGGCTCACAGGGCCGCTCCTCGCACTGGTCCCAGGAGACGATCTGGCCGTTGAACTCGCACTCGATGGCGTTGGTCTGGGCCACGGTGCCATCGTCGAGCAGGCAGCAGACCCAGGCCTCGATGCACGCCTCGAACTCGGTGTAGGCCGCGTTCTGCGTCGGGTCGGTGTTGGGGTTGCAACCACCGGCCCAGACCCACGTCGCGCCCGAGAGCGCCGCGGGCTGGCCGCCCCAGGCGCCCTGGTTGCCACAGACGGCGGCGCTGTCGTTCACCGCCAGCCCGGCGCCGGTCGTCCGCCAGGCCGTGCCCGCGGGGATCACGCTCGACAGGCTCCACAGGCCGGCGCCCGTATCGTAGGACGGCGCGAACGGCGGAGAGACCCGCGCGATGAAGCCCTGATGCTGCAGCTGGGTATCCTCGGCTTCGACGGCGACGCTGTGCACGCCGGGGGGCACGGCGAAGTTGACGGTGGTCGCGTTGCTCCACACCCCGCTGCTGGCCTGGAAGGCCCCGTCGAGCCAGACCGACATCGCGTCGTCGGCGGTCAGCGTGACGGCGCCCTCGTACGCGCAGTCGACGCCCTCGTCGATCAGCCCGTCGCCGTCGTCGTCCTCGCAGTTGCAGTCTTCGGGCAGGCACAGCTCCGGGGGCGCCGGCTGCCCGCCCTTGGCCTCGCAGGTGCCCACCGTCGTGGTCACGACCGTGCCGTCTTCGAGCTGGCAGCAGATCTCCTCGCACAGGTCGGCCCAGGTCTGGGTGCCGCCGCGATCGTCACACTCCCGGGCGGGCACCGAGACCGTCGTGCCGTCGTCGAGCGCGCAGCACACCGTGGCTTCGGGGCAGATCTCGAACTCGGCGATGCCGTAGTTGACCGGCGGGTGGCCCGCTTCGGGATCGCACCCGCCGGCCCAGACCCAGTCGGCGCCGTTGAGGCTGGCGGGGATCGCGCCCCAGGCGGTCGGCGCGGGGCAGATGAAGGCGCTGTCCGGCGCGAAGGCCCCGTTGCCGGTGACGCGCCAGTTGGGATCGACCGGCAGGGTCGACTGGAGCTGCCAGAACCCGGCGCCGGTCACCTGGGTGCCGAGGAAAGGCGAGCGGACTTCGGCCAGGATGCCCTGGGCGACGTTCTGTACGTCGCGGGCGATCACCGAGAGCAGATGACGGCCGGCCTGCACCGGCGGGTTCCAGGTCGAGGCGGTCGTCCAGTCGCCGTTCTGGCCGAAGACGACGCCGTCGAGGGCCATGTCGTACCAGTCGTCGGCGGTGGCCTCGACCTCGAAGTCGTAGGTGCAGTCGATGCGCTCGTCGACGGCCCCGTCGCCGTCGTCGTCCCGGCAGTCGCACGCCCGCTCGGGTCCGGCTGCGGCCGGCGAGACGAAGAGGGCGGGGGACAAGGCGGCGGCCGTCAGCGCGACGGTGCGCAGCCGGCGGTGGGCGGTTCGGGTCTTCATGCAGGTGCTCCTCGAACAAGCGGATCGCCGGCGCGCAGGTGCACCGGGGAGGATCCGTCGATGGTTGACGCTTGATGTCTCACGACGACGCGAGCGGCCGTCGACCATCGATTGGCGTGGGAGCGGTCGGTCTTTTTTTCGGCGTGCGCCGGGGCCGGTCAGCCGGTGGCGCCGCTGACCTTGGCGAAGGCCATGCAGTAGGGGAAGATCGCGCTGCCGGTGTCGTGCAGTTCGCGGCTGAGCACCACGTCGTCGAAGACGCCAGCGGGCTGGTCGGGCAGGCCGAAGAGATAGCCTTCGAGGCGCCACTGGCCCGGCGCGAGCAGGCGGCTCTCGCCCCCGCGCTCGAGGCTGACGCCCCAGCGAACCGTGAAGGCGAAGTGGCTGCGGCGGGGGTCGAGGATTTCGAAGTCTTCGATCTCGTGGACCAGGATCGTGCGATCGACGGCCGCGACCATGTCGTGGAAGCCCACGTCGCCGCGCTCCATCAACAGGCTGCTGAAGCCGAGGCCCGGCGGGCGCTCGTGGGGCCCCTTTCCGGCGGTGCGCTGCCGCCAGCGATTGCCCACGGAGACGCCGGCGGTGGCTTCGGCCAGCCGCGGATGCACCCGCTGGGTCAGCCGGCCGCGCACCATGAGCGGCGTGCGGCGGGTCGGCACGCCTTCATCGTCGAAGGCCCGGCTGGTGGTGAGGCCATCGAGCCCCGAGTCGTCGACGATGGTGACCGCCGGCGCGGCGATGACCTCGCCCTCTTCGAAGATGGCCGGGCGGTCGTCGGCGAGAAAGATCGGGCCGGCGAGCGCGCGCACCAGCTTCTCGAGCAGCCGCGGGTGGAAGACGACCGGGCTGCGCCCGAGCAGGCCCAGATCGGCCGGCGCGATGCGCTCCCGCGGCATCGTGCGCCAGGTGCGGGCGCCGAGCAGCGCCAGCGGCAGCATCGACTCGGGCGCGTGGGTCTGCTGAAAGACGTCGCCGTAGATGCCGTTGAGCTCGACCCGGGCGCCGAGGGCGCCGTGCAGCGAGGCGACGACGCCGTTGCGGGTGCCGACCAGGTACCGGCGCGCCCGATACGCGACGTGTCCGGTGTACGACTTGACGCCCGTGATGCGCGACGCCTCGTGCCACAGGTTGTCGTGCAGCGCGTTGGCCACCCGGCGCAGCTCGCGCTTCGCCGAGAAGAGGTCGGCCAGGTCGGCGTCGAAGGTCATCGGTCCGGGTCGCCGGGCGCGCGGTGTCATCGGCGGCGCGAGCGGGCTCGGCGCGAGGCGCTCGATGGCGACGTCGAGCCCCGTGCGCCACGCGCCCTCGTCGAAGGCCGACCCCGAGCTGGCCCCGACCTGCCCGTCGCGGAAGACCCGGATGGCGACGCGGTCGGTGCACGGGTCGAAGGCCGGCACGAGGGCCTCGTCGGCGATGCGCCACCCCCACTGGCTGGTGCGGCAGATCCAGATCTCGACGTCGTCGACGGGGTGGCGCACATCGGCGAGGAAGCGGCCGACCCGCTGGGCGAGGTGCTCGATCTCTTCGCTGAGTTGAAGCGCGGTCAGGCCGTCGGGGGCGACGTCGGACATCGGGCGAACCTCGTGCAAGCGGCGTCGGAAAGTATCATAGACCGTTTCAGTCCGGGAGACCCTTGGACCATGACCCGATCGGCGGTTGAATGGAGCGGTCGCGCGGCCATCGACGCCCGCGCGGCTCGACGCCGTCGCTCCAGACGAACAGGAGGATTCGATGCGCACGCTCACCTGCAGCCTCTCGGCGATCGCCGCGCTGCTGCTGACCACGGCGGCGATCGCCACGCCGGTGACCTGGAAACTCGACCCGAAGGCGAGCGGCCTGCACGCCCGCACGTTCAAGGACGGGGTCGCCTCGGGGTTCGCCCACGATCACGTCATCGAGGCCACCGAGGTCGATGGCAAAGTGACCCTCGACCCGGGCGATCCGTCCACCTTCACCATCGAGATCACCGTGCAGACCGCGTCGTTGAAGGCCGACGATCCGCGTCTGCGGCATGCGTACGGGCTCGACGGCGAGATCGACGCCGACGATCGCGAGACGATCGAAGAGAGCATGAAGGATGACGAGCAGCTCGACGTGAAGCGCTATCCCACGATCCGCTTCGTCTCGACGGCCGTGAAGCAGACCGCGCCGGGCAAGTACGCGATCGAGGGCGAGTTGACCCTGCGCGGCAAGACCCGGGCGGTGAAGCTGACCGCCGACGTGACCATCGGAGGGGGTCGGTTCGAGGGCAAGGGCAAGCTGAGCATCAACCACACCGCCTTCGGCTTCGAGCCCTACTCGGCGATGCTCGGCGCGGTGAAGAACAAGAACCGCATCGACCTGCACCTGCACGTCGTCGCCGGGCCCTGACCCGGCGCGGCAGCCGCCTCAGTACCAGCCGTGCACGATGAAGACGAGGTCGTCTCCGCCGATCGAGGCGCGCTCTTCGGTATTGGTCCAGTTGTGCCGGTACCGCACGTTGAGCTCGAGGTAGGTGTAGGGGTGGATGTCGAAGCCGAGCTGCAGCCGATGGCGGCTGTCGAAGGCGACCTCGACGTCGGAGTCGGCCCAGTCGTAGCGCATCATCGCGCTGATGCCGCGGGTGATGAGGTAGTCGACCTGGTGCATGGCCGCCAGGCCGGTCGTCGACCGCTCGCCGTCCACCGCGCGGTGGTTGACCGTGTACTGGCCGATGTAGGTCAGGGGCAGATCCAGCTCACCGGCGATGACGTCGACGTTCAGCGCCCACTCGGCGCTGAGCGCGACCTGATCGTACTTCACGTCGGGATCGCCGATGGCGCCGCGGTTGCCGTAGATGAGGGCCCCGCCCGCGTGCCACGCCAGATCGCGCCAACCGGCCGCCAGCGCGGCCCCGTAGGCCCCGTCGGCGGTGAAGAACGGATCGACGCCCTCTTCGCTGAAGTTCTCGACGGTCATCGGGAAGTCGGGGGCGTTGAACAGCGAGAAGTGCCCGTAGAAGTAGTTCGGGTTGATGCCGATCTCGACGCCGGTGACCTGTCGCTCGTGGTCGAAGGGCTGCTCGAAGATGACCTGCCCCTGCCGCACGAAGGGCGTGTGGTCGTCGGTGCGCCAGCCCCAGGCGGGCAGGAAGCGCCCCGCGCGGGCGTAAACCTGATACGGCAGGTCGTGGTACATCGCGAAGTACTCGCGCACGAAGAAGCGATCGCCCATGCCATCGAACTGCTCGCCCCGTGAGCCGAGGAAGCCGGTATTGAGCAGCAGGGTCAGCCGACCCTCGTTGAGCTGCGCCGGGTTGTAGGGCCGGGCGGCCAGATACAGATCGGCCTGCATCGGGAAGAACGACGCTTCGGGCGCCGGCGCCCGCGGGTCGTCGGCGTCGACCGGCGCGTAGAGCATCATCCGCACGTCGGCGCCGATCTGGAAGGTCGGGTGGGGCTCGATGCCGCCGTAGCGACCGGCGGTGCCCGGCGCGGCGACGTACATCGGATAGCTGATCGACTTGTCGGGGCCGCGGGGCGGACCGGCCGGCTGCGACGCGGGCGCCGCGCCCGCCGGCTGAGAGCCCGCCGCCATCGGCTGAGACGCCGGCGCGCCGCCCGCAGGCTGGGAGGCCGCCGCCATCGGCTGCGACGCGGGGGCCCCGGGCTGAGACGCTGCGGCCATGGGCTGCGAGGCCGGGGCAGCGCCGGCGGGCTGGGAGGCGGCCGCCATCGGCTGCGACGCCGGCGCGCTGCCGGCGGGCTGCGATGCGGGCTGTGAAGCGGGCGCTGCCCCGGCCGGCTGCGAGGTGGGCCGCGACGCGTTCGCCGGCGCGGCGAGGGTCACCGGCTGGTAGACGTTGTCCGCCGGGCGGTCACCGAACATGGGCAGCGTCTGCCGACCGTAGTAGATACCCGACTCGTTGCGCAGGCCGGCGCCGCTCGGGCTGACGTGGCACGTATTGCAGTTGAGGCTGCACTTGCGCAGCTTCACCTCGGGATCGACCCAGCCGGTGGGATCGACGTGGCAGGTGTCGCAGGCCCGGGCCGAGCGCACCGCGAACTGGGGCAGGGCGTAGGCCGCCGAGGCGGCGAGCAGCACGAAGAGCCCGGCGAGCAGCGCCCACGGGCGCGTGGTCGATGGCGCGGCGATGCGTGTCGAAGGCGTGCTCACGTCAGTTCTCCGGGAAGCCAGCGGCGATCCAAGTCTCGATCATCACGATGATGTCCTCGTCGAGCGACGGCCCGCCCTGGGGCATCAGCGGCAGGCCGTCACGGGCGCGCAGGCGATCGACGAACCCGCTGCGCGCCGGATCGCCCTCGCCGGTGAGATCGCCGCCGAAGCCGCCGGCGATGAAGCCGGCGTAGGTCGTCAGATCGAGGTTCGAGGACGGCATGCCGCCGCCGTGGCAGCCGGGGAACGCACAGCTCATGTCCATGACCGGCCGCACGTCGTCGTCCCAGGTCGGCGGAGCGGGCGGGGCCATATCCACCGACGGATCCATGTCGACGCCCAGGTCGTCCGGGCCCGCGTCGGGCTCGGCCATGTCGGGCTCGATGGCCATGTCGGGCCCCGCGGCCGGATCCCCCTCGGGCGCGCCGGCGCTCACCCACGCCTCGATGAGCGCCTTCTCTTCGCCCGTGACCCCGCCGCCGGGGGGCATCGTGCCCTCCTGGACCGCGCGCACCAGGATGCGCTGGGACGTACCGAACGCCTGGTCGTAGTTGGCGATCGGGTTGGGCGCACCGAATTTGGGCGGATCGGTATGGCACGGAAAACAGCGCGCCTCGAGGATCGGCCGGATGTCGGCGTGGTAGGTGACATCGTCGGAGATGCCTTCGAGCTCGGCGAGCGTCTTGTCGCCGAATCCCGGGCATCCACTCAGGGCGAGCAGGGCCAGGCCCCCCATCGTCCAGCGCATCATGGCTTCGCTCTCCATGGGCTCGGGCCGTCCCCCCGGACGGGTCCCGGAGAGCAGACTAATGTGCGCGGGTTGGCGAATCCACCCCCGCAGGGCACAAAGCCGGCGAATGGCACCGATGGCAGTCATCGACCGGGCCTATGCCCCGCCGCCGGGTCGGCGGCGTCGATCGCGGGCCGTCTCGGGTTCGACCGCCGGGTCATTCGTGGTAGAAAGCGCGCAACGCCTCGGATCGCCAGCACGATGACCGACACCGCCCAGCTCACGCCCACCGACGATCCCCCGCTGCTGCCCGCCTACGGCGCGCCGCCGGCCGATTCGGTCGACCCGTCACCCCGTGAAGAACCCCGTGAAAAGCCGGCGGATCGCCCGGCAGCGTCGGGCCGGCGCTTCAACCCCTGGTGGCTCGCGCCGCTGGCGATGATCGCCGGCATCGCCTTGATCGTGCACCGTCGGGCCGCGGTGCCCGAGCGCGCCGATTGGAAGGCGGCGACGGCCGTCATC
This sequence comes from bacterium, assembly GCA_030427205.1. Lineage (GTDB taxonomy): Bacteria > Myxococcota_A > Bradymonadia > UBA7976 > UBA1532 > JACKDM01. The sequence goes on along the minus strand of JAUHXC010000002.1, from coordinate 218,145 downwards.
GCCGAAGGGCTCGCGCCGGGGGACGGCGTCACCTGGGCGCCCCATTGGGCCGGCGAGGGCCGACTCTTTCTGCACGGCCTGCCCGGTTTTCACCTCGCCGAGCCGGCCGAGGCCGATCTCGCCCGCTACGATCGCGTCTGGCTGTTGGGCGCGTTCGGGCGCAGCGCCGACGACCTGCCCGCCGGCCACCGGGTGCTCGACCGCCAGACATTCGGCCCGCTGAACCTCGATCTGGTCGAGGTGGGCGGCGAGAGGGTCATCGGCGATCTGCGCGCCGATCTCGAGGCGGTGCGGGTGACCCGGTCGAAGGGCGACCGCGTCGAGCGCTGCGACTTCTGGGACGGGCGCGGCTGGCATTGCACCCTGCGCAAGAGCCCCGACCGCACCCGCGCGTGCCTCGGCCGGCCGGTCGCCAAGCGGCTGCGCAATCGGCGGCGCGATCCGCACTGCGGCCTCGACCCATGGCTCAACGTGAGCCGGGATGTGCGGGTCATCGGCGACCACCCGCGGCGCTGCGTCTGGTTCCATCCGATCGGCGGCAAGACGCTGCGCGCGCATTGGCCGTCGGCGCCGGTCGCCGACGGGGTCGAGGCCGTTCTCGACTTCGGCTTCACCGACAAGGTGATCACCGATCACACCCGCAAGGAGACCCGCACCCGACCGGCTCGGCTGCGTCTGCGGCAGGGCCTCGACGGCGCGGTGCTCGGCGAGCAGCCCGTGAGCCCCGAGAAAGGCTGGCGGCGCTGGCGGCTGCCCATTGCGCCGGCCGAAGGCGGCGGACTGTCGGTCGAGGTGGAGACCGAGGCGACCGTCGACGCGCACTTGTGTATCGACCTGACCCTGCGCGGCCCGCGCACGGGAGCCGAATGATGGCGTCGACGTCGCCCATGGGGCCCCTGGGTGCGCTGCGCCGCCCCGCCCGTCTGGATCACGCCATCGGGCTGCTGCTGGCGGCGAGCTACTTCGCGCTGCTGCTGGGCAACAGCCTCGACGTGGGCGTGCCGCGCGACGAGAGCTTCTACTTCCACGCCGCCGACCGGGCGGGGGACTGGTGGCTCGGTCTGCTCGACAGCGAGGTCGCGTCGTTCTCGCCCGAGGAGATCAAGAAGGGCTTCGCCTACAACCACGAGCACCCGGTGCTGATGAAGAGCCTCTTCGGCCTCAGCCACCACATCCTGCACGACGAGCTGGGCTGGGTGCAGCACCACATCACCGCCTACCGCATTCCGACGATGCTCATGGCGGCGCTGGCGCTGTGGCTGGCTCACCTGCTCGGGGTCATGATCCGCGGTCGGGCGGTCGGCATCTGCGCGGCGCTGTGCCTGGCGTTCATGCCGCGGGTCTTCTTCCACGGCCACCTGGCGTGCTTCGACGCGCCGGTGACGTTCATGACGCTGCTGATCGCGTGGTGCTACCTCAAAGCGGCCCGCAGCCGCCGCTGGGCCATCGCCGCGGGGCTCGCGCTCGGCCTGGGGCTCGCGACGAAGCTCAATACCTTCTTCGTGCCGTTCACGCTGCTGATGGTGGCCATCGTCGACGGCTGGACCTGGAAGCGCCGCCACGGCGCGCTGCGGGCGCCGGAGGGGCAGCGCGGGCCGCTGACCTACTACGGCTGTATCGCCGTGAGCATGATCGTGCTCGGCCCGCTGGTCTTCTTCGCCCACTGGCCCTGGCTCTGGTACGAGACCGTCGATCGGCTGCAGTTCTACGTGTCGTTCCACGCGCGGCACGTGCACTACCCCGTCGACTACCTGGGGCACCTGTACTTCCGCCCGCCGTTCCCGGTGCACTTCCCGTTCGTCTTCAGCGCGCTGACGATCCCCGTCGGCATCTTGATCGCCGGCTGCGTCGGATTGGCCGTCACCGCCCGCTCGGCCTGGCGCCAGTTCAAGGCCGCCCCCGAGGTCGGCGCGGCGCAGGTCGATCGGCGCAGCGCCGAGGTCTTCCTGCTGCTGTGTCTCGCCGTGCCGGCCCTGGTCATCGCGCTGCCGTATACCCCGATCTTCGGCGGCACCAAGCACTGGATGCCGGGCATGCCATTCTTCGCGGTGCTCGCCGGCGTCGGCATCGAGCGTATCGTGCGCGGCATCTGGCCGGCGGCCGAGGGCAGGGGACTCACCTTGCGGATCGCGGCGCTCACCGGGCTCGTCATCGCGCCGGCGGCGTGGGCCACGCTGGCCTATGGCGACCACGGGCCGGCCTACTACAACGCGCTGGCCGGCGGGCCGTCCGGTGCCGCCGAGCTGGGCATGCCGCGCAACTTCTGGGGTTTCAGCTCGGTCGAGGTGCTCGACGAGCTGAACGAACAGGCCGAGGAGGGCGCGCTCGTCTGGTGGCACAACGCCACCCGCGGCGCGACGGACGCCTATCAACGGGACGGTTTGCTGCGCAAAGACATCCGCTACACGGGGGACTGGACCGCGCCCTACTCGAACTGGGGCGTCTACCACGATCACCGGGAGAAGCTGCCCGAAGAGCTCGACGTCTGGCGCGCCTATGGCACCGACTGGCCGGTGATCGGCTTCTTCCTCGACGGGGTGCAGATCATCGGGGTCTACCGTCGCCCGGCGCCGCCCGCCGCGCCGCCCATACCGCCCGGCGGGCGATGAGCGCGCGCTGACGCCGGGACGCGTCAGCCCGGGCGCCGCCGCAGGAGCCCCGCCCCGACCAGCAAGAGCATCCAGGGCGTGCCCCCGGCCGGCGCGCCCGGCTGCTGTCGACAGCCGCTCGCGTCGTCGCCCCCGCCGTCACCGTCGCCGTCTTCACCGCCCGCGTCGGGCGACATCCCCGCGTCGGGCGCGACGCCGCTGCCGATGACGATGGTGGTCGTGGCCAGGGCCCAACCGTCACCGGACGGCTGGAAGTTGTCGTTCACCGCGTTGCCCGCGGCGAACAGCTCGATGGTGCCGGCCGTATCGGGCGCCTCGAACTGGAAGGTGAACTCGGCGACACCATCGACGTAGGCCAGCGTATCGCCGGCGTGCACCAGCTGCCCCGCGCGGGCCGCCAGCCCGGTGCCGGGCACCAGCAGACCGCCGCTGGCCTGGATGGTCGCCCCGGCCGCCGACTGGGCGCCGCCGACCCGCAGAGCGTAGTCGGCGACCTCGCCCGGCATCATCGAAGCCGGGCCGATCAACTCGACGGTGGGTACATCGCCGCCCGAGTGACAGCCTCCGCCGCCGCACCCGATCTGCGCCCGACCGGGGATGCCCGACCGGTTGGCGTCAGCCGCGCCCGCGACGGTCAGCGTGGCCAGCAGCGCGGCGGCGGCGCAGTACGTCGGGGCTCGCCCCCGCCGGCCCCCGATCACGCGTCGTCTCGACGCCGCGGGCCGCGCCCACGACCGCCGCGTTCCCGACCGCCGCGACCGTCCCGATCCCGACCACGACCGCGACCGCCGTCCCGGCCACCTCGACGATCGTCGCGCGCCTCGCGGGGCTCACGCCGCGGCGGGCGCCGGTCGCGCGGCGCCTGGGGATCGTCGAACTCGACCACCAGCGTCGGCCCATCGCGCAGGGCCGCGACCAGAGCCGCCTGATCGTCGATCTCGCCGGGCACCACCGTCGCCGCGGCGCCCATGTGGGCCATCGAACCGCCCGAGCTGCCGACGCGCACCAGCTTCTTGCGGTCGGCGGCCCGATCGGCCATCGCGTCCCAGCTCAACTCCCCGCGGCCCGCGCGGGTCTGAACGCCTACGAGCCCCTTGAGGAAGTAGATCCGGTCGCCCATCGCGCCCGGCCCTTCACGCAGATACGGATGGCTCGCGATCAGCGCGCCGTCGAAGTCCCGCAGGCGCTCGGCGACCATCTCGGGCGTCCAGGTGGTGGTGCCCCACTTCGTCTGGCGAAAGGCCGGGCCGTCCTCGGCGGGGATCGCCACGACCGATCCGCGCTCCAGCGGCAGCTCGACGCCGGCGAAGGCAGCGAGCCCCGCCTCTTCGAGCGCGTCGAGGTAGGCGTCGAGCCGGTGGGTGGAGAGGCGGTCGGCGACCACCACGGCGTCGAGGCCGGCCGCGTGGCAGGCCGCCGCGAAGGCGGCGGGGTCGAGGTCGCCGGGGTTGGCGTGGGGATCTACGAGCACAGGTGCCTCCATCTCGCGTCAATCGAAGACGCAGCATGTTGCCGCGGCTTGTAGCAGAAAGCCACCGGCGGCAAAAGGTGGTGCGTCTCGCCGGGTGGGGCGGTATCGTCCCCGCATGTTGGAGTTGCGCCGCATCGGGCTCTACACCCGCGACGACGAGCAGGACTACCGCTTGTCGAGCATGGAGCGCCTCTTCCGCCGAGCGGGCATCGAGCTGGTCCGCGAGGCATCGAGCGAGATCGCCGACCTCGATCTGGTCATCGCGCTCGGCGGCGACGGCACGGTGCTGCGGGCCCTCGCCGCCCACCCGCGCATCCCGGTCCTCGCGGTGAACTTCGGCCAGATCGGCTTCTTGACCCAGAGCGACCGCGAACACCTCGACAAGGTGCTCGTGCAGCTGCTCAGCGACGAATACTTCATCGAAGAGCGGCTGACGCTGCAGGTGCGCATCGGCGACCAGACGTTCCGCTGCATCAACGAGGTCGTCGTCAAGGGCAGCCTGCACATGATCGAGGTCGGGGTGACCATCAACGATCGGCGGGTGCTCACCCCGCGGGGCGACGGCATCATCGTCGGCACGCCCACCGGCTCGACCGCCTATCTGATGAGCACCGGCGCGCCGCTCGTGGTGCCCGACGTCGACTGCATCGTGCTCAAGCCGCTCAACGAGTACAGCTTCTCGAGCCGATCGATCATCCTGCCGGGCCGCTCCCGTATCCGGCTCGAGGTCGATACCGGCCGCGACAAAGACGTCGCCGCGTCCATCGACGGTCGGGTCCGCATCCCCATCCAGCACGGCCAGAGCATCGAGATCAGCCGCAGCGAAGAGAGCGCCCGGCTCGTCTGCTTCGAGGGCGACTACTTCTTCCGCAACCTGCGGGATCGGCTGCGCTGGTGAGGCCGACCGCGGCCGACCTCGAGGCCCGTATCGCCCGCTACCGGCGCCTCGCTGCACGTTACGCCCGGCAGCGGCAGCGGATCGACCGGGTCATCGGCCGCATCGCCGTGGTGCGCTTCGTCTCGTTCGCCGTGGCGCTGGCCTGCGCCATCTCGGGCTTCTACGAGCGCAGCTGGACGCCGGTCTACGGGCCGCTGATGGCGCTCGGGCTGCTGGTCTTCGGTGTCGCCGCCTGGCTGCATCGCAAGCCCTACGCCCTCGCCCCGCGCCTCGAACGGGGCGAACGCCTCGCCCGGGAAGCCGCCGCCCGCCTGATGGGCGACTGGTCGGCGCTGCCCGACGACGGCGCGCGATTCCTCGACCCGCACGAGCCCTCTCTGGGCGAGCTGCAGGTCTTCGGGCGCACATCGCTCTACGCGTTGATCAACCGCGCGGGCCTGCCCGAGAGCCGCCGCCGCCTCGCGTCGCTGCTGCGAGACGGCCTCGAACCCGCCGAGGTCGCCGACCGACAGGCCGCGGCCGCCGAGCTGGCCCGACTCCGTCTCCTGCGCAACCGCCTGGCCATCGAGGCCCGGCTGGTGGCGTTCGACGAGGCCGCCATGGGGCAGGTCATCGACTGGGCCGAGGCCGACCTCGACATCCAGCGCCGGCTGAAGCCCTGGGTCTGGCTCACCCGACTGCTGGTGCCGGCGACGTTCGTGCAGCTGGGCCTGACGCTCAGCCTCGACCTGGCCACCGCGTGGCAGATCACGCTGTTGCTGCAGGTCGTCGCCTGGGTCGTGACGACCCGCTACCTCTCGCCGCACTACGCCCATCTGCTCGGCGAGGCCCATCACCAGCCGTTCGGCGCCATCCGGCGCATGCTCGCCCTCGTCGAGCGCCGCCGGTTCGAGTCAGCGGCCCTGCAAGCGGCCCGCGACGCGCTGAGCCGCGGCGCGCAGGGCCCGCTGCCCAGCAAGCGCATGGCGCAGTTCGAAGACATCGTCGGCGCGCTCGAGGTCCGCCACAGCGGGCTGCTGTATGCGGTGGTCAGCATCGGCCTCGCGTGGGAGATCCAGCAGTGCTGGCGCCTCGAGCGCTGGCGGCTCGACCACGGGCGCCACCTGCGCAGCGACCTGCGCGGGCTGGCCGACATCGAGGCGTTGGCCAGCATCGGCGGGCTGGCCGCCGACCACCCCGAGTTCGGCTGGGCGACGGTCCGGGCCGACGACGCCGACGGGCCGCCGATCATCGCCCGGCGCGTCGGGCACCCGCTCTTCGCCGCCGCCACGCGGGTCAGCAACGACTTCACCCTCGAGCAGCGGGGCCAGCTGATCCTCATCACCGGCAGCAACATGAGCGGCAAGAGCTCGTTCTTGCGCACGCTGGGCATCAATACCCGGCTGGCGCTGGCCGGCGCGCCGGTCTGCGCCGCCGAGTTCGACATCATCCGCTGCGCCCCGTCGACGAGCATCCAGATCACCGACGCGCCCGAGCAGGGCCTCAGCCGTTTCTATGCCGAGGTCAAGCGCATCAAGCGGGTGCTCGACGAGGTGCAGGCCGCCGAGAAGCCGGGGGCCACCCCGCGGCTGTACCTCGTCGACGAGATGCTGAGCGGCACCAACAGCCGGGAGCGCCACCTGGCGTGCCGCACCATCGTGCATACGCTGGTCGGCGCGACCCGCAGCTTCGGGCTCGTGACCACCCACGATCTGTCGCTGGTGGGCATCGCCGGCGAGCTGCCCGAGCATGTGGTCTGCGGACACTTCAGCGACCGCTTCGACGGCGAGCGGCTGCACTTCGACTACACGCTCAAGCCGGGTGTCGCCCAGACCACCAACGCGCTGCACGTGCTCGCGATGGAGGGCATCGACGTGCCCGCCGAGGCCGGCTGATCCCGGGTGCGCCGAAGAGCGGGTTCGTTCAATCGACGGCGAAGAAGCCCTGCGCCTCGCCCCGCCAGAGGGTGGTATTGTCGGTGATCTCCACCGGCGCCCCCAGATAGTGCCCCAGCTCGGTCACCGTCCGGACCTGCCACGTCTGGCGCTCGAGTTCGAAGACGTCGGCCGGCTTGCCGCCCGGCACCAGCAGCGGATGCAGCTTTACGAAGCCGAGCCGCTCGGCGACCCGACGGACGGCGCGCTTGTCCCGCGGGGCCCAGAACCAGACCGCCTCGGCGCCCATCACCTCGAACGCGAAGAACAAGCCCGCCAGCGCGCAGCGCGCCCCGTCGAGGACCCGATCGCGCTGCTCGATGACCACCGACAGCTCCCAGGTCTCGGGCTCGTCTTCTTCCTGACGCAGTTCGACCGTACCGACGACCTCGGGGCCCTCGCGCACGACGAAGGTGCGCCGCTCGGGCGACCAGTCCATCGGATGCAGCTGATTGAGCCCCGAGAACAACACCCGGCGCCGCAGCCGCGGCGCGTCGAGCAGACGGGCGACCGCCGAACGATCCGCGTCGTCGAGGGGCTGGAGGCGCAGCGTATCGGGCCCGGGGTCCATGGGTGTGCTCCGGCGGAGATGTCGCGTGATAGCGCGGCCGCCCTCGGCGGATCAAGGCGCCCGTCCGTACCCGGCGGGGTTCAACCGCCCCGCCGCCTGTGTCACTCTGCCGACGACACAGCGACGGGGTGGAGACGACATGCACGATCCCGACGGGCAGCGGCACGATCCGGTCGGCCACGCGGGCTGGCGCGATCTGATCGAGCGGGCGCCTTTCGGGGTCACGGTGTGGCGCGCAGACACCGATCAGCCGGCGGACATCCGCTTGATCTACGCCAACCCCCGGGCCAGCGCCGAGAGCGGGCTGTCGATGCAGGATCGGACGGGCCGCACGGTCGGCGAGCTGTTTCCCGCCGGCCTCGACGCCCCGCCCGCCGAGAACATCCCCGCCGCCTGGCTGCGGGTGGCAAACAGCGAGCGCGGCGAGACCATGGACGCCGTACACTATGGCGACGACGAGCACCCGCAGGGCTGGTTCCGCATTCACTTCGTGCCGCTCGGCGATCGCAAGGTGGCCTCGGTCTACGAGAACGTGACCCACCAGGTGGCCGCTCGCCGCGAGCTCGAGCAGTTCGCCGACGCCGCGTCCCATGACCTGCGGTCGCCGCTGCGCACGATCTCCGGCTTCGTCGAGCTGCTGAGCACGGCGCTCGGGCAGGACCTCGGCGAGCGCCCGAGGCGCTACCTGCAGCACATCCGCCGCGGCGTGCAGCGCATGCAGGGGCACCTCGATGGCCTGCTGGCCTACGCCCGCGCCGGTCGAGACGCCGCGCGCGAGCAGGTCGCGGTCGAGTCGGTGCTCGCCGAAGTACGCCAGGCCCTTCGAGGACCGCTCGAGCAGGCGAGCGCGACCTTCACCATCGGCCCGCTGCCGACGGTGACGGTGCCCCGGGTGGCGCTGCACCGGCTGTTGCTCAACCTGATCGACAACGCGGTCAAGTACCGCGCCGACCGGCCGCTGCAGATCACCGTGGCCAGCGAGCGGGCGCAGAAGGCCTGGCGCATCACGGTGGGCGACAACGGCATCGGGATCGCCCGCGAACACCGCGAGGTCGTCTTCGAGATGTTCCGCCGCCTGCACCCGGTCGACGCGCGGGGCGGTGGCTCGGGGCTCGGCCTCGCCATCTGTCGGCGTTCGGTCGAGATGTGGGGCGGCACGCTCGATCTGCGTTCCCGCGAGGGGGAGGGCACGACGATCGGCTTCACGGTGCCCGATCCCGACGACACCTGAGATTCCCATGGGCAGGCCGCGGCGCGCGATCGCGCATCGCGCCGATGCCAGCGCCGCCGTCAGATATCGATGCCCAACTCGGCCAGACCCGCGTCCATCAACGGCGGCCAACCGCGATTGGCCAGCGGACTCGCCGGGCTGGGGTGGGGGACCGACGCGATGCGCACGTCGCGGTCACCGAGCACCGCGCGCGCCTTGCGCTCGGCGAACTTGCCGATGCCGATCACCCAGCGCGGTCGAAAATGCTCGAACGTGCGCGCCAGCGCCCGATCGCACGCGGCGTTGAGCGGCAGGCGCTCGGCCTTGGGCAGCTTCTCCGGCACCCGATTGCGCCCGCTGGCCTCCATGAACACCAACGGGCAGTAGTTGGCGATGAAGAAGCGCTCGAAGAAGGCCTCGGGCGTACCGAACGACGCCTCGACCCAGCCCCACAGGCGCTGGCCGCTGACCTCGCGCCGGGTGCATTCGAAGCCGAGCACCGGCCGCTTGGGGTGCTCCACCGGCGGCTTGCCGATGGGGGCGTCGATGCCCAGGAAATCCCGGGCATAGCCCACCTCGCCGAAGGGCACCCCGCACTGCGCCATGCCGAACGGACCCGGGTTCATGCCCAGGAAGAGCACCTCGCGCCGGCCGCGCCCGAAGCGCGCGCAGTATTGATCCCAGGCCGCGCGCGCGTAGACCAGCGGGTTGTAGACGTGGGTGACCGGCGGGCCGAACCGCAGCTCGGCGAGGTCGGCGACGAGGTCATCGGTGATCTGTGCCAGCAAGGGCGCTCCCATGATGTTCGGCGGCCGATGGATCCTCGACCGCGGGGCCGGCATCATAGGGACCTTCGACCGCGCGAGCCAGGGCCGTCGGGCCATGGGCGCAGGCCGGTTGTCAAAAGCGGTCCGATTCCCTACATTCGCCCGAATTATCGACCCCTCAGAGATCGCGCGCACGCGATCCGCAGCCGCTGGAGACCTCCTCGAATGAGCACGGCGCAGACCGTCGAGTTGGAGACCGTCGCGATCCGGTTCGCCGGAGACTCGGGCGACGGGATGCAGCTGACCGGCACACAGTTCACCGAGACGTCGGCCCTGCTGGGCAACGACGTGGCGACCTTCCCCGACTTTCCGGCCGAGATCCGCGCGCCGGCCGGTTCGCTGGCGGGGGTCAGTGGCTTCCAGCTCAACTTCTCGAGCCACGAGATCTACACCCACGGCGACGCGCCCGACGTGCTGGTCGCGATGAACCCCGCCGCCCTGCGGGTCAACATCGGCGACCTCAAGCCCGACGGCATCCTCATCGCCAATACCTACGCCTTCACCGACAAGAACCTGGAGAAGGCCGGCTTCGAGAAGAACCCGCTCGAGGACGGCACCCTGCAGATGTTCCGGGTCTTCCCGGTGGACATCACCTCGATGACCCTCGAGGCCATCCGCGAGATCGGGCTCAATCAGAAGGCGGCGGTGCGCTGCAAGAACTTCCTCGCCCTGGGGCTGGTGTACTGGATGTACAACCGGCCGCTGCAGCACACCATCGACTGGATCGAGAAGAAGTTCCGCGCCAAGGTCCCCGACATCGCCGACGCGAACCTCGCGGCGCTCAAGGCCGGCTACCACTATGGCGAGACGGCGGAGATCTTCACCCACAACTACGTGGTGCCGAAGGCGAAGCTGGAGCCCGGCCGCTATCGGGGCATCAACGGCAACCACGCGCTGGGCCTCGGGCTGCTTGCCGCCGCCGAACTCAGCGGGCTCGAGCTCTTCCTCGGCTCGTACCCCATCACCCCCGCCAGCGACCTGCTGCACTTCCTGGCCGCCCAGAAGCACCTGGGCGCCAAGACCTTCCAGGCCGAAGACGAGATCGCCGCGGTCTGCGCCGCCATCGGCGCCGCCTACGCCGGTGGCCTCGCGGTCACCTCGACGAGCGGCCCGGGCATCGCGCTCAAGGCCGAGGCCATCGCGCTGGCGGTGATGACCGAGCTGCCGCTCATCGTCTGCGACATCCAGCGGGGCGGCCCGAGCACCGGGCTGCCCACCAAGACCGAGCAGGCCGACCTGCTGCAGGTGCTCTACGGCCGCAACGGCGAGTGCCCGGTGCCGGTGGTGGCCGCCGCGACGCCCGGCGACTGCTTCTTCGTCGCCATCGAGGCCGCCCGCATCGCCCTGCGCCACATGGTGCCGGTCGTCATCCTCAGCGACGGCTACCTGGCCAACGGCGCCGAGCCGTGGAAGATCCCCGACGTCTCGGCGATCGAGCCGATCCACACCGAGTTCCGGACCGACCCCGAGGGCTTCCTGCCCTACGCCCGCGACGAGAACCTCGCCCGGCCGTGGGCGGTGCCCGGCACGCCCGGCCTCGAGCATCGCCTCGGCGGCCTCGAGAAAGAGCACCTCACCGGCAACGTGAGCTACGACCCGGCCAACCACCAGTTCATGACCGAGCTGCGGGCAGAGAAGGTCGCCCGGGTGGCGCAGCACATCCCGCCCACCGAGGTTCACGGGCCCGCGTCGGGTGATGTGCTCGTCGTGGCCTGGGGCGGCACCTACGGCGCGGTCCGCTCGGCGGTCGATCACCTCATCGCCCACGACCGCGCGGTGGCCCATGTGCACCTGCGTCACCTCAACCCGCTGCCCGACGATCTCGGCGAGATCATGGGCCGCTTCGAGCGGGTGGTGGTGCCCGAGCTGAACATGGGGCAGCTCGCCATGATCCTGCGGGCCCGCTACCTGATCGAGATCCGCTCGATCTGCAAGGTGCAGGGCAAGCCCTTCAAGGAAGCCGAGCTGATCCGCGACATCAGCGCCGAACTGGAGCACGCCCGATGACCCGCTATCCCGATCTGCCGCCGACCGACGCCAGCGCGCTCAGCGCGAAGGACTTCAAGACCGATCAGGACGTGCGCTGGTGCCCCGGCTGCGGCGACTACTCGATCCTGGCCCAGGTGCAGCGCACGCTGCCGACCCTCGGCATCCCCCGGGAAGACTTCGTCTTCATCAGCGGGATCGGCTGCTCGAGCCGCTTCCCGTACTACATGAACACCTACGGGATGCATACGATCCACGGCCGCGCGCCGGCGCTCGCCAGCGGCATCCAGTGCCTGCGACCCAACCTCAACACCTGGGTCATCACCGGCGACGGCGACTCGCTGAGCATCGGCACCAACCACCTGATGCACGCGCTGCGGCGCAACGTGAACCTGAAGATCATCCTGTTCAACAACCGGATCTACGGGCTCACCAAGGGGCAGTACAGCCCGACGTCCGAGGTGGGCAAGAAGACCAAGTCGACGCCCTATGGCTCGCTCGACCACCCGTTCAACCCCATCGCGGTGGCCCTCGGGGCCGAGGCGAGCTTCGTCGCCCGCTCGATCGACGTCGATGCGAAGCACATGAAGGCGATGATCCAGCGGGCGGCGGCCCACGAAGGCACTGCGCTGATCGAGGTCTTCCAGAACTGCAACATCTTCAACGACGGCGCGTTCGCCTTCATCTCCGACCGCCGGGAGCGGCCGAAGACCTCGCTCGTGCTCGAGCACGGTCAGCCGATGCGCTTCGGCAAGAAGAAGGAGTACGGCATCGCCATCGGCCCCGACATGAAGCCGCGGGTGGTCGACGCCGAGGCCCATGGCGTCGAGAACCTGCTGGTGCACGACGAGGGCAACCCGACGATCGCCTATCTGCTCTCGCAGCTGAGCCACCCCGACTTCCCGACGCCGATCGGGGTCTTCCGGGATATCCAGCGCCCGGTCTACGACCGCATGCTGCAGGCGCAGGTCGACGACGCCCGCGCCCGCAAGCCGGGTCGCAGCGTGCAGGATCTCATCGAGTCGGTGCACGTCTGGGAGGTCCGCTGAGCGGCGGATCGGGTCGAGTCGAGGTCGAGGTCGAGCGATGATGGACGATTTCTTCTGGGCGACGATCGGCTTCATCTTCCTCTCGGCGATCGTCAGCGCGTTCATCCGCGCCCGCAAGCGGGATGACTGCCTGCAGCTCATCGACGATCACTTCGTCACCCTGGTGATGAAGAACGGCAGCACCGTCTGGGGCGATCTGCAGGTCTTCGGCCGCGGGCTGCAGCTGCGCTACCTCGCGCCGCACCGCACCCGCCGCGGGCTCATCAAGAAGGGCTACCTGCTCTACCAGAAGGAGATGGGCGAGGTGCTCGCCGCCTGTCGCTTCACCGGGCAGCTCTCGCCGCAGGAAGCCGCCGAGCGGCGGCGGCAGATCGAGAAGACCTTCAACCCCAACCTCTGGGGTCGCCTCGAGCGCGGCTGGCGCAACGCCTACAATACGCTGCGTGACGCCTTCACCAAGGCGCTGGGCAAGGTCATCGGCCGGGTGGTAGCCGTCTCGGAGTCGAAGGTGCTCAGCGCCGGGCAGCAAGACGTCGAAGGCGTCGGCAAAGAGCTTCTGCAAGCCGCCGGGGACGCCTACGAGCCCATGCTCGAGGCACATATCGGGCATCCGGTGGTCATCGAACTCGCTCCGCCGGGCGGCGGCGCCGATCGCATCGAGATCGGGGGCTACCTCGCCGAATACACCGAGCACTTCATCGCGCTCTTCAACGTCGAGCACGATGCCGGCGAACCGTTCGAGGCCACCGTCTCCCTCGACGATCCGACCCGGGGCATCCCCGCCGATATCGCGGTTCAGGTGGGCGAATCCGACATCCAGCTGGTCAATCTGGGCCGTGACTTCCTCATCGTGCGCTCGTTGCGGCGCGACGAGGGGTCGATCCACCGGTTGGGCGCGACGCTGCCCGCTGGCGCCGACATCCGCTTCGCTCGACCCGAGTCGACCTTCACCGTCGAGCTGCGGCGCGCGGCGTCGGTCGACCTGGTCTGTCCGCGGCAGCACGCGATCGTACGCTACATGGGCCCGCGCGCGGATGTGCCCGAAGCCGCGGACGCGGTGATCCCGGTGCATGAAGACGAGAGCGTGCACTTCCCCTGAGCGACGCCCTGTTCACGGGCTGCGGCCCGTCGGAGTGCCCGGAATCGGGCCCCAGACCCATTTATTCACGGGATTCGGACGTGTTCGAGCGGATTCTTCGGGGCGGGCCGGCGCGCAGCCGCGCGCTCAGTGAACGCCCTGCTCGGCGAGAAAGCCGCCGATGAGCGGCTGGAAGCGCGGCATGTCGACGAGGAATGCGTCGTGGCCCTGCAGCGACGGCAGCGCGACGAAGCGCACGTTCTTGCCGGCGCGGCCGAACGCGTCGGCGAGCGTGCGCTGCTTCTCGATGGGGAAGAGCGTATCGCTCTCGACGCCGACGATCAGGATCCGGGCGGCGTCGATGCGCGCGAGGCCGGTGAACAGGCAGTTCCCATGCTCGGCCACGTCGAAGAGATCCATCGCCCGCGAGAGGTAGAGGTAGCTGTTGGCGTCGAACTGCTCGACGAACTTGCGGGCGACCGCCTCGAGGTACGATTCGATCTCGAACTCGATACCGAACGGCGCGTTGCCCCAGCGATCGGTGCGCTGGCGGCCGAAGCGCTCGGCCCATTCGGCCGCGGTGCGGTAGCTGCTCATGCCGATCTTGCGGGCGAGCTTCATGCCCGCGGTCGGCGGATCGACGTAATCGCCATTGGCCCAGGCCGGGTCGACGCGAATCGCTTCGCGCTGAAGCGAGTGGATCGCGATCGTGCGCGCGTCGAGCCGGCCAGCGGTCGAGATGAGCACCAGATCGCGCACCTCGCCGGGGAACGTCACCGCGTAGGCCAGGGCCACCATACCACCCATCGACGGGCCCACGAGGGCGGCGAGCCGCTCGATGCCCAGCGAACGCACCGTCTCCCGAGCGGCGCGGGCCATGTCTTCCATCGTCAGCTCGGGGAAGCGCAGGTTGTAGGGCTCGCCGCTCCGCGGGTCGATGGAAGAAGGCCCGGTCGAGCCGAAGCACGAGCCGAGGTGGTTGACGCAGATCACGAAGAAGCGGTCGGTATCGAGGGCGCGCCCCGGGCCGATCATCTGCTCCCACCAGCCCGGCCGGGGGTCGTCGTCGGACGAGCGGGCGTGAGCGCTCGGCGAGAGCCCGGTCATCACCAGGATGGCGTTGTCAGCCCGGGCCGAGAGGGTGCCCCACGTCTCGTAGACCATCTCCAGCTCGGGCAGCTCGCCGCCGCGCCTCATGGCAAACGGGCCGGGGATCCGAGCGACCGAGGGGAACTCGGCCTCGATCTCGACTCGAAGGGCTGCATTGCGCTGCATACGAGCTCCACGGACGCGAGGAACGACCCGCAGCATACGGATCGAGGTCAGGTGTAGCGAGCAATTCCGACCTATCCGATGTAGAAATGCCGAGAGCGGATTCGGGGGCCGCGCACTTTTGCTGCAGCGCGCCCGTCCGAGTCACTGTAAACGGTCTTGTGAGAAGGATTTTCCAGGCCGCGTTCGACCGCGACCCGACGCCGGGGTCGTTCAGCGCTGCGGATGGATCTCGGCGCTCGCGCCCTGAGCGCCCGGCAGCCCCGGGCTGGCGCCGCCGGCGCCGCCCTGCCCGATCACGTAGCTCTGGACCGCGATCTGCGGGTTGGCCCCGTTGACGAGCACGATGCCGATCGAAGGCCCGCCGCCGCCGCCGCCGCCGTGCCCGCCGCGTCCGCCGCCGCCGCCCTGGCCGCCGACGCCGCCCTGGCCGCTGAGCTGGTGGCGGGCCCCGCCGCGTCCGCCGCCGCCGCCCGGACCCCCCGCGCCGCCGCTGCCACCCGCGCCGCCGACGCCGCCCAGGCCCGTCCGGATCTCGATCAGGTCGAGGGCCGGCGCGCTGTCGATGATCCAGACGCCGAACGAACCGCCGCCGCCGCCGCCGCCCGTCGCGCCGGTGCCGCCGCATCCGCCGCTGCCGCCGCCTCCGCCACCGCCGCCGACGTCGTCGTTGCAGCACAGCTGATCGCAGTTTCCACCGCCACCGCCACCGCCGCCGCCGCCGCCGCCGCCGTTCTGGCCCGGAATACCCCCGCCACCCGCCGCCGGTCCATAGGCCTCGCCCGTCGCGCCGAGCGCGCCGCCGGCGGGCCCGTCGACGCCGGCCGCGCCGGCGTTGCCCACGCCGCCCCCGCCAGCGACCGGCCCGGTGCGGCTGTCGCAGCACTCGAGCCCCAGGAAGCCGCAGCCGAGGTCTTCCTCACCCGCGCGGCCACCACCGCCGCCCGGTCCGCCGGCACCGCCCGGCCCGGCATCGCGCCCGCGCGCGCCGCCGGCGCCGCTGCCGCCGCCGTCGCCGGCGGTCCCGCCATTGCCACCCGCGCCGCTGCCGCCGTTGGCGCACTGCGCCGCGCCGCCCCCGCCGCCGCCCCGGGCGTTGCATCCGCCCGAGCCGAGGAAGCCTTCGTCGCAGCCACCGTCGCCCGTCCCACCGCCGTTGCCGCCGACGCCGCCCTCGCCGTTGACGCCGTTGGTGCCCGCGGCACCATCTCCGGAGCGGATCTTGACCGCCGAGAGGGCGAGGTGATCGGCGCTGTTGCGAATCCACGCCCCGTAGCTGCTCTCGCCCGGGTCGTTCGGGGTCGCGGCCTGAATGGTCATCAGGGTCAAGCTGGCCGGACCCTGCAGCCCGTCGGCCACCAGACCGCGCGGACCGCCGCTCACGACGGTCTCGAACTCGGCGCTGCGGCCCCAGGTCGGCCCCGGGCGATAGCCACCGTAGATGTGGACCCCGCTGCGCAGGGTCAGCGTGCCCTCGAAGGTGCCCTCGGCGGCGATGATGTACTTGGGCGGCTCGGCGGCCAGCGCCAGGTCCATGGCCCGGGCCAGGGTGCCCACCGGCGCCTGCATCGTGCCGTCGTTGACGTCGTTGCCCCGCGGCGCGACGAAGACCGCATCCTCGATCTCGCCGTCGATGCCATCGCAGTCGGCGTCGACGAAGCCGGCGTCGGGCCGGTCGTCCTCGCCCTGCGGCACGCAGGCGTACTCGCACCCGTTGGCCGGATCGCCGTCCACGTCGTGGAACCCGTCGGCGCAGGCTCCGATCCGGCACTGCCGCGCTTCGCAGATCGCCTGGGCGTTGGGGTAGACGCACTCGGCGCCGCACGCGCCGCAGTTGGCCGGGTCGCTGTCGAGATCGATGCCTTCGTCGACGAAGCCATCGCAGTCGTCATCCTCGCCGTCGCAGGCTTCGACGCCCTGGTTGTCGAGGGTGCAGGCGTACTCGCAGCCGTCGGCGTCGTTCTGGTTGTTGTCCCAATAGCCGGCCGCGCAGCGGTCGATGCGGCAGGTGCCCTCGGCGCAGCGGGCGGTGGCGTCGGTGAGCTGGCAGACGAAGCCGCAGCGGCCGCAGTTGTCGACGTCGGCGAGCAGGTCGAACGCTTCGTCGGTGGCCTCGTCGCAGTCGTTGTCGAGCCCGTCGCACACCTCGTCGGTCGGCCCGATGGCGCCTACGCACTCGCTCAAGGCCCCGTCGACGCAGCTCTGGGCCCCGCTGCGGCACTGACCGACGTCGGCCCCGCAGGCGAGGCTGATGTCTTCGTCGGTGCGGCTGTCGCAGTCGTTGTCGATGCCATCGCACTGCTCGACGCCCATGTTGCTGACGTTGCACGGCCCGAACTCGCAGCCGTTGCCGTCGTTGCCGTCGGCGTTGTGGAAGCCCGCCGCGCACGGCCCGAGCTCGCAGCGCCCCTCGAGGCACAGGCCCTCGGCGTTCTCGAAGCGGCACGCGTTGTTGCACACCCCGCAGTGCTCGGGGTCGCTCTGGTGGTCGAAGTTCTCGTCGAGGGTGCCATCACAGTCGTTGTCGACCCCGTCGCAGCGCACCTCGTCGCCCGGATCGTACGACGCCGGGTAGGCGCAGACCCAGCCCCCGTCTTCGCAGATGACCGGCGCGCCGAGGCAGACGCCCGCGTCGAGGCAGCCCACGTCTTCCGGCGGCAGCTCGAGCAGGTTGCGCTCGTCGGTGCGGGCGTTGCAGTTGTTGTCGAGGCCGTCGCACAGCTCAGGCGCGCCTTCGTAGATCGTATCGTCGCTGTCGTCGCAGTCGTCGCCGAGGCAATCCTCGCCGCGGCCATAGCCATCCTGGTCTTCGTCGACGCAGCTGGCACAGCCCGCGCCGTCGGCCGGGATGCACTGCCGCGCGTCGACCGGGTCGCCATCGGCGCCGGGCACCTGCACGTCGGCGCACTCGAAGCCCGCCGGGCAGAAGCCGTCCTCGGCGCAGTCTTCGCCGCAATAGCGCCCCTGGCCGATGTTCAGGCACAGATCGCCGTTGTCGTCGCAGTCGCGATGACTGTCGCAGGGCTTGCACAGGTCGGGCTGGTCGGCGACGCAGATGAACGTGCGATCGGGCCCCGCGTTGCCGATGGGGTTGCACTCCCAGCCGACGGGGCACTCCCCGCAGCGCCGGGTGCAGACGCGACCGCCTTCGGGCGCCTCGACACAGTAGCCGGCGAGGCAGTCTTCGTTCTCTTCGCACGGCTCACCGAAGTCGTCGACGATTACGCCCCGGTCGCGGATCTGGGCGTCGGTCAGCATCGGCAGGCTGCCGTCGATCGCGGGGGCGTCGGCGTCGGGCAGAGGCGCGACGGGCGGCTCGACATCACCGCACGCGGTGAGCGTCGCCAGGGCGACGGATGCGATGAATACGACGTATGAACGTTGGACAGCCACAGGCTTCCTCCACCGGCGGGGCGGAGCCATCCTAGCGACCGCCGTTTCTGCAGTTCAACGCTGTAACTGTAACTATTTGCCGCTGTTGTGCTTCCGGTGCGCCGGTCGCCAGATCGGTTGCCCGCGGGCAACGCGCTTGGCATCCTGCCGCCATGACGTCCACACCCGCCGACGCGCGTGACCGAAACCTGACCTGGCACCAGAACCGCCTCTCGGCCGACGCCCGCCGCGCGGCGCTCGGCCACGGCGGTGCAGTCGTCTGGCTGACCGGGCTGTCGGGCTCCGGCAAGTCGACCATCGCCATGGCCCTCGAACACCGGCTGGTCTCCGCCGGTCGGGTGGCCTATGTGCTCGACGGCGACAACGTGCGCCACGGCCTCAACGGCGACCTGGGCTTCGGCGACGCCGATCGAGCGGAGAACATCCGCCGCATCGGGCACGTCGCCGCGCTCTTCGCCGACGCCGGCGTCATCTGCATCGCGGCCTTCATCTCGCCCTTCGCCGCCGATCGGGACGCGGTGCGCGGCCGGGTGCCGCCGGGGCGCTTCTTCGAGGTGCACGTCGCCACCGCGCTCGATGTGTGCGAAGGGCGCGATCCCAAGGGCCTGTATCGTCGCGCCCGGGCAGGGGAGATCGCCCGTTTCACCGGCATCGACTCGCCCTATGAGCCGCCGAGCGCGCCCGAGGCGGTCATCGATACCCAGGGCCGGGCGTTGAGTGAGTGCGTCGATGAGCTCGAGGCGCTGCTCACCGAAGGCGGCGTCTTCGACCGCTGAGCGCCGCCGTCAGCTCGACGCCGCGCCCAACCAGACCAGGCGACCGCGCACCCGCTGTCGCTCGACCGCGCCGCTGCGCACCTCACAGGTGGTGATCTCGGTCTCGGAGGTACACCACGCGACCGAGCGGCCGTCATCGGTGATGGCGAGCAGATCGCCCACCGCCTGCCCCAGCGTCTGCAGCGGGTGGTGCAGCCCGGCGCAGCGCACGGCGCCGGTGTGATCGATCCAAACGGCGTAGGGCGCGCGTCGCGCACCGACGAGCGCGCGGGGCGTTGGCTCGAACCCGGCCAGCGGTGAACTCTGGCCGTCGCTGAGTCGAATCCAGGTCGGCGCGCAGACATCCCCATCGCTGCTCAGCGCGACCACCGCCTCCAGCCGCCGCACGGCGACCGGCGCCAGCTGCGGGCGTCGCCCCCGACCCAGCGCGCATACCCGTCGCTGCCGGACCCGACCCGGTGGCTCGATCGTGCCTTCCCAGAGGGCGGTGTGGCCCTCGCCGTCGCGGCTCACGTAGACCAGACGCCGCCCGTCGATGAACGTCGGCCGATCGAATGTGCAGCCGTCAGGGGCGCGCAGCGACAAGCGCAGGCCGTCGGGCCCGACCCACGACAGCTGCGAGCCGTCCTCGTCGGAGACGATCAGATCGGCGGCGGTCGGCGATGCCCGGGACGCGCTGCGCGGCATGCTGGGCGAGATCCACTCGAGGGGCCGACCATCCACGATGATCGCGGCACCCCGGCGATCGGCCCGCGCGAGCACCCCGCGATCGAGGATGCGGGCGTCGGAGGGCAGCTGGTCGACGCGCAGCCAGCGCCACCTCGACGCCTGCGACGCCTCGGCCGGCGCCCGAACATCGTCGACCTCGATCCGCCCACCCGACGCCTCCACCGCCACCTTCAGCGCCGCCGAGACCCGATCGCCGCGCATGGCGCGCAAGAACCATCGCCGACCGCGGCAGTTGGGGCAGGCCAGATCCCGCTGCCGCTCGAACACATCCCGGAAGTGAGGCAGGCACAGCGCGACCCGGCGACATTGCATGCACGTCGCGCTGCTGCAACGGACCGCGAGCCCTCCGCCCGCAGAGGACGGGGCCCACACCGTGGTCTGGCAGCCGCGGTAGCAGCAGAGGATCGGCGAGAGCATGTCGGCAGGCTAGCAGATCCCGGCGAGATGTCGACGGGCTTGGCCACCGGGGCAGGGGAGCACCGCGCGGCGGCCCGTCAGAAGCGGTAGCGGCCGGCGTTGACGAGGTGATCGGCCACCAGGCGCCGATCGGCGATGAGATCGAGCGGCACATACGGCGCGAGCAGATCGATGCCGCCCACCATACGCATCGGCTTGTGTGCCAGGTGCCCGGCCAGTTCCCGCGCCCGCTCGGCGTTGCGCCGGTAGGCCTCGCTGGACACGATCCGGGCCAGCGCCAGCTGAGGCGCGCCCTTCTCGGCGCCGATGCTCGCAACGCGCTGGGTCACCCGCGCGACGACGCTGTCGGCGGCGAAGACGTCGATGATCATGTCGGCCATGACCATCAACAGCTCCTGCTGGCGATCGAGATCGGCCATGTACTTCTGCACCGCCGCCCCGGCGATGTAGAGGCAGACCTTCTTGGCCTGCTCGGTCATGAACCGGGCGAGGGCGAGCGGATCGTCGCTCTCGAGCGGCGGGGTCGCCGCGTCGCCGGACTTGACCTCGGCCCCGACCGCTTGCACCCGGGGCATCAGGTTGAGTTGACCCTTCATGACCCGCTTGAGCAGCGTGCCGGGGATCAGCATGCGGTTGATCTCGTTGGTGCCTTCGAAGATGCGGTTGACCCGCGAGTCGCGGACCATCTGCTCGATGGGATAGTCGCTGGTGAAGCCGTAGCCGCCGAACGTCTGCAACGCTTCGTCGAGCACGACGCTCACGCCCTCGGAGCCCTGCACCTTCAGGATCGACGCCTCGATCGCGTAGTCCTTGATGACGTCGACGGCGTGCTTCCAATGGGCCGGATCCCGCTTGTCGAGCCTCTCGATGCGCTCGTCGAGCAGGCCGGTCAGGCGATAGCCCATCGACTCGGTGGCGTAGATGATCGACGCCATGCGGGCCAGCTTCTCGCGGATCGCCGGGAAGTCGACGAGCCGCGTATCGAACTGCTTGCGGTCGGTGGCGTAGTCGAGGGCGTGCTTGAGGGCGTACTTGCCGGCGCCCACCGCCGAGATGCCCAGCTTGTAGCGACCGATGTTGAGGATGTTGAACGCGATGACGTGGCCCCGGCCGATCTCGCCGAGCAGGTTCGCCCCGGGCACCCGCACATCTTCGAGAATGACCTGGCGGGTCGAGGAGCCCTTGAGCCCCATCTTCTTCTCTTCGGCGCCGGTGCTGACCCCCTCGAAGCCGTTCTCGACGACGAAGCAGGTGAACTTGTCGCCGTCCACCTGCGCGAAGACGATGAAGATGTCGGCGAAGCCGGCATTGGAGATCCACTGCTTGACGCCGTTGAGGATCCAATCGTCGCCGTCGCGCACCGCGGTGGTCTTGGCCCCCAGCGCGTCCGACCCGCTGCCGGGCTCGCTGAGGCAGTAGGCCGAGATCCGCTTGCCGGTCACCAGATCGGGCAGATAACGCTGCTTCTGCTCATCGCTGCCGAAGATCAGGATGGGCAGGGTGCCGATCCCGGTCTGAACCCCCGTGGCGACCGCGAAGCTGGCCTGGATCACCATCGCCTCGCCGACGAGCGCCGAGGTCGTCTTGTCGAGGCCGAGCCCGCCGTACTCTTCGGGGATGTCGATGCCGAGCAGGCCCATCTGGCCCGCCTTGCCGATGAGCTTCGGCAGCAGGCCCTCCTCCATGTGCTCGATGCGCTCGTTGACCGGCATGACCTCGCGGGCCATGAACTCCTGGGTCGTCTCGAAGAACATCTGCTGCTCTTCGCTGAAGGCTTCGGGCGTGAAGATGGAACGACTCGCCGCCGCCTCGAGCAGGAAGGCGGCGCCGCCGGGGGTCTCGTCGTGGGCCATGATGTCCTCCGCAACGGCCTGAATGAACCGTCATTCAGTTATGGGTGAAGTCGGCCCGTGCGTCAACCGCAGCCGGGCATGCGAGCGTACTCGGGGTCAGGCTGTCGCTGCGTCCGGGGCGGGGACCGCGATCGGGGCCGAGGGGGAGGGGATGTCGATGCCGAGGGCGATGCGGATGACGTCCTCGATGCGCTCGACCGGGTAGAACGTCATCTCTTCGCGCAGATGGGCCGGGATCTCTTCGATATCGCCCATGTTGTGGTGCGGCAGCACGATCTCGGTGATGCCGGCCCGCGCGGCCGCGAGCACCTTCTCCTTGATGCCGCCCACCGGCAGGACGACGCCACGCAGCGTCAGCTCGCCGGTCATCGCCAGGTTGCCGCGCATGGGCGTCCGCGTCAGCAGCGAGGTCAGCGCCACGACGATGGTGATGCCCGCGCTCGGGCCGTCCTTGGGGATGGCGCCGCTGGGCAGGTGCAGGTGGATCTTGCGCTCGGAGAACAGCGACTCGTCGATGCCGAGCACCTCGGCCCGGGCGTGGATGAACGACATCGCCGCGTGGGCCGACTCCTTCATCACCTCGCCGAGCTGCCCGGTGAGGGTCAGCTGCGCCTTGCCCTTCATCGCGGTGGCCTCGATGAGCAGAATCTCGCCGCCCACCGGCGTCCAGGCGAGGCCGACGGCGACCCCGGGGGTCGCGATGTCCTGCTTCGACTCGGGGAAGAACTTCTGCGGGCCCAGCGCCTTGCGCGCGCGCTCGGCGTCGATGCGCACCGGCGGCTCGACCTCGTCCATCGCGATGTCGCGGGCCACCGAGCGCAGCACCGCCGCCAACTGCCGATTGAGCGTACGCACCCCGGCCTCGCGGGTGTACTGGTCGATGACCACCTCGAGCGCGTCGTCGGTCAGCTCGACGAGCCCGTCGTCGAGGCCGTGATCGTCGAGCAGGCGGGGCAGCAGGTGACGGCGGGCGATCTCCCGCTTCTCCTCCTGGATGTAGCCCGGGATCTCGATGATCTCCATGCGGTCGCGCAGGGGCCCGGGGATCGTATCGAGCCGGTTGGCGGTGGCCATGAAGAGCACCGACGACAGGTCGACCGGCACCTCGAGGTAGTGGTCGCTGAAGGTATCGTTCTGCTCCGGATCGAGCACCTCGAGCAGCGCCGAAGAGGGGTCGCCGCGGAAGTCGGCGCCCAGCTTGTCGATCTCGTCGAGCATGAAGACCGGGTTGATCGAGCCGGCCTTCTTGAGCCCCTTGACCACCCGGCCGGGCAACGAGCCGATGTAGGTCCGCCGGTGCCCGCGGATCTCGGCTTCGTCCCGCACGCCGCCCAGGCTGATGCGTACGAAGTTGCGCCCGAGCGCGTTGGCGATCGACTTGCCGAGCGACGTCTTGCCGACCCCCGGCGGGCCCACGAGGCACAAGATGGGCCCCTTCATGTCGCCCTTGAGCTTACGCACCGCCAGGTACTCGGTGATCCGCCGCTTCACCCGCTCGAGGCCATAGTGATCGGCGTCGAGCAGCGCAGCGGCGGCCTTCACGTCGAGGTTGTCCTCGGTGATCGTGTTCCAGGGCACATCGAGCAGCCAGTCGATATAGCTGCGGGCGACATTGGCCTCGGCGCTCTGCGGGTTCATGCGGCGCACACGACGCAGCTCGCGGCGCGCCGCCTTGTCGGCGGCTTCGGGCATCGCCGCCCGACCGATGCGCTCGGCGAGCTCGTCGAGATCGTCCTCGGCGTCGTCGTCGTCGCCGAGTTCCTTGCGGATCGCTCGCAGCTGCTCGCGCAGGTAGACCTCGCGCTGGTGCTTGTCGAGGCTGTCGCGCACCTCGGTGCGGATGCGCCCCGAGATCTCGAGCACCGCCGCTTCGTGGGCGAGCGCGGCGATGACCCGGTTCATGCGGGTCTTGACGTCCCAGACCTCGAGCAGCTCCTGCTTCTCTTCGAGGCCGATGCGCAGCTGCGACGCGACGAGATCGGTCAGGTGGCCCGCGTCGTCGATGCCTTCGACGATGGACAAGGCCTCGTCTGGGATGCGCGGCGAGAGCTCGATGACCTTGCTGGCGAGATCCTTGAGCGTGCGCAGCAGCGCGTGGCTCTCGGCGTCGGGCGGGTTGAGATCGGCGACGGGGGTGATCACGGCCCGCAGGTGGTCGTCGGTCTCGGCGAACTGCTCGACCCGGGCCCGACAGACGCCCTCGATGAGCAGCTCGTCGGGCCCGTCCATCGAGCGGGTCAACCGCAGCACCCGGACGACCGAACCGAAGCGGTGCAGATCGTCGGGGCCGGGCTTCTCGTCATCCGGATCTTGCTGGGTCGCGACGAGCAGCACGCCGTCTTCGGCCGCTGCCTTCTCGATCGCGGCCATCGTGCGTGGTCGGCCGACCCCGAGCGGGATCGGTAGGTTGGGTATGGGGAAGATCACCGCGTTCTTGACCGCGATCACGGGCATCTCGGCGGGCACATCGGGTCGGATCTGGAGCGCGGACTCGCTCATGGGGTCAATCTCCTCGGGGGGATGCGGCAACGACCGGCGAAGGATGCGCACCAGAAAGGCAAGCGCAAGGGCCGGGGCAGCGACGGCTCAGGGGGCGAAGGGGTCGCCGAACGTCCAGCGATGGCCGACGCGCACCATCACGGTCAGGTAGGACGGGAAACGCTCCTGGCCGAAGAGCTGATGGTAGCGTGCGCCGACGCCGAGCGACCAGCGCTCGTCGAACAGACGATCGAGCCCGACACCCGCGGCGACGCCCAATTGCGGATCGCCGCCCGGGCCGCCCTCACCGCTGGTGAGATACAGCGCCGGCGAGAGGTCGATCCACGGCACGTAATGAAAAACGTCGAGCTGGTAGCGTGCGCCGACCGCGAGCTGATGCACCTCGAACGCGCGGCTCTTGCCCCGGTGCACACCGAGCCCGTAGCCGGCCCGCACACCCCAGAAATCGTCGAAGGTGAACGCGGCGTCGAGCCCGGCGAACATGCCGTGATAGCGCCGCTCTTCGGCGTATCCGGCATAGCCCATCTCGGCGTCGAGCCGCAGCACCGGCTCGTCGAAGGCCGCCGCCGGCGGGTGAAAGCCCATGGCGAGCCACAACAACACCAGGTGGGGAAGGGGACGCAGCGTAGTCATCGCCGAACCGTAGGAGAGGGCATCGCCCGGGTCAACCGATGGGCGGCCGGCTTTTCATTCCATGCCTCGCCCCGCGCCGCAGCTGACCGTCGGGCGCGTTGACACCGCGAAATTTCGGGTGATAGATTCCCGCGCCGGCGACCTCAGCAGATCGCCGAATTGGACAGGAGCGCCCGGTGGTCAAGCGGATCAAGAAGCGAGTTGCCAAGAAGCAGGACGACGCGACGGAAGCCGCCGTCGGAGCCGACGACGACGCAGGCGCGGCCGCAGCGCCCGACTCTGCCGTTCTCGAGCCCGACGCACCCGTCGACAACAACGCCAGCTTCCGGGCCGAGCTCGAGAGCCTGAGCGAGGACGAGTTCACCCGCACCGTGGCCGGTGGAGTCAGCTGGGTCGTCGACAACCGGGGCCTGATCATCGCCGGCCTGGGCATCACCGCGGTCGTCGTGGTCGCGCTCTTCGTGATGCAGGGGCAGAAGACCTCGGGTGTCGAAGAGGCGGCCACCGCCTTCGGCGACGCGTCCGAAGGCTACGTGGAGGCCGTCGTCGGCCCGCGGCCGGGCAGCGACGAGAAGCCCCTGAGCGCCGAAGAGCGCAAGGCCCGCATCGAGAAGGCGGCCCAGGCGTTCGAGCGCACCCGCCAGGCCTATGGCGAGCAGCCGATCAGCCACCTGAGCGCGCTGGGCGAGGCGGGCACGCGGCTCGACCTGGGCGAGACCGACAAGGCGCTGACCCTCTACGAGCAGGCGCTCAGCTCGCCCGATCTGCCGGGCATGACCCGCGCGGTCGCGCTGCAGGGCAAGGCGGCGGCTCTGGAGAGCAAGGGCGACGTCGACGGCGCGATCGCCGCGTGGAAGGCGCTCGAAGGCGTCGACAAGGATGCGTTCGGCCTGATGGCCGGCCTGCAGGTCGGTCGACTCCTCGAGGCGCAGGGCAAGGGGGCCGACGCCAAGGCCCTCTACGAGCGGCTGCAGACCGAGCACGCCGCCGGGCTCGACCAGCTCGCCAACCGGGCCGTCAAGGCCGATCTCGAGCGGCGCGTCGCCCGCCTCGGGCGCTCGAGTTGAGGCACGCCCCCGTGCCCGAATCCTCCAAACTCCATGGCCGTCGTCGATACGCGCGGCTGACGACCGCGCTGCTCGGGCTGAGTCTGGTCGGCTGCGGTACGTCGTTTGGCCTCGCCGGCGACGAGACGCCGCTGACGGCGCGGGGCAAGAATCAACAGCCTGTTCCGCTGACGCCCATGTGGCGCGTCGATCTCGAGCCCAGCGGCGTGATCCGCGAAGACGGCCAGCAGCTCGCCGCCGCGGCGTACGACCCGCAAGGCGGACGGGTCTGGATCGGCTCGGGTGATCGGTCCTGGTTCTACGGTCTGCGCGCCTCGGACGGGCACGAGCTGTGGAAGACCAAGCTGGCCGGCGGCACCAGCGGCCACGCCATCTTCGATGACGGGCGCGTCGTCGTCGGCTCCGACGGCGGCGAGGTCGTCGCGTTTCAGGGGGCGACGGGCGAGGTGCTCTGGCGCTACAGCGTTCAGGGGGCCGTCACCGCGCCGCCGACCGTCTCGGGGCAGTCGCTGCTCGTGGTCGACGGCACCAACGCTGTCTACGCGCTCGATCGTCAGTCGGGCGCCTGGCGCTGGCAGTATCGCCGCGAAGCGCCCGGCCGCTTCGCGCTCTACGGCGAGGGCGCGCCCACCGCCGTGGACGGGCGAGTGCACGTCGGCTTCTCCGACGGCGTGCTCGTCACGCTGTCGGCCAAGGACGGCGCCGTTCTCTGGACCCGTGATCTGGCGCCGGAGGCCGAGCAGTTCGAAGACGTCGACGCGCGCCCGGTCGTGATCGGCGGTCGATTGTACGCGGCGTCGGTCGCCGGCGGCCTCTACGCGCTCGACGCGGCGGCCGGCACCGTCGTCTGGACCCGCTCGGTGCGTGGCATCGTGACCATGCGCGGCATCGGCGAAGACCTCGTCGCCGGCCTCGATCGCGGCGCGATCGTGCGAATCGACCCGCGCACGGGCAAGGCTCGCTGGCGGGTGAAGCTCGCCGAGCACGAAGGGGCACCGACCGCGATCGAGTCGATGGGCAAGCTCATCGCCGTGACGACGGCCACCGGCGCGCTGCACCTGCTCGATGCGCGCAGCGGGCGACCCGTCTGGCACTTCGATCCAGGCGGCGGCTTCCTCGCGCCGCCGACCGTCGGCGCGGACGGCTCGCTGTTCGCGCTGGCCAACTCGGGGAAATTCTTCGCGTTTCGCCCCGGCGGCCTGCTGCCGCCGCTGCCGCCGGTCAATCCGCTGGCGAACGGTACGGGCCGAGGCTCGCCTTGAACGACTCGATGAGCGCCACCGGGTTGGGATCGATGCCCGCCTGAAGCGCGAGTCGGCAGCTCACGAAATCGAAGAGATACAGCGCCGTGAAGGCCTGCTCGAGCGGCTCGCCGGTGGGCAGATCCACCATGTGCACCGGCACGCCGCTCTCGACGAGCGTCTTGCGGGTCATCTCGACCCGATGCGCCATACGCTCGGGCACGCTCGGATCACGTAGAATGACGACCGAGAACGGGCCGTGACGATCGGTGAAGCCGACGAGCTCGTTGTGGTTGAACTCGGGGATCGTATTCCAGAACGCCGCGATCTTCGCGTTCTCGTTGAGCTTGATCTTGATGATGCGGGCCGCGGTCCGTCCGAAGGGCGCCGTGGCCAGGATCACGGGGATTCGACCGCGCAGCGCGTCGGCGAGCTGGGCCGCTCGCGATTCGGTGTCTCGCGCTTCACGGATGCGATCGGCGACGCGATCCAATCGCGGACGCACGTCAGACGCGAGGCCAAGGTCTTCACATAGCCGCGCCAACGCACCGACGAACATCGCGGTCGCGGCGCGCGGCTGAAACGTGGGGAATGGCTTGCTCAAGCGGATGATCGGCACACCGGCCGCCGCAGCCAGCTCAGCGAGCCGGCCACCGCCGGTCAACGCCATGCGCGGCACACCGCGCCGCGCCGCGTCTTCGAACGCCGCCAGCGTCTCTTCGGTATTGCCGCTGAACGAGCTGGCGACCACCAGTGTCCGTGGGTCGAGCGGCGCGCGAATCACATAGTCGCGAGAGACGGCGATCGGGCAGGGTACCGCCAGCGAGGCGAGGTCGGCGGGGAACGCGCTGCCGCCGAGCCCGGCCACGACGATTCGATCGATCGCGCCGGCGAAGGATCGGCCCACGTCGGCGGCCGCGCGCCAACCTATCGCGAAGTGCTCGGGCAGACCACGCACCGCGGCGATCATCGGGTCGGCTGCCAGCCGAGCGTCGAGGGAATCGGGGACCATTTCAGACCTCCATTCGAAATCGTCTGCGCGCCGGGCGAAGGTCGACGGATATACCGCGGTTTGGCCCCGCTGTGCACATCAGCAACGCCCAACTTTACATAATACAAATTGTGCGACATTGATGTATCGCAACGCTCAGCGGCTGAATCGGCCGTTTTCAGCCCCTTCTGGCCGTTCTGTCGGCCTGGACATCAACTTGGGGCTGATTTTCGGGGTGTGAATTCGAGGCGCCGTGATCGGCAAACCGACCGGCGGGCTTCGCTGACGACGAACGACGAAGGCTCAGCCAACGAGGACTCAGCCGACGAGGACTCAGCCGATGTCGATGAAGAGCTGGTTGATGATCTTCTGCAGCTCTTGCTGCTCGTCGCGCTCGAGCCACTCGCGCGCGGCGAACATCTCGAAGAAGAGCAACTCATTGAGCGCCTGCGAGAGAAAGCTCACCCGATTGTCGGCGGCCTGGCTGTTGAGGTTGGTCAGCAGCCGCGCCTTGTCGAGCTGGCCCTTGCCATCGAAGGCCACCCCCTGGAACAGCTCGACGAAGCCGTAGAACTGCAGGAAGGTCTCGAGGCCCTGGTCGAGCGCGTCCTGTCGCCCATGCCGCGAGATCGCCTGGTAGATGCGCTGAAACACCGAGTTGAACGTATCGATGAGCCGCGCCGATTCGGCGGTCGTCGGATCGATCTCCGCGACGACGTCTCGCGCGTCGGCGGCTTCGACGATCTGGATGAAGCCGGCCTGCAGCATGTGGAACAGCTGCTTCATCGTTTCGAACGCGCCGAAGCGGCACCGCGCCATCAGCTCGTCGACCGTGCGCGGCTGCTCCAGCGCCTGCAGGATCACGCGCTCTTTCTGACCGAGCGCGCTGCGATTCGAGGGCTCGTTGCGCCCGAGCGCGATGCGGGTCGACATCTCGGGGATCTGCTGGCGGAAGTACGACATCTCGTCCATCCGCCGCAGACCTTCCATGAGCAGGTTCTGGGCGTTGAGCGACAGCGGGCTCGGCAGCGAGTCGACGTCGAACCGGGTCAGATAGAAGTCGCCTTCGGCGATGAGCAGGATCGAGTAGAAGGTCTCTTCGACCTGCTTGCGCACGAACCTGTACAGCTCCTGCTGAGTCAGCACGCCTTGATCGAGCAGGAAGTTGCCCAGCGGCCGGCGGATGCGGCGGCATTGCTCGAGCGCGCCATCGAGCGCCTCGCGGGTCAGCGCGCCGAAGCGATACATGATCTCGCCGAGCCGGTCCTCCGCCCTGTTCGAGGCGGCACCGCGCACCTCGCCGTTCTTGAAATACAGACACTTGCGGGTGTCTTCGCTGACGATGACCAGGTTGCCCGAGAGCTGGGCCGAGGTGACGAAGTTGATCACCTCGATGGTCGAGCCCATCGCCGCGATATCGCCCTGCAGGATGATCGGATCGCGGAACTCGTCGTACGTCGGGACGTTCGTCGCGCGCTGGAAGTGCAGCAGCGCCGCGTCGGATGGCAGATGGGTGTAGTACCCCGCGAGGCCGCCAAGGGTCTTGCGCAGATTGCTGCCGAGCACGTAGATCCGGCCCGACTCGTCGATCTGCACATAGCCTTTCTTGTCGTCGCGCCGCGCCATCTACTTCTTCCGCCGGCCGAACAGCCCTGCGAGGCCGCTCTTGTTCTGTTCGACCTTGCGCTGCGCATGGCGCAGCTCGCTGCCCGCTTCGGCATAATGCGGGTTGATCTTCAGGGCTTTCTCGAAAGCGCGGATCGCCTTCTCCGACTCGTCGAGCGTGCGATAGATGCGCCCGAGATACAAGAACGGCTCTTCCCGATTCTCCAACTCGGCGCAGATCTCTTCGAGCGCCTCCCGCGTCCGTCGGGTGATCACCTGTGAGCCGCCCTGGCCTTGGGCCACGAGGTGCTCGGCGAAAGCCTGAGCCGCGAGCAGGACCGGGTCTTCGGGCAGGACCGGCGCGGCGACCTTGAGGCGTTCGAGCGCCGCATCGGGCTGACCTCGCCCGATCAATACGGTGGCGTCCTTGATGAGTTTTTCGGCCTTGAAGACCTGATCGAGCTGCGGACCGCCACCGCCGGGCGCGACCTTGGCCCCGCCGGCCTTCATTTCGAGGCCGATGTCGTACTCCTTGCGCTTCTCGGCAGACGACAAGACCTCGTGGGCCTTGTTGGCCGCGACGAAGACCTTCTGCACCGCGCCGAGCGTCTCTTTGTCGAGGCCGTAGCGCGCGAAACGATCCACATGGAAGTCGCGGGCCATGCGCCGGAAAGCCAGTCGGATCGCCTTCTCGTCGGCGCTGGATTCGATATCGAGCACCTCGTAGTGCGTGCGCGTATCCAGCTCGGCGGCGAGCACCTTGGCGCGGTCGAGGTTCGCCTGGATCTTCGGCGGGACCGGCTTCGGCTCCCCGGGCGACGTGCGGGCCGCGGCCCCCGATGCGCGGCGGCTGGCACCCGACGAGCGGCGACTGGCCCCTGATGCGCGGCGGCTGTCCGATCGCCTCGTGCGGGCCGCGCCGGATTCGGCGCGCACCGCGCGCGGGCCGCGACTGGCACGCATACGCACCGGACGATCTTCGGACTGCTCCGACGCCCGGGCCGGTCGCGGGGGCGCTTCGCGCTGGGGCGGCTCGCTGCGGGTCGGATGCGGCGCCACCGCTGCCGGACGCGGTGGCACCGAGCGCTCGGCCCGTCGCCGTGGCCCGGCATCGCCGGGGTTGGCGGCCGACGAGCCGGCGGCTCGTGGACTGGTGGCCCCTCCTGCCCCGGTTCGCACCGGCCGACGCGGCTGACCACCCGAGGCGGTCCGCGGCTGCGTACCGCGCGCGCCCGAGGCGGTCCGCGGCTGAGCGGGCCGGGCCCCCGAGGCGGTCCGCGGCCGGGCGGGACGGTCGCCGCCGACCCCGTCGAGGGTGGCGAGCCCGGCCAGGATCATCGCCGCGCCTTCCCGCAGGTTGCGGGCCTTGTCGCCGGGCATGCTGCCCAGCCCGGCGACGGGCAGCGGGCTCTGCATGAGCCCCCGCAGATTGGGCGGCGGAAAGAGGCTGTCGAAGGCGTTGGCGTAGGTGCCCATCCAGTCGGTCGGTCGCACGTTCTGGCGAGCGAACCCCGCCAGAAAACGCTCACAGACCGGTGTCGGCAGCTGACGGGCAGCGGCTTCGAGCAACAGCTCGACGGTGTCGATGGGCCGCTTCTTGGGGCTCGTCCGCACCTGCGCGACCTCGAACTGGAAGGTGCCGTCGGGCCAGCCGAAGCACTCCAGCATGCGCGCCCGAGACAAGCGGCGCTCGATGCTCTCGAGGCGGCCTTCGGCGACGAGTCCCCTCTCGCGTACGTGGGCCTCGAAGCTGCGGCGGTCGGCGCGTCGAGCCTGGTCGATCTCGACCCGCTCGGTCGACGAGATCAGGCCCTCTTCGACCAGCGCGCGCGCCAGCGACTCCTCTGGCCGATTCGAGCCCGCCGCGATGATCTGGCCGAAGGCCAGACGCGCCTGCTTGACCACCTGCCCACGACGGAGGGTCAACGTGCCGCCGAGCCTGCGCTCGAGCACGCTTCGAAACACCTTGAAGAGCTTGAGCGGCTCCAGCTTGCCGCTGCTTGAGGACATGGGTGGCCTTCTGCGTGGAGGTGCGTCGGCACATTCTAGCCCGATTCTCGGCTCTGTCCACCCGGTGCCCGTCCGCCGTGTTCAGTTGGCGGGCGACCGGACGCCACGACGTGTCGGCAACGTGGCGCTCGATGAAGCCAGCGGGCTGCGAGTCGGCTCTCAGGGCACCTCGGGGATCAACCTGGTCGCGATACGGGACGTCGCCTGCCCGACCTCGATCGTGCCGTAGAAGCTGTAGTGGCCCGCCTTGCGCAAGGCGATGCGGCGGGTGCCCTCGGGCATGCGGATGACGCCGTTGCGGTATCCGTCGAGGCGCCCGCGGTAGACGCCGTCGACGTAGAGATCGACGGTGGTCGGCTCGCACTCGATCTCGACGAAACCGGCGCCCGGCGGCGGTGGCGGCAGGTCGCCGACCCGGCGGATGACCCCGTCGCCGCCGCATCCGATGACCGTGGACAGGACGAGCGCGATGCCCATCATCCTCGACGGTCGTCGCAGGTCGAGCAGTCGAGACCTCATGGCGCCTCCTCGGGCATCAACACCAGAACCGCCCCCGGAAGCCGAAGGCCGGCGAGCGTCTCGTCGGCGAGGACGAGGGCGCCGCGCCCGTCGCCCGGTGCCGCGGTGACCGTCAATGGCGCGTCGCCGACCAACGCGGCCAGATCGACGTCGCTGGGGCGCGTGGCGTACACGATACCGCGCGGCCCGAGCGGGTCGCGATGCGTACCCGCCGGAAGCGCTTTGCCATCCGGCGTCTCGAGGCGCAGCCGCACGGTCGGCTCGACAGCGCGGTCCAGCTTGATCACGAGCCCGGTCGGCCCGGGCAACGGCGGCCCGACGAGCGGGGCCGCTGGCTGCTCGGGCCCCTCCCCCGCTCCGCCCTCCGGCCACTCGGCGGCGACCCAAGCGAACGAGGCGCTGGCGGGCAGATGCACCGTGCCGTCAGCGAAGTGGCGGCTGTCATCGGCGGTGAACGCCTTGGCCACGGCCTGTCGTCGCGCGTCGAGCGGATCGAGGTCGCGCAAGCGGCGGCGGGCGTCGACGGGAATGCGGGCCAATACCCGAGCGATGCGCTTCTCGGCGTCAGCTCGGGCGACATCGTAGGGCTCGCGGGGGGTGAGCGCCCCGGTCGGCGAGAGCACCTGCGGCGTGCCGACACCAACGGCGCGAATCATCCGGGCCGTCCAGTCGATGACGCCATCGTCGGTCTTGGTCAGCACGGGGGCGGCGTTGGCCAGTCCGGCGCAGAGCCCCAGCAACACGGGCAGCGTCAGCGCGCGGCGCACCCTACTCCCATTCGATCGTCGCTGGTGGCTTGCTCGAGATGTCATAGACCACCCGGTTGATGCCGTTGACCTCGTTGATGATGCGGGTCGACATGCGCCCCAGCACCTCGTAGGGAATCGGATACCAGTCGGCGGTCATGCCGTCCAGGCTCGAGACCGCCCGCAGCGCGCAGACGTTCTCATAGGTCCGGTCATCACCCATGACCCCGACGGAGCGCACCGGCAGCAGCACGGCCCCCGCCTGCCAGATGGCCCGGTGCAGGCCGCCCGCCCGGATCTCCTCACGCATGATGTGGTCGGCCTGACGCAGCACGTCGAGCCGGTCGCGGGTGATCTCGCCCAGCACGCGGATCGCCAGGCCGGGCCCCGGGAACGGATGACGCCAGATGATCTCGTCGGGCAGCCCCAGCTCGAGCCCGGCCTGACGGACTTCGTCTTTGAACAGCTCGCGCAGCGGCTCGCAGATCTCGAGGTCCATGCGCTCGGGCAGCCCGCCGACGTTGTGATGGCTCTTGATGACCGCCGCCGGACCGCGCACGCTCACGCTCTCGATCACGTCGGGATACAGCGTGCCCTGCGCCAGAAAGCGCGCGTCGTCGATCGTCTTGGCGACTTCTTCGAAGACCTCGACGAAGACCCGGCCGATGGTCTTGCGCTTGGCCTCGGGGTCGGTGATGCCGGCGAGCGCGTCGAGGAAGCGATCGCGGGCGTCGACGTGGCGCAGATCATAGCCGAAGCGGCCCGAGAAGACCTCGACCACCTGCTCGGCCTCGTGCAGGCGCAGCAGGCCGTTGTCGACGAACACGCAGGTGAGCCGGTCGCCGATCGCGCGGTGGATCAGGGCCGCTGCGACCGCCGAGTCGACGCCGCCGGAGAGGCCGCAGACCACTCGCGCGTCACCGACCTGCGCCCGGATGCGGGCGACGGCGTCTTCGACGAAGCTGGCGGGTGTCCAATCGCCTTTCAATCCGGCCGTGCCGCACAGAAAGTTGCGCAGCATCTGCCCGCCGTCGGGCGTATGCACGACCTCGGGATGGAACTGCACGCCCCAGATGCGCCGCTGGCGGTCGGCGACAGCGGCGATGACGCCGTCGCCCGTGCGCGCGATGACGTCGAAGCCCGGCGCCGGTGCCTCGACGTGATCGCCGTGGGACATCCACACCTGGGTCTGCTTCGACTGCACCCCGGCCAGCAGGTCTTTTCGGTCGAGCACCTCGATCTGCGCCCGGCCGTATTCCCGCCGCTTCGCCTTCTCGACCCGCCCGCCGAGGGTGCGCGTCAGCACCTGCAAGCCATAGCAGATGCCGAGCACCGGCACGCCGAGGTCGAGCAGCGCGGGAGAGAACGCGGGGGCATCCACGGCGGTCACGCTCGACGGCCCGCCGCTGAGGATGATCGCCGCCGGCGCGCGCGCCGCCAAATCAGCCGGATCGGCGTCGAACGGCACGATCTCGCAGTAGATCGACAGCTCGCGTACCCGGCGGGCGATCAGCTGGGTGTATTGGCTGCCGTAGTCGAGGATCAGAACGGTCTGGTATGCCATCTCAGTCGATCCGGTAGTTGGGGGCTTCCTGGGTGACGACGACGTCGTGCACATGGGACTCGCGCAAGCCCGCCGAGGTGATGCGGACGAAGCGGGCGCCGGTGCGCAGCGTCTCGATGTCGGGGCTGCCGGTGTAGCCCATGCCGGCGCGCAGGCCGCCGACGAGCTGATAGAGGGTATCGGCCAGCGGGCCGCGGAACGGCACCCGGCCCTCGATGCCTTCGGGCACCAGCTTCTGGCTCTCCTTGCCCTCTTGGAAGTAGCGATCGGAGCTGCCGGCCTGCATCGCACCGACGCTGCCCATGCCGCGATAGGCCTTGTACGAACGCCCCTGGTAGAGCACGACGGTGCCGGGCGCCTCGGCGGTGCCGGCCAGCAGGCTGCCCACCATCACGCAGTGAGCCCCCGCCGCGAGGGCCTTGACCGCGTCGCCGCTGAACTTGATGCCGCCGTCGGCGATGATGGGCACCCCGTGGGCCGCTGCCGCCTCGGCGCAATCCATGACCGCGGTCACCTGCGGCACGCCGACGCCCGCCACGACCCGGGTGGTGCAGATCGAGCCCGGCCCGATGCCCACCTTGACCGCGTCGGCCCCGGCCTCGATGAGGGCCCGGGTCGCGCCGGCGGTCGCCACGTTGCCGGCGACCACCTCGAGGTCGGGCCAGGCCGACTTGATCGCCCGCACGCTCTCAATGACCCCCTTGCTGTGCCCGTGGGCCGTATCGACCACGATCGCGTCGACGCCGGCCTCGACCAGCGCCGCGATCCGGGCGTCGCGGTCGCTGCCGACGCCCACGGCAGCCGCCACGAGCAGGCGACCGAGCGCGTCGGTGCTGGCGTCCGGGTGGGACTCGGCCTGTTCGATGTCCTTGATCGTGATCAGGCCCTTGAGCCGCCCGTGCCCGTCGACGACCAGCAGCTTCTCGATGCGGTTGCGGTGCAGCATGGCCTTGCTGTCGTCGAGCGTGATGCCCTCCGGCGCCGTCACCAGGTCCGTGGTCATGAACGCGCTGACCGGCCGGCCGAGCCGCTGCTCGAAGCGGATGTCGCGATGGGTGAGGATGCCGACCGGCCGCCCCTCGCGCACGACCGGCAGCCCGCTGATGCCGTGCAGCTTCATCAGGGCCACCGCCTCGCCGAGCGGCTGCTCGGGCTTGACGGTCACCGGATCGACGACGATGCCGCTCTGGGCTTTCTTGACCCGCTGCACCTCACGGGCCTGCGCCTGCGGGTCGAGGTTCTTGTGGATGACCCCCAGGCCGCCGACCCGGGCCATGGCGATCGCGGTGTCGGCTTCGGTGACGGTGTCCATGGCCGAGCTGGCGAACGGCACCCGCAACTCGAGACGCCGCGAGAACCGGCTCCGGGTATCGACCTCGTGGGGCAAGACCTCGGAGAACGCCGGCTCGAGCAGCACGTCGTCGAATGTGAGGGCTTCGCGGATCTCGCGGGGCATCGGCCGGCCTCCGGTCTGCGGGACATGGGCTGCAGGAGATGGACTGCAGGAGATGGACTGCAGGGAGGCGGCAGGATAGTGATCGGCGGGTCCGCTGGCAACGGGGTGGGGCGCGGGCGGTCACCGCGGCGCCGAGGGGTTGCCGGCGCGTCACCGGAGCGCCATTCTCCCGGCGTGAGACTGCGGACCCGACTGGTACGACACGCCCCCTCCCCTCCGACTCGGGCCGAGCATCAGCGCGCGATCCGTGAGCTGGCGCTCAGCGTGGCTGCGGGCATCAACCGGCCGATGTTCCACCGCATCGTACCGGGGGATCTGGCCTTGCTGTTCAAGGCCTACGACGAGCGATTCTTCGACGGCGCCATCCGTGAAGCCCTCGACGGCCCGACCGGCGGATCGATGACGTTCGACGTCTCCAGGCGCATGATCCGCTCCGGCGGCATGACCCGCCGCGTCGTGCACCGAGGGCCCGGCGGACCCGAGCGGCGCTACTCGATCGGGGTCTCGGCGACGCTGCTCGGCGGTACGTTTCGTGGCGAAGAGCGCACGGTCACCGTCTGCGGCGTGCCGTGCCACGACCGCCTCGACGCGCTGCTGCGCATCTTCGAGCACGAGCTGATCCACCTGTGCGAGTTCCTGTGCTGGCAGCGCTCGAACTGCCGGGCGCAGCCGTTCGCTCAGCTCGTATCGACCTTCTTCGGGCATACCGAGGCGACCCACGAGCTGGTCACCCCACACGAGCGGGCCCGACGGACGCTGGGGGTCGGCGTCGGCAGTCGGGTGCGCTTTCGGGCGGGGCGGCGGGTGCACGAAGGCATCATCAATCGCATCACCCGCCGGGCCACCGTCCTGGTCGTCGATCCGAAGGGCGTCCGCTACAGCGACGGCCAGCGGTATACGAAATACTATGTGCCGCTGGATGCGCTCGAAGCCGTGGTCTGAGCTTACTCACGGGGTGCACCAAGCAAACCCGATGAATGACGACACCTACTCACGGGGGCCGGCGTCGCGCGGGCTATGCGTCATCATCTCCGGTGGACGACTCTTCACCCTCGATCGCGGCGAGCAAGGCCCGGGCCCGACCCGGATCGAGCAGCACCTGGCGAGCGGCGTTCAGGCGGTCGGTGGCGTCGCGGTCCCCTACCCGGCCCACGGTCTCGGCATGCCGGATGACCCGCAGCAGCTCGCGCAGGGGCACGCCGTCACCCGTCGACGGCGCCGCGGCATCGGTCCAGGCGACGGTGGCGGGCGCCGCTCGGCGCTGACGGGGCGCTTGGGCGCGGTGCGGGCCGGGCGGTCGCGGCGCGGCGTGCAGCGGTCGGCCGGTCCGGGTGCTCGACGCGTCGACCGGCAGCCAACGGGGCCCGTCTTCGCTGGCCAGGAGACACATGGCCCACAGGTGGTCGGGCTGATCGATCCAGCCGCGGTCGAACGTCCACCCGGTGGCGATCGCAGCCGGAATACCGGCCCGCCGGGCGAGCTCGCAGACCAGCGCGTTGAGCTCGTAGCAGACCCCCGCGCCGAGGTGGCGTCCGTCACGGCCGGCGTGCAGCGCCGCGATGTGCACGTTGGCGCGACCGCGGGTGACCCGACGGAGCCAGCGGGCGTGCGCCGGATCTTCGAGATAGCGCGGGTCGTAGCGATAGTGGCGGCGCACGAACTCGCCGATGCCGCGCACCCGGGCCCGTGGCGGCGTATCCAACAACGCCCCGACCAGGTCATGGCATTCGGGCGGCAGCTCGTCGTCGGGCACCGTGGGCGCGAGCAGCCCCGATACCATCGGCGGCGGCGCATCGAGATAGCGCGGCGCCCGCGACAGCTCGACCACGTAGTCCACGTCGGTCGGGCGGTTGGCCACCAGAATCGGCCGCCCATCGCGACCGGCCAGTTGCCGGGCATCGTCGGCCCGAACCTCGACGACCTGCCCGAACAACGGGACCGCCAGCCCGGCCTCGCCGGTGGTCAGCCGGCCGGTGAAAGCCACTCGAAAGCCTCCGCCGGCGGGCGGCCGGGACCATGCCGGATCAACCGCGACCGACGTCCAGCGCCGGCTGCGCGTATCGAACCGATCGGCGACGAGGGCCGGCCCGTATTGGTGCACGCCATCCAGCCGCCCGGGGGCGAAAGCGAAGCCGATCTCGGTCGGGGTCTGGCGCGTCGCCAGCCAGTTGGGGTTGGCGCTGAGTTGACTGTCGATCGCGTGCTGTGGCCGGAAGAAGCGCGTCGTATCCGGCGGCGTGAAGCCGCCGTCGTCGGCGGTCGACGGTGGCCGCGCACGCTCGGGACGCGGCGGCTTCGCAGGAGGAGGCGGCAGGGCCGCGTCGCGCGGCGGCGGATCGTCTGGTCGCTCGGGCTCGTCACCGCGCCACCAGCGCCGCAGACGGCCGAAGAGACCCTCGTCCGGGTCTTCGCCTGCGCGTTCGTCCCGGTCTGGCGGGCCTGTACCCGGCTCTTCGTCCGAATGGGGCTCAGCGAGGGTCGGCGGCGACTCGACCGGCTCGACAGGAGCCGGGGGCGCTTCTCGAACCGCCGCCGGTGGAGCAGACGTCGGCCGCGATGGGATCGAAGACAACGCCGGCAGCCCTTCGGCGTCCAGCAGCAGATCCATCGCCGCGCCGTGACGACACGCGATCAGCCGTTCGAGGCGAGCGCACGCCGCGTCGGGATCGAGGCCCGCGACGGCGGGCTGTATCGACAAGCGGTCTCGCCAGAGCGCGTGCGCGATATCGGCGCCAAGCCCATCGGGTCCGAGCAACAGCCAGCCCGCCGCGACCCGCGCACGCCGGGGCCAGATGGCCGGGGCGCCGGCGAGCGTGCCGACCTCCGCGGCGTCGACGACCTGCGCCACGCGCGGTGGATCGCCCCACTCGCCGCCGCCCAGCATCCTCGGCAGACGGGCCCACAGGGCCGCGAGGGTCGCGCTCAGAGGCTCGTCGACGACCTTCGGCGCAGTCTCGCTCCGAGCATCCGCCCGCCAGCGATCGGCCAGAGTCGGCAACCCCCAACGCCGCGCGCTCTCCGCGAGCACATCGGGCGCCGCGTCGACGACCGCGACCTGCAGCGGGGTCGAGCGGGCCGCATCCACCAACGCGCGAGGCCAGGGCCACGTCAACGCCGGCTCGTCGATCGGCACCAGGAGATGCCCCGCGCCACGCTGCGCGAGGACCAGCGGCGGCCGCTCCGCGCTGCTCGCGGCCAGGCTCCCGACCACCTCGGGCAGCCGAGCGCGCAGCTCGGGTTCGGCGTCGAGCAGATTGACGCCGTTGGCCGAAGCCCCGACGAGCTCGTCGAGCCAGACCCGCCTCGCCCGATCATCGACGGTCGCCGGCACTCCCAACGCGCCCAGCAATCGTGGCATCGGCCGGCCATCGGAATACCCGCCCCGGCGGCGACCGAGCCCGGGCGGCTCCAGGTCGCGCACGAGCTCTTCGGGCGGGCGGCAGCGGTCGTCGTCGTCGGTAAAGATCGCGCGGCCGGCCAGAGCCCGGCGCACCGTCTCGGGCGTGAACCAGCGGCTGGCGAGGCCCGCATCGAACCAGCGCAAGACGGCCATCGGCGCCGGCTGGCCGTGTGGCAAGCGGCGCGCGACGGTCTCGGGGTCGGCATCGCGCGCCGTTCGGAAAGACAGGCGTTCGACGAGGCCGGGCGGCATCGCGTGCACGACCGCCGGGTGCGGCCGACGCCCTCCGTCGGGCCCGAGCAAAGTATCGAGTTCGGCGTCGGGCCAATACAGCGCATGCGCCGCGCAGGCCCGCCCTTCCCGATCAAAAAGCCAGGGGTCCGCGTCGAGGCCGAGCCGCCCGACCACGCCCGGATCAGCGAGCCACCGTCGGGCCAGATAGGCGACCCGCGCCAACCCGGCTTCGAGCCCGGGCGCGGGCGTATCGAGCGCCGCTTTCAAAGTGGCGTCGTCCAGGTCACCGGCGGCGCCCGCGGCGCGCAGCAGCGGCCAGGTCTCGGGTTCATAGGCCGGATTCGGCTGCGGCGCGGCAGCGGCGAACAGGGCGACACAGGCGCTCTGCGCCGCGTCGACGGGCGCGTAGAGCGACCGCGGGCGCACTCTCTCGCCCGTGGTATCGACGATCTTCAGCCGGCGGTGCAGCTTGAATCGAGCGACGAGCGCATCGAGCGACGTCTCGTCGTCGACGGCGCTGTCCAGCAGGCGCGCGAGCACGCTCAACCGCCGCGCGGACGCCGCGAGGTCGTCGCCGTCGGCGCGCATCGCATCGACCAGATGCTCGACGGCCGACCTCAACCGCCGAGCATCGAGCCGGAACCACCGTCTGAGGTGCACCATCAGCGCAGGCGGAACCTCGGCCGCCGGCTGCCGCCCGCCGAGCACGGGCTCATCGACCGGCCAGTCTTCGTCGACCGGCGCGAGCCCGTCGGGACGTCGCATGATCCCGGCCACCGTCGGCCAGATCGCAGCCCGGCCGAGCTGGCCGCGGGCCTGATCGTCATCCTCGATCTCGGAGGTCGTCGACGCGAGCCAGCGGTAGAGCGCCTGGCGACATGCGGGCTCGGCCAGCAGCGGGTGCCGCTCGACAGCGACCTCGTCGAGCTGCGTATCGGCGATCGCCGAGAGGAGAACCCGCGCCGGCAGCGCGGCGTCTGCTCGCTCCCCATCGGTGGGGTGCGCGACGCGCTCGGCGAGCGGCAAGCGCGCCGCCAGGAAGCGGGCGTCGTCTGACGCGGCGAACATCGGGCTGTGGGCGAGGCGTTCGGCGAGGTCGACCCGCAGCGGCAGCTCGTCGACCGCCCGTCCGGCGGCGCGCAGGCTCTCGCGGATCGCACGGACGCGCTCGACGTCGGCGAGCGCGTCGATCTGATCGACGAGCGGCACCCCGGGGCGGGCCCGCCGGATGATCTCGCCCTCGATGACGACCGCCGGATCGGCGAAATCGAGCGCGTCGGCCAGCGCTTCGGCTCGATCGACCACCGCTGCATCGAGGCCATCGCCCGCGATCCAGTCGCGCACCGTGCCGGGAAACGACGCCAGCCGGCTCGGCAGGCAGACGCTGTGCGCAGCCATCAGGCCGCCCGCCGTGGGCCAGATCGCCAGCGCGGACAGCCGCCGGGTGGTCTCCTCCGACCAGGGACCTCGACCGCCCAAAGCCGCCCGCCACGCCTCGGCGCTCGGGCTCGAGCCGTCGTCGGCGAGCGTCAGGGCGTCCTGCAGACCGGCAGGCGCACAGCCGACGGCCTCGGGCAACGGCTCGATGGCTGCCTGCCAGGCCGCGTCGAGCAGCGGGACTGCGCCTTCGAGCAACGGGCGCCAATGGGCCTCGGCCGGGCGCAAGCGGCCCCCGTGCCCCGCGAGCGCGCCCCGCGCATCACTCACCCCCCGATGCAGCGGGAGCGCGGCCAGTGGAACCAGTGCGTCGCGGGGCGCCAGATGGGCGAGCCGGGCGAGGGCCGGAGCGACGACGTCATCCGTCCACCAGTCATCGCCCTCGGCGGCCATGTGCAGCAAGTCCTCGGCGACCCGTGACGGCGAGGGCGGCGCGGCGCCATCGAGGCCCAACGCACGGGCCAGCGCCCCCGCGTCTTCGCTGGGCTCCGGCCAGTGATTCCAGACGCGATACAGCTGGGCCCACGACGGCTCGCCCGGGCGCGCACGCAGGTCGTCCAGCGGCTTCCGGCCGGCCGCGGAGGCCCAGATCGGTGCCCGCGCCGCCCGCTCGCGCAATGCGTCGTCGATCGGCGGGCGATGGGCCACGACCCACGCAGCGAGCTGGTGCCAGCGCGGGCTCTCTATCGGCGCCCCCAACGGGGCATCGGCGTCGACGAGGCCCTCGACGACCGACGCGGCGCCCACCGCGGTCGGCCCGATCGCCCGCACATGCCGCGCGTGGCGCAGTCCATCGATCAGCCACGGCGCGTCGGGCAGCAACGCTTCGAGCTGCTCGTGATCGGGTACGATCGCCGCGCCGGCTCCGCGCAGGCTCCGGACGTCACCGTGCACGTCGACGACGAGCGGGGCCTGGGCCACGCGTTCGAGCAGCCGCGGCGGCAGATCGTTCGCCGCGTCGTCGAGCACGCGGTGAAGCGCGTCCCGCGCGCCTTGGGGCATCTGCGCCAGGGCGGCATGCGGCTGGTCGAGCAGATCGTCGAGGGTGAAGCTGCGCACGCCGAGGCTGCGCAGCAGGTCACCATAGGCCTCGGCGACATCGGCCCGAACCAGTGGCGGACGCGCCGCTGGCCAGCGCAGGGCCCAGCGGCCGAGCGCGTCGCGACCGGGCAGGCGCACGGTGCCCGACATGGCCCGTCGAGCGCCCGTCTCGTCGGGCACGATGGGCAGGTGGGTCAATCCAGCGACCCGCCGCCGGGGCTGCTCGGCCATCCAGGCCAGGATGAGATCGCCCTTCGCGGCGCACAGCGGCGGACCGAGCGTCGGGTCGAGCAGGACCTCCGGCACATCGTCGTCGCCCAGACGGTCGATGGCGAGTACGCGCCAGAGCGGATCGAGGCGGGCATCGGCAGCGACGGACGGCGCGATCAGCCGATGCCGGGCGAAGAAAGGCGCGAGCCGCTCGGGGCAGCGGCGCAGAGCCGGCGCCGGCCACCAGCGACCCTGCGCATCGGGCGCGATCGGCTGCACGCCCCGGCTGCTCAGCGCTTCGGGCGACTCGACGAGCACCGCCAGCAGCTCCGTCGCGGCCCGCATCAACCACGCGGCGCCCGCCGCGGCATCGATCAAACGGAAGACATCCTTGGCGCTGACCGCCCCCACGCCCAGCGCGGTGAGGATCGACCGATGGCGGGGAGATGTCGCCGAGAGCGCCCGACCGGATGCGCCGCCGTCCAGGATGAGCTCGACGCCGGCCAGAGCCTCGGCGAGCGCGGGCGATACGCGCCGAGCGGCGTGCACGGGCACCTTGGGCCCGCCTGGGGTGGGCAGCAACGGGCGCCCGGCCAGAGCGGCGGCGAAACCCGACCGGACCGACTCCCAGACATCGGGCCGAACCTCCCCGGGCAACGGCAGCAACAGCAGCAGCGCGGTCGGATCGGGCACCGCCAGAGCCCGCTCGGCGAGCAAGGCCCCCGCCCGACGAAGAGCCTTTTTTGTCTCGGCGGCGTGCACATCCACCCGCTCGCGGTCGACGGGCAGCGGAAAGCGGGCGTGCACCACGAACCGCAGGCCGGGCCGGTCGCGGGTCGGCAAGAAGCAGAAGACCGACGGCGCGTCCGGCGGGAGCGGGCTCGGGCGATCGGCGTCGTCGAGCGGTATCGCCACCAGGACCGAGCGTTCGACCGGCGACAGCGCTTCGATGCCGCTCGACCCGTCCGCCGATCGCTCGGTGGCGATCCACCAACGGCTGCGCTCGGCGCCGTCGAGCAGCTCGATCGGCCCCGTGCCGCGGCGCTCGACGGTTCGAGCGACGCCATCGACGATGATCTCGATCCGCCTGATGTGCCGCAGCGTGAGCAGGAGCGTGGCCGGCAGCGCCGACGCCCGCCGCGCGATCGAGCGCCAGCCGCTGCGCGGATCGTCCGGTCGACGCAGCGGCAGTTCGAGCCGGGTGCCGGCGGTCGCCGGCCGCGCGTCGAGGCGCCGCGGGATGCTGACATCGGCGATCTCGAAATCAAAAGGCCCGGACGTGATGCGCGGGCGGTCGGTGACCCCGTAGACCGCCTTGAAGCCGACCCCGAAGAACCCGATCTGCTCGGCGGACTTCGTCGTCTGTCCGATGGACAACACCCCCACCGCATCCCGGGCGTCGAACGGCACCCCGTCGTGCTCGACGAGCAGACGCTCCGGCATGACCGTCAAGCGCCAGAGCCGGGCGCCG
Organism: bacterium; assembly: GCA_030427205.1. Classification (GTDB taxonomy): domain Bacteria; phylum Myxococcota_A; class Bradymonadia; order UBA7976; family UBA1532; genus JACKDM01. The sequence continues at coordinate 173,969 of JAUHXC010000002.1, read as the reverse complement.
GCGTCCTCGGCGTTCTGGATCAGCTCCATCAAGAAGTGCGCCGGATCGGTGTAGACCCGCTGTGACAGCAGCTCCTCCGCCCCGACCTGCGACAACGACTTGGGCTGAGCCTCCAGCGCGTCGAGCATCGTCGCGGCGCATGCATCGAGCCGGGCCGACCACGCCGCCGAGGTCCCGTGGGCCCGGGCCATCGCCGCGAGCGGAGCATAGCTGCGGCCCGGAAGGCGCAGGAAGACCTGATCCGGCAGGGTCGCGGGCGCCGGGGTCGCGTCGGTGGCCGCCGTAATCGCCGCCTCGCGAATCAGCCGTCCACGGGCGGGATCGGCGCGGTCGATCCAGCGGAGCAGGAAGCAGGCGGCCGCGACCCGGCGACCGGGCAGGCGATCGAGCGCAGAAACGACCTCGTCGACGAGTCGAGCCGCTGCATCGCGCACATACGCAGGCCCCGGCAACCCGCGCAGGATGCGCCCCAGATGTGCATCCGGAGCGTGCGCGAGCGCTTCGGCCAGACCGTCGAGCGAAGCCCCCGTCTGCAAGAGTCGGCGCAATACGTGGGCCAGCGGCGCCGGATCGGGCCAGCCGGCCAGGGCGACGGTCAGACCGTCGATCGAGCCGCGCTCGATCAATGCGTTCAGCGCTGCACATTGCTCGGCGAACGGCCGCCGCGCCAGGACTTCCAGATCCATGGGCGCCACCATGCCCGAGCGGCGTCGATGATGAAACAGGCGGCGGAGTGAATGCCCGGTTGACGCTGCCACCGGCCCCGCCGTTCGTGCTATCCACAGGGCGCAATCGACCTCATTCCCGGCTTAGACGACCCGAGGAGATGTCATGACACTTCGCGTATGGCTCGCGGGACTGCTCGCCCTCTCGCTCATGGCCTGTGTTCAGGATTCCGGCGGGGGTGACGATGACCCCGACAGCATGCCGCGGGACGGCGCCGTGCTCGAGGACGCCGAGTCACCCGAGCCGGAGCCGCAGCCCGAGCCAGAGCCGCAGCCCGAGCCCGAGCCCGAGCCGCAGCCCGAACCCGAGCCGCAGCCCGAGCCCGAGCCCGAGCCAGAACCCGACCCCGAGCCGGAACCCGAGCCCGAGCCAGAACCCGAGCCGGTGGAGAGCTGCGCTGACGCCTGCAATCGGATCGGCGCATGCGAGCGGCTCGACATCTTCGGGGACTACGACGCCTGCCTCGACGCCTGCGAGCGCGCCTCGCGACGGGGGCCGCCGGAGAACTGGTTCCAATGCCTCGAGTTCGAGGAGAACTGCGGCCTGATCCAGCTCTGCCGCCTGCCCGAGCCGCCGCCGCTGACCTGCGACGAGGTCTGTGACGCGGTCGACGGCTGCGGCGTCGAGCTGCCCTTCCCCGCGTGCGCCGACGAGTGCGAGGCGCGCAACGGCGGCGATCCCGACGCCCCGCTCTTCGCCCTCTGCGCCGAGTCGCTCGCTGGCGACATCTGCGACGAGGACGGCTTCTGGGCCTGCCTGGGCGACAGCGTCTACACCGGGTGCGCCCGACGGTGCGAGATCTCGGTGGCGTGCAACCTCGAGCGGGCGGACGGCTGCCTGCAGGCGTGTATCGCCGAGGGCTTCGCCGACGATCCGCTCGCTCGACTGCGCGGCACGCAACGCACGCGCTGCATCGGCCTGGCCAACGACGATTGCGAGCGCGCCGACGCGTGCCTCAACCCCCAGGCCGGGCCGGCCGTCGTCGACCGCGCCACGTTCTGCCGAATCTGGGACAACTGCGCCGCCGACTTCGGCTTCCCATGCGACGAGGCCTGGCAGATCGGTCAGGAGCAGCCGGGCTTCGCCGAGTGCGTGGTCGCCCAGGCCCAGAATGGCTGCCCGCCTGATCCCTTCTTCCTCTTCGAGATCTGCTTCGACAACCCGGGCGGCGGCCAGATCGGGCCGGGATGCGCCGAGCTGTGCGAGGCCCGAGGGGTCTGTGACGTGCTGCCCGAGGGCCAGGACCAGATCGGCTGCCTGCAGGCGTGCAACGGCGCCCTGCAGGGCCGGGACGACGAAGCCGCCCAACGTCAGCGCGCGCTCTTTCCGTGCGGCATCGTCGAGACCTGCGATGAGCTGGATGTGTGCTTGAACGCCAACAGCCCGGTCTCGGCGTGCGAAGCGCATTGCGCAGCGCTCGACGGCTGCGGTCTCGCCGAGCCGAACTGTGTCGCAGACTGCGACGCGTCGTTCTTCCGGGCCCGCGACGAGGCCTATCGCGGCTGCGTCACCGACGCCGCTGGCGACTGCGAGGCGATGGCCGTCTGTGATCGCGGAGAGCCCATCGGCTGCGCCGAGCGGTGTGAGCGCCTCGCCCGCTGCGGCAACGGTGATCCCAACTGCGCGGCCAACTGCGATGACCAGAGCTTCGCCGATCCGGCCCGCGCCGCCGCCGTCACCGCCTGCACCCTGTCCGCGCCGCTGTGTTTCGAGGGCCTCGCCCCGGTCTCCCGCTGCGCCAATGATCCGGCGGTCGCCGGGCAGGCCTGCCTCGGCTTCTGTCGCGCGCGGGTCGGCTGCGATCCGACAGCCGTCGGCCCGCTCGTCGAATGCCTCGTCGAGTGCGGTGAGGGCTTCGTCGGCGACGAGGGCCTGCGCTTCGCCGAGGCCCGCGAATGCCTCGAAGCGGTCAACCCGCAGGGCGCGTGCGCTGCGCTCGAAGCCTGCGTGCCCGCCGACCCCGCGGTCGATTGCCCCGGCTGGTGTCCGCCGCTCGACGCCTGCGGTGCGGCGCCCGAGGCGTGCGCCGAGGCCTGCCCCGACGACCCGTTGAGCCGGCTGCGCACCGTCGAGCAGGTCGCCTGTCTGGCAGACGCGGAGGGCTGTGAAGCGGTCGAGGCCTGCTATGCCGACGTGGTCGAGATCCCCGAACCGGTCGACCCCGATGCGCTCTGCCGAGAGTACGCCGCCTGCGGGTTCGAGCAGATCTTCCCCTGTGAGTTCTTCATCGAGGAGTTCGCCGCCGACGACGCCACCCTGCGCTGCGTCGAGGAGGCGCTCTCGCCGTGCCCGCCCGACCCCTTCCTGCTCTTCGAGCTGTGCTTCGATGGTGGCCAGAACGCGCCCGAGACGCTCGAGCCCTGCGCCGAGCTGTGCGAGGCCCGCGGTCGCTGCGGTGAGCTCGCCGGCTCGATTCGCGACTGCACCACCGACTGCGTGGACACGACGCGCCGGCCCAACAACCCGCTGTCGGCTCTGCTGGTCTGCAAGGACGTCCTCTCGTGTCCCGAGTTGGCGGCCTGCACCCGGCAGAACGGACCCGCCGGGCGCTGCGCCGACGTCTGCGACGCGGCGGTCGACTGTGGCGCGTTCGCCGGTGGCGACGCCTGCCTGGATGTCTGCGAAGCGGCGCTGCTCGCGCCCGCCACGCCGGCGTCCTACATCGACGACGTCGGCGAATGCCTCGCACAGCTCGACGGGCAGGCCTGCGCCGCGGAAGGCGCGGGCTGCTTCGAGATCGAGGTCGGCGACTGCGGCGCCGCCTGCAACGCCATCTTCGAATGCGGCCTCGGCGAGGGCGACATCCAGGAGTGTCTCTTCGGCTGTCAGGAGGATCCCGGCGCGATCGCGATCATCCCCTGCATCCTCGAGAACCTGCAGCCGCCCGACCGCTGTGACATCCAGGCGGTGGAGTTCTGTGTCGACGGCGGCGGCGGCGGCGGCGAGCCTCCGCCAGATCCGGTCGATCCCGAACCCCGGCCCGAGCCCATTCCCGGCGAGCCGCCGCCCGATCGGTGATCGGTCGGTCTCCCACGCGAGCGGTTCGGCGGGGTCGCTGGCTCGTCGCGGCGGTCACGCTCTTCGTCATCGGGTGCAGCGGCGGGCCGCCGACCGACTATACGACCCTCGGCGGCTGTCGCGCGCAGCACCCACCGCTGCCCGACAGTCCCCTGCCCGGCTGTATCGATACCGCGCGCGGCGTGATGCCCGTCGAAGAGGTCTACATCGCCGGTGTCGTGCAATGCGAGCTCGCCCCGCTGACCGATGCCCACGCGGCGCTCGAAGCGTTGGCCGTCGTCGCGCGCACCTACCTGGGGCGCTACCTCGAGCGCAAAGGCCCCGACGCCGAAGTGCCGATCGGGCCGCGCTTTCAGTGCTGGGCACCGCCTGAGCGGACCCGCTCCCTCGACGCTGCACGGCATACGGCGGGCACGGTGCTGCACGTCGACGGGGCGCTGATCGACGCCAACTACGTCAGCGGGGCGCGCAAGCTCTCCATCGACTGCAAGCCGCTTCCGCCCAAGGCTCAGGGCTATCGGGGCTACGCGAGCTGGGACGCGATGCGCGACGAGTATCGGCGCCGGCGGCGCGCGCGCATCCGGGCTCGCTTCGGGGGCGTCAGCTGGACCGAGGTCGTCGTCACCCGCAACGAAGGTCGCCGCGGTGAGCAGGTTCAGCCAACGCCGATGGCCCCGCCTCGGGCGACGAACCGCGGCGCCTTCGCACAATACGCGGCCGTCTGTCTCGCCGAGAACCTGGGCTATGAGACCGCCGACATCCTGCGCTACTTCTTCGGCGACGACATCGGCTTCAACCGCCCGCTCCTGCCTGTACTCGGTGAGGGCGACTCGCTGGACTGAGTCGCTCGCTGCGGCCTCGGGCAACATGTCTCGACATTATCGAACGCTGTCGAACGCCAAACAGCGACGTCCGCCCGGAGCTGACGCCAACCTCTCGTAATCAGAGGGCTCTGCCAGTCTCGTAATGTCTGGCACGAACCTTGATAAAGGAGGGCCACGCAATCGCCCGCCGCTCGGCAGGCCCGTTCGAGAAGAGGTCATCGTGTTGGAGAATGCTCTGTTGCCGCTCGTCGGCGGCGTCTTGATCGGGCTGTCCGCCGTCGCGGTCATGGCTCTCTTGGGCCGCATCGCGGGTATCAGCGGGATCGTGTCCGGGCTGCTCGCGCCTCGCCGCAACGACATCTCCTGGCGCGCCCTCTTCGTGGGTGGGCTCGTCGCCGGCGGGCTCGTCATGTCGCTGCTGCAGCCCGAGTCCTTCGTCGTGAACGTCGACCGCTCCTTGCCCGCCGTCGCGATCGCGGGCCTGCTCGTCGGCTTCGGCACGCGCCTCGGCAGCGGCTGCACCAGCGGTCACGGGGTCTGCGGCGTCAGCCGCCTGTCGCCCCGCTCCATGGTCGCGACGGGCACGTTCATGGCCACCGGCATCCTCACAGTGCTCGCGATCAGGCACCTCTTCGGGGGGGCGATCTGATGCCGGCTGTACTCATCTTCGGTGCCGGGGTGCTCTTCGCGGTGGGTCTCGCCCTGGGAGGCATGACCCAGCCTCAGAAGATCATCGCCTTCCTCGACATCACCGGCGACTGGGACCCGAGCCTGGCCTGGGTCATGGTGGGCGCGATGTTGACCTACGGCCCGCTCTTCCGGCTCGTGACCCGGCGCAAGGGGCCGGTGTTCGCCAGCCTCTTCCAGATTCCGACCCGGCGGGACATCACCCCGTCGCTGGTCGCCGGCGCCGCGCTCTTCGGCATCGGTTGGGGCCTCTCGGGCCTCTGCCCGGGCCCCGCGCTGGCCTCGGCCCCCACCGCGGCGCCGTTCATCCTGGTCTTCGTCGTGACCATGTTCGCCGGCATGGGCGCGCACCGCCTGTACACGAACCTGCGCAGCGACAGCTGACCCTCAACCCCGGGCCCGATGGCCCCAGAACAGGAGGTCCCCATGCAGATCGAGACGTTCTACGACTCGCGGACCTATACCCTGACCTACGTCGTGTTCGACGACGAGACCCGCGACGCCATCGTGATCGATCCGGTGCTCGACTACGAGCGGGTCGGCTCCAAGGTCTTCACCGAGTCGGTGGATCAGGTCATCGACTTCGTGCGCGCCAAGGCGCTCAACCTGCGCGCCATCCTCGAGACCCATGCGCACGCCGACCATCTGTCGGGATCGCAGCGGCTCAAGGCGGCCTTTCCCGACGCCGAGCTGGTCATCGGGGAGCGCATCACCGAGGTGCAGACGATATTCAAGTCGTTCTTCGACCTGCCGGCCGATTTTCCGACCGACGGCCGACAATTCGATCGGCTCGTCAAGCACGGCGAGACCTATGGCGCCGGCTCCCTGGCGGTGAAGGTCTACAATACGCCGGGGCACACACCGGCCTGCGTCACCTTCCACATCGGAGACGCCATCTTCACCGGCGACGCGCTGTTCATGCCCGATCAGGGCACCGGCCGCTGCGACTTCCCCGGCGGCAGCGCGACCGACCTCTACCGGTCGATCACCGAGATCATCTACGGGCTGCCCGACGAGACCCGCGTCTTCGTGGGGCACGACTACCAGCCGGGCGGCCGCGCGCTGGCCTATGAGACCACCGTCGGCGTGCAGAAGGCCGAGAACGTGCAGCTGCCGGCCGACCGCACCGAGAGAGCCTTCGTCGAGGCCCGCGAAGGTCGGGACGCGACCCTGGCGGCGCCGCGGTTGCTGTTCCAGAGCGTGCAGGTCAACATCGACGCGGGCGCGCTGCCCGACGCTGCGAAGAACCAGAAGCGCTATCTCAAGATCCCGGTCAACGTCTTCTTGCCCGAAGGGGACGGTGATCTCGGTCTGGCGTCGGCCCGGCGCTGAGTACACGCCGTCGCTCGACGCCGCGGTCGCCCCGCGGGTCTCGCACCGCGCCTTCGATGACCCGCGCGACTGGAGGAGACCCAGTGTCCATCTCCCGCTTCCTGCCGATCCTCCAATGGCTGCCGCGCTACCAGCGTAAGGATCTGCCCGGGGACATCACCGCCGGCCTGACCGTCGCCGTGATGCTCGTGCCCCAGAGCATGGCCTACGCGCTGCTCGCGGGCCTGCCGCCGGTGGTTGGACTCTACGCGGCCCTCGTGCCGCCCGCCCTCTATGCGCTCTTCGGCACCTCGCGGCAGCTCGCGGTCGGTCCGGTGGCCATGGACTCGCTGCTCGTCGCCATGGGCGTCGGCGCCTTGGCCGAGAGCGGTACGGATACCTATCTGGCCATGGCGGTCCTGCTCGGCGCCATGGTGGGGGCGATCCAGCTCGTGCTCGGCCTCGTGCGCGCCGGCTTCCTGGTCAACTTCCTCTCCAAGCCCGTCGTCAGCGGCTTCACCTCGGCCGCGGCCCTCATCATCGGCTTCAGCCAGCTCAAACACCTGCTCGGTATCGATCTGCCCCGCGATCACCGGGTGCACCTGCTGCTGTGGGAAGCGGTGGGCAAGCTCGGTGGGGTGCACGTGGCGACGTTTGCCCTCGGCGGGCTGGCCGTGTTCATGCTCTTGGCCATCAAGCGCCTGCAGAAGAAGCTGGGCCGCGCGCTGCCCGGGCCGCTGGCCGTCGTCGGGCTCGGCACCGGCGCTGTCATCCTCGCCGGACTCGACGGCGCGGGCGGGGTGAAGGTCGTCGGCGCGGTGCCTGCGGGCCTGCCCGGGCTGGCCTTGCCCACATTCGATGTCGCCTGGATGACGGATCTGCTGCCCGTGGCCGGCACGGTCGCGCTCGTCGCCTTCATGGAGGCCATCTCGGTGGCCCGGTTCGTCGCCAGCCGCGAGAAGTACAAGATCGATCCCAACCAGGAGCTCATCGGGCTCGGCGTCGCCAATATCGGCGGCGCGCTCACCGGCGGCTACCCCGTCGCCGGCGGCTTCTCGCGCACGGCGGTCAACGTCCAGGCCGGCGCCCGAACCCCCCTGGCCTCACTGATCACGGCGGCGCTCGTCGGCCTCACCCTGCTCGTACTCACGCCCGCCTTCAAGCATCTGCCCATCGCCGTGCTCGCGGCCATCATCATGGTGGCGGTCTTCGGTCTCATCGACGTCGCCGCGGCGCGCACCCTGTGGCGCACCAGCAAGCAAGACTTCGCGCTGCTGGCCATCACCTTCGCCGCGACGCTGCAGTTGGGCATCACCGAGGGCATCGCCACCGGCGTAGCCGCGTCGCTGGCGCTGTTCGTGATCCGCTCGACGCGGCCGCACTACGCGGTCCTCGGCCGTCTGCCCGAGTCCAATACCTTCCGCAACCTCGAACACTACCCGCACGCCCGAACCCTGCCCGGCGTCTTGATGCTGCGCTTCGACGCCCCGTTCTACTTCGGCAACATCAGCTTCCTCGAAGAGCGACTCGAGTGCGAAGAGGCGCAGCGCGGCCCCATCACGCATCTGATCTTCGACGCCAGCGGGATCAACGGGCTCGACGCCTCGGCGGCGAGTACGCTCGCCGACCTCGTCGACGACTATGCGGCGCGGGGCGTCGAGGTGCGCTTCGCGTCGGTGAAGGGGCCCGTGCGGTTGATGATGGCCCGGGTGGGGCTCGTCGACCGGCTCGGACAGGACCGCTTCTTCTTCAACATGGCCGACGCGGTCGTCGACCTCGACCCGACTTCGCCGCCGCGCAGCCCGGCCAGCGAGTCGCCGCTGACCTGCGTCGGTGCGCCGACGCCGGGGGGCCGGCTCAGCGAGGCGGACCGGACAAGCGGTGCTCCCTCAGCTTCCGCCACAGCGTCGAACGGCTGATGCCGAGGAGTTCGGCCGCGTCACCCTTGCGCCCGCCGGCTTTGTTCAGCGCCTCGATGATGCGCTCCCGCTCGAGATCCCGTGCGGTCAGCTGACTGCGCTCGGCCGGCTCCGGCGGGCGCTCGCCGCGCAGCTCGGGGGTCAGCTCATCGACGGTGAGCACGGGCCCCTGCCCCACCGCGAACGCATACTCGAGCACGTTGCGCAGCTCGCGCACATTGCCCGGCCAGCGGTACTCGAGCAGCGCCCGCATCGTCTCCTCGGAGACCGCCTCGACCCGCCGCAGCTCGTCACCGTTGAAGTGGTCGATGAAGTGCCACGCCAGCGCCTCGATGTCGCCCGGCCGATCGCGCAGGGCCGGCAGGAAGAGCGGCACCACCCGGATGCGGTACATCAAGTCGGCGCGGAACTGAGACGCCTCGACCGCCGCCCGCAACGAGCGGTGAGTCGCGGCGACGAGCCGCACGTCCACGCGAGCGGGCTCGATGGCCCCGACGGGCACGAACGAGTGCTCCTGCAGGACCCGCAGCAGGCGCGCCTGGATATCCACCGGGATCTCGGCCACTTCGTCGAGAAACAGCGTCCCGGTGTCGGCTAGCGCGAAGAGACCCGGGCGATCCTTGACCGCGCCGGTGAAGGCCCCCCGAACGTGGCCAAAGAGCTCCGAGGCGAGCATCTCCGGCGTCAGGGTCGCGCAGTTGAGGGCGCGGAACGGGCCATCGGCTCGCCCGCTCAGGGCATGCACGGCGCGGGCGACGAGCTCCTTGCCCGTGCCCGTCTCGCCGCGAATCAGGATCGACGCCTCCGTGCGCGCGACCCGCCGCAGCAGTTCGAACATCTCCAGCATGATCGGCGACGCGGTGAGCATGCCGTGGAAGCGTGTGATCTCGACCCGGCGCCGGGTTACGTGTGCACCCATGTCCGGCATGTTACGCACCCACAACCCGGTGGGATACCGGTCCCCTACGTACGGCACATGGGCGGAGCGGCCGCGGGCGCGGGCGTCAGCCTCCGCGCGCCTCGATCCGGCGCTTGTAGAGCGAGATGGTGGGCAGGATGACGAGCAGGCAGACGATGCCGTAGATGCCGGCGAAGATGCCGTACTCCCCCTTCTCGAGCAGGCTGACGGCGACGAGCGTGGCCATCGCCACGTTCTGGATGCAGAACTCGACGGCGATCGTGATCCGCTGAATCGGCGGCAGCGCGACGACCCGGGCGAGGCCGTAGCCCATGAAGGTGCTGGCCACGCCGACGATGACCGCGTGCATCAGCGCGCTGCTGATGTAGTCGACCAGGTGCTCGCTGTGGGCGGCGAAGAGCCCGACGACGATCAGGATGAAGACCGTCGTCGCTCCCTTCTTGATCATGGGCAGCGCCCGCTGCACGGCGTCGGGTCGCTTGGCGTGGATGAGCATGCCCATGCCGACGGGAATGAGGGTCAGCAACGCCAGCTGACCCATGGTCATGCCCAGCGGCAGCCGCACCTGCCCGGCGTCCTCGGCGAAGATCTCCAACGCCAGATTGGCCAGCAGCGGCAGCGAGACGATGTTGAGCACGCTGGAGATCGCCGTCATGCTGATCGACAGCGCCGTATCGGCCCGGGCCAGATAGCTGATGACGTTCGACATCGCGCCACCGGGGCAGGCGGCGAGGATCACGAGGCCGATGGCCAGCTCGTTGGGCAGGGGCAGCGCCAGCACGAGGCCGAGGGCGAAGGCGGGCAGCAGCAGGATCTGGCCCATCACGCCGGTGAGCACAGCCCGCGGCTGCACGAAGACCCGCTTGAAGTCCCTCGGGGTCAGCTCGAGGCCCATCGCCATCATGATGAAGAAGATGGACGCGGGCATCACGACTTTGAGGAGGTTCTCGGCCATCGAATCCCTGTCGGCCAACCCCCGATCCAGACGGGGTCCGCGCCGACGTCCTACCTTGTACGCGATCGCCGTGGATCGCCAGAAAACGTCGCTTCGTCTCGATACACGCCCGTCAGGACGTTGACGTCGCCATCAAGGCTCGAGGCGCACGAGCAGGTCCCCGGCGGCGACCGTCTCCCCCGCCGCGACCAGGATCGCCGCGACCCGCCCGCCCGTCGCGGCGCTGATCGCGGTCTCCATCTTCATCGCCTCGGCGACGACCAGCGTCTGACCGGCCGTCACGACGTCACCCACGGCGACCTCGAGCGCGACGATCTTGCCGGGCATGCTCGCGCCGGCGTGCAGCGGGTTGCCCTTCTCGGCCTTGGGGCGGGTCTCGATGCGCGCCGACGCCACCCGGTCGACGACGGTCACCTCGCGGGGCTGCCCGTTGAGTTCGAAGTAGACCATGCGCTCGCCGTCGGCGCCGACGCCGCCGACGGCCATCAGCTTGACCACCAGGGTCTTGCCCGGCTCGATCTCGACGGTGATCTGCTCGCCGACCTCGAGCCCGTACAGCAGCGCCGGCGTGGGCAGGTGGCTCGTATCACCCGATTCGTCGGTGTACGCGTGAAAATCGGCCAGAACCAAGGGATAGAGCGCGTCGGAGAGCAGCTCTTCTTCGGACGGCGCTCGCCCGAGGCGTATCTGGAGCCGCTCGGTCGCCGCGTCGAAGTCGTGATCGGCCATGATGCTGCCGGCGCGTACGGTGAGCGGTTGGCGCCCCTTGAGCACCGCCGCCTGCAATCGCTCGGGGAACCCGCCGTAGGGCTGGCCGAGTCGGCCCATGAAGAAGTCGACCACCGACTGCGGGAAGTCGAGCTGCTCGCTGCGGGTGATGGCCTGTTCGACATCCAGATCGTTCTGCACGAGGAACATCGCGAAGTCGGCGACCACCTTGCTGGTCGGCGTGACCTTGACCAGGTCGCCGAGGGCCAGGTTGACCTCCCGGTAGCGCCGCTTGATCTCGTCCCAGCGATGGCCGAGGCCGAGCTGAATCGCGCGCGGGCGCAGGTTCGAGTACTGCCCACCGGGGATCTCGTGGCGGTAGACCTCGGCGGTGCTCGCCCGCAAGCCCGACTCGAACGGGTAGTACATCTCGCGCACCCCCTCCCAATAGTTCGAGAGGGCTTGCAGGTGCTCCGCGTCGAGATCCGGACGGCGCGCATCGCCGTCCAACGCGGCGCACAAGGCGTTGAGCGAAGGCTGGCTCGTCAGCCCCGACATGCTGCTCAACGCCCCGTCCACCGCATCGACGCCGGCGTCGACCGCGGCGAGCAACATCGCGATCCCGTTGCCGCTCGTATCGTGGGTGTGCAGGTGGATCGGCAGGTCGACAGCCTCACGCAGCGCGCTGACCAGCATGGTGGCCGCCCGCGGCTTGAGCAGCCCGGTCATGTCCTTGATGGCGATGATGTGCGCGCCGCAGGCCTCGAGCTCCCGGGCCAGCTTCACGTAGTAGTCCAGGTCGTACTTCGCGCCGCGGGCCGGATCGGAGACATCGCCGGTGTAGCAGAGGCACGCCTCGGCGATCTTGCCGGCCTTGGCGACCTCTTCGATGGCCAGCTGCATGTTCGGCACCCAGTTGAGCGCGTCGAAGATGCGGAAGATATCGATACCGCCGCTCGCCGCTCGCCGCACGAACCGCCGGATGACGTTGTCGGGGTAGTTGGTATAGCCAACGGCGTTGGCGCCGCGCAGCAGCATCTGAAACAGCAGGTTGGGCATGGCCTGCCGCAGGCGGGACAGCCGCTCCCAGGGGTCTTCCTGCAGGAAGCGGTACGCCACGTCGAACGTCGCCCCACCCCACATCTCGACGCTGAAGAGCCGGTCGGCCAGCCGGGCCGTCGCCGGCGCGATCGCGAGCAGGTCGGTGGTGCGCACGCGGGTCGCGAGCAGCGACTGGTGGGCGTCACGGAAGGTCGTATCGGTGATCTGCACCCGCTCTTGAGCGCGCAGCCAGCGGGACAGCCCGTCGGCGCCCTCGTGCTGGAAGACCGACATGGCATCGCGATAGAGCACCGGCCGGTGCTCGTCGACCGCCGGTACGACGGGCGGGAAGAACGGCTGCGGCCGGGTATAGGGCCGCTCCGCGCCGTGCGGGCCGTTGACGATGCTGTTGGCCAGCGCCCGCAAGAGCTTGGTGCCCCGGTCGAGGCGGGGCTTGAAGCGCAGCAGCTCGGGCGTCTCGTCGATGAAGCGGGTGGTCGTCCGTCCGGCCAGGAAGGTCGGGTGGCGCACCGCGTTCTCGAGGAACGGGATATTGGTCTTGATCCCGCGAATGCGGAACTCCCGCAGCGAACGCGACATCTTGGCCGCCGCCGACTTGAAGTCGATCGCCCACGCGGTCACCTTCACCAGCAAGCTGTCGAAGTGGGCGGTGATGACCGATCCGGCACCGCCGGTGCCCGCGTCGAGGCGGATGCCGAAGCCCGCCGCCGAGCGATAGGCCCTGATCTTGCCGGTGTCGGGCAAGAACCCCTTCTCCGGGTCTTCGGTGGTGACCCGGCACTGAATCGCGCAACCCGAGCGGGTGATCGAGGCCTGATTGGCGATGCCGATCAGCGGGTCGGCCAGCCGGCGACCCTCCGCGATCCGGATCTGCGCCTGCACGAGGTCGCGGCCCGTGATCATCTCGGTGACGGTGTGCTCGACCTGCAACCGGGGGTTGACCTCGATGAAGTAATAGCGGCCCTCGTCATCGACGAGGAACTCGACCGTGCCCGCGTTGACGTAGCCCACATGGCCGGCGATGCGCAGCGCCGCCTGATAGAGGTCGTGGCGCACCTGATCGCCGAGGGCCACCGCCGGCGCGACCTCGATCACCTTCTGATGCCGCCGCTGAACCGAGCAATCCCGCTCGTAGAGGTGCACGCAGTTGCCGGCGCCGTCGGCGAGCACCTGCACCTCGATGTGCCGCGCCCGCTCGACGAAGCGCTCGCAGAAGAGCTCGCCACGGCCGAAGGCCGCCTTGGCCTCGCCATAGGCGCGGGAGAATGCCTCGTCCAGCTCGTCGCCACCGCGCACGATGCGCATGCCGCGACCGCCGCCGCCGAAGGCCGCTTTGAGAATGATCGGGTAGCCGTGCTCCTCGGCGAAGGCCCGCACGCTCGCGACGTCGCTCACCGCGTCGTCGGTGCCGGGCACGACGGGCACGCCGGCCTCGATGGCCACCTGCCGCGCCGACGTCTTGTCGCCCATCTGCTCGAGCACCCGCGGATCGGGGCCGATGAAGACGATGCCCTCCTCGGCGCAGCGTCGGGCGAAGTCGGCGTTCTCGCTCAGGAATCCATAGCCCGGGTGGATCGCGTCGACGTCGCGCCGCTTGGCCAACGCGATGATCGCCTCGCCGTCGAGGTAGGCCTGCACCCCTTCGCCTTCGATGAGGAAGGCCTCGTCTGCTTTGTAGCGATGGATCGAGAGCAGGTCTTCCTTGCTGTAGACAGCGACGGTGCGCAACCCGAGCTCGTTGCAGGCGCGGAAGATCCGAATGGCGATCTCGCCTCTGTTCGCCGCGAGGATCTTGCGAAAGCGGGCCGGCGACTGCTGCATGAGGGTGCTCCGGAGTCTTGGGCAACGGCCCGAGGATGGTCGGCGCTGCTCGACGGTTGCGGCCGCAGACTAATCCTTTTCGCGCACGGGCGACACCTCGCCGGCCGCCCGGTCGTCTTCGAAGAGATCCCGTGGCGCGACGATCTCAGAAGAGGTATCGGCAAAGAGATCGGTCACCGGGGCGGCTGGCGCCCCATGCTCGCTGTCGCTGAGATGACCGTAGTCGTCGTCCAGGCCCAGGCGCCCCGCCTCGGGCCGATCGGGTCCGGCGAGGGCCAGCCCGCCGACGTTGGCCGGCACCGGTCGATCGGTGATGGCGCGGATCGCCCGCTCGACGGCCGCCCGCAGTGTCGAGTCGAGGGGCCCGACCCGGATTGCCTGCAGCCGCGGCAGCACGCGGACGTCCCCCCGTCCGCCGAGTATGTCGACGGCTGACCGCACCACCTCCGGATCGTCATCGTCGAGCGCCAGCAATGCCTGCTCCACCGCGGCGCCGGCATCGGGCCTCAAAGCCCGCAGCGCGCGAACCCGCAAACCCGGATCGGGGTGTCGCGCGAATCGCACGAGCAGCTCGACCGGCGCGTATGCCAGCCGCCCGACGGCGTCCAGCGCCGCCGCTCGGATCCGCAGCGTGCCGGCGAGCGCGAGCTCTTCGAGCAACGCCCTGACCTCGGGCCCATCGTCCCGCGCGAGCGTCTCGATCGCCGCGACGCGGATGTCATCCGGCGCCGTTCGGGCCAGCTCGACGAGCACATTGCGCCCGCCGGCGCCCGCGGCCTGCGCGGCACACAGCCTGATCTCGGCTTCGGGATCGGCCAGACCGGCGTCGATCGCCCGCGCCCGCCAGGACCCGGCTCGCGTGACGAGGCAGGTGAGGCACGCGAGCCGAAACGCGGGCTCCGGATCGCGCTTCACCGACGCATACAGCCGCTCTTCGGCGATGGTCTCCCCGGCCTGAGTCGCCCGGGCCGCCGCCAGCAGGAGCCGCGCGAGCCCGATCAGCTCTGGCGCGCGTGTAATCGGTTCGGCGCGCTCGATGGCCCACACGCCGTGTGTCAGCGAAGCACCCTGAGCGACCGCCGCGGCGATCGCCGCTCGGCGTTCGATGCCCACGCGGGAGAGCACAGCGCTGACGCTGCCTTCCAGGTCGACCCGGCGGTCGAAATCCGTGATGCCCGTCGCGACGCGCCGGGCGTCGATCGCGACGTGCTCGGCCACGGCGCCAGCCGGTCGAATGCGCAAGTCACCGGGCAGCCCATCGCCGTCGACCGTCAACCGGGTCGACGCGACCAAGGCGCGGGCACCGCCGGCGGTACGCATGGATATCCGCCGCCCGCCTTCGCCGCTCGAACTCAGACCGATGACGAGCGAGAGGCCGTCGTCGGTCCGATACCAGAGGCGGGGTGGCAAGAGCAGGTTGCCCGGGGTCAGCTCGCCGCCGAGGGCCTCGCGACACGCGTCGATCGCATGGGTCCACTCGCGACCGACGCGCCCGATGAGCCAGCCCGCCCCGAGCAACAGGGCGAGGCCGGCGATGATCACCCCGGTCGCCAGCACGGCGCTCAGTCGTAGCTGGGGTTGGTCACGACCGGCGTCTGACGCAAGACGTCGAGGCCGCCGATCTCGATCAGCGTCTGGATCGCCCCGTCGACCACATAGAGCAGGTCGTTATTGGGAAGCCAGCGCATGTCCTGAGGTGCCCGGGGCAGCCGCGTCAGGTCGACGAGGCGTCGAATCAGCTCGCCGCCATCCACCTCGAAGGTCAGCACGACGTCCACCAGATAGGGCAGCGTCGGCCCCTCGGACGGATCGTCGGCCAGCGCTTCGGGATCGGACGGTCCCAGCTGAAGCCGGAACCACTCGTTCTCGAACGGCACACCCAGCTGCACACGACTGCGGCGCTCCTCGCGCTGGGGATCTCGCACGCACTCACCGCCGCTGCGGACCCACGGGTGCCGGTGGCCGGCCGCCGAGCCGACCAGCAGGAACGCTTCACCCACGCGCACTCGATAGGTGCTCAGACCGGCCATGCATGCCTGCGGCGGCGCCGGGCGCGGAGCGGCCAGGGCGGGCACGGGCTGGCGGTCGTCGCGGCGCAACATGCCGCCGTAGGACAGCGTATCGCCCACGGCGGTGCCATCCGGCCGCAGAATGAGCTTGAACGGCGTGACCTCGACCACGCGGTAGCGCAGCGGATCCCGTCGCTGATCCGGCGAGAGGGTCACGTCCACCTCGAGGAAGTCCGCGCACTGCTCGACGAGATCGGCGTCGTCGGGATCGGCGGGCACCATCCGGTCGATGAGCAGGACATCGCCCTCCTCGACCCCGACGCTGCAGAAGTTCTGGTCGTAGTCGACCAGGACCCAGCCTTCGACGTTGGTGGCCTCACCGGTACGCGAATCTTCGGCGGCGAGCGGCACGTCCACGAGGCCAGCGTGCTGCCCGGTTCGGCTCTCCGAGCGCGGCAGGACCCCCTCGTAGGCCAAGGAGAACTCCTGGCTCGACAGACGGCCGGGGCGGTTCTCGGTGACTTGCAGGTAGGGATAGGTGTCGACCCGGTAGCGCAGCTCGTCTTCGATCTGCTGATCGGTCTGGTCGATGAGCCCCCCACCCTGCCCCACGGTCCGCCCCGGCGGGATGCAGTCTCCGATCGGCCAGCCCGGGAAGGCCGCGGTCTCGGTAGGCTGCGGGATGCGGCACAAGGTCGGATAGCGGTCGAAGCCGACGGTGACCGGCGAGTTGCGGACGAAGAGACGCGGCGAGCCGGTCACCCGGGGCGTGCGCTCGTGGGCATAGCGCCGGACGTTGGCTTCGTCGTGCAGGATCCGCATCCGATCCGCGCGCATCGCAAGCGGGTCGCCGAGCGGGGTGCCGGGGCCAGGCTCGGTGGGCGGCGCCGTGGCCGGATCAAACGGCGCGCGGCAGCTGTCGGCGGTACACCACGCCTCGCACGTCCCCGCGATGCAGGCCAGGTCGACGCCGCATTCGTCGTGGGCCACACACGGCGCGCCACACCCACCGTCTTCGCAAAGCGCCCGCGGCGGCACCACGGCCACGAGGCCCCGGTCGTCGACCCGGCACCGCGTGCGGCACACCATGCGAGGCGTCCCATCATCGGGCACGGTCGGGTCGCACAGTTCGGCGTCGCCGCAGTCGGCGTCGGTCTCGCACAACGCCACGCAGGCGCCATCGAGGCATGCGAAGTCGCTCGGACACCCCCCGCCGTCGGTACACGCCGTCGGCGGACACGTATCCAACAGCGGCGAGCGGCCGGGGGGACACGTCCCGTCCTCGGACTGGGCCACTGCGGGACAGATGCCATCCAGCGCGGTGATACGCGCAGCGGCACCGGACTCGATCGTGTAGAACGCCTGAACCCGCACCCCGGTATGCTCGAAGTGCCCGACGTCGAAAGACTCGTCGTCGAAGCTCTCGATCCGTGTGACCTCGTAGGCCCCATCGAAGCGGGCGAAGACATCCCGACCGTCTTCGGTGAGCAGCGGCGCAGGCTCGGTGATCAGCAGCGAACGCAGCGTGCTGTCCGAGACGATGGCCAGCAGGGCGTTGTCTTCGCCCCGCTGCCGCAGCGTCATGTCGACAACCGTCCGCTCGAGGCCGGTGTAGCGCGCCACCAACGCATTCGCGTCGAGGTCGGCAGAGACCAGGAAGCCGACCGACTCGGTCGTATACAGGTAGTGCCGCGTCTGTCCGTTGATGACGAAACGCGCCGTGACGATCTCGCGCGGCCCGAGTTCGAGGCGCGAAGCCCCCTCGGCATCGTCGGAGGCCGCGTAGCAGTCGGTGTCGCCGCCCACGAAGTCGATCAGCCCGTCGCCGTCGTTGTCCAAGCCATCGGCGCACGCGCTCGGGCGCTCCTCGGCATAGCGGGCGGCGGCGTTGAGCGTATCCGAGCACCCCGGATCCTCGGCGAGATCGATCAACCCGTCGCCGTCGTTGTCCTGGCCGTCGGCGCACTGAGACCCGCTCTCGAGGCCATCGCCGGCCGGGCGCTCGTCGTTGTCGGCCTCGGTTCGACAGCCGAGATCCTCGCGATCGACGAGACCGTCTCCATCGTCGTCGATGCCGTTGGCACACGCCGGCGGCTCGCCTTCCCAGCGGCCGTCGCCGGCGGCGCAGGTCGGATCATCCCGGTCGACCAGCCCGTCGCCGTTGTTGTCGATGCCGTCGGCGCAGCCGGCCCGCTGCGGGCAGGCGGAGTCGGCCCACTCGACGGCGAACTCGCCCTGACAATCCGGGTCGTCGGCGTCGCTGACGCCATCGCCGTCATTATCGAAGCCGTCCGCGCAGCTCTCGTCCGCGTCACGGCTGATCACATTGGCCAGATAGCCGTCGCGGCACTCAGCCCGACGGCTGAGATCGAGCACTCGGGACGCGGCGCCGGTCTCGACGTCGAACTCGGTGATGGCCGGTGTCGCCGCGTGGCCCACGTAGATCCGCTGCCCGTCGGGGTGAACCGCGATCGCGGCGGGCACCGCGGTGCCCGGCATGTCGTAGATCCGGGTGACGACGGCGTCGGCCGGCACGTCCACGCCGTCGAGCAGGGCCGAGACTTGCTCCAGGTCGAGCTCGAGCACGCGACGGGCGGTCGGCGCGGTGATCCAGGCACGGCGGATCGCGGGCAGCTCGAGGCCATCGGCATCTCGGGGCAACGCCTGCTCGATCGGCGGCCAGACCGCGATCGACGACAGCGGGCCGAGCCCGGGCTCGATGACGAGCGCGGGCTGCAGTGCGAAGTCGTCGACGATGATGCTCAACGTCCCGCTCGTCGCGTTGACCGAGATGACGAAGCGCCCGGCCGGATCGGACTCGAGGTCGCTGACGATGTCGTCGACGTAGATCCCGGTGACCCCGGGCACTGTCTCATCGCTGTCGAGGATCCTGGCCTCGCCCGTCGCCGGTCCCCGGTTGAGCCGGACGACGGCCACTTCACCCACCGAGTTGCCGGCCACATAGGCCCGCACCTCAGCGTTGCCGGTCACGCACGCGGCCGCGTCGAGCAGTCCGAGCACGCCGTCGTCGCGGTACTGCGTGCAACCGCAGCCGTCCAGCGGCGCCCCGGCGGCGCCCAACGCGGGGAACCCCTCGGCCGGCAACGTGACCCGCGGCGCACAGCGGAAGGTGATGAACTGCGCCCCGCCGATGCGGGAGGGCGGCGGCGGCGCGGTCACCTCGCAGCCGGCGGCGAAGAGGCACAGCGCTGCGCCGAGCACGGCCCGCTTCATGGCGCCTCCGGCAGTTCGGGCTTGATGGTCGCGCTGACCGAGAAGCGGGTTGGCGAACCCGGCTCCAGGTCGAGGACCGACAGCGAGTTGTCATTGAAGTTGGTGACATAGCCCCGCAGCCGCCCGACCTCGTCCAACATGAAGACGATGTCGTGCGGTCCATCGGGCATGTCGATCCGCGCCACGACGGTCAACGACGCGGGGTCGATCACGAAGAGTTCGTCACTGTGAAACGCGGTCACGTAGACCAGCCCCTGCCCCTTCGCGTCGAGCGAGTCGGGCGCCGTGCCCGGCGGACAGCGGTCGGGCCGACAGCCGGCGACCCGCACCAGGTTGGGCCGGGTCCCGAGCCCGACCACCCGCACCAGCCGGTTCGTCGGGCGTCCGTTGGGCGAGATGGTGGTGTCGAATACCCGCAGCGCGCCGCCCGACGAGCGAATGGCGTATTGCGCGACATACATCAGGCTGCCATCGCGGCTGAACGCCACCCCACGGCTGCGCGAGCCGTCGTCGAGCGGCTCCACCCGGAAGACGCCGGACGCGACCTGCGACAGGCGACAGGGCCCGATGGCCGGGTCGATGCCCGCGGGCGCGTCGCTGGTCTCGGCGACCATCTTGATGAACGGCGAGAAGCGATCGCTGACGTACCACCAACCGTTGATCGGGTGGCGCGCGACGGCCGTCGCGCCTTCGCGTACGGCGGCCGCACAACGAAAAGGCGCAGGCTCACCGGTCTCGGGGTCGGCCGCTTCCCAGATCGACGCGCGCGCGCTGTACCGCGATACGGTCCCGTTGGCGGTGTGCGTCACCGTCAGCCCGCGCCCATCGGCGTCGAGGGCGAGGCCATACGGCTCGGGTGACATGCTCGTATCGCCGAAGTCGCGGGTCGAGGTGGTCTCGAGGCCCGTGATCTCTCCGCCCTCCTCGCGCACCACGATCCGCCAGAGCTCGCTGCGATCGCGGGTCGCGACGAAGAGCTGAACCGGGCCCTCGGGGTCGCCTTCGGTCTCGGGCGGCGTTCGGCCGGCGACGAGATCGCCGGCGAACAGGCCGATCGGCACCGCGAGCTCGGCCGCGAAGCGTCGACGCGAGGTGTCGTAGACCGAGAGCGTCCCCGCGTTGTAGCGCCGGTCGAAGCCGGCGTTTGCGACGAAGAGATAGCGCCCGTCGGGATGCGGCGCGATGCCGATTGGGTAGTACAGCGGCGCGAAGCTGTCTTCGATGAGCTGGCCGTCGCCGTCGTATTGGATCGGCGGTACGCCGGTCTCTTCGACCCCGCAGGCGGCGAGCGCCAGCGTGAAGACGATCCCGACCGAGCTGGCGGTACGGAGCATGGCGGTCAAGCGTTCTCTCCTCGGACGATGGCCGCACGGGCCGCCGCCAGGCGGGCGATGGGCACCCGATGTGGGGCGCAGGTCACGTAGTCGAGGCCGATCCGATGGGCCCATTCGACGGCGTCCGGCGAGCCGGCATGCCCACCGGCGAGGCCACAGCGCAGCCCGGGCTTGACCCGGCGCCCGGCGTCGGTCGCCCACTGGATGAGCCGGCCCACGGTGTTCTGGTCGAGGTGTACGAACGGATCGGATGGCAGGACGTCATTGTCGACGTAGAACGGCAGGAAGCGTCCGGAATCGTCCCGGTGCATGCCAAAAGTGGTCATCGTCAGGTCGTTGGTCCCGAAGAGGAAGAAGTCGGCCGACGCGGCGAGTTCGTCGGCCACCAGACACGCGCGGGGCGACTCGACCATCGGGCCGAGCGCGAAGTTGATCGCCGGCACGTCACGCTCGCGCGCAACCCGTCGGGCCATGTGCTCGATGCGCCGCCGCAACCGGATCAGCTCCTCGGCGCAGGTGACCATCGGGATGATCACCTCGACCCGGGGGTGCCCGCCGACATCGGCGACCGCCTCGAAGAGCGCCCGCACCTGGACCTCGTACAGTTCGGGAAACGTCAGGCCGACCCGACACCCGCGATGCCCCAGGTCGGGGTTGCTCGCCTGCAGGCGGCGGGCGCGGGTGACGACCTGATCGAACGGTGTCTCGAGCCAGTCGGCGACCTCGCGCAGCTCGCCCCGCTCGGTCGGCATGAAGTCGTGCAGCGGCAGATCGAGCAGCCGCACACCGACCGGGCGGTGGGGCATCGTCTCGAGCAAGCCGCGAAAATCCCGCCGCTGCGGCGGCAGTATACGCTCGACCTCGCGCCGGCGGGCGCGGGCGTCGGGCGCGAGGACGAGGGCCCGCACGAGCATGAGCCGATCGTCTTCGAGAAACATGTGCTCGGTGCAACACAGCCCGATGCCGTTCGCGCCGTGCTCGGCCCCCTGCTGCGCGGCCGCTGCGTCGTCGGCGTTGCAGCGGATCTCGACGCGCCGTCGGTCATCGGCCCAGGCCATCAACGTGCCGAACGTCTCCGGCGGATCGGCGGGGGTCGTCGCGACTTCGCCGAGGATGATCTCGCCGGTGCTGCCGTCTACGGTCAGGACGTCGCCCTCTTCGACGGTCTGGTCCCCTCGCCTCACCCGGAACCGACGCCCGTGCGGATCGATCACGATGTCGGCGCACCCGGTCACGCAACACCGACCGAGGCCACGGGCCATCAAAGCCGCGTGACTGGTCAAACCGCCGCGAGACGTGAGGATGCCATGCGATGCGCGAATGGCGTCCATGTCGTCGGTCGACGTCTCGATGCGCACCAGGATGACCCGCTCACCGGCCGCCGATCGGCGAACGGCCTCGTCGGGGTCGAACACCGCGATCCCGGAGACGGCCCCGGGGCTCGCCGGCAGACCGCGCGCCAGAACCCGCGGCTTGGCGTGGGCGTCGACGCTGGGGTGCAACAAGCGGGTCAAGCTCTCCGGCTCGACCCGCAGGAGGGCGTCGTCGACCTCGAGCAACCCCTCACGCTGCATTTCGACGGCGGCCCTCACCGCCGCCCGGACCGAGCGATTGGCCGAGCGGGTCTGCAGCATCCAGACCTGGCCGTCTTCGATGGTGAACTCGAGGTCCTGGACATCGCGGAAGTGGTGCTCGAGCACCCGGGCGATACGGCTGAGCTCTTCGAAGACGGCGGGCGACCTGGCCTCCAGGCTCTGGCCCGCACCGCCGGCCGTCGCATCGGCCTCGGCGAGCGGCAGCACGTGATGGGCGCCGCCGACCACGTCTTCGCCCTGGGCGTCGGGCAGGTACTCGCCCGATACCCGCGGCTCCCCCGTCGTCGGGTGCCGGGTGAACGCCACGCCGGTCGCGGATGTCGGCCCCAGGTTGCCGAAGACCATCGCCTGAACGGTCACCGCCGTACCCAGATCGTCGGGGATCCCGGCCGCCCGGCGGTGATTGACCGCGCGGCGCGTATTCCACGAGCGAAAGACCCCCTGAATCGCGCCGTGCAGTTGCGCCCGCGGGTCATCGGGCAGGCGAGCGCCCGCTTCCTCGAGGGCTTTCTCATAGACCGAGCACAGGCCTTCGAGCATGTCGGGCGCGAGATCGGCGATCTGCCCCGCTCCGGCGAGCGCGAGCAGCTCGTCGCGCCGTTCGAGCAGCGTCGACGGATCGAGGCGGTGCACGATCTCGGCGTACATCTCCATCAACCGACGATAGCTGTCGAGGGCGAAGCGCCGGCCGGTCCCCCGCGCCGCCAGACCATCGAGGCTCGCCCGATACAGGCCCACGTTCAGCACGGTATCCATCATGCCGGGCATCGAGACGGCGGCCCCGGAGCGCACCGAGACGAGCAGAGGATTGCGCGGATCGCCGAGCGCACGGCCGGTCAGCCGCTGCAGATGCTTCAAGCCGCGCTCGATCTCGGGCAGCAGCGCCGTCGGCAGCGACCGCCCGCCGGCCGCGTGAAACGCGCGGCACGCTTCGGTGGTGATGGTGAACCCCGGGGGCACGGGCACACCGAGGCGACTCATGGCCGCCAGGCCTGCGCCCTTTCCGCCGAGCAGCTCCGTGAGTTCGAGCTGCCCTTCTGCGGTGCCGTCTCCGAAGGTGTAGACCCGCATCAGAGTCTCGGGTGGTGGAAGTCGCAGTCTTCTAACCGAAACAGATCCGCCCGGTCAATCGCCGCCCCGCCACCGGACGCGCGCCTACTCGTCGGCGTCGGCCGTGTCGTCCTCGTCCTTGCGTCGCCGCCGGACACCGCTGCGCTTGACACGCGTCTTCGACTTCACGTCCGCCTTCACCCGCGCCACGCTCTTTTCGTTGGGGATGAAGCGAATCTCGGTGCTGACTTCCAGAGAAAGGCTCGTCAGCGCCTTCTGAAGCTCGTGCCCGAGGTCGATCCGGTCGAGGAAGTCGTGCAGTTCTTCCTTCACCGCCTCGAGGACGTCGACCTTGTAGTCGTCGAAACGGGCGACGATGCGGTCGACCACCTCCTTGGGCAAGGGCAGATCCCCGACCAGCCGCCGCACCGAGTCCTCGGTGGTATCGACGACCAGATGCCCGGTCTGGCGAGCCCGCTTGAGGACCTCCGTGACGATGGCGTCGCGCGTCTTGTCGTCGCTGATTGCTTCGACGCCCTGACTGATGGCTTTGCGCACCAGCCCGGCGAGCAACTTCTCGCGGGGCCGTCGGCTGCCCGCCTCGTCTTCGTGTGCCTCGTCGTGGTTGTCGTCTTCGTC
Organism: bacterium; assembly: GCA_030427205.1. Classification (GTDB taxonomy): domain Bacteria; phylum Myxococcota_A; class Bradymonadia; order UBA7976; family UBA1532; genus JACKDM01. The sequence goes on along the minus strand of JAUHXC010000002.1, from coordinate 150,158 downwards.
CTTCATCGGTCCTCGGTGGGTTGTCCGGTCGCCCGGGCGAGTGGATGCCCAGCGGGTGCGACGGCGGCCGCGATCTCGAGGAAGCCGGCGGCCGCCGCCCGATCACCGCGCCGAGCGGCCACATCACTCAATTCGGCCCACAATCGCGGGTCGACGGGCCGCTCCTGCGCGGCATGCTTGAGTTCGACGAGGGCCTCGTCGTACCGGCCCAGGCGCGTGAGCGCGCGGCCTCGCGCCCAGCGCAGCGCAGAGCGGGCCACCGGATCGACGGTGGCTTCGATCGCACGGGCCGCGAGCCGTGCAGCCGTGCGCAGGCGATTGTCTCTCAGGGCCGCGCCGATGCCCGCCGCCGAGGCGACAACCTGCCGCCGCCGAGCGATCTCGGCGGCGGTCGCTCGGGCCAGCCGTCGACCGGCAGGGTTGGCCGGCGCGGCGCCGAGGCTGGCCTGGAGTTCTCGGGCCGCGAGGACGGCGTCTCCCGCCAGCGTGGCCGCCATCGCCGCCCGATAGCGCAAGGCCGGGTCATCGACCGCACGCAGCTGAGCCAGATAGCCGGCAGCGGCCTCGGCGTAGCGGCCTTCGGCGAAGGCCCGATCCGGCTCGGCAGCGGGCTCTGCCCGCGCGACGGGGCTGTCTTCGATCAGTTCCCCGGGCGTATCGGCTGCACCGGCGACCGGCAGGGCGTCGGATCGTGTCGGCGGCGGGGGTTCCGCCCGCGGCGTATCGGTCGCCACCACCGTCGGGGGCGATCCGGCGCCAGCAGCGGCTCGGGGACTCGCTGTTGCGGGCGCAGCCGGCGCCGGCTGTGGTTCGCCTGGGGCGCTGCCGGCTGTGGCCTTCGCCAACGCAGCGATGCGTGCGCGGGCCTGTTCGACCCACTTCGCCTCGGACGGCCGCTTCTCGAGTTCGACGTATCGGGCGTACGATGCCTGCGCGTCGGACGCCCGCCCCAGCTTCTCCAGCGTACGAGCCAGACCGAAGTGTCCGTCCGGATCGTCCGGCGAGGACTCCACATAGACGCGATAGGCCGCGGCGGCCTCCTCGAAGCGGCCGGCCTTGCGCAGCACGAACGCGAGTCGATATCGCCCCCGGGTGTAGGTCGGCACGGCCTCGATCAGTCGATTGAACGTCGCGATGGCCCCGTCGAGGTCGCGGGCCCGCAGCTGCTCCCGCCCGAGGGCTTCGTAATGCGTCGGCTCATCGGGCTCGGCGGCGATGGCCGCGCGCCACGCCGCGATCGCCGCCGCCCGGTCGCCTCTCGCCGCCGCGGCCCGCGCATCATCGGCGGGGCCCGCACACACGGGCGAACCGACGCTCATCAGCGCAGCAACCAGGATCGAAGCCGGGACGGTTCTCATCGGGCGCATCCTACCCGGCCCGCCCGACCGAAGATAGGTCGCGGTCGCCCGAAGAGCCGCTGTCGAGTTTTTTCTGAATGGACGCGCAGGGGCCCCGTCGGCCCGCCCGAACCTCGAAACACATACGAGGCCCGACCTCAGGAGGATTCCATGAATCGCCTCAAGACGCTGGCCGCCCTCTTCACCATCACCCTGGCCATCCCACTGACCGCACAGGCGCGACCTGCCCGCGGTGACCATGACCAACTCAGAGATCGCGCAGAAGCGGCGGTCTCCGAGCTCGACCGCAACGAACGGGAACGCGGCAACGCCGAGCGCGATCATGCCGCGGCGCGCGACCGGGCCGAGTCTGCCGAGCGCCGAGCCGCCGACGCCGAGCGCCGGGCCGCAGAGGCCGAGCGGGAGGCGCGCCAGGCGGAGCGCCGGGCTTCCTCCGCGCGGCGCAACGCCGAGCGCAGGGCGGCCCGGGCCCGTGCCCGCCGCGCCGCCGAGCGGGCCCGCATGCTGCGCATCGAGCTGGGCAACCTGCGGATCTCCATCCGCTCCGAACGGGATCGGTATCATCGGGCCGAGCGCCGGCTGGCGGCCGCCCGTCGGGCCGAAGCGCGGGCCCGCGCCGCCGAGCGTCGCGCCCGGCTCGCGTGGCACCGTCACCCGTACTACCGGCACTACCGCTATGGCCACGCGCCGGTCCGCCACCGCTACGCACGCCGCGTTCGTGATACCCGCCCGGCGGCGTACCGCCCGCGTGGTGGGGATGCCTACGTGCCGCGGGGCGATGCCTATCGTCCCCACAAGCCCCGGCGAAGCCGCGACCGCGGGCGGCGTCACGGGCGCCGCGGACACCACTGATCGGCCGCGGCGCGCTGCGCATCACGGCTTCTGAGGCCCGTCGACTCGTTCGGCGGGCCTCCTCGTTTCGAAAGAGAAGTCTCAGCCCGTCGAAGAGAAGTCTCAGCCCGGCGCGCGATCACGCTCGATCGACGCTGACGTCAAGGAAGCTCTATCCGACGAATGCCGGCTACGCCGTCGAGGGCCAGCAACTCTTGGATGATCTCGTCGCTGACCGCCGTGTCGGTGCACCACAGCGCCAGCGCCTCGTCGTCGGCCGTACGCAGGCCCAACGCCATGCGCGCGACGTTGATCCGATGGTGACCCAGCGTGCTGCCGACCGCACCGATGACCCCCGGTCGGTTGTGGTTCCGGATCGCCAGAATGTGCCCCTCGGGCACCAGGTCGAGCCGGTGCCCGTCGACCCCGACCACCCGCAGCTCCTGCCGACCGAAGACCGCCCCCTCGACCCGGGTCGACGCACCGCCGCGCTGTCGAACCTCGAGCCGGATGAGGTTGCTGAAATCGGTCTCACCGTCCCGGGCGACCGACTCCACCTCGATGGCGCAATCGGCTGCGACGGCCCGCGCCGCGACCGGGTTGACCGGCTCTCCGAATGTCGTCGTCAGCAGCTGCGCGAGTGCATGGGTCTCCACCGGTCCGAGATCGTCGGGATCAAAATCACCCGCCGCGACCAGCCGCACAGCCTCGATGTCGCCATTGGCGAGTTGAGCCGCGATGCCCGCGATCCGCGCCGCGAGTTCGAGGTGGGGTGTGAGCCGCTTGAGCTGTTCGGCGGTGAGTTTCGGCGCATTGAGCGCGTGATCGACGACGCCGGACGTGAAGAACGCCCGCGCCTGGGCCACGAGCTGGGTCGAGACGGCGAGCAGCGCCTCGGGCGTCTGGGCGCTCAGATGAGGCGTCGCGATGACTTTGGGGTGGCGCCTCAACGGGTGGTCTGCCGGGGGCGGCATCTCTTCGAACACGTCGAGGGCCGCGCCCCCGATCTCCCCGGTTTCGAGGGCTTGCAGCAGCGCCCGCTCGTCGATGAGACCCCCGCGGGCGCAGTTGATGATGCACGCGTCGGACTTCATGGCCACGAAAGCGGCCTCGCCGATGAAGTGGTGCGTCCGCTCGGTATGGGGGACGTGCAGGCTGATGAAGTCGGCGCGCGCGAAGAGCTCGGCGAAGCTGACGACCTCGAGATCGATGTGGCGCTGAATGTCGGACTCGTCGACCCAGGGATCGAAGGCCACGACGGTCATGTCCAATCCCTGTGCCCGGCGCGCGACGAGACGCCCGACGGTGCCCAGGCCGATGATGCCGACGGTCTTGCCGGCGAGCTGCCGCCCTTCGAACTCGGCCTGCGCCCACTCACCGCGGGCCATGGACGCCGTCGCCCGAGGCAATGCCCGCGCCAGGGCGAAGATCAGGCCGATGGCGTGCTCGGCCACCGTCGTCGCATTTCCGAACGGCGTGTTCATCACGACGATGCCCTGCCGGGTCGCGGCCTCGACGTCGACATTGTCGGTGGCGATGCCCGCCCGCCCGATCATCCGCAGCCGCTTGCCGGCTTTGATCAGCTCGGCGTCCAGATGGGTCGGGCGACGAATCAGGATCCCGTCGTAGAGCCCGATGATCTCGGCCAGCCCCTCACGATCGAGCCCGGTCCGGACATCGACCTCGATGCCGTCGGTCGCCGCCAGCTCTTCGACTGCGGACTTCGAGAGGGCATCGGCTACCAGAATGCGCACCATGGAGTTCCTCCCCGATCGACGTCGCCGTCGGCAGTAGCAGAAGGGTGGACGGGGTACAAGCGGCCCGGCGACTGCCCGCGACTCCCCTACCCCGACCGGCCCAACCACCGGCGCCATCGCGCACGGCGCAGTCGCCGTCGGATCTCCCGTCGGCACTGGCCACACCCCGTGCCGGCCCGTGTGCGGCAGCTGACCTCTTCGACCGTCCGGGCACCGCGCGCGATGGCGGCTTCGATGATCCGCACGCTCACGCGCTGACAGTCGCAGACCAGGTGCTCGTCCTGCAAAGACCGCCTCCTCGACGATTCCGGCGGTTGACACCGCTCGATCGGTGCCTAAGCTCGCCCGCAAATCACCGCCATCCGCCAGCCGAGAGACCGATGCCCGAAGACTACTACGAGTTGCTCGGTGTGCAGCGCGACGCCGACGCGCGCACGCTCAAGAAGGCCTACCGCAAGCAGGCCATGCAGTATCACCCCGATCGCAACCCGGGCGACGCCGAGGCCGAGGAGCGCTTCAAGGCCATCAGCGAAGCCTACGAAGTGCTGTCCGACGACCAGAAGCGGCGGATCTACGACCGCTATGGCAAGCAAGGCCTCGAAAACCAGGGCTTCAGCGGTTTCTCCGACATCGGCGACATCTTCAGCCAGTTCGGCGACCTGTTCGGCGACCTCTTCGGTGGCTTCGGCGGCCGGGGCGGCCGTCGGGTGGCGCGCGGGCCCGACCTGCGCATGCAGATGGAGCTCTCCCTCGCCGACTGCTTGAGCGGCGTCGAGAAGGATGTCGAGATCCCGCGGACGGTCGACTGCGGCACCTGCGACGGCAGCGGCGCGGCCGAGGGCAGTCAGGCGACGACCTGCACCACCTGCCGCGGTCAGGGTCAGGTCGGCGTCAATCGCGGCTTCATCACGATGCGGACCACCTGCCCCCGCTGTCGCGGCGAAGGCCAGATCATCTCCAACCCGTGCAAGACGTGCCGTGGAACCGGAGGCAAGAAGGTCACCGACCGGGTCAAGGTGCGCATTCCGGCGGGCATCGACCACGGCATGAAGCTGCGGGTGAGCGGCAAAGGCGAGCGCTCGTCGACCCCGGGTGGCCCGCCGGGTGACCTGTACGTGGTCATCATCGTCGCCGACCATCCGCGATTTGAGCGGCACGGGACCGAGCTGCTGGGGGAGGTCGAACTCGACATGGTTCAGGCCTGCCTGGGCGCCGAAGTCGACTTCGAGACCCTCGACGGGACCGAATCGCTGACGATCGAACCCGGCACCCAACCGGGCAGCCTGCTGAAGCTGCGTGGCAAGGGCCTGCCGAGCGTCGAAGGGCGTCCGGGTCGAGGCGACCTGCACTTGAGGGTCGCCGTCCGGATCCCGACCGAACTCAGCGATGCCCAACGGCAGCTGCTCGAAGAGTTCCGCACATCCACCGCCTGAGCGCGGACTGGCAATCCTCTTCCGTCACATAAACTTACGCTACGGTTTGCACCGAACCTGCCCATCTGTCACATGATGCGCCGGTCGGCCGGCGTGGGGAGCGGCGGTCGGCGGCGGTAGCCCGATTCGGGTGGCGGCGGCGCATAGGGCGCCGCCGCCGATCTGCCGCTCTGGGACGTTGAACGAGCCATGTCGGCCTTGATACCGTCCCGCCATGATCAGCCGACCACACCTCCTCCGCGTGCTGCCTCCGCTCGTGTGCGGCGTCGTGCTCGGCTGCGCCGATGCGACTTTCGTCCCGGCGTCCACCGACGCATCCCGGGACAGCGAGATCTTCGAGGCCCCTCGAGACGCGGCGGCAGAAGGCTGTCCCCTGGGCCGCTACGGCACGACATGCCAGTCGGGTGACGACTGCTGCAGCGGGCTGTGCATCGAGAGCGAGCAAGGCTCCATCTGCACCGATCGCTGTGCGGGCCCCGAAGACTGTCCGCCGGAGGCCCGCTGCGCCTCGCTGGAGAACGCCGGGGCAGACGTCACTTTCGTATGCGTGCCCGACATCACCGATCTCTGCTCGCCCTGCGCCGTCGACGATGACTGCGACGATCCTCAAGATCGATGCCTGCCCATCGGCCGTGGCCTCTACTGCGCCGAAGACTGCACCGACGCGCCCTGCCCGTCCGGCTACACCTGCGAGGACATCCCGGCGGAGGCCAACCAGTCCGCCCGGCAGTGCGTGCCCGAGAGCGGGCTCTGCGCCGGCTGCGACGATCCGGACGGCGATGGCTACGGTGCCGGTGAGGACTGTGCGGGTATCGACTGCGACGAGACCGATCGGAGCATCAACGCGGGTGGCAGCGAGGACTGCAACGGGGTCGATGACGACTGCGACTTTCGGGTCGACGAGAACCTGCTGCCGCCAGACGGCGTCTGCCTGACCCTCGGGATCTGCCAGCAGGCTGCGCCCCTGTGCCTGCAAGGCGCCTGGGATTGCCGCTACCCGCCGACCCAGGGCCCCGAAGAAGACTACGACTGCGATACGCTGGACAACGACTGTGACGGAGAGGCGGACGAGTATTACGACATCACCGCCAATCCGGAACACTGCGGACGCTGTGGCAACCGCTGCGCCTTCGCCAACGCGGTGCCGTCGTGCGAAGACGGTCGCTGCGTGATGGGTCCCTGCCGCGCGGGCTGGGTCGACCTCAACGGCGTCACGGCCGATGGCTGCGAGGTGGAGTGCTTCTTCCAGAGCGACGTCGACGTGCCCGATCGTGATGGCGTCGACGCCAACTGCGACGGCCTCGATGGCGACGCGAGCCGCGCCGTCTTCGTCGACAGCGCGTCGGGAGACGATGAGGCCGACGGTGGGCGGCGCACACCGGTGCGCACGATCGCCGCGGGGCTGACGCTCGCCACCGAGCGCGGCCACGACGTGTATGTCTCCCATGGACTGTACGGCGAGGTCGTCGAGGTGGTGGCCGGCGTCAATATATATGGGGGCTATGACGCCGCCCGGGGCTGGCAGCGCGACAGCGGCCTGGAGACGATCATCCGCGGTGGTCACCGCTCGGTCTTCGCCCGGGGCATCAACGAACCGACCGAACTCCAGCGCGTACGCATCGAGAGCTTGGACAATGAAGAGCCCGGCGGCGCGAGCATCGCCCTGACGATCGCCGACAGCAGCACGCTCACCTTGCGGGACTGCACCGTGCGCTCGGGGCGAGGCGGTGACGGCCAAAGGGGCGTCGACGGTGGGACCGGCCAGAACGGTTCGGCGGGCACCGATGGCCTCGACGCCCAGGACAGTTCGAACATCTTCCAGAACTGCGATCGTCGCAACGGAGGCCAGGGTGGCCAGACGATGTGCGATGACGGGCCGACCCACGGCGGCGGCGGCGGGCCGGGCGGCGTAGATGACGACGACGGCCAGCGCGGGACCGGGGGGACGCCGGGTGACTTCGGCGGCCAGGGCGGCGCCGGCGGGCGCCACAACGGCAGCTGCGGAGACTCCGACCCCGGCAGCGTCGGGGGCAGCGGTACCCGGGGCGAGCCGGGCGCGGATGGCCCCAGCGGAGCCGGACCGGGCAGCATCATCGGCGAGGAATGGGTCGGCGTCGCCGGCGGCGACGGCGCGATCGGCACGTCGGGTGGCGGTGGCGGTGGCGGTGGCGGTGGCGGTGGCCAGGAAGAGCGGGTCTTCCGCATTCCTCCCTGCGACCGCGGCTGCGGTGGCGGCGGTGGCGGCGGAGGCAGCGGCGGTTGCCGTGGCACAGCGGCGACCGGTGGCGGCGCAGGTGGAGCCAGCATCGCCGTGCTGGTGGTGGGCTCTGCACCGACGTTGATCGGGAACAGCATCATCGCGGGCCGCGGCGGCAACGGAGGCGACGGCGGTCGCGGTGGCGAGGGCGGTGCGGGCGGCACCCCCGGCAACGGCGGCCCGAGTTCTGGCGATATCGGCGGCGGGGGACGTGGCGGCGTCGGTGGCGACGGCGGACGCGGTGGCCATGGTGGCGGCGGCGCAGGTGGTCCGAGCATCGGTATCGCCCGCGCCGCAGGAAGCGCCCCGGAGCTGATCGACAACGACTTCGAATCAAACGGTGGCGGCGAAGGCGGTCAGAGCCCGGGGCGGGCCGGAGAGCCGGGCGTCAGCGCCGAGGGCCTCGACATCTGAGGCCAGCAACCCCCTACTCGGCCGGCACCATACCGCTGATGATCCGGCGCGCTGCCCGCGTCTGATCGGGCCGGACATAGACCCGCACGAGCTGGGTCGGCTGCTCGTAGCGCTCGTAGATCCGGGCATAGCGTTCGATCGGCGCGCTGCGCCGCGTGGCTTCATCGAAGACATAGATCGGCAGCGGCTGCTCGCCCTTCCCATAGTATTTCGACAGCGTGCCCTGGTCGCGACAGACGAAGTGCTCGATGCCTTTGGCCCGCAGGGCGTCCTCGACGTCGTCGAGCATGGGCGTCGTCGGGGTCCAGCCCACCTCGAGAACGCGGCGAAACGCTTCTCGTCGCGCGATCCACTGCGCCCAGCGATTCGTCGATCTGCGCAACGTGCTCCACAGAGTGACGTCGTCGAGCGCGGCGTAGGCATCGGCGTCGGTGGGCACCCGAAACTCGCCGGGCGCCTCGGTGTGATAGCGCAGCAACATCGAATCGAAGCCGACGGCGATGTGGTGATAGTAGACGCTGACGAACATGTGGTAACGCGACAGCAGGAAGTCCTCGAACGCGAAGACCGCCCGATGGGACAGGGCCATCATCGCCCGATCGTCGACCACCTGATGTCCCAGATTCTCCAACAGCCACGACATGTCGAACTTGCCGTACGACACCCCAGCGAAGAAGGAGTCGCGCTGCAGGTAGTCCATGCGATCGGCGTCCATCTCGCCGCTGACCATCTGGTGCAGCACCGGATAGTAGTCGATCCCGTCGACTGAGAGCCCCGCCTGCCGCGCCGGCAGAGCGCCGGTCAAGAGATGTACGATGTCTTCCGGCTCGATGCCTCGATCGCCAAACCGGGAGCGGATGGCGCCCGCCAGCTGAGAATCCAGCAGCAGTTTTACCGTGTAGTCCTCGTGATTCGCCTGCCGTTCGGGCTCGGCTTCGTCCTCGAACGGAAGATCGAGGAGCCGTCGGGCAGGCATCACCGACTCGCTGGAATGAGAGGCCGGCGGATGTCCCAGATCGTGAAGCATGACCGTCAAGCGCAGCAGCTGCCGCAGCCTGACACGATCTCCCCAGGGCAGCGCCGAGCGCTCGATCGGGAAGACCGCATCGAACATCCGGGTCGCGACCTCCATCGCCCCGATGGCATGAGCGTATCGGGTGTGGGTCGCACCCGGGAAGGCCTGATCCGCGAACCCGAGCTGCTTGATCCCTCGCAGGCGCTGAAATACCGGATGATCGACGATGGCCATCTCGTCCGGCGAGAGCCGGATGCTGCCATGAATGGGATCCCGGATTCGGATCATGCCGAGAGCGGCTCGCCGAAGAGCGTGTGGCTGGTCCCGCCGGATATCTTCACGGGCACCAGATCACCCGGCGCCAGCCCCGCGCCGGGCAGGATCGTCGTACGAAAACAGCTCGTGCGACCGACGACCTGCTCCGGGTCGCGACGGCTCGGGCCCTGAACGAGCACCTCTGCCCTGCGCCCGATCATGCGCGCATTGCGCACCTTCGAGATGCCCTCCTGAACGTCGATCAAGCGCTTGAGGCGGTCTTTCTTCACCTCGAGCGGGATGTCGTCCGGCCGCCGGCGGGCGGCGAAAGTGCCGTCGCGCTCGCTGTAGTGAAACATGAACGCGAAGTCGAACTGGACGGCGCGAACGAGCTCGAGCGTCTGCTGAAAGTCGTCCTCCGTCTCGCCCGGGTAGCCGACGATGATGTCGGTGCTGAGCGCATGCTCGGGCAGGATCCGCCTGACCCGCTCGATGAGCGCCATGAACGACTCGGCCGAGTAGCCCCGCTTCATGTCCTTGAGGATCCGGCTGCTGCCGCTTTGCACCGGCAGATGGATATGGCGCCCGACCCGCGGCAAAGCCCCGAGCGTCTCCAGAAGGCGGTCGGAGAAGTCATTGGGGTATGGCGAGGTGTAGCGGACGCGGTGGAGTTCCTCGACACCGTGCACCAACGTCAGCAGATCGGCGAAGTCGTGCCCGCGCTCGTAGTAGCTTGAGACGGTCTGCCCCAGGAGCGTGACCTCCCGGAAGCCGGTCTCCGCCATCTCGCGGGCCTGGGCGACGACGTCCTCCGGTGCCAGGCTGCGCTCGCGTCCGCGCACGAACGGCACGATGCAGAACGTGCAGAACTTGTCACATCCCCGCTGGACGGAAATCCATCCGCTGACCCCGGCGACGCGGTCGACCTGTACATCGCGGTAGGTCTCCCGGCGATCGAGCCGGACGTCGACCTGCAGGTCGGCCTCGGGGGCATCCGCGGCGTCGATGAGCTGGGGCAGGCGGCGATAGGCATCGGGACCGATGACCAGATCGACGTGCGGGGCACGCTCGACGATGGTCTCCCGCATCCGCTCGGCCATACAGCCGGCAACGCCGAGCACGACTTCGGGCCGTCGCCTCTTGAGGGCCTTGAACCACCCGAGCCGGCCGAAGATCCGCTCCTCGGCGCGCTCGCGCACGGCGCACGTATTGAGCAGAACGACGTCCGCTTCGTCGGCGGACTCTGCGACCGCGTAGCCCCGATGCCGAAGCAGACCGAACATCAGTTCGCTGTCGGCTTCATTCATCTGGCATCCGTAGGTTTCGATGAAGACCCGCCGGCTCATGGAGGCTCCCAGGCACCTGAAATGACCGCAGACCGTATCGATCGCCCCCATCCCCGTCAAGGGCCGCCCAATTCGGGCACGGACTGGCACATCGGGCCACGCTTGGTCATGATACTCAGGATGAAGCAGCACGAACGGGATCGGCGTTTCCCTGCGCTGGTGACCCGCATGAAAAACATGCTGACCGGCGAAGACTCGGCGGCCCTCTTCGATGGCCTGCTCGAGTGTGTCGTCGAGCACAGCGCCGGTGAGCGCGGGTTCGTGCTGTTCAGCGAGAGCGGGCGGCCGAACATCCGCGCCGCCCGGGCGCTGGATCAATCGATCGCCCGCTCCCCTGCCTTCCGCCGCATTCGGCGCATCGCCGACTATGTCCTGCGGACGGGCGAACCATTTCTGACCGCGTCCCTCGCCGAGGACAGCCGCTTCCGGGACGACGAGCCGGACTTCGATCCCGATCGCGCCGTGATGGTCCTGCCGCTGCGGGCCGCAGAGAGAGCAGTCGGCGTCATCTACGTCGACCGACCGGCCACCAGCGGCGGCTTCGATGCGGACGATCGGGCCGTCTTGCAAGACGTCGCCGACATCGCTGGTATGGCCATCGAAGCGCGGTTCCGAGTCCGCCAGCTGCGCGCCAACCGCGACGAGCTGCGTCTGGCCAACATGACGCTCGAGCGCATGGCCAGCTCTCTGCAGGAGGATGTCGCCGCGAAGTCGGTCGAGCTGTCCCGCTTCGAGCGGGATCTCGACTCGAAGAATCGCGCGCTGCGCTCGACCTACACCTTCCGCAATATCGTCGGTCGCAGCGAGAAGATGCACCGGGTCTTCGACATCCTCAACCAGGTGATGGACTACCCGGTCCCGGTGCTGATCACCGGCGAGAGCGGTACGGGCAAGGAGCTGATCGCGCGCGCCCTGCACCACGGCGGCACCCGGACCGACGAACCGTTCATGGCGATCAACTGCGCGGCCATTCCCGAGAACCTGCTCGAGAGCGAACTCTTCGGCTACAAGCGCGGCGCATTCACGGGCGCGACATCGGCCAAGGAAGGCCTCTTCATCGCGGCCCGCAAAGGCACCGTCTTCCTCGACGAGCTCGGCGAGATGCCGCTCAACATCCAGGCCAAGCTGCTGCGTGTCCTGCAGGAGAAGGAGGTGCGCCCGATCGGCGGTCGTGACGCCGAACCGGTGCAGGCGCGCATCATCGCCGCGACCAATCGCGACCTCAAGACCGAGGTGGCTCACGGACGCTTCCGCGAAGACCTGTACTACCGACTCAACGTCGTCGAGGTACGGGTCCCGCCGCTCAGAGAGCGCATGGAGGACATCCCTGCCCTGGCCCGGCATTTCCTGCAGCGGCTCACCGAAGACGTGGGGCTGCCGCTCAAGAAACTCGACGAGGCAGCCCTGCAACGCCTGATGCGCTCCGACTGGCCGGGCAACGTGCGTCAGCTCGAGAACGCGATCAAGTCGAGCGCGCTGCTGAGCCGCGGCGACGTCATCCGCGCCGAGGAGCTCCGGCTGCCCGAGCCGGGACCGATGGCGATCCGGCAGGCGTCGAGGCCGCTGTCGGCCCCTGTGCAGCCAACGCCCGTTTCGGCACCGCCTCCCCCGCCCCCCACACACCATATTCGCAACAAGGCCGAGTGGGAGGCGCACGAGCGAGAGCAGATCCTCGCAGCCCTGGTCCGCTGTGGATGGAACAAGACCCAGGCGGCGAAAGAGCTCAAGGTCAGCCGTAGAAACCTCTATCGGAAGATCGAACGATATGGCATCGAAGGCTCGCAAGATGACAACGCCTGATCGACGACCGGGGCTGCCGAGAGACCGGCACGAAGACGAGGCCGGTCTGCCGCGCACCTTCGGCGTGCATCGGTGAAGACCCTCGTGACCGGAGCCACCGGCTTCATCGGGCGCCACCTGTGCCGTCATCTGATCGCCGCCGGGCATCATGTACGGGTTCTCGTGCGTCCTTCGACACCCGCTCGTCGGCTCGACCGGCTCGGTGAAGTCGAGACCATCACCGGTGACGTCACCGTCCCTCAGACACTGCCCGATGCCGTCGCCGGCGTGGACGCCGTCGTGCACCTCGCCGGCGTCACGTCGGCCGCCCGTGCCTCGACCTACGACCGCGTGAACGCGCAGGGCACCGCTCGACTGGCAGAGGCCTGCCTCAAGCGTCGCTTGTCGCGCTTCGTCTTCGTCAGCAGCCTCGCCGCCCAGGGCCCTTCCCAGCCCTCTGAGCCGCATGTTCGTCCGGGGGGCGAAGAGCCGGTCAACGCGTACGGCCGCAGCAAGCTGGCAGCCGAGGCGGCACTGAGCGCTGTCGCAGACGATCTGCCCGTCACGATCCTGCGGCCAGCGATGACCTATGGGCCATACGATCCCGAGCTCGCCGCCTGGGCGCGTCTCGCTCAGCGCCGGCTGCTGCCCGTCGTCGATGGACTGGAGTTGTCGTTCATCCACGTGGACGACCTCTGCCGGCTGATCGTCGAGCTGATCGAGCCCGGCGAACGACCGGTCGGGCCGTTCTTCCTCAGCGATGGTGAGCCCTGTCCGATGTCCGCGCTCGCCGACATGCTCGAACGGGCGCTGTGTCGGGCACCGGCCGTGCGACTGCCCTTGTCGTCGAGGCTGCTGAGTCTGCTGGTCCCGGTCGCCGAGCAAGCCACCGGCCTGATCGGCGCCGCGCCCCTGCTCGCCCGCACGCTGCGCGAGCTGAGCGGGGGCGGCTGGGCCTGTCGCCCCGACCTGGCTCGAGCCGAACTCGGGTTCGAGCCGTCACGCTCGTTCGACACCGGGCTCAGCCAGACGATCGATTGGTATCGTCGGCATCAGTGGATCTGAACGCGGCCGGCCGGGGGTATCCGCCACCGGCGCGGCCGCGTGCAGGGTCGGTCAGGAGCCGGGACGAAGCTCGAAGGCGTAGCTCGCAGCCCCGCCGTCCGACGAACTCACGCGGATGCGGTGCTTGCCCGTCTCGCGCACCCGATAGCTGACCAGGGTGCTCCCGCCCTCTCGACTCACTTCGCCCTGCGGCTTGCGGCTGCGCGGCGGGTACAGCTCGACCCGCAGCGGATCTTCCGCCGCGTGCTCGGCGTGTACGACGATGGTCGAGCCGGCCTCGAGCTTCACATAGTACCAGTCGGCGTCGTCGCCACAGACCCGGGCTTCGACTCGCTTGCCCCGGGTGCTCTTGGCTCGACTCCGCACGTCGTTGGGCTCGTACCGGTCCAGCCCACAGCCGGCCTCGACGGCAGCCTCCGCCATGGACGGCGCCGCGGCCGCCGTCGCCAGGAACATCAAGATCGCGAGTGCCTGCATGGTTCACCTCCTCGGTTGACGTTGTCGCAGGTGCTCGACCGATAGAGCGAGCGCCGTGCCAAGAGGTGAATGCTTGATTTTCGGTGACTTACAGTTGAGGCGTCGCGCCGGAGAGCGTCCAGGGCGTCCAAGTCGTCCAGAATCTGGACGCCTCAGCCTTCGTCGGCCGCCGCGGCAGGTCGAGGCGTCTGTTCGCGGTCCTTGAGCGCCTTGATGACCCCGAGAGCGCCGATGATCATGAACGGGATGGAGAGGTACTGGCCCATCGTCAGCAGAGACTCGCGCGCTTCGAGCGACTGGTACTCCTTGACGAACTCCACGAGGAACCGGCCGGTGAAGTAGACCCCGATGAACAGGAACCCGAGCAAGCCGAGTGGGCGCTTCTCGCCATAGTAGCGGTCGATCGCGAAGAGGAGCAGGAAGACCGAGGCGCCGAGCACCGCCTCATAGAGCTGGCTGGGATGGCGCCACGGCACCTGAGCGAAGCTGTAGCACTGCTCGTTGATGAACCCGCAGACGTCGGCCGGCACCTGCCCACACGCCTCGGGGCATTGCGTCAGGCTGTCCCGATCGTGCCGCGGAAACTTGACCTTGAACGGTGAGTCGGTCACCCGGCCGACGATCTCGGAGTTCATGAAGTTGCCGACCCGAATCAGGGTCGCCCCGACCGCCGCCGACATGCCGAAACGATCGAGCACCTCGCGGATCGACATGCGCTCGGTGCGCGCGAAGTAGATGAGGACAGCGATCAACGCGACCGTCGACCCGTGGCTGGCCAGCCCGCCCTCCCAGAAGTAGAGAATGCGGATCGGGTCCTTGAGATAGCGCTCGGGCTCGTAGAACAGGCAGTGGCCCAACCGGGCCCCGGCGATGACCGCGATCACCCCCATCGTGAGGAAGCGGTCGGCCTGCTTGCGGGTATGGCCGCCGCGCAGCATCTGCCATTGCCAGACATAGAAGCCGCCCATCAGGGTCAGGGCGTAGAGCACCCCGTAGTAGCGGATGCCGCGCCCACCGAGGAAGTCCGGCAGGTGAAAGAAGACCGGGTCGATGTTCCAGACGAACACTGGGCCTCCGAAGGGTTCGAGTGGCGCGCAGCATGTCACAGGACACCGGACGACGAAAGACGCCTGCCGATCGCGCCTCGTCCCGTCAGCGATCTGCTCGGCGGCGGCTCGTTTCGAGGTCCGGATCCGGCGTCGCGCGGCGTGCCCGAGGCACGCAGGTGGGGTCTGCCGTCCCCAGGTCTAAAGGCCCCATCGACCCGATGACGGCCGCGCCGCTGGCCACCAAAACCGGTGGCAGGGCAGAGAATTCCCCCTTTCATCGAAACCTGATTGCTGGCATGGTCGGTGCTAGGCATGGGAGAGCAGTGCGCGGTCTCTAAGCGGGAGATCCGCGACCGCTAATCTTGAATCGCGGGGGAGGACGTCATGGTCCATCACCAGTTTGCGTGGGGGACGCGGCTGATAGTCGCGCTGTCTGCGCTGCTCTTCATCGGCGGTTGCTCCGAGGAGCCACCCATCTTGCCTCCGGACCCCGGAGGGGACATGGGGGTGATGGGGGACAACCCGGACAACGAGGATCCCGGTGAGGATCCGCAGAACCAACCGCCCGAGCAGCCGCAAGAGCTGACGGACTGCAGCGAGTACGACTACCGGGGCAATACCTGGAACTGCGACCAGCTCGATCGCTGCGCCGAGGACGACTTCCTGTACTTCCTCGCGTGCTGCGAGTGCGATCCCCGCTATTGCGAGCCGGATCCGAACTGCCCGTTGCCCGATGACGAGGTGCCGGTCGGTCCGGACGACCCGCCGCCCGGGCCGGACGATCCGCCGCCGCCGCCCACCGAGTCGTGCATGATGTGCCACAACGGTGGGCAGGGCAATACCTACTCGGGCGCCGGCATCGGCAACCCGCACCCCTTCCCCGGCGCGAGCCAGATCGCCTGCACCGGCTGCCACGGCGGCAACGGCGCGGGCTCGGGCAAGAACGGCAGCCACGTGGCGCCCCCGCCGGAGATCGGCGACCGCAACTATCAGGCCAACAACGACAAGGCCTTCTTCAACCGGGTGACCCTCGCCGGCATCGACCGTCTCGAGCCGAGCCCCTACATGGGCGCCAACGGCCAGGAGCACACCAACCTCGACTACCTCGAGTTCGTCAACCCCGGCGACCTGCGGGTGGTTTCGGCCGGTCGCGGCTGCGGTCAGCAGGGCTGCCACTTCGACGAGCACGCCCAGTGGGTGCCCCGCTCGGTCCTGGCGACGACCACCGGCCTGTTCTCGGCGACCCGCTTCCTGGTCGGCGTGGACAACCGGATCCCCGACTATCGCGGTGACCAGAACAGCAGCGATACGCTGGCGGACTCGGCGCCCCGCGCCGTGCAGAACCCCGGCTTCAACCCGGCCAACGCCGCGATCGGTGAGGTCGGTCGACTCGTCGAGCAGCCCGAGCTCGCGCAGTTCAACGGCCCGATGCGGGACAACGGCAACTACATCGCCGCCAACCTCAACAACCACATCATCGACGCCAACCAGGATCCGCAGCGTCCGAACCGGGTCCGGGCCAACAGCCCGCTCGAGACCCTGATCGACGAGCAGGTGACCATCACCTGCGGCAACTGCCACCTGTGGAGCGCGGGCGACAACAACCGCTACGCGGACTTCCGCTCGTCGGGCTGCACCGCCTGCCACATGGAGTACAGCTACGACGGGCGTCACGCGGGCTTCGACCCCAACGTACCGCGCGACGAGCCTGCCGATCCCGACGCGATCGCGGCCGGCGAGCGGGCGCACACGCTGGCGCACCAGATCCGCAATGTGGCGAAGATTCTGCCCAATGGCGCCTTCGTGCGCGGCATCAGCGACCGGGCCTGCGTGGGCTGCCACCAGGGGTCGAACCGCACCGTGCTGCAGTTCTGGGGCATCCGCCTCGACCAGAACGAGGACCTGACCAACAACTTCCAGTACCCGGCCAACCCGTTCGACTTCGAGAACACCGCCCAGGATCAGCGGCTGTACAACCCGGCCGTGCAGAACAATACGTTCAACGGGCGCAACGCCAACCAGTACATCCTCAGCGAGGACTACGACAACGACCAGCGCGACGACACCCCGCCCGATCTGCACTACGAGGCGGGCATGGGCTGCATCGACTGCCACGGCAGCCGGGACCTGCACGGCGGCACCGAAGGCGACTCGACCTCGGGTGAGATTCGCAGCCGTCAGGACCAGGCGACCGCCATTCAGTGCGAGTCGTGCCACGGTACGGTCGAGTCGTTCGCCGGCACCGTGCCCTGCACCACCTACGGCGGTGACGAGGCCGAGTGTGCGGTCGACAACCGCGGCAACGCGCTGCGGCATGTGGTCAAGGACGCCGGCGGTCACTACTGGCTGACCAGCCGCCTCGACGGCCAGCGGCACTACGTACCGCAGACCCGCGACGTGACGATCCTGTCCCAGCGGACGCACCCGATCACGTCGCAGCAGTTGTACAGCCCCAAGGCGTCGTACGCGATGGGTCGCACCGACGGCAATCAGCAGACCGGTACCGGGCCGATCCAGACGGATCCGAACCTGTACTCGGACAACTTCAGCCACCTCGACGTGATGGACTGCCAGTCGTGCCACGCCTCGTGGACCAACAACTGCATCGGCTGTCACCTCGCCAACCAGTACAACGCCAACCCGGCGGACTACTTCTTCAGCAACGTGACCGGCGAGCGGATCCTGCTCGAGGAGACCGCGGCGGACTTCGTCTACCAGAGCCCGGTGATGCAGTACCTCGGCGTCAACAGCCACGGCAAGATCACGAAGATCTCGCCGGCCGAGAAGGTCTTCTGGCGCTTCGTCGACTTCAACGGCGATACGTCGGACGTCTTCACGTTCTCCGACCGCCTCGGCGAGGGCAACAACCCGGCGCTCGGTGGCCGCAACGACTTCCCGGCGTTGAGCATGAACCAGATGATGCCGCACTCGATCCGCGGCGCCGTCGACGGCAACAACGAGGGCCCGACCTACTGCGTGGGTTGTCACGTCAACGTCGACATGATCAACAACGCGGATCTGATGGCTCAGTACGACGCGTTCGTCGCCGCCTACGACAACCAGGACTTCGCGAACATCGACTTCAACGTGCTGCAGACCGAGATCGGCCTGAACACCGGCAACCAGAACAACTCGCCGTTCTTCGTCCGCATGATGGCGGGCCTCGGCACCGGCCTGTTCTTGTTCGACAACAACGGTTGCCCGGTCAACCCGCTGGACAACAACGCCAACCGGCAGTTCTGCAACGATGCGCCGGCGAACCTCTTCGCCGACCTGGTCAACAACGTGACCTACGACCTGGACCGCATCGTCGAGTTCAACGGCATCCCCAACTCGTCGAACGCTCACCCGCGGCTGCGGCTGCAGGGCGCTCAGCGCAGTGGGGCCACCAACGGGACGATGGCCGGTCCGCTCGGCTCGCAGAGCCTGCAGCGGCTGGTCGGGGGCGACAACATCTACAACGCCCTCATCCTCGACTCGTGGATCGACGCCGACGCGAACGCCCAAGGCGACGCGGCCGACTACATCCAGTAGGCGGTACCGTCCGCGCGTGGCTCTGGTCGCTGAGCCACGCGCGGCTCCTTCCCCTCACCGCCCGTTCGTGAGGCAGACATGACCCTCCGATCGCGCAGGTCTCCCCTCCGTATCGCTCTGATTGCCGCTCTGTCGTGCGGCAGCCCATGGCTGCTGACCGGGTGCACCGAGGATCCCATCATCTTGGGACCACAGACGCCGTCACCCGACAGCGGGCAGCCCAACGCGATGGATCCCGCCGGCGGCGCCGGTGGCTCACCGATGCCCATGGAGGATCCTCGGGAGCCGGGCCCGAACGGCATGGGCGGCTCGGGCGGCGAGGGCGCCGACGAGTCGATGCCGATGCCCGACCCCGAGCTGTTTCAGTCATCGGTGGTCGGCCTGCTGTACAGCTCGTGCGGCGGACCGGCATGTCATCAGGCTGCCAGCCCGAACCCGTCCGATGCTCTCTTCCAGCTCGTCGACGGCGGCCCGGACGGACTGAGCCCCGAGCAGCAGCGACTCAATTTCGATGAGTCGCTGGGCTTCGTCGACTTCGACGACCCGCCGCAGAGTCGGCTGCTCGTGCATCACCCGCCGGAGTTTCCGGCCTACCTCATTCCCGGCAGCGCGACCTACAACCGCATCCTCGAGTGGATCGAAGACGCCCTGCAGCCGCCCGAGATGCAGGGCGCCGGGGGTGAAGGCGGCATGGGCGGGGTCGGCGGCATGGATGGCCAGGGCGGCATGGGCGGCTCGGGGCCCATCCCGTGTGAGGGCATCCCTCCGCCCGGGGACTCTGCCGGACGGTCCGACAGCTATCGGGCGGAGTTCGAGATGCCCGACGCCGAGGGCGTCACCATCAACGAGATGCTGGTCCAATCGTGCGGTGAGATGGGGGCCTGCCACGGCACCCAGGCCGTCGCGGGCGGATACTGGCTGCTCGACGACCTCGACGACCCGTGCGCTGTACAGTGGAACTACTTGGTGAGCCAGTGGTTCATCGACGCCATCGAGCCCGATGCTTCGCTGCTGCTCACCAAACCCCGGGAGCGTGACCACGGCGGGCGGGTCGTCTTCCGCGGGCGGGACGACCCACGCCATGTCCGGCTGCTGCTGTGGATCGAGAACGAGTTCGCCACGCGCTGAGCGGTTCCCGCTCGGGGACCCGCGGCCCCGACGGACGGGTCAATCCAACCAAAGCCAGGTGAGGCCGAGCGCGGCTGCCAGGACGACCAGGGCCTGGAGCATCGGCTTCGTCCACTCGCGGGTCCGCGGCCTCAGTTCGGCGAGGCGCTCGCGCACGACGACCAGCTGAACCCGCTCGGTGTCGATCAGAGCACAGATCGCGTCCAATCCACGAACGACCCGCCCCATCTCTCCGGCGACGCGTCGCGCACGGCGCCACTCGGCCAGCCGCACCGGGCTCGACGCTGCGCGCAATTCTTCCCGGCGCTGGTCGAGCAGCTCCGTCAGCTCTCCGATCACGCCTCGAACGAGCGTCAAAGGCGAGATGGGCACGGTGGGCTCTGCGAGGCCGATGACGGTCGGTAGCACGTCGACCCCGAGGACGAACTCGTCGGCGCGCTGATGTCGGGGCACCCGATACAGCCGCAGTGCCCGTACGTAGCGCAAGTCGGGGTCTCCGAGCGCATGCACGTAGCGTTCGAGGTTGAGCGCGAAGTCGTGCAGCAGATCGGGGACCGCGCCGGGCGGGGGCAGCTCGGTGGCGCGATCGTTCGGATCCCGCCCCACCCGCAACATGAGGATGGCGACGACGCTTGCCGCGTGGCTGACGGTGCTCACCTGTTTGCCGGTATTGCAGGTCTCGATGTACCAGCCGAGGTGAGCCAGGCGGGACTCGGCCCAAGGGGTGAACTTCTCCGGGGTGGCCTCGGGCGGTCGCGGCAAGACGACCACCAACCGCTCGAAGAGATCGTCGTGCTCCCCCACCACCCGGATCGCGGCACCGTGGCTGGCGATCGTCCAGTCGGCGCCTGCGAAGGGGCGTTCTTCGAGCCGTTCGAGCAGGTCTTCGCCTCGGTGGCGGATGAACGCGCGGACGTGACGGCTCAAGCTCCGGCTCCGGCCAGTACCGAGACCGGCATGGCCCCGGGGACATCGCACGCTATCAATGTGCCAGCCCGTGCGCCATAGGCCGACGACCATCGACGGCGTTCACCGACTACGGCGTACCCCCTCGACATGCTGCGCCGGGTAGGACACAATCCCGCACGACGCGGAAGCGGCCGGCCGTCCACAGGATCGTCCGGCGTCCGCCAGCCACTGGAGAAACGTCGACATGGGTGGAGCCGACGAGCCGCTCAACGGAGCGAACCTGGCCTTCGTCGAGGGCCTCTTTGCGAGCTACCTCGACGACCCGACATCGGTGTCCGACGACTGGCGCGCCTACTTCGAGGGCATGGACCGACGAGCCGTGCGCGCACGTGACCTGCGCGGCCCTCGCTATCGGGCGACGAGCATCTTCAATCCACCGGGCGGTGAGACCGCGTCAACCGACCCGGCCGGCGCGAGCATGGAGTTCGCCGCACGCCAGGATCGGGTCGACCAGTTGGTGCGGGCCTATCGGGTCCGCGGTCACATGATCGCCAAGCTCGATCCGCTCGGCCTGCCCCGTGAGCCTCACCCCGAACTCGAACTCGACCACTACGAGCTCGGTGAGGCCGCGCTCGACGAGTCGTTCTCTGCCCGTACTCTGGGCGGGCCGGCGGTGCTCACGCTGCGCGAGATCCTCAATCAGCTGCGACGGACCTACTGCGGCTACATCGGCGTGCAGTTCATGCACATCGACGACATCCGGATAAAGAACTGGCTTCAGAGCCGGATGGAGAAGACGCGCAACGCGCTCAGCCTGACCCGTGATCAGCAGCTGCGGGTGCTCACCAAGCTGACCGATGCCGAGATCTTCGAGCAGTTCATCCACAAGAAGTTCCTGGGCGCCAAGCGCTTCTCCCTCGAAGGCGGAGAGAGCCTGATCCCGCTCGTCGACCTCGCGCTCGAAGAAGCCGGCGACCAAGGCATCGAAGAGGCGGTCATCGCGATGGCCCACCGCGGCCGGCTCAACGTGCTGGCCAACGTGATGGGCAAGGCGCCGGCGCAGATCTTCCGGGAATTCGCCGACCGCGATCCGGAGATGCACTTCGGCGGCGGCGACGTGAAGTACCACATGGGCTTCAGCTCGGATCACACCACCTCGAGCGGGCGCAGGGTGCACCTGTCGTTGTGCTTCAACCCGAGCCACCTCGAGTTCGTCAATCCGGTGCTCGTGGGCCGCGTGCGCGCCAAGCAGGACCGCCGGGGCGACGAGGCACGCCGCCGGGTGCTGCCGATCCTGATCCACGGCGACTCGGCCTTCGCCGGCCAGGGCATCGTTCAAGAGACCCTCAACCTCAGTGAGCTGGAGGGCTATCGCGTCGGCGGCACGATCCACGTCATCGTCAACAACCAGATCGGCTTCACCACCCCGCCCGAGTCGGCGCGGTCGAGCTACTACGCCACCGACGTGGCGAAGATGCTTCAGACGCCGATTCTGCACGTCAACGGCGAGCAGCCCGAGGCGGTGGCGGCGGCCATCAAGCTGGCGATGGAGTTCCGCAGCGCGTTCCACAAGGACGTGATCATCGACATGTACTGCTACCGGCGCTACGGCCACAACGAGGGGGATGACCCCGCGTTCACCCAGCCGGTGATGTACGCCGCGATCCGCAAGCGCAAGACGGTGCGCGAGGCCTACCTCGAGAACCTGCTCAAGCTCGGCGGGGTCAGCCGCGAAGAAGCCGAGGAGATCGCGGTCCGCCGCCGTGAGCGCCTGGACGCGGCGCTGTCCGAGGCCCGCGGCAACGACTATGTCTACGCCGTCGATACCGGTCGCGGTATCTGGCAGGGCTACGTCGGCGGCCGCGATCTGGACGTGCCGCCGTCGGAGACCGCCCTGACCCGCGACCGGCTCTCGGCGATCCTCAAGGCCCAGACGCGCTTGCCGGACGACTTCAACGCCCACCCCAAGATCTCGCGCCTGCTCGACAGCCGGGGCGAGATGGCCGACGGCGAGAAGCCGCTGGACTGGGGAGCGGCCGAAGCGCTCGCCTTCGGGTCGCTGGTCACCGAGGGCGTGCGGGTGCGGCTGAGCGGTCAGGACAGCGGCCGGGGCACGTTCAGCCATCGCCACTGCGTGCTGCACGACTACAAGTCCGGCCGGCGCTACATCCCGATGAACCACATCTCGAAGAAGCAGGGCTTCTTCGAGCCCATCGACAGCGCCCTGAGCGAGTCCGGTGTCCTCGGATTCGAATACGGCTACAGCCTCGACATGCCCGACGGGCTGGTGATCTGGGAAGCGCAGTTCGGCGACTTCGCCAACGGCGCCCAGGTCATCATCGACCAGTTCATCGTCAGCTCCGAGGACAAATGGCGCCGCCTCAGCGGCCTGGTCATGCTGCTACCGCACGGCTTCGAAGGGCAGGGGCCCGAGCACTCGAGCGCGCGGCTGGAGCGCTTCCTCGGCATGTGCGCCGAAGACAACATCCAGGTGTGCAACCTGACGACACCAGCCCAGCTGTTCCACTGCCTGCGGCGTCAAATCCTGCGGCCGCTGCGCAAGCCGCTGGTGATCATGACCCCCAAGAGCCTCCTGCGGCATCCCAAGGCGGTCTCGTCCCTCGACGAGCTGGCCACGGGCGGCTTCTCCCGCTCGCTCTGCGATCCGACGGTGGACGATCCGAGTTCGATCCGACGGATTCTGCTGTGCACCGGGAAGATCTACTACGAGCTGGCCAACGCGAAGGAGATCCTCGAGGCGAACAACGTCGCGGTGCACCGCCTCGAGCAGCTCTACCCGCTCGACCACGACGAGTTGAAGGCACAGTTCGCCGAGTACCCGGACGACGCTCACGCGGTCTGGGTCCAGGAAGAGCCGGAGAACATGGGCGCCTGGCCGTTCATCCGACTCACCTTCGGCGAGCGCTTCATCGAGCGGTTCTCGTTGCAGGGCATCGCCCGCAGCGCCAGCGCCAGTCCGGCGACGGGCTCGACGGCGAGCCACCGCCTCGAGCAGGAGCTTCTCATCGAGCGGGCCTTCGAACTCGCCTGAACCCTTCCATCCACCCGAGAGTCATGCGCGTCCCGCTCGGCGGCGCGTCCGCAAGGAGCGACACATGTCCATCGACCTGAAAGTCCCCCCGGTCGGCGAATCGGTCACCGAGGTCATCATCGGTGAGTGGCTCGTCCAACCGGGCGACTACGTCGAGGAGGATGCGCCGGTCGTCGTCGTCGAGAGCGACAAGGTCAATCTCGAGGTCCCCGCGCCCAAGTCGGGGGTTCTCGCGGAGGTCCTCAAGTCGGCGGGCGAGACGGCTACGATCGGCGAGGTCGTCGGCCGGCTCGAGCCGGGTGAGCGTCCCGCCGGCGAGAAGGCCGACGACTCCACCGCCGACGAGCCCGCGGAGACCGATGCGCAGACCCAATCGGGCGGTGAGCCACGGGTGACGCCCGCCGCGCGTCGACTGCTGTCCGAGAACGGTCTGGACGCGTCGAACGTGAAGGCGACCGGCCCGGGCGGACGGCTGCTCAAGGAAGACGTCCTGCGTCACCTCGAGAACAAGGCGTCCGCCCCGAAGGCAGCCGCTCCGAAGGCAGCCGCCGGGGCACCGGCAGAGTTGCCCGCGCCGCGCCCGGCGGGCGATCGCACCACCGAACGGGTCCGCATGAGCCCGCTGCGACGAACGGTTGCGCGCCGGCTGGTGGAGGCCCAGCAGAACGCGGCCTTGCTGACGACGTTCAACGAGATCGACATGTCGGCGGTGATGGATCTGCGCAAAGTCCACCGCGAGAGCTTCATCGAGCGCTACGACATCAAGCTGGGCTTCATGTCGTTCTTCGTGAAGGCGGTGGTCGAGGCGCTCAAACAGTTCCCGGCGGTCAACGCGCGCATCGACGGCGACGAGATCGTCTACCACCACTACTTCGACATCGGCGTGGCGGTCGGCGGCGGCCGAGGGCTGGTGGTCCCGGTCATCCGGAACGCCGAGCGCCTGAGCTTCGCCGAGGTCGAGCAGACGATCTCCGACTTCGGCCGGCGGGCGCGAGACAACAAGCTCAAGCTCGACGAGCTGACCGGGGGCACTTTCTCGATCACCAACGGCGGGGTCTACGGCTCGCTGCTGTCGACCCCCATCGTCAACCCGCCGCAGAGCGGGATCCTCGGCATGCACGGCATCCAGGAGCGGCCGATCGCCGTCGACGGTCAGGTGGTGATCCGGCCGATGATGTACGTGGCGCTGACGTACGATCATCGCATCGTCGATGGGCGCGAGGCGGTGACCTTCCTCAAGCGCATCAAGGAATGCGTCGAATCGCCCGTTCGCATGCTGCTGGAGGTCTGAGGTGAGCGAGCACACCTACGATCTGGTCGTGATCGGCGCGGGGCCGGGCGGCTACACCGCCGCGATTCGTGCCGCCCAGCTCGGCCTGAAGACCGCCTGTATCGAGAAGGAGTCGGCGCTCGGCGGGACATGCCTGCGCGTCGGCTGCATCCCCTCCAAGGCGCTGCTCGAGTCGAGCGAGCGCTTCCACGAAGCCCAACACGCGTTCGCCGAGCACGGCATCAAGGCGTCGGTGGAGTTGGACCTGCCCACCATGCTCGCCCGCAAGGACGGGATAGTGAAGGGGCTCACCGACGGCGTCGCCTACCTGTTTCGGAAGAACAAGGTCACCCGCTACGCCGGCACGGGACGCATCGATGGCCCGGGGCAGGTATCGGTCGTCTCCACCGATGGTGAGACCCGACTGACGGCCAAGAACATCCTCATCGCGACCGGCTCCAACGTCGCGACCCTGCCGGGGATCGAGCTGGACTGGGACCGCATCGGCGGCAGCACCCAGGCCCTCGACTATCAGGATGTCCCGGGCCATCTGGTCGTCATCGGTGCCGGCGTCATCGGCCTCGAGCTGGGCTCGGTCTGGTCGCGGCTCGGCGCGCGGGTCACCGTGCTCGAGTACCTCGACCGCGTGCTCGCTGGGGTGGACGCCGAGATCGCCAAGGAGGCCCGAAAGGTCTTCGAGAAGCAGGGCATCGAGTTCCGACTCGGCGTGCGGGTCACCGGCGCCCGCGTCGACGGTGAGCAGTGCGTCGTCGAGTACGAAGGCGGCGAGCCCATAACCTGCGATCGCGTGTTGCTCGCGGTCGGCCGACGGCCGAATACCGACGGCCTCGGTCTGGAGAACATCGGCATCGAGACCGACCGACGGGGATGCATCCCCGTCGGCGCCCACTTCGCCACCGAGGCCGACGGCGTCTACGCCATCGGGGATGTCATCGCCGGGCCCATGCTCGCCCACAAGGCAGAGGAAGAAGGCGTGGCGTGCGTCGAGCACATCGCCACTGGCTATGGGCACGTGAACTACGACGCGATCCCCAACGTGGTCTACACCCACCCCGAGATCGCCAGCGTCGGCCGCACCGAGGAGCAGTTGCGAGAGGACGGGGTCGAGTTTCGAAAGGGCAAGTTCCCCTTCAAGGCCAACGGCCGCGCGCGGGCGCTGAACAGCACCGATGGCTTCGTCAAGATCCTGGCCGACGCCAAGACCGACCGCGTACTCGGCGTGCACATCATCGGCCCCCGCGCCGGTGACTTGATCGCCGAGGCGGCCGTTGCTGTCGAATTCGGCGCGAGCGCGGAGGACATCGCGCGCAGCTGCCACGCCCACCCCACCCTGGCCGAGGTCGTCAAGGAAGCCGCCCTCGCCGTGGACGGTCGCACCCGCAACATGTGAGCGGCCGCCGCGCGCGCCTCCGGGCCATCGTGCTCAGGCGCGCGCGAGTCTACGACACCTTGTCACCCGTGCCCGCCGGCTCGTTCGAAAAAGGAACGGCCCCGAACTCAGGGAGTTCGGGGCCGTGAGAGCGTCCCCAGCGGGATTTGAACCCGCGTCGCCGGCTTGAAAGGCCGGTGTCCTGGGCCAGACTAGACGATGGGGACTCGCGATGTGGGCCGCCTGGGATTCGAACCCAGAACCGTCGGATTAAAAGTCCGCTGCTCTACCAATTGAGCTAACAGCCCTCGGGTTCGACGGCGAGGGGGTGTTTATCCGACTCCGGCCGTGGCTGTCAAGCGAATCACGACCAGCAACATGTCCGCGCGCGGCCGCGCAGGGCCCGGATAGCCGGAAACACCCGAAACGACGACGAGTTTCCCATTGACACCTCGCGATCCGGCGCGATAACCTCCGCCGCAATTCAACCCCGTGAAGAGCCCGAGGATGCCGTCGAGCGGTGGTCCACCGCCCGACCGTGCGCCGTCGAGCCCCTCCCTTCCCCTGGTTCCGACGCGATGCCCGCGGAGTCCGCTATCTCAGCAGTCGGTACGCGGGCTGAATCGGCCCGGGCTTCGTTGCGCCGCCACTATCGTCAACAGCGCCGCGCCGTGTCGGGTGATCGTCGACGCCACGCGGAGGCCTCGATCGTCCGCGCGATCGCCCAGGCGGACGCCTTCGCCCGCGCCCGGCGCGTCGCGATGTATCGGGCCTTCGACGGCGAGGTCGATCTGACGTTGCTCGAAACGGTGGCCCGTCAGGCAGACAAGCCCCTGCTCTACGCCCGTATCGCGGCCGCCGACAGCCCCCTCAGCTTCGTCCGGCCGAACGCGTGGAACATCCATCGCAATGGCCTGCCCGAGCCCCAGGGCCCGAGCAGTCCGCTCGGTCCGGGCGACCTGCTCTTGGTCCCCGGCGTCGCATTCGACGACGCGGGGGTCCGCCTCGGTCTCGGAGGCGGGCACTACGACCGAACCCTCGCCCAGACGCAGATCCGTGCCATCGGCGTCTGCTTCGAGTGCCAGCGCACCGACCGCCTGCCCCGCGCCCCGTGGGACATGCCGGTCGCTGCGGTGGTGACCGAGCGCGGGGTACTCAACTTCGACACCGAGGAGTCCCAAGTCTGATGGAGTATGCCATCGCCGGCCTCGTAGGCCTGGCCATCGGCGCAGTTGTCGGCCTCATGCTCTCGCGCCGCGAGGATCCGACCGAGGAGATCGAGCGGGTCCGCCGAGAGTCTGCCGAGGCGCTCGCCCTCGCGCGCAGAGAAGCCGAAGAGAGCGCCCGCGCCGAGTACGACGCGCTGACCACGCAGATCGAGGAGGACATCGAGTCGCGCCGCATCGATCTGAAGACCCGCGAAGAGAAGCTGCGCAAGCGTGAGGAGACCGTCGAAGGGCGGGACACCGAGCTCAACAAGCAGGAGCGCAAGCTCAGTCGGCGGGAGAAGGACATCGGCCGGCGGGAACGCCGCCTCGACGAGCAGGAGCAGGAGTCTCAGGCCGCGGTAGAGGAGCAGCGCGAACGGCTCGAAGCGGTCGCCGGACTGTCGCAGCAGGAAGCACGAGACCTGCTCATGGAGGAGGTCGGTGAGGATGCGCGTCGCGCGTCGATCGACCGAATCCGCGCGATCGAGCAAGAGGCTCGCGAACTCGCCGAAGAGCGCGCGCGCATGATTCTCAGCGCCGCGATTCAACGGTTCGCGAGCGAGCACGTCTCCGACCGCACGGTGCGGGCGGTCGCGCTACCCGCCGAAGACATGAAGGGGCGCATCATCGGCCGCGAGGGGCGGAACATTCGCGCCTTCGAGGCGGCCAGCGGGTGTGACGTCGTGATCGACGAGACGCCGGATGCCGTCATGATCAGCTCGTTCAACCCGGTCCGACGCGAGGTCGGCGCCCTCGCGATGGAGAAGCTCCTGGCCGACGGGCGCATTCACCCCGCCCGCATCGAAGAGATCGTCAACCGGACCCGCGACGAGATGAATCAGGTCGTCCGGCGGCATGGTGAAGAGGCCGCGCTGGAGTTGGAGGTTTCGGGGCTGCACCCCGAGCTGATCAAGGCGCTGGGGCGGCTGCACTACGTGACCAGCTTCGCTCAGAACGTGCTGCGCCACTCGATCGAAGTCGGTGCGCTCGCCGGCATGATCGCAGCCGAGTTGGGCCTGAAGCCGAGGCCCGCAGTCCGGGCCGGCCTGCTGCACGACATCGGCAAGGCGATCGACCACGAGACCGAGGGCGATCATGCCGAGGTCGGAGCGGCCCTGTGCCGCAAGCACGGCGAGAGCAAGGCTGTCGTGCAGGCGGTCCTGGCTCACGAAGACCCCGCGCGCCAGGAGTCCATGCTCGATCACATCGTCGCGGCCGCCAACGCCCTCTCCGCCTCGCGGCCGGGCGCCCGCAGCGAGCACCTCGCCGCGTCGATCAAGCGGCTCGACGACCTCGAAGCGCTTGCGGCAGAGTTCGACGGCGTCGAGCAGGTTTTCGCGCTGCAGTCGGGGTCCGAGGTGCGGGTGCTCGTCGACAATGCGCGGCTCTCGGATCGCGACGCCGATCTGCTTTGTCGTGATATCGCGCGTCGCATCGAGCGCGAGCAAAGCGGCGCGGGCGACGTCCGGGTGGTCGTGATTCGCAGTACGCGCGCGGTGCAGTACGCGCGGTGATGCGCTACGGCCCCGCCGGCGGCTTCAGCCGCGCGGCATCAGGCGCCCGCCCCGAGCAGTTCGTACCGTACGGCAGACAGGGTAAAGGGCTTCTGCAAAACTGATGCTGCGCCGGCCGCGAGGGCTCGCCGGACCGGCGGCGCATCGGTCGACAGGCCGGTCATGACGACGACCCGTACACCGCGCTCGGCAAGGCGCGAGATCAGGGGCTCGCCGGTCTCTTCTCCCTCGAGCAGCAGATCGACCAGCGCGACATCACACGCGGGCTCGTCGGGCACATCCACCACGGATGCCGCAGAGCTGACCGCCGCGCCGGGGCCGCTCAGAGCCAACTCGAGGTACTCCCTGATCTCAGCGTCGTCATCGACGATCAGTATGCGAATGGGCGTCTTCACAACGTCGCGAGCATAGGGGGTCTCCACCGGAGTTTCTACTTGATCTCGCCCCTTTGCGGGTCACATGATGCTGACGCCGAGCGCTCGGGAGGTGCTCGGCCTTCCACTGCGTCCAAACAGCCGTGTCCGACGAGGAATGAGTTGATGACCAGAGATGACGTCTTCGAGAAGGTGCGCGAAGCATTCGTCGAGGCCCTCGGGGTCGAAGACGACGAGGTCAGTCCGAAGTCCAAGGTCTTCGATGACCTCGGGGCCGAATCCCTGGACCTGCTCGAGATCGTCTACCTGCTCGAACACGCATTCCAGATCAAGATCCCGCGGGATGGCATCAAGGAAGCCACCAAGGAGGGGATCGATCCCAGCGAGTACGAGGTCGACGGCGTTCTGACCGAGAAGGCTCTGGCCAAGCTGCGCGAGGTCATGCCAGAGGTCGACCCCGACGAGATTCAGCCTGGGCTGACGGCCAACGACATTCCGCGTCTGTTCCGGGTGCAGACCTTCGTCTACCTCGTCGAGCGCCTGCTCGCCGAGAAGGGCACACCCGTCAAGGCGTAATGCAGTTCGGCTTCGTCGCTCACCCCCTGACGCCGTTGCAGCAGCGATTGTTGGGGGTGCGATGGCTCGATCCGCCGCTGGTCGTCAGTCGGCATTCGTCCCGCTCCCCTGCCCGGCC
Source organism: bacterium (assembly GCA_030427205.1). GTDB lineage: Bacteria > Myxococcota_A > Bradymonadia > UBA7976 > UBA1532 > JACKDM01. The sequence continues at coordinate 120,049 of JAUHXC010000002.1, read as the reverse complement.
GTTCGCTCGGATCCACCTCGACGATCCCTTCGGTCGACGCGTGACGGGCATAGTGGCGGCGGTGCCGTTTCTGCCCGACCAGCTGCTCGGCGATCAGGACGTAGGGGTCGCGGCCATCAGCGCCGCGGTCGAGCTCTGTCATCGTCAGGGGGCGGGGGTCGTCGGGCTGGGCGCAGTCGCTGCGATGATCGGCGGCCAGGGCAAGGCGGTCGCCCGCACGGCGCCGTGCCCGGTCTCGACAGGCAACGGCTTCACCGCGCTGGCCGCGGTGGAAAGCATCGCCCAGATCCGCCGGCTCGATCATCGACGCGCGCCGATCGGCCTGCTCGGTCCACCGGGTCCGGTCGCCAACGCGATCCTCGAAGCGCTCGCGAGCCGCGGTGAGACCGTCGACATCGTCACCGACCGGCCACCGCGCCCATTGCAGGCACTCGCCCGTCGACTGCAAGCCGCCCACCATGGACGGATCCGGTTCGTCGACGACGTCGGTCAGGTCCTGGGCCCCGGGCGGATCCTGGTCGCGGCATCGAGCACGGGAGGCCGTATTCCTCTGTCTTCGATCCCCAGCGGCAGCGTCGTCGTCGATGTGGCTGCGCCGCAAGACGTTGAGCACGACTGCTCCCGCCGGGCAGACGTCCTGCTGCTCGATGGGGAGTACGTGCGACTGCCGCGGCCGCTCATCGGGGGCACCTGGCGCCGGGTCTACGGTTGGTTCACCGGGCAGAGCCGACATATCTTCGCCTGCTTCGCCGAGCCGATGCTGATGGCGCTCGCGGAGGATACCTCAGTGTGCAGCGTCGGCCGCAAAGTCCCCGGCGAACGCCTGGGCATGCTCGCCAACCTCGCGAGCGAGCATGGCTTCTCGATCGATCGGCTTCACGAGTACGGTCGGCCGGTTCCCGCCCAACGGCTCAAGCGCTTCTTGCAGCTCTCCGCCTGAGCAGGCGCGGCAAGAGGCGCGCCTCCTCGGCGTACATCTGCGCCGCATCGGCCTCGTCCATATGATCGTGCCCCAGCAGGTGCAGCACCCCGTGCACCATCAGGAACGTCACCTCGTCCATCAAATACCACGGCGGCGGGGACTCGACACCCAGAGGCCTCCACAGCCGCGGCAAGGCACCGTCGTCGACCTGACGCGCTGCCGTATCGAGGCTGATGACGACGTCGCCGAGCTGGGGCGCCACGCCCGGCGGCAACGGCATCGACTCGCCCTCGTCCTGGGCGAAGCTCAGGACGTCCGTCGGCTCGTCCTTGCCGCGGTAGTCTCGGTTGAGCGCCCGAATCTCGGGGTCGTCGGTCAATACGATGACCAGATCGGCATCGACTCGACCCAGCATCTCCAAGAGGCGCTGAGCTCGACGGCGGAGGGTGCGCACCGGCAGACGCCCGCGAACCGAGGGCCGCTGCAGAATCGAGATCATCGCGCGCTCTTGGCCTCGGCATCGCGGTCATACGCCTGAACGATGGCGCGCACCAGCTTGTGTCGCACCACGTCGACCGGGGTCAAGCGGGCGATGCCGATGCCCTCCAGACCCTCCAGGATGCCGATGGCGTGGCGCAGGCCGCTCTGTTGCCCGCGGTCCAGATCGACCTGAGTCATGTCGCCCGTCACGACGGCCTGAGCCGAAAAGCCCAAGCGGGTGAGGAACATCTTCATCTGTTCGCGGGTGGTATTCTGTGCCTCGTCGAGAATGACGAAGGCATGGTTCAGCGTCCGCCCGCGCATGAACGCCAAAGGCGCGACCTCGATCGTCCGGTTCTCGACGAGCTTGGTCGCCTGCTCGATGCCCATCAGGTCGAACATCGCGTCGTACAACGGCCGCAAGTAGGGGTTGACCTTCTCCACGAGCGAGCCGGGCAGGAAGCCCAGCCGCTCGCCTGCCTCCACGGCGGGGCGGGTCAGGATGATTCTCTTGACGGCCTGAGCCCGCAATGCAGCCACCGCTGCTGCCATGGCCAGATAGGTCTTGCCCGTGCCGGCCGGCCCGACGGCGAAGACGAGATCGTGCTGCTCCATCGCGTCGATGTACGCCTGCTGGTTGGGGCTCTTGGGGCTGACGGCCCGCCGATCGTGGGTCACCGTCAACGTCTGTGCCCGCAGCTCACCGACGCTCACATCGCCATCGCCCTCCAACAGCTTGACCACTTGCTCGATGTCGTTGAGGAAGAGGTTCTGACCGCTGCGAACGAGCGACATGAGCTCACGAACGACGCGCTCGGCGAAGGGCACCCGGTCTGGGCCGCCAGCGATGGTGAGCTGCCGGCCGCGGGCAGACAAGCGCACCTTCAACCGCCGTTCGAGCAGGCGTCGGTGGGCGTCCTGTGGGCCCCAAAGCCCTGCGGTGACCATCTTGCCCTCGGGCACTTCGAGGACCACGCTGTGGCGCAGATCGGCCTGACTCAATCGCATACCTCTTCTCTCGGGGGTGCTGCCGATGGCGGACGCCAACAGCGACTCAGCGGCTCAGCGCAGGTCGTAGTCGGTGCCGATGCTCAGGTAGCGGATAGCGACTTCGCCCGGCAACTGCAAGGTTTCGGGCGTGATGAGGCCCTTCTCGACCAGGACTGCCAGCTTGGCCGGATAGCGTCCGTTCTCGACCCGGAAGACCTCGAGGGCCGTCGCGATCGCGACCAGGCGGTTGGCCCGCAACCGGGTCTGGGCCTCGTTGGCGACCTGCTGTGCGTTGCGGTGCAGCTCGATCCGCGAACGGGGCATGAACAAGACGCCGAAGACGATGGCCAGCAGGAGCGTGCCGTTGACGATGATGCGCAGAGCGAAGCGGCGCGCGTTCACCGACCGGTGGCGCACCGGAGATTCGAGCGCCCGCTTGACCTTCGTCGGCTCGATGTACTCCTCGTTGAGCAACGTCAACAGAGCCTTGCACGTCTCGAACTCGCCGAGACGGCTCAGATCGATGATCTGATAGACATCCCGTTGCCCATCGACCAGGCCGAGGATTTTGCGTTCCTCGTCGCCCAGACCACCGCTACCGCCAGACAGCGAGTCGTCGAACGAGAACTCGTCGATGCCGCCGCCGCCGCCGAACTCGGAGAATGCGTCGTCGAGCACCCGCTCGAGCGCCTTGCCCTGGTCATCGAGTTCGCGGGCCTTGTCGAGTGGCCGGAAGACCACCGAGTAGTTGTTGATGCGAGCCCGGATGAGCGGCCACTCGTCGAGCATTCGAAAGCCTTCCATGAGAAGGCTCTCCGACGAGATGGGGCGTCCGGACGGGCGAGTGAAGTTCGGCGGCTTGCTCTCGAAGCGGTACTGGCCGGACTTCCATTCGAACAGGCGGTAGAGCGTCTCCCGGGTTTGCAGGTCAGCGAGCTCATTGACCGTCTCCCGGCCGATCACCTGCATTTCGACGAGAATGTCGCCGATGCGCTTGAGCGACTTCTTCTGGCTCTTGAGCGCCACGGCGAGCTGCTCACGGGAGACGTCGCCGGCGGCCACCAGCATCTGGCCCAGCAAGTCCCGCTTGTGGCGACCGTTGACGTCGGTTCGGATGATGCGCCCCGACGAGAACGCGATCATGACCTCTTCGGCCGAGCTCCCGCCGGTCACATGCAGGATGCCGGTTTTCTGCTGACTGCCTATCAGCTGCAGAATCTCGGCGATGCCGAAGTCCGCCAGCGAGCCTTGCAGCGCCATCAGGCTCGCTCCTTCCAGCGCACGGCGCGCACCGCGCTGCCGACCCAGAGACCGATCAGGCCGACACCCAGGAGATATCGCCCGACCGGCACAGCCTCGTGGTCGGCGCCGAACGTCACGGGCTCGATCAACAGCCCGTCGGGGAAGATCAGCCAGATGGCCAGGACCGTCGTCGCCGCGACCATCGCCGCGCCGCGCAACGGATTACCCCTCACCAGATCGACGGTGCCCGGCACCAACAGCCCCAGACCGCGGGTGCCCCAGCGGCGGAGCGACGCATAGCGCGCAACGGTCTGCTCTTTCTGGAAACGGACCCGCCGATCGACCGGGATGTTGCGCACGAAGAGATTGACGCACTGTTCGCACTGCGGATGAGCCGGCGGTCCGCCGCTCATGTTGTGGGGTGCAGGCCGGGCACAGCGTACACAAGGCCACGTCAGCCGCATGCGTGAGCGCAAACGACCGAGGATGGCAAAGAGGGCCAGGGTCACGAGGGCAGCGAGCGGCGCCGTCATCTCGGGCACCGGCCCGGCGAGCACGACCCAGCTGCGCCGCGCCAGAGGGGTATCGGCCAGGACATCCATCATCGCCCGCCCGATGAGCGCGGATGCCGGGAGTTCCATGTCGATCACGTAGCGGTTGACGCTGGGGTCGTCGTCCTGGCTCCACGCGGCGATGAGTTGTGCGTCGATCGCCGACGCCTGCTGAATCGCCGTCTCGGCCTCGTCTGCCTTACCGGCGCGGCGATACAACCGATGAAGATTGAACGGCGGCTCGGGCGCGTCACGGGCCCGCCGACGGGCCTTCTGGTACGCCTCTTCGGCCCCGCCTTCGTAGCCGAGGGCGAAGAGCACGTTGCCCAGGTTGTTGTAGATCGCGGCCGCTGAGGCCTCGCTGCTCTCGTCGTCGACGGCGCCGGCAGCGGCGCCGAGCGTCGTCCGCGCATCTTCGAGTCGACCCACACGCTTGTAGGCCAGGCCGAGCACCGCGTGCGCCTGCCAGTCGTCCGGGTCGCGCGCCACCGCCGCCTCGACCGACTCCATCGCTCGCGCGTCGCCGGCGTTCAGGCCGAGAGCGTGCAGCGCCTGAGACGTACCGGTGCCCGCTTCGGTGAGGTGATCGCCCACGCGCAGCAGCCACGGGCTGATACCGAGCAGCAGAACGAGCGTCGCCGTCAGCGCCCGCTCGCTCGTGCTCTGGTAGTTCCACAGGACGCCGGCGACGGGGAATACGAGCAGCAGCGGCCCGAAGCCATAGATCAATGGCAGAGCCAAGACGAGGAGCACCGCCGCGAGCAGTACGAAGCGCATCGTCGACGGGAAGGACTGCCCGAGATCGTGGAAGATGTGCAGCGCGTAGCGGGTCAGCTGAGCCAGGATGAACAGGATGCCCGCGAGGCCGGCGATCAACAGTCCGATCAGGACCAGATCGCCGAACAGCAGAAGCCGCCGCTGAAAGTCGTCCAACCGCGCGAGCACCCCGCGGATGGAGTGCGAGGTCCAGCTGTGAACGGCCCAGGGCGCTTCATCCAGCGCGAGTGACGCCCGCGCATCATGGATCTCCGGCAGACCGGGTGCGAGCTGCTCCGCCTTGTCGATCAGGCGCGCGGCTTCTCCATGGCGCCCAGCCGCCGACGCAGCCTCCGCCTCACGGAGCAGAGCGATGCCGAACGGATCCAGGCGCCGAATCCCCGCCTCGTGGGCGGCGCGGGTGATCCGCTCGAGCTGTTCGGCGGCCCCTTCGGCGTCATCGGGCAGAGCGGCCCGTCGATTGTGCCAGAGCGCGATCAGGTCGCGGTAGCCGCGGGCCCCGGCGTCGAGCGCGATGGACCCGTCGGCGACCTCGACCGACCCGGCACCGGCCTCGGGCGCGGCGGCCGGCACAACCGGTTGTTCCGCAGGTGGTTGCGCCGAACCCGTCCCGGCGATACCGAGCGGCACGAGTGCGATCAACAGCGAGAAGATGAGTCGGCTGCGCATCCGGACTATCGAGGTCTGACCCCATTGGGGCGGTCTCTTGCAGGTATCACGAATACTCGCCGAGGGCCAGCATCGACCGCCGGGTCTTTCACCGAGGCAACGGCTTGTGCTACGCCGTGCATCGAAGGACATGCCCGCACGATCGTGGGCAGCAACACAGGGAGCCATCCGAGCAGGCGATGAGCGAGTTTCGTTTCCCCGACCCGCAGGAGCGCGAGAAGCGCGCCCGGCTCATCGAGATGCTCGAAGTCGGCAAAGTCATGGTCTACGTCAACCCCGCCCGACCCGGCGTGGACCTTCCCCCCCACCTTCAGGGCCAGATCGCGGTGCCGCTCAATCTGAGTCGACGCTTCCAGCTCGAGACCTTCGAGATCGGGCCTCTGTCGGTGAAGGCCAGCCTGTCTTTCGGCGGGGAGCGCTACCTGTGCGTCGTGCCATATGGAGCGGTCTTCGGCCTGTACGGCCATGAAGACGGCACCCGCCTCGTCTTCGCCGACGCCGTACCCGCCGAGGTCGCGATCGTCGAGCCGGCGGAGGGCGCCCGGGAGCAGCCGGCCGAGACCGCCCCCGAAGCGAGCGCCGAGACCGGGCAGCCGGACGAGAGCCCGACCGCCGAGCAGCGCGCGCGGCCTGCCTTGAGGCTGGTCGACGAATGAGTGAGCGACCTGCTCTGACCGAGCCGGTGCTGTTCAAGCGCATCTTTCAGGGCCTGTATGGCGTGCTCGTGCTCGGCTTCGTCACGAGCATCGCCGTATCGGGCACCTATGGCGCGTTCTTCGCACCGACGCCGGCCACAGAGAGCCTGCCCGACGAGCCGGGCGCGGACTGCCGTGATGCTCTGACGAACCTGCTCGTAGAACTCGAGCAGAACGGCCAGGCGCTGATGCTCGTGGCACACGAGGCGACGAGCGAATCTCGCTGGAAGGCGTTCTCCGACCGGTTCCGCGGGCGCTTGCAGACCATCCGAGGCCGCTGCGATCTGGGCAGCCCGCAGCAGGCCGAGCTCGCCGACCTCGCGAACCACCTCGAACGACACCGGCTGGGTTATGAGACGGCCCTGCGCAGCCTGACGCAGATCGCCGGCCCATCGAGGGCCCGCCTGGTCGATGCCCTGCGCGGCATGCCCGAGGACAGCGCTTCGCCCGCCACGCCGTAGGTTCCGGCTCTAGAGCCGTGACCACCCACACAGCCGGCCGGCGCGGCAGGCTCCGGTCAATCCCCGCGGAGTTGTTTCCACCGGCGCTTGGCGCGCGGCGCCCAGACGTGGCCTTCGTGGCGATTGAAGAACCGGTAGTAGAGGTCACGGGCCGTGCGCTTCTCGCCCATTCGGTCGAAGGCATAGGCCAGATGGTACCGGGCATCTGCGAGGACCCGCCGCGGATGCTTGAACTCGAGCGATCGCTGGAGCAGCTCCGACGCGCGGGGAAAGTCCTTCATGCGCAGCCCGGCCATGCCCTGGTGATAGAGCAGATCCCCGAGGTACTCGGGCTCTTCGTTGTACTCCAGCGACTTGAGGAAGGCCTCGTCGGCTTTGTCGAAGTTGCCCTGCTCGTAGTGCGATACCCCCGCGTCGTACTTGTCGCGGGCGACCTCGGCCTTGAAGCGGACGATGAGGTCTTCGAGCAGCCCGGCGAACCTGACCCGCCGCAATGAGCTGAACTTCGCGACGGCCTGCTCTTTGTTGCCATCCCGGACCAGCCGCTCGAACTCCAGCAACTCCCGCTCGATCTGCTTCCAGCGGCCGAGTTCTGCGTTGAGCTCGGCGATTTCGCGCTTGTAGCCGGCCTCTTTCTTCTCGAAGAGCGCCTGATCGGCTGCGTGCTTCTCGAGGCGGGCATCGAAGGTCATGTACAGGCCGGTCGCGATGAGCGCGACGAACAGGATGTATGCCCCGATCGAGTTGATCAGCGAGCGGCGATCCTGCCGCTGCTGCTTGTCGGTGATCGCCTTGACCTCGGAGCTGAGGTTCTTGATCAGGTTGTCAGTCTTGATGCTGACATTGCGGGTGTTGACGACTTCTTCCCGCAGTCGAGCGAGCTCTTCGAGGATGATGTCGGTGTGATCGGCCTGCATGTCATCGAAGGCGCGCGCCGCCCGGAGACGCCGCGACGCGGGCAGTGTGGAGATGTGAGGAAGAGAGCGCGGCCCCTGACGAGACCGTCGGCGAGTCAGGGCGCGGCATCCACCGGCGGCGGCGCGCCACCGTCAACGGCAGGGCCCGCGCCGACCTCGTCGGCGACCTCGACGAGGAACTCGACGAAGACCTCGGCGCCCGCGGGCGGCGGATCGTTGAGCTGGACCAACGCGCCACCGTTGCAGCCCGCCTGATTGAGGCGCAGGGTCCAATCGGCCCGGGCGAGCACCGTCGGCGGCAGAAGCTCCTGGCACAGGCCTCCCTGATCTTCGGTCAGCAGGCACTGCTGCCGCACGCGAATCGGGTAGTTGCCCGGAGAGTCCCGCTCTTCGGCGGTCTCGCAGGGGCGGGTCCCACCGTCCTCGGTGGCCACCTGGCACGCCGGCGGCTTGTCGAGGCAGTAGGTCGCGACGATCTGGGCCACCTTCTCCTTGATCGCCCCGAGTGGACCGGCGAAGTCGTCCTCGCAGATCGTCACGCACTCGGTGCAGACGAGGGTCCCCTCCCCTTCGACCGGGCGGCACTGCCCCTGCACGACTTCGTCGACATCGTTCTGGTACTGGCAAGCGCCGTCGCGGGGCGTATTGGCGCACGCGACGACCCGCTGAGCGTCGGCCGGCAGCCCGGCCGGCGGCGGCGGGCAACCGATCCCGTTGTCGCCGAGGGTCTCGGCCAACTCCAGATAGCGTCGACCGGCGAAGGCCTCGCCGTTCTCGGACTCACACGAGGTGGCGATGTCGCCGGTGCAGCGCCCGTTCGGGCAGCAGGCGTCCGTGGTGACGGGGACCTGGTCGTCCCCGTCGGCCATCAGACACTCGGGGTTCGTGCGGCCCTGGTTGTAGTTGATCTCGAAGGCCGTGGGCGTCGTGTAGTCCCGGGAGCCGACGATGGTCGCGACGACCAGCTGCTCGAGCGGGCGCGCCTTGAGGCTGGTGAGGAAGCGATAGTAGTCCTGCACCGGCGTAAGGTCGGAGCGGTACCACTCGCAGCTGTTGTTCTGCGTCCGCGGAATCTCGCAGCGCTGGTCTCGGCACTCTTCGGGGCTGAGTTCTCCGCACTCGGCCCGATAGCATTCGGCCGGGGTGCGGCTGCCGCACAGGTCCGGGTCGTTGAAACCATCGGGGATGCCGTTGCCGTCGGCGTCGGTGGTGGCGTACTTGCAGATGGCCCGGCGGCTGGCCGCGGGGTTGGTGATCGGGTCGCTGCAGTCGTCCTCGTCGCTGACGATGATGACCACCAGCACCGCGTCGGGGCGAAGGAACTCGGGCTCGGCGTCGTTCTCGGCGATCTCGCAGGCGGGGTTGTAGCGCAGCACGCGCCGCCCCCGCTCGTCGACCGGCACGCAGCACGAACCGAACTGTCCGGGGTCGACCAGCTGCCCCTCCTGGCTGTAGGTCGGCCCGTTGGGGCCATCACACGACAACGCGACCCGCAGCGCCTCGAGCCCCTTCTCGAAACCGTCGCCCTGCGTGCCGAGGGTCGCCAGGCAGCGGAACTTGCGCTCGAGATCGTCCTTGGCACACTGCGCCTGCTGAGCCGGGTCGGCGGCGTTGCAGTTCGTCCCGATGTTGCCCTCGGCGCCCGACTTGATGATCGGGTCCAGCTCGCCGTTCATGACGAGCTCCTGGCAATCCATCGTATTCGGCACGTTGGGGTTGCCCTGCTCGTCGATACAGTTGAGCGAGGGCACCGGCAACGCGGGCTCGTTGAGGAAGCGGCCCCGATCCCCGTTGTCGGGGTTCATGTCGGTGCTCGTGACGGCGATCCGGTAGTCGGCGGACGCGCCGAGCTCCTCGAAGAGGAAGCTCGAGAAGGCGTCGAAGTTCCGGGTCAGGTTGTCCTGCTCCTCACACATCGAACCGGAGTTGTCGATGACGAACAGGAAGTCGATCTTCGTCTTGGCCGGCAGGCGGTTCTCCTGCCGGTTGACCGCCGTGACCGTCTCGTCGAGCTCCTGCAGCGGATTCTGATTGCAGCCGGCGAGCATCGCCAACGTCAGGACCCCGATCGTGCCCAGACCGCCCACCGATAGACCGCCCACAACGGGAACATGCCAGCGCTTCGTCATCGCGTCACCCTCGTCCGGTTCGATATCGGCGGGAGCCGGGTCGATCATCGACCTCGGGATCCGACCGCGCGGAGCACCTGCCGAGGCAGGCGGCGCACCGGCGTCAACCTACCCCTGCCGCACCGTGAGAGTCAATCGCCGCCCCCGCCTGGATGTACCGGCCCGCCACCGGCCTCGACCAGTCGCCCCAGCCGTACCTGGCCCGTGATCAGCCACAGCGCGCCGAAACCGACCTGCACCACGAGCTGGGCCACGTGCAGCATGATGGTGTACAGCGCCACGTTCTCCATGCTCGACGGCGAGAGAACCAGCAGCGCGAACCCGCCCTTCAACGCCAGTTCGAACGTGCCGGTGAAGCCCGGGCCGGCCGGGACCATGATGCCGACGGTCAGCACCGTCAGCAGGGCGAAGCCGCCGATCCACGACAGGTCGGGGATGTGGGTGCCCAGCGCCATCAACCGCATGCCGACCCCCAAGGCGATCCAGTAGACGATCGTGAAGGCGAGAAAACCCAGCAGGCGCCGGTGATCGGGCAAGACGGCGAGCCCGTCCAGGAAGGCGTCCAGCAGGCCGAGGGCCTTGGCCGTCAGGCCCCGGTGGATCCGGTTCCCCAAGGACTCGAGCACGGCGACGGTCCGGGCGCGACGCCAATAGGCAGCGAGCAGGACGATCAGCGCGCCCAGGAAGACCGCGCCGGCCAGCCACGCGCTGAGCTTGACGGCGGCGACGGCCGAGTGCCCCGAAGGGGGCAGCAACGAGATGAAGGTGAAGAAGAGGGCGACGAAGAGCAGACCGTCGATGACCCGCTCGACGACGACCGTCGCCAACGCGCCCGACGCCGTGATACCGGCCTTGCCCCGCACGAGGTACGGCCGGACGAACTCGCCGAGCCTCAGCGGGAAGACGATGATGCACATGTAGCCAACGGCGCCCGCGCTGAAGACGTCGCGCCAGCGGATCGGCCCGAGGGCCCTGACCAGGACACCCCAACGCACGATACGCAGCACGTGGGCCACGGCGAAGAGCACGACATACCCGACGACGGGCACCGGGTCGACAGCGGCCAGGCGTTGCCCGAAATCGCTCCAATCCTCGCCGCGAAACGCCAGCCAGACCAGCACGGCCCCCAAGGCGATCGAGAGCACGTACTTGAGCGCGAACGCCCTCAATCGAGACCTCCTCGGACCCGGCGCCTCGACGCGCGCGGGGTCTGGCACGATACCTCAACCACCGAAGGATCGTGCCGTAACGTTGACTTGTGGCGGCCGGGCACAATAATCGGCTTTATGCCCGGCGAAAAGCGCAAGGTCATGGTGCTCGATGACAACATCATCAGCCTCATGATCGCCGAAGAACTCCTGGTCGCGCACGGCTACGAAGTCGTGAAGATGTCGGCTCCCCACGGCTGCATCGCCAAGCTCGACTACGAGATGCCCGATGTCCTGCTCATCGACATCGGCATGCCGCGTCTTGCCGCCGACGATCTGCTGGATCAGATCCGCAACTCGCGAGACCACGAAGACCTGGTCATCGTGCTCTACTCGGACATGGCCGCCGAAGAGCTCGAGAAGCTGTGCCACGCCAAGGACGTCAACGGTTATTTCTGCAAGTCGATGGACGTCACCCGGCTGCCCGACTTCGTCGACCGCTTTTTCTGATCTGCGCTCGAAGAGGTGTTGACAGGCGGGCCGCGGTGCCCTAGTTATGTCGACCGCGTCAGGCGACGTGGCCAAGTGGTAAGGCAGAGGTCTGCAAAACCTCCATTCACCGGTTCGAATCCGGTCGTCGCCTCCCAAACCCGAGATGCAATCGCATCTCGGGTTTTTCTTTTCGTGCCCACCATCCGCGGCGCGCCCCGGGCGCCCGCCGACACTGTCCTCTTCCATCTCCAAAGCCGAAGCGGTATCGAGGGGGCTGCGCCGACCGAGGAGGTGCCGTGGCGCGTTCACGATTCCGACGCAGCACCGAGGCCCTGCCCCCGCTGCGGCTGACCCGGCGGGACGACGCCATCCTGCGCGATGTCGAACGCTTCGGCCCCTGCCTCGTCGACCACATCCGGCGACTGCACTTTCCCTCGTACAAGACGGCCGCCGAGCGGGCGATGAAGCTGTTCCACCACGGCTATCTGGAGAGACGCCCGCTGCCTGCGGATACCGGTCAACCGGCGATGGCCCATGTGGTCGCGTCGCGGGGGGTCGCACGTCTCGCAGAATCGGGCATCGTCGCCCGGCCGCTCGACGCGGTGGTCGATCGACCGCTGGACTGGGCGGTGAATCGGGCGGATGTGCTCGTCAGGCTCGCCGAAGCCGGCCGCCATCCAGGCATCGAGCTGCCCATCGTGGAGGCCGCCCCGCAGGGAGCAGGTCATCTGCCCGACGCGTTGGTCGTCGTCGACATGCCGTCCCGCCTGTTCCGCCGGGTGCTGCTTCTCGATATCCCGCAGCCGGATGACGTCGCGGGTCTGGCGCACCGGCTCGGCGCCTGGCGCACCTGGGCCTCACGCCCTGCGGCTCACATCGAGCAGGAGTTGCAAGGCCACCTCTCCGCGCGCGGGGTCGCACCGACCCGCCATCGGGCGCGCGTATCGATCGCCCTGCTCGTCGCCGACGACGACGCCCTGACGGCGGCCTCGCAGGCCGCGTTGGACGCAGGCTGTGGTGCTCTGGTGTATCTCGCCTGTGTACCCGACATGCACCGGTCGAACCCACTCGAGGCGATCTGGGTCCAGGCCAAGGCGCACGTGCACGACGGCGACGACGCCCAGCGGACGAGCATCCTGGCCTGACCCCAACGGGCTCGGTCAGACCTCAGCGGGTCAACAGCTCGATGCTGTGCAGGTGGTGCTCGGCCGAGCGACGCAGAGCGGAGACATCGCCGTCACGCACCATCGACCAGAGCTTGGCGGCGTCGTCCCAGCGCCCCTCGATCTCGGCGATCAGGGCGTCGCGCTGCCAGGCCCATTCGGGCTGGAAGAAGTGCATGTTCAGCCGGGTGAGGCGGTTGGTATCGCGTTCCCACCCATCGATCATCGCGTCGAGGGCCGCGTCGTAGCGCCCGGTGACGTCGAGCAGCGCAGCGCGGCCCATATAGGACCACGCACCGGCCGGGAACGCTTCGACGGCCTGCGCGTAGAGATACTCGGCGTCGTCGTAGCGGGCTTCGATCTGGTGCAATTCACCGAGGTTGGCGAGGGCGATGCTCTCGGCGTGAGCATTCCGCTCGGCGCTGCCGAGCACCGCCTCGAACTGGGCACCCGCCCCCTTCAGATCCCGCTGCATGTAGAAGATGGTGCCGAGGTTGTTGAGCGCGATCGTATTGTCCGGCTCGAGGGCGAGCACCTCGAGATACGCCTCGGCGGCGGTGTCGAACTCCCGAGCCTGCAAGAATACGTATCCCAGCGCGAGGTGCCCGTCGGTCGACTTGCGATCGGCGGTGACGAGGGCCCGCGCCGCCGATTCTCCGGTCGTGTAGTCCCCGGCGAGGACGGCCACCGTCGACAGACGCGCCAGATGCCGCCGGTGGCTGTGCGCGTGGCTCGACCGGGTACCGGCGAGCATGTCCAACCGGACGCCATCTGGCTCGACGGCGGCGCGCTCGGCGAGCACGGCGACGAGACGGCCCTGCAGCGCGGCAGCCCGGGACCAATCACCGATGTGCGCAGCCATCCACGCCGCCCGATCGAGCAAGTCCGGATCGGACGGCGCCAGTTCGAGGCCGCTCGCCCAGGCCTTCGAAGCGGCGGCTGGCCGATCGAGGCTGGCCTGCAAGTCGCCGGCGAGCATCCACAACCCCGGCTCGGGCGCGAGTCGGGCTGCTGCCTCCACGTAGGTCACCGCCTTCGACCGATCACCCTGCTGCAGGGCCGCGACGGCTTCGGCCCGCATCATCCGCGCATCATCCGCTGCTGGCGGTGCCGCCACGGCCACTGAGAACGCGCAGGCGGCCGTCAGGAAGGCGACGAAGAGTTCGGGCAGGCGGAGTCGTCGGAGCGGGCGGTGGCGCATGAGCAACCTCGTGTGGACAGAGCCGGACCCGAGTGATCCGGCTGACGTTGGGACACCCGGCGCGGGCCGAGCGTCGCAGCTTTCGAAAGTCTACCGACGACCGATGACAGGCGCCAGCGGCACCGCACCGTCCAGGCCGTCCAGTTTCTGAACGACCTGGACAGCCACCCGCGCCATCGGTTCACGCAAGTCCCTGATTTCTCGGCCCGATGAAGCTGGCACGCATCTCGCTCACCCCGATCGGCGCCACGACAGGCGAACTCGAGGAGGCGACATGCTGGCGACCGTGATCTCAGGCGCCGTGCTCGGTATCGAAGCCTACCGGGTCGACGTGGAAGTCGACCTGGGGCGCGGCATGATGGTCTTCTCGATCGTCGGGCTGCCCGCCGGCGCGGTCTGTGAATCGCGCACCCGGGTCAAGTCGGCGTTGGACAACTGTGGCTACGGATTCCCGCAGCGGCGGGTGACGGTCAATCTGGCGCCCGGGCACATCCGCAAACAGGGCACGGCCTTCGACCTGCCCATCGCGCTCGGCATCCTGCTCGCCGACGGCAAGATCCCGCCCACAGCCCTGGACGATACGCTGGTCGTGGGCGAACTGAGCCTCGACGGTCGGGTTCGTGCGGTGCGCGGCGTCTTGCCACTCGCCGCCCACGCCGCTCGGCTCGGCGCCCGGCGGGTCCTCGTGCCGGCTGACAATGGCGGTGAAGCGGCCGTCGTGGAGGGTCTCGACGTTCGCGCGGTCGGACATCTCGTCGAGGCTGTCGAAGCGCTGGCGGAGGGCCAGGCGCTGCCCGTTGCGCACCCGCCGGTCTTCGACGAGCCCGATGTGGCCAGCCCTCTCGATCTGAGCGACGTGCGGGGCCAGCCACAGGCACGCCGCGCGCTGGAGATCGCTGCCGCGGGCGGCCATAACCTGCTGTTCATCGGGCCACCGGGCGCGGGTAAGACCATGCTCGCTCGGCGCATGCCGACGATCGCCCCGCCCATGACGTTTGCCGAGCGCTTGCAATGCTCGACCATCGCCAGCGTCTCGGGCCTGTTGAGGCCCGAAGAGCCGTTGCTTCAGCGGCGACCCTTTCGCGCGCCCCATCACAGCGTGTCGGATGCCGCGCTCATCGGCGGAGGGCCTCAAGCCCGACCCGGCGAGGTCTCCCTTGCCCATCACGGCGTCTTGTTCCTCGACGAACTCCCGGAGTTCAGGCGCAATGCGCTCGAAGCCTTGCGTCAGCCGCTCGAAGACGGCGAGGTCGTCGTCGCCCGGGCGCAGGCCACGTTGTGCTACCCCGCGCGATTCATGCTCGTCGCGTCGATGAACCCCTGCCCTTGCGGGTACCACGGGCACCCCCGTCAGGCGTGCGAGTGCCACCCCATCGCCGTGCGCACCTATCGCAATCGCATCAGCGGACCGCTGCTCGATCGCATCGACCTGCATGTCGGGGTGGACCCCGTGGACCCGCGGGCACTGCACTTCGCTCCACCCGGGGAGTCGTCGGCCCGGGTACGTGAACGGGTCGTGGCCGCCCGCGAAACCCAGCAGAACCGCCTCGAAGCGTCGGGCGTGGCCTGCAACGCTCACATGCGCTCACGAGAGATCGCGGCGCACTGCGGCCTCGACACCACGGCTCAGCGCCTGTTGATGACCGCCATGGACCGACTGGCGCTCTCCGCCCGAGCCCACGACCGGATCCTCAAAGTGGCCCGTACGATCGCAGACCTGGCCGACGCCCCGGGCATCACCACCGGACATGTGGCCGAGGCGATTCAATACCGCCAGCTCGATCGAGCTGACCCTTGAGCACCGCCGTCGGCCTTCTCCTCGTCACCTTCGCCTTCATTCTGGCGGCCGGCATCCGGCCGAGCCGTCGACTCAACCGCCCGCGGCTGCGCGCCTCGGGCCGACTCCTCGGAGACATCATGAACCCCCACTCCGTCACCGACCGCCGCAAGGCGCTCTCCGCCGCGATCGCCAGCATCGAGAAACAGTTCGGGCAGGGCGCGATCTGGACCCTCGACGGACAAGGGCCCGCCACCCGCGTCCCGGTCTACCCGACGGGCTGCCTCGGCATCGACCTCGCGCTCGGTGTCGGCGGTCTGCCGGCCGGCCGCGTGGTGGAAATCTACGGGCCCGAGTCGTCGGGCAAGACGACCCTCATGCTCGAGGTCATCGCGGGGGTGCAGAGCGGGGGTGGCGTGTGCGCTTTCGTCGACGCCGAGCACGCCCTCGACCTGCAGTACGCCCGCAAGCTGGGCGTCGATCCGGGGCAGCTGCTGATCAGCCAGCCCGACCACGGCGAGCAGGCGCTCGAGATCACCGACGCCCTCGTCCGCTCGGGCGCCGTCGACCTCGTCGTGATCGACTCGGTCGCAGCCCTCGTCCCCCGGGCGGAGATCGAGGGCGAAATGGGCGACAGCCACGTCGGCCTGCAGGCTCGGCTGATGTCCCAGGCCCTGCGCAAGCTCACCAGCACCGCGGGGCGAACCGGCACGACGGTGGTCTTCATCAACCAGCTGCGCCACAAGATCGGTGTCAGCTTCGGCAGCCCCGAGGTCACCACCGGCGGGAACGCGCTGAAGTTCTACGCCAGCATCCGGATCGACATCCGCCGGATCGGAGCCATCAAGAAGGGCGACGTCAGCGTCGGCAACCGTACGCGGGTCAAGATCGTCAAGAACAAGCTCGCGCCGCCGTTTCGGCAGGCCGAGTTCGACATCCTGTATGGCGAAGGCATCAATCGCGTCGGCGACCTGCTCGATCTCGCGGTGGTGCACGGGCTCGTGACCAAGTCGGGCTCCTGGTACAGCCGGGGCGACGAGCGCCTCGGCCAGGGCCGCGACCGGGCGATGGACTGGCTGAAGACGCACGAGAGCGAGCGCGAGGAGATCACCCGTCTGCTGCAAGTCGAGTTGGGGCTCGTTCGAGAGCCGGCTGCAGAGGATGCAGAAGCGGCCTGATCTCCGAACCGCGCCGTCCCGGCGAACCACATCGGCGCGCCGCATGGCGTCGAGCACTCCGCGATGGGGGTGCAGAAGTCTGCACTGGCTGACCGATCGGTCTCATACGTAGTCTGAGACCATGGTCCGCTGGCGCATCATCGCCGTGCCCCTCCTGCTGGTTCTGCCCTTCGTGGTCGCCGGCCTGCTGGGCGTGCGCCGCACGCCATCGACGCTGCCCACATGCCTGGAGGTCGTCGAAACGGTCGACTTCGAGCAAGCCCCGGTCGACGGCATGTGGCTTCGCCAGATCGAGATCAGCAACTGCGGAGGCGCGACCATAGAGTTGGGCGCGGTGAGCATCGATCCACCGGGTCACGCCGACGGCTTCTCGCTGCTCGGCCCGGTGGCCAGTCACATCGACGTCGATACACCGCTCAAGCTGACGGTGGGCTTCGCGCCGGCTCGGCTCGGACATCACAGCGGGGCGCTTCGGGTATCTGTCGGCGGCCACATTCCGGTCGAGGTCGACTTGTTCGGAGAAGGTACTCGACGGGCGACCCATCGTCCGGCGTCTGCCGACCAGCGCTGCGCGGCCGCATTGCCGGGCGGCTTCGTGGCCCGAGGGCTGTGCACCGACGATGCGCTGCGCATGCACCCGTCCATCGACCGGGCGCGACAGCAGCTCGTGCCGGCCGCGAACCCGCCGTTCATCCCCAACGTCAGCCTGAGCCCGGATGCGACCGTGCCGTCGATCTGACAGCGGGGCGCGCATCAGCTGACGCCGAGTACTCGCCGCGGCGTCGAGTGTTCGGGCATGACTGGATGGGAGCGCCGCGGTCAGGGCGGCGGCTGAACAGGAGTGCTCGACCTGCACGCCAGGGCCGCTCAGTTCTTGGTCAGGTTCAGGCCACCGGTGAAGGCGTAGCTGACGTAGTCATCGTACGCGTAGACGACGATGCCAAAGGGCGCGCGCCCCTGGATCGTATGGGCGCCGGGTTCGACCTCGATGTGCCGAAAGACGTATGCCCCACCGGCGACGGGCGCTGCCGCCGCGAGATCGACCATCTGCCCGTCGAGCAGCAGCTCGTTGCCCACGGGGGTCACCACCGTCACGTAGTCGCTGAAGTAGGTCGCCGGTGTCAGGAACGTGTAGTCGCGCCTGAACTGCCTGTCGGGTGGCACCAGGAAGATCGCCGGATCACCGGCATGAGTCCCCTGCCCGGCCAGGCCGGTCGAGTCCTGCCCCGAGACGATGCCCATCACCAGAATGGGCGCGGTGGCGTCGACCTGAACCGCGCGACGGGTCCCGAACTCGCAGTACCGACCGGGGCCGAGCACGATGGTATCGCCGCCTTGCACCATGTCGCCGCAATACGGCACGCCGAGATAGCCGGGGCGCGCCGCGCGCAGCTCGGCGAACGGCAGCCCGAAGCGCACCGTCGACTCCTGGTCGCCGGCCATGAGCTTCCAGTAGGTCTGCTCGCTCGGGAAGTTGCGCCCCCGTTCTTCGGTGGCGACGAGTTGGAACGTACGGCCCCACGTATCGGTCGGGAAGAGCTGCTCCTGCACGTGGTCGCAGGCGGCGAGATCCTGTGGGTAGTTGGTGCAGACGTGGCTGCTGAAGACAGCGACCGGGCGATCCGACTCGATGAGGCTGCCCGACATATCGGTCGCCTCCCCGAAGTCGCCCGCCCGCGCGTGCAGCAGCATGGCCTCGTGGGCGTCGAGTCGGGCATCGACGCGCTGCCCGACCTGACGCACCCGGCCGCCGAGGTCGTTGTGCACCCGCACGCCCGCCGGCAGATTCACCGCGACGGCGGTGGCGTCCTCCGCGGCGATGATCGCCATGACCGAGTTGCGTGCCCCCGACGGATCGAAGGGGTTGTTGCTGGGCAACGTGGGCACGCCCAACCACCGATAGCGGGTATCGAGCGCGCTGGTCGGCACGAGCAGGCTGGCGTCGTTGCTGAAGCTGTAGTTGCAGCAGTAGGGGCTGAATTGATAGGCGACGACAGGGGAATCTGCGACCACGCGGACCGCGTCAGGTCGAACCGAAGACTCGGTCAGCGGGCCCATCCGACGGGCGATCAGCAAGGTCGCGAGGCCACCGGCGGGGATCGTGATGGCGTTCGCCTGATCCATCTCCTGCTCGACGATCAGGCCGTCGGCGTCGCGGACCTCGGTGGTGACGCGTTGGGGCTGGGCTTGACCGGCGATCACCGCCGGCACCGCGATGACGGTGCTCGACACCAGCGACATGATGCGGCCCGCGTTGTCATACAGGCTGACCTCGGTCGGGCCGGCGTTGCTCACATTCGCCAGAACGATGCCCCAGGGCGCGCTCGGCGTGCCCTGCTGGCTGCCCGGTTCGAACGTGAGATTGGGCAGGTCGACAGCGAGGTATTCGCAGCCCTGGTTGCTGCGCCGCTGCGCGGCCGAGGCACATTGCGGCGACAGGCACCGGCCCCCGCCGCAGACCAGCCCGTCGGGGCAGGCGCCCTCCGGGACCCATTGGCCGGGCTGGCAGGCGGCAGGCTGGCCATCGGGCAGGCAGATGCGCTCGCCGGCGACGCAGGTGGCCGGGTCGGGCACACAGTCGATACCGATGCAGACGAGCCCCTGATCACAGGGCTGAACAGCCCATTGCCCGTCGATGTTGCAGTACTGCCGGACAGGCTGCCCTTCCTCGAGGCAGCGGCTTGCGCCCGGGTTGCACTCGCGCTCCTCACCGCCCGCCCCGCCGTCGCCGCCCGCCCCGCCATCGCCGCCCTGGCCGCCGACAGCACCGGCGCCGCCCTCGCCGCCATCGCCACCCGCGCCGCCGTCTCCGCCGGCTCCGGCGCCGCCGTCCTCACCCGGCTCGACGGGGATAACCCCGCCGCCGCCCTCGCCGCCCTCACCCAGGACACCGCCCCCGACGCCGCCGCTGCCCATCCGGATCCCGCTGTCGCCGTCCGATCCCCCTTCCCCCCTATCGGGGACACACCCCACCCCGGCGATGGCCAGAAGCAGGGCGCTCGACGCCGAGACCCTCAGCGCGATCCGAGGGACAGTTGATTCGAACCAGGCCATGGGAACTCCTCGTCTGCGGCGGGTCGGTGCGCCCGTCTCACGCGGTCTATTACAGCGGGCGCAGCCGACGCAAAAGGGAAAAATCGACCCCGCAGTCGACGGGTACGGCCCAGCGCTGGCCGGGTTCGGATGTGGGCGTCAGGGTGCCTCGCGACGATGACCCGCCGCCGGGAGTTGCCTATGTCCGTGCGCTTCCTGGCCCCTCGTTCGATGGAGACGACGCCCCTTTCGGCACTCGACGAGGGCTGGCGCACGCGCGCCAACGTCTGAGGAGACCGCCCGGAGATCGACTTCGCATACTGCCGCCCCTGGCGCTTGCTCGACCCCGCGGATCTGCGGCGCACCCGCGAGTTCGTCGAGGCGCATCGACACCGCGCGTGGACTGGGACGCGCTCTGTCGCTTCGAGGTGTCGCGCCGCTGCAGACCCTGTTCGAGCAGCGCCGGCTCGGGGCGGCTGGTCACGTCACCAGATGTCTTCTCGCTCGAGGCCGGGGACGCCATCCTCATCCAGGGCAGCCACGTCTCGCACATGGCCGAGCCGGTGGTCGACGGCGAGCGCATCAGCGCAGCGGGCGCGGATCGACGAAGCCCGCGGTGTACGTCGAGCATGACCCGGTCGCTCGACGCTCGTTGGTGCGGGAAGCGCGGGGCGTCGCCCGCGGCATGATGGACCGCTCAGCGATGTGGCGGCCGTTGGCGAGTTGGGGAGAGCGACCGAGCGGGGGTCCGAGCCCCCGTGACTCAGCTCTTGAGGAGAGCCGGGATGCCGTCGACCCGCAGGTCGGGGGTCCGGTCGATGCCCACCTCGTCGAAGAGCGTGCGCAGGACATGCTCGGGCTTGAGCACCTCGCCGCCGGGCGACGGCCGTCCGGTGCGGGTATCGATCGCCAGCGAGCCCATCGCGACGTCGGACGACTTGCCGACCACGGTGCGACCCTTGATGCCGCCACCGACGAGCAGGCAGGAGTTGGTCAGGTGGTGGTCCCGCCCGCCGCGCGCGTTGAGCAACGGGGTGCGGCTGAACTCGCTGAACGCGAGGATGGTCGTGTGGTCGAGCCACGACGAGCCGTCCCCGTAATCCCGGCTCTCGAGATCCTCGACCATGCGGGCGATGGCGTTCCAGCCCCGCACCTGGTTGGGGCCCTGGTTGTTCGACCACGCCCCGCCGTCGTGGGTATCGAGGCCACCGGTCAGGCCCACGCTGACCACCCGGCTGACGCCCGTGGTCAACGCCTGCACCGCGAAGGCCGCCGCCGCGCCCGGCGAGTTGTCGGCCCGATTGAAGCCGTAGTGATCGCGCAGGATCTGCATCTCGACCGAGTTGTCGCCGAACTCGAACTGGCCGGCGACGTTGCTGACGACCATGTCGGCGCCCTTGGCCCGGGCGAACTCGGCCGCCTGCCACGACTGCGACCGCAGCGCATCGGGGCAGCGGGATGCGTCGGCGAGGCTGGCCGAGATCTGCCGGGTCAGCCGCGGGTCGAGGATCGGGTCCGCCGGCTTCAGCGCACGCAACAGGTCGGGGATCGAGTTGACCCGCATCGCCGTCGCGTAGTTGGGCAGCCCCTTGTTGTACGACTCGACCCGCAGGCTCAGGTTGGGGATGAGCTCGTTGCGACCCAGATGGCTGGCGAGCCACGTCGAGGCCGACGAGCCCCGGGCCATGTTGCCGCTCGGGGCCTTGCCGGTGAGGAAGCGCCGCCGGCCGCCCTCGTGAGCCAGGGTCTCCATGTTCAAGCCGCGCACGACGGCGAGCTTGTCGACATGGTTGATGAGGTCGCCCATGTACGGGCCGAACGAGAGCTCCTCGTCGACCCGGACGATGTCGGCGTCCATCATGTTGAGCTGCTCGTAGGCCGGCTGGATCCGGGTCCTCTGCATCGAGAAGCTCGTCGACGGGAAGTCGCGCGGGTCCCGCGGATCGAGCGACAGCAGCACGTCCCAACCGCCACCGAAGTAGCAGAAGATATAGTGTCGCTGAGGCGCGTCGGGGTGCAGCTGCGCCAGCGCGAGGCGCTCGAGCGAGTCGAAGCCGCCGAAGGTGGCGGCGCCGGCGCCCACGGCCAGCGCGCCCTTGAGGAAGCCGCGCCGCGAAAGTCGCTTGGATGCCATGCTCGCCTCCCTCAGAAGCTGTAGAAGTCGGGGTGGGTGAAGAGCGCCACGCAGGTGGCCATCCACGC
The DNA here is from genome assembly GCA_030427205.1 of bacterium. Lineage (GTDB taxonomy): Bacteria > Myxococcota_A > Bradymonadia > UBA7976 > UBA1532 > JACKDM01. The sequence continues at coordinate 98,022 of JAUHXC010000002.1, read as the reverse complement.
CTGGGTCGGATCGGCGACGTGCCGGCCCGACTGCACCAGCCAACGCCAGTTGGCCAGCGTCGCCTCGTCGTGGCTGTCGACGACCTTGCCGTGGAACCGCACCAGCAGCGCCCGCAGGTTCTCGTCGACCGCCTCGGGGTTGGTCTGCCAGGTGTCCTCGGGCGTGACGTGAATCATCAACGTCTTCTGCGGCAGCCCTTCGGGCGGGTCGTCGAAGGGCCGCATCGCGAACTCCTGCTCGACCGCGATGGTCGCCAGGTCACGCTCGAGCATCTTCGCGCACACCGAACGGGAGGCGTCGCCGAGGAACTTCTGGAACAGGATCGTCGGCTCGAGATCCTCTTCGGTGATCTGGATGTAGTCCGGCTTGCCCAGCGTGCTCGCGAGCTCACCGAAGAGATCGACGGTCGTATTGCCGCGCTGCTCGACCCAGCCGATGCCGCCGCTGACCTTGATCATCGCGTCGTCGAGCTGGTCGATGTTCAGCCGACGCCGCGGACGCGCCGCCGGTCCCTCGACGATGTCCGGCGCGAGGCCGGCTTCGCCTTCGTCCTGGCTGTCGACGGCGTGGCCGCCCGGCTGCGGCCGGACCACCGGCTCGTCGACCCGCGGGCCGTCGGCCGGCTTCGGCGTCTCGGGCAGATCGGCCGCCGTCGGCGCCGGCTCGGGGGTCTGGGGCTCATCGGTCTGGCAGCCCGCGCCGAACGTGACGAGGGCCGCGCAACCCAGCAGGTGCTTGAGGTGCGTGCGCAGCTTCACTGGAGCCTCCGATACCGGTCGCTGGTGACGATCGCCTTGATGAGGGCCTGATAGCTGAAGCCGCTGTGTACGAAGCCGTACGACAGCTCGTCGAGCCACGCCTGATCCTTCTGGGTCATGTCGCGCCCGAGCAGCCACTCCGCAGAGCGTTGGGCGGTGCACCGCGGGAACCGGTTGTCGGCGACGGCCTCGCGCAGCAGCAGCTTGGGGCCCTGGTCGACGACGTGCATGTGCTCGTCGCGACGGAAGGTCAGCGCCGGCAGCATGCCCAGGTAGGGCTGCTCGTCGTCGGTGAGCGCCCGCGTATTGTAGTAGGTGCGGCAAAAGCCGTTGCAGTTGCCCCGCTCGGCGCACTCGACACACTCGGGGTGCACCGCCGGGAAGCGCGCCGGGTCGAGGTAGCCGCCGCCGGCCTCGTTCCAGCGGCCCCAGTGGGCGGCGGCCGGCTCGAGCAGCGAGTGGCAGTACTTGCAGCCGGCGCGCTCCTGCAGGTCGGGCTTGAGCGCCTCCTCGTCGTCGGTCGGCGGCAGCCCGCCGGCCGGCGGCTGGAAGGGCTGGCAGAGGAACGAGTCGTAGAAGCGGCTGGCCCGCGCACGGTTGGTCTGGAAGCGCAGCATGAAGACCGGGTGGGTCAGGATGCCGGCGGCCGACGTGGGCAGCTCGAGCTCACGCCACTCGTCGGCGTCGTTCCAGCCGATGTCGGTCGGCAGGCTGTCGACGTCGAACGGCAGCGGGTTGAAGCGCAGGTTCGCCGTCTGGGCCAGGTAGCGGTAGAAGTGCGCCATCGGGCCGTTGAAGTAGAACTTCCGGGTCTCGAAGAGATCGGTGTAGGGCCGGTCGTTATGCACCATGTCGGCGATGAGGAACTCCACCGACTTGCCGAACGACTGCAGGATGGCCCCGCCGTTGTTCGGCGCGCAGTAGAGCAGGTTGGGGCCGCAGCCACAGTCCCGCTTGTTGAGCCCCGCCGCGCTCAGGCATGGCGTGCCGTCGGCGCTGAACTCGTTGTCCTGGGCCTCGTACCCGCAGACCCGAACGCGGGTGCCGGGGGCCCAGAACGGCTCGACCTCGACCCAGCCCTCCTGCATGAGGCCCTGGTCGTTCTCCTCGAGCAGCAGGTTGCCCTCCGCGTCCCATTCGGCGGGGCGGTTGGCGCAGTAGACCTCGCGGCCCATGTCGTCACGCTGACGGTAGACCGTCGCGCGCCTGCGGCTGGCGTAGGCCGGATTGCGCCGATCGAGCACCTGGCGATCGTTGATAAGGCGCTGGCCGGTGATGTTGTTCCACAGGAGCGCGCGGTGACGCCGGACGGCCTGCCAGGCGAACTCCTCGGTGGCGAGCCACTCTTCGATGAGCGACTCGGGCACGTCCTGCCCGTCGGGCAGCTCGGCGATGGAGAGCGTCTCGTCCATCGAGGGCAGCGTGCCCCGGATGTCGAAGCTCAACGCCCGGAGAAAACGTGTCCGGTCGAGCATGGGCCCGTCATCGGCGCACAGCAGGGCATCGTTGGGCGACTGGGCGGCGGCCACTCCCGACAGCAACAACACTGCCAGAGCCGCCAGCCACGGCGGACATCGATTCACGGCACCCTCCTTCGGTATTCGCCGGACCCGTTCGGGTCGACCCGTCGGTGTCTCACTACACAGCAGGTGTTTGCACAGCTGTCACGGGCCCGCGTCCCCCCGAGCCGATAGTGTGCTTCACCGATAACGGAACTCTACCAGCGTTCTGAGCGCGAATGCTAGAGTCTGGTTGCAACATTTCGATGGAGATTCACTCGTGTCAGCACGGAGTTGCGCGGTTCGGGCCCGCGCCGGGAGCCTGTTCCTCACATTGGTGATCGCGGGCGTCGCGGCCTCTGGATGCGACGATGGCGGCGCGTCCGCGATCGACTCGTCCGTGCCCGATATGATGACCGCCACGACCGATCGGGGCCCCGATGTCGAGACCGATCCGCTCGATGCCGCGGCGGACATGGCGCCCGACGCGACCCCTGCCGAGGACATGGCGCCCGCCGGCGATGCCGACGCAGGCCCGGTGGAGTGCAGTCCAGCCCTTGGCTTCGCGCAGGACGAATACTTCACCGCCGCCTATGACCTCGTCGTGCTCGAGCCGACCGGCGGTACGGGCAACTACCGCTTCGAGCTGGTCGACAACAACAGCGACGCCATCGTCAACGCGCTCACCGGCGCCTACCTCGCCGGCGCCCTCGAAGACGTGGTCGATCGGGTCAGGTTGTGGGACACCGGCTGCATCGGCGAGGCCTTCGCGACGATCTACATCACCGATCCGCTCGAGATTCAGCCCAAAGTGGTCGCCGTGGCGTCCGGTGATCAGCTCGACTTCCGCTATGTCGGGGGGTCGGGCGGCGGCGAGTACAGCCTGGTCATCAACAACTCGCAGGCCGAGATCACGCCCGAGGGCCGATACGTCGCCGGCCCTCGCCTCGGACGGGACGTCGTCAAGGTGCGCGACCCGGGCACCGGGCTCGAGGACGAGGCGGTCATCACCGTGGTGGAAGATCCGACCCTGAGCGCCGATCCGCCGCGGGTCTTCCTGCCGGCTGGCGCGCAGATGCCGCTGCGCTTCACCGGCGGCAGCGGGTTCTTCGACGTGCAGCGCGTGGGGACCTCGGCGACCTGGGACGCCGAGAGCCAGTCGTTCACCGGGGTCGCGCCCGGTCGGACGACCTTCACCTTCGTCGATCAGTTCACGCCACAGCGCATCGAGGTCGGCGTCGATGTCGCTCAGCCCCTCGAGGCGCCCCTCGGGCGATCGGGCCGCAACCAGAACGCGGCCACGGTGCACAACCCGGGCGATCTCAACGGAGACGGCTACTCCGACGCCATCCTCGGCCACCCCGAGCCGAGCATCGGGGCCTTCGCCGACGGCGCGGTGATGATCTACCACGGCGGGCCGCAGGGCCTGCTGCCCGAGCCGGTGCAGATCCTCAACGGCAAGGCCCGTGAAGACGAGTTCGGCCGGGCGGTGACCACCGCCGATGTCGACGGGGATGGGCGGCCGGAGCTGATCGTCGGCGCCTGGAACGACGATACGAGTGGGGGCAACGCGGGCGCGGTCTACATCTACACCGGGCTCGAGGACGGCACGTTCGACCCGATCCCCTCCCAAGAGCTGTTCGGCGTCCGCGGCGGCGACCAGTTCGGGCTCGCCATCGCCCCGTGCGACTTCAACGGCGACCGCCTCGTCGACCTGGCCATCACGGCGTATCAGGCCGAGGACGTCACCAGCGAACCGCGGGCCAACAACCAGGGATCGATCAACGTCTTCCTGGGGTCGGAGGCCGGCTTCACGGCGGCGGCCGACGGCGGGGTGCTCTGGGGCGGGGAGCTCAACGCCGGCGGCGAGTGGGTCGGCGCCGGCAACCTGAGGCTCGGCATCGCCCTGGCCGCCGGCGACTTCGACGGGGACGGCCTCTGCGATCTGGCCGCCAGCTCGGTCGGATTCTCGGGCAACAGCGGCGCGATCTACGTCTACCGCGGGCGCACGCCGGACCCGGACGACGACGATGACGGTGGACTCGATACGGTGCCCGCGCGGGTCTATGTGGGCCGCAACGGCAATAACATGGGCCGGCGTCTGGCCATGGCCGACATCAACCAGGATCGACGGGCCGACATCATCACGGCCCAACACGCCCACGACGGCGCGGCGGGCGGCAACTCGGGCGCCGTGCGCATCTTCAGCGGCGGCCCGCTCGCCGGCCCCGTTCGGCAGTACGCCTACGAAGAGATCGCGGACTGGGTCTGGGAGGGCGACGCCGCCAACGACCAGCGGGGCATCTCGGTCGCGACCGGGCTGTGGACCGCCGATCCGGTGCCCGATCTGATCATCGGCAGTTGGAACGACGAGCCGCCGGCCGTCGAGGGCGAGATGGTCACCAATGACGTGGGCGCCGTGGCGGTGATCGCCGGCCGCGAGGGCGCGTGGCCCGACCCGACGCCGGTCTTCACCGCCTACGGCGAGACCGCCGGCAGCCTGTTCGGTGAGGCGGCGGCCATGCTCGACGACGTGGACGGCGACGCGCAGCCCGATCTCATCGTGACGGCGCCGCGGGATCAGTCGCTGGGCATCAACGTGGGTCGGCCCTTCTTCGTCAACGGCTCCACCGCTCGGCTGCGTGCGTTGAACCTGCCCGGCGCCCCGGCGGGCGCGCAGAACGGCCGCGCGATCGCCGCGGTCGGAGACGTCGACCGCGATGGCCTGAGCGATCTGGTCGTCGGCGCACCGGAGACGCCGCGGCCGCCGGACCAGATCGGCGCCGGCGTGGCCTACCTCTATCGGGGCATCGAAGGCGGCTACGACAGCGAGCCCGCGGTGATCTTCGAAGGGCACTTCGACCATTCGACCAGCGACCGCTTCGGCTTCGCGGCAACGGGCGGCGACTTCGACGGCGATCGCCTGCCCGACGTCGTCATCTCCGCGCCGCGGGAGGAGCGGCCGGCTCAGTTCGACCCGGCGCTCTTTGCGGTCGACGGCCAGTGTCCCGGGCGGGCCAACGATCAGGGGGCCGTCTACATCTATCGCGGGCGCCAGGGCCAAATGGACGGCAGCCGACCCGACTTCGTCTACTTCGGGCCGCGCGGCGGCGCCAACATGTTCCAGGTGCTGCTGACCGACATCAACGCCGACGGCCGCGACGATTTGATCGTCGGCGGCACGGCCTGGAACAACCCGGAGGTCAACGGCGGCAATCAAGGCGGCATCCAGGTCATCTACGGCCGCGCGCCGGATCCCGACGGGCGCATCCGGGTGCTGTGCGATGTGGCCTACTCGTGGCTCGGCCGGGTCGCCAACGCGCAGACGGGCCGCAGCCTCGCGCCCATGGGCGATCTCGATCTCGACGGCTGCAACGACTTCGCCTTCGGCGCGTTCAACGAGAACATCGACATCACCCCGCAGGAAGGCGACGAGACCCCGCAAGGCGGCGTCGTACGCATCCTCTACGGCTGGAATGACGACGGCTGCGCGGCCAACCGCCCGCGCATGATGACCCTGGGCGGCCAGGGCAACCGGCCGCAGGCGGGCTTCGACATCTCGGCGGGCAACGTTGTCGGCACGCCGGAGACCGACCTCGTGGTCGGGGCGGTCAACCACGTCGACCTCGACAACGTGCGCACCGGCGCGGTCTACGTCGTGGACGGCACCTGGCTGGCGCAGCAGGCCACCCACGATCCGGAGCAGGCGCGCCCGGCGGTCTTGCCGCTCGGGGACGACGACGCGCGGACCATCCTCTACGGGCGCGAGGCCGCGGAGCAGTTCGGGCGCAGCGTGCGCGTCGTCGGCGGTCGGGTCTTCGTCGGCCGGCTCTACGGCACCATCGGCGAGGCCACCCGGGTCGGCGGCGTCGACGTCTTCGCGTTCGGCGCGCTGAACGTGGTGCGCCGCGTCGCGGGCATCGCCGGTGAGACGTGGAACCGCGAGGGGCTGATCGGCGAGATCGTGCGCCATGACCGCAGCCGACCGCTCATCGGCGTCGGCGGCTTCCAAGCGAGCGGGCTCGCCACCGACGCCGGCGCGGTCTACATCTACAATCTGAGCGGGCTGCGCTGAACAGGCTTCGGCCCGGAGGTCGCCCTGCCCGAATCAGGTGACCGCGTCCGCCGGTCTCGTCGATGGCCGGGCGAGACAAGCCGCGTGGCGCTCGATGGCCGCGGCGAACGCCGCCTCGTCGAACGGCCTGCCCGGCTCACGCCATTGGCCGAGGATCCGCAGCTCGCCGTCGATCCACCGCCCTTCGAATCGCCCGACCAGCTCACCGCGATGCAGCAGCGGGCAGACATAGTAGCCCCAGCGCCGGTCGGCGGCGGGCTTGTAGACCTCCCAGCGATACTCGAAGCCGAAGATGTGCTCGACGAGCTCGCGGGACCACATCAACGGATCGAGCGGGCCGAGGATGCGCATGCGCCCGTCCATCGCCGGAAAGACCCGCTCGCGAAATCCGCCGGGGGCCAGATAGGTCCGGTGGTGGCCGTCGATCTGCACCCGCTCCAAGACACCGCGCCCGAGCAGTCGATCGATCGTGCCGTCTTTGCGCGTCTCTTCGAGACCGGCCCACCACGGCCCCGCCACCTCGGGCAGCAGACCGGCAGCCTCGACCCGATCGGCGAGTTCGGCGTCGTGCACCGCATCCGACGGCTCTTCGAGCGCTTCGGGCGGCAATGACCGCTCGGGCAGGTCGTAGAGGTGCGAGCCACCGCGCCGTCCGCGCACGACGAGGCGACAGCGCATGGCCAGCACCCTCAGCGCCATCGTCGAGGCCTTGCGCGTGCCCTTCCATTGCCCCCAATCGACCGGGCGTACGGCGCCGTGATCGCTCATCTGCCCCGGCGTGCGCGGGCCATGGGCAGCGATCTCCGACAAGACGGCGTCCAGGGCAGGCCCCGGCAGGCGTCGTTCGCGGGTGCCCACGAGCCAATCGGGCCGACGACGGGCGCGCGCTCGGTAGGCCGGGAAGAGCCGGGCCGGCAGCAGACAGCGCATCTTGGCGAAGTGTTCGAAGGCCTGCCCCTCGACGTGATGGTGCACGTCCCCCCGGGCCAGACCGTCGACCCGCGCGAAGGCGACCAGATCTGCGTTGGCGCCGATCCGATCGATGGGGTCGATCTGAATGCAACGTCGGGCAGCCAGCAGAGCCCGCGCACCCGCGCCGCCCGGGGGATGGGCCATGGTGGCCAGCCCGCATTGACCCACCAGATACCGCCGTGCATCGGCGGGAGACATCGATTTCATGGCCTACTGATACACCGCAATGCGCCGCCGCGGAACCATGCTGCGCGGCTATTCACGGCGTGAATGGCCCCGACCCGCCCGTCATCTGCCGGTCATATCGAGTCTCGTTCGGGGCATTGCGCAAGCCGCCAGCGGCGGCGCATCATGCGGCATGCTTCAGCGGCCGCCTCCCCTGCCCGTGCTCATCCCCACGGCGCTGCTCGCCTTCTTGGCCGCGTGCGCGCCTCAGGGGGGCGGAGGCGACGGGTTCGATGACCCGGTCGACGTGAGCGCGGCCGACGACGCAACGCCGCTCGACGGGAGCAGCGGCGATGCCCGCGTCGACGTCGCGCCTGACGCTGCGGCCGTCGATCCGGGGCCGCCCGGCCGGCGGGAGCCTCCGCGTTTTGCGTTTCCCATCGATCCGCCAGACCGCAGCCGCATCCATCCGGGCCTCTTCTTCGGTGTCGACCACGACCCCGCCGACGGCGACGCGATCGACTGTCTGGCCTACGATGGGCGCCGCTTTCCGTTCTGCTACGACGGTCACGAAGGCAGCGACTTCGTGCTCGACGGCGGCTTTCGGACGATGGACGACGGCTCGGCCCGGGTCGTCGCCGCCGCAGGGGGGCGGGTGGTCGAAGCCGTCGACGGCAACTACGATCGTTGCAGCGGCGACCTGCAGATGTTCGAGCCCACCTGCGACGGTCACCCGATTCGCTCCAACAAGGTCGTCATCGAGCACGCCCACGGCTGGCGCAGCCGCTACCTGCACTTGATGCAGGGCTCGGTGACGGTGCAGATCGGTGAACAGGTCGACTGCGGCGCGCTGCTGGGCCTCGTCGGCTCATCGGGGCGGTCCTATACGCCGCATCTGCACTTCGAGGTGCTCGACCCGACCTCCGAGTCCGTGGATCCGTTCGCCGGCGAGGTCAGCGGCGAGACGAGCCTCTGGGCCGAGCAGCGGGCGGATGACTTTCTGCCGGGCGCCGCCTGTGACCCGGCCTGGGGGCCGGCCCGTTGAAACCCGCCGGCCCCTTGAACGAGACGCCGGCGTCGCGCTATCGAGCCCCCTTTCGGATCAGCCTGGGAGACGTCATGCAACGGCTGGTGGCACGGTTTCGGGGACGAGCGGGGGTGCTCTGGTGCATCTGCGCCGCGCTCGTCCTCGTCGGCTGCGACGACGGCCCCCCGGACGACGCAGCACCGCAGGACGCAGCACCGCAGGACGCCACCGTCGCGCACGATCTGCAGCCCGAGCCCGTGCCCGATGTCGAGCCGCCCGACGTCCTCGAACCGGTCGACGTCGAGCCCGATCCCGAGCCCGAGCCCGAGCCGGACGCAGCCACGCCACAGCCATGCGCCGCGCCCGACGCCGTCATCTCCGACGCGCTGCCGCTCGAAGCCCGCGCCCGCCGGGTCACGTTGCCCGGTCTGGCCATGCAGAGCCGCCTGGCGCCCGACTGCGGCGGGGATCCGCTGGCGCTCACCGCCGGCTCAGAGTTCGGCGTCCGGATCGTGCCCGATGTGGACGGCGAGCACCTGCTCGTCGCCGGCGGGCTCTTCACGGCGCTCTATCGCGCGACGCCCTGCGTCGAGGGCGAACCGGCCCGGATCACCGGCTGCGAAGCCTTCGAAGGGCCGTCCGAAGACGGCGTCACCCATGGCATACGCGTCGAGCTGAGGGCCGGCCAGGCGTTCGACATCGTCGCAGACGCGCCGGCCAACCGTCGGGCCGGGCCGCTGGCGATCGAGCTCTACCCCCCGGTCCCCGAAGGCGGTGACTGCTCTCTGATCGGCGACAGCCGCATCCGCCCCTCGTGCACGGCGCAGTCCACCTGTATCGATGACCGTTGCGTCTACGTGGGCCCCCCGCGCTTCGACCGGCTCCAGGCCTGGAGCGACAGGCAGAGCCTGCGCATCGAGGCGCAGGTCGCCGGCGACCGCCTCGTCGACGCGCTGTGGGCGACCGCCGACGAGGGCGAGCCTCTGCAGCTGTTTCTGACCGCGGTCGACGAGCGCCCGGGCAGCCAGATATTCCGCGGCTATATCGAAGAGCCCGCACTGGCATCGAGTAATACCGTCGATGTCGAGATCGTCGATGCGGCCGGGCGCAAGTCGCGGCGGACGATCGCCGTCACCAAGCTCGACCCCCTTCCCGCCGGGAGCCCGTGCGACGCCCAGGGTATCCGGGATACCTGCGCCCCCGGCGCGGCCTGCATCGAAGGTGAATGTCACGCAGCCAGCATCGGCGCCTGGCTGACCGACGCGGGGCTGAACCTCGGCGTGCGCCTGCCCGACGTACCGCCGAACGAACCGCGCGTGGCCGCGGCCATCCGTCCCCTGAACGCGGAACGCTGGTCGCCGCTGCCGCAGACCCCCGCAGAGTCCGGGCGCCGCTGGGCCGCCGCGGCGCTGGAGCTGCCGGTGGACGGGCTCGCGCTGAGGCTTCACGTCGAGGGCATGCCGCCCGGGCTGCCGACCGTCCTCGAGCCGATCCCCCAACCGGTGCGCGAGCTCGACGAGCGCTGCGACGTCGAAGCCTTCGCCGACCGGTGCGCCGCGGCGCTCGCGTGCTTCCCCGCCGAGCGCGGCGGGCGCTGCATCGCGATCGACCCCCCCGAGATCGAGCGCCTGCAGGCATGGGCCGGCGCCGACGCGCTCGGGCTCAAGGTCACCTACAGCGACCCGCAGAACGACACCGCCGCCTACAACTTCGCGGTCTTCTCGGCCGAGGGCGACCTGCGCTTCGCCACGCTCGAGCCGCGCCTGTTGCCCGACAACGCAAACGGCGTCTTCGTCGACTCCATGCCCGCGCCGTGGGGCCCCGTCCGGGGTGACGTCCTGGAGCTGCAGTTGATCGACGCCACCGGCCAGACCAGCGAGGCGGACTCCACCCGGCTCGGGGTGCCGCCGGTGGTCGATCTCAATGTCCGCTGCGATCCGCTGGGGGCCTCGGCCGTATGCGCCGACGACGATACGATCTGCGCGGCGGACGCCGTCGACGGGCAGCCGGTCTGCCAGCGTTTCGACTCGGCCTGCCCCGAACGCTGGCGACCGTTCCCGCTCGATGCGCCGACCCGCCACGACGACAACAGCGCCAATGGGCCGAACCGCACGGCCGGCGCGTGCGGTGGCGCGGATACACCCGAGGCCATCTATGAAGTGGAGCCGGAGGAGGACGCCCGTTGGCGCATATCGGTGCTGCCGCCGGGCGCGACGGTCTATATCAGGACCCACTGTCGATTCGCGGTGCCCGAGCAGTCCGAACTCGCCTGCGCGCGCACCCCCATCGAGCTCGATGTGCAAGGCGGCGAGACGTACTACATCTTCGTCGACGGGCCGGGTGACGGCGGCCGCTTCGCGTTGAGCATCGACGAGGTGCAGGGGCCGGTCGGCCCGCCCGGGCCCGAACCGGTCGATTGACCCGCCGGCGACGATCAGTCGAGACGATCGTGCAGCTTGGCGAAGTGGGCGATGACCTCGAACTCGTCGATGACGCGCGAGTGGTAGTGCCCCCAGACATCGCTGAGCAGCACCATCGCGCCCTGGCTGAGCGCCGGGGTCCGGTAGAGAGCGTAGTAGCTCGCCCCGAACTGGTCGTCGATGTCGTCGATCTTCTCGAGGGTCTTGCCGCTGACCGGACAGAAGAGGACGCACTTGGTGCCCGGCTCGATGTCGACCAGCCCCGCCTTGCGCTCATCGCCATGAATCGGGCTGAGGTGCACCAGGCCTTCGCGACCATCGGGCAGGCGAACGCCTACGGTGATCGCCGGGTGGCCGTCGAAGTCGACGTCCTTGAGCCCGACGAGGTTGTCGCCGGCCGGCCCGAAGAGCCGGTTGACGATGATCTGGACGCCGTCGTTTCTGCTCGCCGTGCTCATCGGTCTCCCCCTGGGGTTCGCGCGTCGGCAGCCCCGACGTCGCCCGGAGTAGAACAGGCTCGGCCGATTCAGGCAAGCCGCCGCCGAGCGCATCGTTTCCATACGCCGGTCTTGCGGCAGACCGCTCGCGGCGACGACAGTGGCGGCGTCACGTCACCGAAACGGCTCGTCGACCATCTCATGGCCGTTCGGCCCCCCAGGAGGAACCATGAAGCTCACGCCTCTCATCGGCGCGCTCGCACTCGGCGCACTCGGCACCGGCTGTGGCGGCGCACTCATCAGCAACCAGCAGGAGAAACAGATCGGCGCGGGCGTCGACGAGCAGATCGAGAAGGAATACACCGTGCTGTCGGCCAACGACCCGGTGGCCAAGTGGGCCGTCGCGTTCGTCGAGCCCTTCTCTCAGGCGTCGACGTCCTTTCGTGATCCGGCCGACTTCGACGGCTACAAGGTCGAGGTCATCGCCGACGATCAGCTGATCAACGCGTTCGCCGCGCCGGGGGGCTACGTCTACATCAGCACCGGCCTCATCAAGGCGGCCGACGACTGCGCCGAGATCGCCGGCGTGATGGGGCACGAGCTGGCCCACGTCACCCAACGGCACAGCGCCCGCCAGATCGAGAAGGCCTACGCCGCCCAGATCGTCTCGGACTTCTTCCTCGAGGACGGGCTGACGAAGACCGCCGCCGAGACCCTGTTCGGCTTCTTGCAGGCGACCAAGTTCAGCCGGGACCACGAGCGCGAAGCCGACGAGGTCGGGCTGCAGATCAGCAAGAGGGCCGGCTACGACCCCGACGGTCTCGCCCGCTTCTTCCAGAAGCTGCTGGCTCAGGGGTCGTCGCCGCCCGAATTCCTCTCGTCCCACCCGGCGACGGCCGACCGCATAAAGGACGTGCGGGCGTCGATCAAGTCGCGCTACGGCAACAACCCGGGGGGCTCGACCGCCTGCCGGACGGCCATGAAGCTGCCGCAGATCAAGGCCCATCTGTCCGGTGGCAAGACGCGCACGAAGCGCAAGTCGGTCAGCCTGCGCTGGCTGCGCGAGCGGCAAGCCCACGCTCACCGCTGAGGGCCGCCAGCGGCTTCGGGCCCGCAGCGGGTGTCACTCGGGCGCCGGGTCGAGCACCCGGAACTCGATGCGCGCGTTGGCCGCCCGCCCGGCCGCGGTCCGGTTCGACTCGATGGGCAGCGCCTCGCCGTAGCCCTTCGCCTGCAAGCGCCCGCCGTCGATGCCCGCCGCGGTCAGCGCGGCGCGCACGGCCTCGGCCCGCCGCGTCGAGAGCGCGATGTTCTCCGCCTCGGAGCCCTCGCTGCTGGTATGGCCGCCGATCTCCACCACCTTCAGATCATCCCGCCGCTTCAGCAGGCCGGCGAGCTCGCCGATCAACGCCGTGCTCGCCGGGGCGAGCGTGCTGCCGCCCTCGAACTTGAGCTTCTCGCTGAGGAAGATCCAACCGCCGGACAGCTCGACCCGCCCGAGGCTGGCGATGGTCTCTTCGGGGCAGCCGTCGTCGTCGCGCACGCCGTTGTGGCTCTCGGGCCGGTTCGGGCACTGGTCGACGTTGTCGGCGAAGCCATCCCGGTCGTTATCCGCTTCGGGGCAGCCGTCGACGTCCTCGAACCCGTCGCGATCCTCGGGATCGTCGGGGCACGGATCCTCGACATCGTTGATGCCGTCGCCGTCGTTGTCCGGGTCGGGGCAGCCGTCCAGATCGTCGTGATCGTCTTTGTCTTCGGGATCCTGCGGGCAGCGATCGACGTCGTCGAAGATGCCGTCTGCGTCGGTATCCCGCGCGGCGGGCGGCGGCTCCACCTTGACCACGGCGACCGGCGGCGCCTCGACGGCCTGGGGGCAGCGGCGGGCGATGCCCAACAAGAGCCGGGCGGGGGCGGCGCCGACCGCGCCGGTGAGCGCGGCGCCGGCTCCAGCGCGCGCGACGAGACACTCGGCGAACGCCCACTCGATGAGCCCATGCGCCTCGTAGGGCGTCGTCGCAGCCTGCACATCACCCGCCAGACCGATCTCACCCGCGACGCTCACCGCCACCGCGAGCGGCTGATCCGGCACCGCGTAGCGGGCGGCGACCGCGGTGTGCAGCGCGTCGCCGAAGGCGCTGCCATAGAGCGCTTCATCTGGCGCGACCCGATAGCCGAGCGCCAGCGACAGGCTCACCGGCGCGACCTTCATCGGCTCGAGGTCCACATCGAAGATCGCGGTCGGCGTCAGGCGTACCCCATCGGCCCCCAGCCAGCGATCGGGCTCGCCGGTCGGCAGATGCATCGGCAGCGCCAGCCCCAGCGCCAGGCCCCGATCGGCGGACCGCCACGCCATGACCTTCGCCAACACCCGCAGATCGCCCAGCCCACCGCCATCGATGGCCGACCCGTCCCGGGCCATGCCCTCTCGGGTGAGCACCGCCGGCACCCCGACCCCCAGCTCGATGCGATCGGCCAGCGCCAGGGCCACGGTGGCATCGAGCCGGGTCGCGGCCCCGGACAACGGCCCGGTATCGCTGCCGTCGGCGTAGGCGCCGGCCATCGTTGCCCCGGCGAAGCGGATCCAGAGGCCGGTGCGCAGCTCCAGGTGTCCATCCACCGCCGCCCGCTCGACCTCGACGATCCCGTCACCGATCGCCGGCGCGAAGCGGTCGGCCTCGATCGCCGACGCACCCTGCGGCGTGAGAACGGCCAACAACAGCATCGCCGCCGCCGCACCCCGACGACCGAGCCCGAGCAGGAGCAACCCGATGAGCAGCCAACCGGCGCCGCCGCTGCCGCTCACCTCACAGCCACCATACAAGTCGTCGATCTCGGGCGCCGGCTGCTCGGCGGGGGGCCCGCTGTCGGCCTGACTCCCGTCCAACTGCATGTCGACCGGGTCAGCATCCACGTCGGCGTCCTCCATCATGGGCGGGCGGTCGTCGGACGGATCCCGCGGATCGGTCTCCGCCGGCTCGCGCACGCCGTTGCCGTTGACGTCTTCGTCACCGTCGTCGACGCCGCCGCCATCCGTATCAGCCCGCCGGGGGTCGGTGGTCGTCGTCGGATCGTCGTCGGGCACGAAGACCGCCGGATCGGAGTCCGGATGACGTCGATCGACCCCCGCTTCGAGACCGTCGGTCAAGCCGTCGCCGTCGGCGTCGGGATCGAGGGCGTCGATGAGCATATCGCCGTCGGTATCGGCCCGCGGCGACGGCTCTTCACCGTCGAGCAGGCCGTCGTCGTCGCTGTCGGCATCCCCCGGGTCGAGGCCGATCTCCCGCTCGAGATCGTCTTCGAGCCCATCGCCGTCACTGTCGACGGGCGGCGTGCCGTCGTCACCGGGGTCGTTGGGATCGGTCTCGCCAGCGTCGATCCGCCCGTTGCGGTCGAGGTCCTCCTCGCCGTCGTCGGCGCCCCCCTGGTCGGTATCCGCCCGCAGCGGATCGGTCAGCGTCGACGGATCGGCGTCGGCCCGAAAGAGGCCGCGGCCCTCGTCGGTGTCCGCGTGGGGCTCGGTGTAGCCCATCTCGACGCCGTCGGTGATCCCGTCGTCGTCGCTGTCGGCGTCGCGGCCGTTGGGCAGACCGTCGCCATCGCTGTCGGCGCTCGGCGACCGCTCCTCGCCATCGGGCACGCCGTCGTCATCGGTATCGGCGTCGAAGGGATCGAGCAGGTAACGGGCCTCCAGCCGCGCGTCGAGCCCGTCGCCGTCGTCATCCCGCGCCAGATCGTCGGCCGCATCGTTGGGATCGGTCCCGTCCAGCACCTCCTGACCATCGCGGGTGCCACCGCCGTCGGAGTCGCTGCGCAGCGGGTCGGTGCCACGCTCGATCTCGTCCCCGTCGTCGAGCCCGTCGTCGTCGGTATCGGCGTCCGTCGGATCAGTCGGACCGGCGGCCTCGACGCCGTCGTCGAGGCCGTCCCGATCCGAGTCGGGGTTGCGGCCGTCGGTGCCCAGCTCGGCCTCGACCCGCGTCGACAGCCCATCGCCGTCGGGATCCGCCTCGGGATCGTCGAACGGATCCAGCGGATCCGATCCGAAGACGCGCTCGTTGCCGTCGCTGGTGCCGCCGCCATCGGTATCGATCCGCAGCGGGTGGCTCTCGTCGCGATCGACACGCCCGTTGCGGTTGGCGTCTTCTTCGCCGTCGTCCAGCCCGTCGTTGTCGGTATCCGGGTCGGCCGGATCGGTGCCCAGCCGGGCCTCGAGGCGGGTCGACAGGCCGTCCATGTCAGGATCGGCCGTATCGAAGTCATCCGCCGGGTCGCGGGGGTCGGTGCCATCGCCGGACTCCCGGCCGTCGTCGGTCCCGCCGCCGTCCGAGTCGGCAGACGTCGGATCGCTCTCGCCGTCGTCGAGGCGCCCGTTGCGGTTGCGGTCCTCGGCGCCGTCGGCGAGGCCGTCGCCGTCGGTATCGGCCCGCCGGGGGTCGGTGCGGGTGATCGGATCGAGATCGCCGGCGCGGCCGACTTCTATCCCGTCGATGATCCCGTCCCCGTCGGTATCGGCGACGTCGGGCCGCGTGCCGAGCAGCAGCTCCTCTGCGTCGGTGAGGCCGTCGGCGTCACCGTCGTCGCCGCCCCCTCCCCCGCCCTGGGCGAGCGCCGAGCCGGCGAGCAGCCAGAGCACCACACACAGCCAACCGATCCATCCCGTCGTGCGTCGCACGCGACCTCCCGTGACGCTGATTTCGGCCGCCCGATCATGGGCCCTGGGGGGGTGCGGGGCAACCCCGATGCGGCCGGGGCCAACGACAGCGACCCTCGCCGAGCAGGAGGTAGCCGATGATCGACCCCGACCGGCCGCGGCCCGAGAGCGCGCTCGGGCCCCCCGAAGCAGACATCCGCCCTCTGCGGCGCGCCGCCGTGCTCGGCGACCGAGCGGCCGCGGTCGGCTTCGATTGGCCCGATGTCTCAGGCGTGCTGAGCAAGATCGACGAGGAGCGGGCCGAGGTACAGGAAGCCGTCGACGCGGGCATTTCCGCGCGGATCGAAGCCGAGATCGGCGACTTGTTCTTCAGCGTGGTCAACCTGTGCCGCCACCTGTCGGTCGACCCGGAGCAGGCGCTGAGGCGGACCAACGCGGAGTTCGAGCGGCGCTTCCGGGCGATGGAAGCCGATGTATGGCGCGCGGGCCAGCGGCTCGAAGCGCTCACGATGGATGAACTCGAGGCCCGTTGGCAGGCCGCCAAGGCCGCCGGCGGCGCGCCCGACTGACCCGCCGCAGGCTCAGGCAGGCTCAGGCCGGACGCGGCTTCAAGCCCTGCGGATCCGGGTCGCGAAGGCGTCGTAGCCCGCCTTCTCGAGCGCAGCGACCACCGGCCCCGCGTCGGGGGCGAGGGCGATGATCGCGCCGCCGCACCCCGCGCCGGTGATCTTGGCGCCGAGCGCGCCCGCGGTGCGGGCGATGTGCACCATCTCTTCGTTGCGCGGGCTGCAGACACCGGCCGCCGACAGGTAGCCGTGGTTGAGGTCGAACAGGGCGCCGAGCGTCTCGAAGTCTCCGGCTTCGATGGCGTCCACACCCGCCTCGGCGACCGCGGCGATGCTGTCGAACAAACGATCGTAGTGCTGAAACTGCGCGGTGTGCCGGGCGCGCAAGCGCGAGACCGCGTCGCGGGTCGTGCCTTCGCGCAGCGTCCAGGCGATCACCAACGGCAGCGGTCGCACCGGGCGAACGGCCACGAACGGCTGCCGGGCGCCACGCCGAAAACGCAGGCAGCCGCCGTGGGCGACGACCGTGTGGTCGATGCCGCTCGGCGTCCCGTGGAAGACCTTCTCGATGCGCTCGGCGGCGGCGAGCAGCGCGTCAGTCGACAGCGCCTCGCCCTCGACGTCGGCCAGCGCGCGGATCAGGGCCACGGCAAAGGCCGCGCTGCTGCCCAGGCCGATGCCCAGGGGCAGATCGCCGTCGAGGGTCACGCTGATCGGACAATCGGGCGGGTGCCCGGTCACCTCGAGCGCAACCGCGAAGGCCCGGCCCATGGCGTCCCGGGTCTGATCCGCACCGCGCAATTCGACGGTCAAGCCGTCGCGGCCCCACGACGGGATGCGCAGGATCGGGCCTTGCGGATCGTGCTCCGCGGTCGCGCCGAGGCCCACGTCGATGGCCGCGGCCACCGCCGGGCGGCCGTAGACCACGGCGTGCTCGCCGAAGAGGATCACCTTGCCGGGCGCCGCGCCGGCGCCGATGGGACGGGGGCTCATCGACCGGCCTCCCGC
This sequence comes from bacterium, assembly GCA_030427205.1. Taxonomy (GTDB): domain Bacteria; phylum Myxococcota_A; class Bradymonadia; order UBA7976; family UBA1532; genus JACKDM01. The sequence goes on along the minus strand of JAUHXC010000002.1, from coordinate 80,443 downwards.
ATCAGCTCGGCGAGCACTTCCCGGGCCGCCGCCTCCTTGATCTCGCCGCGCCTGATCAGCCGCGCCGCGACCAATTCGACCTGCGCCCCCTCGGCCCCCGCCGCCAGGGCCGCCTGCCGCGCGTGCAGGCTCATGTGGCCGCGCTGAATCCCCTCGCTGGCCAGGGCCTTGAGCGCGCCCATGTTCTGGCTGAGGCCCACCGCTGCCATGACCATGGCCAGCTCGCGGGCGGTGTCGACGCCGAGGATCTTGCGGCAGACGCCGACCGTGGGGTGAACCCGGGTCGAGCCGCCGACCGTGCCGACAGCCATCGGCAGCTCGATGGACCCGTGCAGCGTGCCGTCCGCCCGCCACCAGCGAGTCAACGAGCCATAGTGCCCATCGCGGGCGGCGTAGGCGTGGGCCCCGGCCTCGACGCTGCGCCAGTCGTTTCCGGTGGCGATGGCGACGGCGTCGATCCCGTTCATGACCCCCTTGTTGTGGGTCGCGGCCCGGTAGGGATCGACGGCGGCGAAGCGCCACGCCTGCACGATGCCCTCGGCGACTTCGGCGCCGGCGAACCCACGCCCCGCCAGGGCCTCTTCGGGTACGGCACACGAGGCGCGCGCGCAGCGGCGATCGGCCAGATTGGACAAGATGCGCAGGCAGACCCGGCCGCCGGTCAGCTCTTCGACGAGCGCCGCGACGCCTTCGGCCATCGCGTTGACCGCGTTGGCGCCCATCGCGTCGACGCAGTCGACGAGCAGGTGCAGCACGATCATCGAGAAGGGCTCGTCGAAGCGCCGCACCTCGATGTCGCGCGCGCCGCCCCCGCGGGCCGCCATATTGGGATGCACCGCGTTCGCCCGGGCGAGGATGCGTGCGCGCGATCTGCGAAGCGCGTCGACCGCCGCCGCCGGATCGGGGCTGTCGACCACCTGAACCTGGCTGATCATCACCCCGTCATCGGCGTCGGCCGCGAACCCGCCGTGGGCCCGTACCAGCCGGGCCATGTTGCTGACCGCGGCGACGACGGACGGCTCTTCGACCACCATCGGCACCGCGTAATCGTGGCCGTTGATCGTGAAGTTGAGGCCGAGACCGACGGGCAGCCCGAAGACGCCGATGCAGTTCTCGACCATCTTGTCGGCCCGCTGCCAGCCCAGGCTCGCGCCGCTGCGCAGCACCGCGAGATCGGCGTCGTCCAGGCCGAAGCGGCGGGCGATCTCGCTGTGCCGCTCGGGCAGGTCGAGGCGGTAGAAGCCCGGGATCCGCGCCCGGTCGGCACGCTGCTCACCCGTCTTCACGTCCGCTCCCCACCTGCGCGATCCAAGCCCCGAGCCGCGGGCCGACCACCCGCGGCGCCGCGCGCAGCTCCGACGGTGTGCGGCAGCCGGTCAGCGCCATGGCCATGCGGATGCCTTGCATGAACCGTTCGAGGAACGCCGTCGCGCCCTCGATCCCCCCGTTCTCCTCGGCGAGGAAGGCCTGCAGGACGGGCCGCGCGCAGCCGACGACATCTGCGCCGAGCGCGAGCGCCTTGCCCGCGGTCAGGCCGTCGCCGATACCGCCCGAGGCCACCACCTGAGGGCCGATGCCCGCCGCCATCGCGGTGGCCGCCGCGGTCGGGATGCCCCAGTCGGCGAACAGCAGGCCCAGGTCAGCCAGCGCGCCCCGGGCCCGCAGCGCCTCGACCTTGATCCAGCTGGTGCCCCCCGAACCGCTGACGTCGACCGCGCGCACCCCCGCGGCGTGCAGACGGCGTACGACACGCGGCGACAAGCCCGTACCGCACTCCTTGACGAGCACCCGCCCGTCGAGCGCGTCGACCAGGCGCGCGATGGTCTCGTAGCCGTGCCGAAAGTCCGAGTCGGCGTCGGCCCCGGGCTGCACGAGCTCCATCGCGGGGTTGAGGTGCACCGCCACGTAGTCGGCCCCGATCCGCTGCATCAGCTCACGGACCGTCTCGGGGCCCATGTCGCGGGCCTGGTTGATGCCGATGTTGCCGAAGAGCGCTACATCGGGCGCGACGTCGCGGACGGCGAAGGTCGCCGCGGAGACATCGGCTTTGGTGATGACCCGTTGGCTGCCGACGCCGAACGCCAGACCGAGCCGATCGCAGACCTGGGCGATGCCGCGGTTGATCGCGCCGGCCTCCGGCGGCCCGCCGGTCATGCCGGTGACCATCACCGGCGCCTCGAGCGTGTGATCGAGCAACCGGATGGTGGTGTCGAGATCGTGCATCGCCAGCTCGGGCATGGCGTCGTGCACGAGCCAGACGTCTTCGAAGAGGCCGCGGTGCCCCCCCGGGCCGACGTCGCCCGTATTGCACAGGTCGATGTGATCACGCTTGCGCTGATAGATGTCGCTCATACCTGCTCTGCCGGGTCGGGGCGGCCCTTCGAGGAGGGCGCGGGGTCGATTCGATGTGAGTGATGCCCGATGACCCCGCAGGGTGGCGCAGAACTCGTCGAACGCGATAGTCGTCGAGCGTCAGGGGGTCCCGTCGGGCACCTCGGCCTCGGCTTCGATCTCGACGAGCCAGTCCGGATCGAGCAGGCCGGCGACCACGACCAACGTCGTCGCCGGGCGCGCCTCGCCGAAGACCTGACCGTGGGCCCGGGCCACGACGCTCCAGTCGTCGCGGCGGGTGATGTAGATCCGCGTGCGCACCACGTGCTCGATGCGCCCGCCGAGGGCCTCGACGGCCTCTTCGATGATCTGCAAGCAGCGCCAGGCCTGCCCGAACGCGTCACCCGGCGCGGCGGTATTGCCCTTGGGGCCGATGGGGGCGGTGCCCGAGACGACGATGCGCCGCCCGGTACGCAGCGCGCGGCAATAGCCGAACTGGCCCTCGTAGGGCGAGGCCGAGAAATGACGGCGACGATCCATGGGTCTTCCTCCTCGCTCGCGACCGGCCGGCACTGGTCGATTCGCCCGCACTGTGGCGCCATTCGAAGTGTCGTTCAAGGGCGTGCCCGCCGCCAGACACGCCTGTCGGCGGTCCGCGGAGTACGCTATGGTGCGCCCCTGAAGGTCGAGGTGCGTGCGTGGAAAAGTCCCTCCTGGTGCTGCTCGTCGAAGACGACGACGACGACGCGATCCTGGCGCGCCGGGCCCTCGAGCATTCGGACCTGCTCGACGCACGCCTGCTCCGCGCGACGCGGCTCGGCGATCTGGACACGGTCGCCGAGCACGAACCGCCCGACCTCATCCTGCTCGACCTCACGCTGCCCGACAGCACCGGCCTCGATACGCTGGTTCATGCCCGCACGCTGTTCGAACGCACGCCGATCATCGTCTTGACGGGCATCGACGATGCCCGCCTGGGCATCGAAGCGCTGCGCGCGGGTGGTGAAGACTACGTGCGCAAGGGCACCGCCGACATGAGCCGGCTGGCGCGCACGGTCCGCTATGCCCTCGAGCGGCGATTCTTCCGTGAGCGCAAGCCCGAAGCCGAGATCTACCGCCGCTCGACGGGTCTGCCCGGCCGCACGATCTTCCTCGATCGCCTGACCATGGCCATGCGCCGGGCCGACCACGCGGGCGGGCGCTTGCGGCTGGCGTGGGTGCGGTGCAAGGCGGTCGATACGGTCTCCGACCGCTTCGGCCCCCAGCTCACCGAGGTCTTCCAGCGGGCGGTGCTCAAGCGCCTGATGCTGGCCATCGACCTGACCGATACCGTCGCCGACCTCGGTGGGGGTGAGTATGCCTGCATCTTCGAGTCGGCGTTGGCGGCGAAAGACCTCTATCGCCTGTCGGAGACCATGGCGGCGGCCTTCCGCGAGCCGGTCACCGTGAGCGGGACGTCGGGCATCATCGAGCTGTCGCCGCTGCCGACCCTGCTGTCGATCACCAGCTATCCCGCCGACGGGCGTACGTTGCCCGTTCTCGTCTCGCGGGCCGTCTCGAACCTGGCGCCGGTGACCCCGGGCTGAGCCGCCCGCGCGGCCATCGACCGGCGCGCGCGTCCTCTTTTTCGACCCCGCACGTCGATTCTGCGCAACATCCGGTGCGGCTGATCGATGGGTACTTCGAACGACCCATCGGAGGCCCTTGATGAACGCCCTGCACTTGCTGCTCGACGACGAGCTGTGGACCGACGCCTGCAAGGAGGCCGCGCTGCGTGCCGTGGACGTCGACGCCCTGCTCGCCGACGTCCTGAGTCACCACTTCGCCCGCTGGATGCAGCCGGATACCGCGATCGAGCACCGATCGCCCGGCTTCGGCCTGCGGGTGGCGCTGGCCGCGTGGGAGGCCGTCGAAGCGGCCGAGGCCACGGCGGCCCGCTGCGCCGATTCGGTCGAGCTCTCGCCGGATGGAGACCATACCCCCGCCCCATGGACCCGGGCGCTGGCGGCGGCGATCGGCGACGACGCGCGCGGCCGCGCCGAGCGACTCGAGCGGTGGCAGGAGGTCTTCCGCGCCGGTGAGCGGGCGGCGATACGCGGGCAACACGGCGAAGGCATCGAACGCTTTCGTGAAGCTCTCGCCCTCGCTGGCACCGCGCGCATCCCGATGGCCATGACCCACGAGCGGCTGGCGCGCTCCGAGCTGTTGTCCGGACGCCCCGCCGCCGCCCGAGAGCACGCGCGTCGAGCGATGATCCTGACCGGTCAGGCCGGTCTGCCGGTGGCTGCCTCCCTGGCCCGCCTCGTCGCCCTGGTCGATACGCTCGCCGGGGGTCATCCCGCGGTGCAGCACATCGTCGCGGGGCTCGTGGCCCTCGATCAGCGCGACGCCAGCACCGCCGCCGAGCGACTCAGCCAGGGTGCGCGTCTGGCCGCCGACGATGGCCGTGCGGGCTTCGAGATGCGCGCGCGGGGCGCGTTGGCGCTGATTCGGCTGTCCGCCGGCGCGGGGCAGGCGGCCAGTACCGAGGCCCAGCGGGCGGCCGAGCTGGCCGCCGGCATGGGACACAGCGAGGTGGAGGGCTTGATGCGCGTCCTGGCCAGCGCGGCGGGCTTCCCCGAGGGCGCTGTTCTGCGCGAAGGCCCAGGCGCAGACGGATACGGCGAGGGCGGCGATGGGCAGGGCCCGGCAGCAGCGGGCGCGTCGGATCCCCTGCGCCGGGCCGGATAGGGTCGGGCGAACCGGTCAGTCAGCCGGCCAGGGATCTTCTTCTTCCGGCAGCTCGGGGTCACGGGCGCCGTTGCGCAGCAGCACGTCGATGACCTGCTCCATCAGCTCGATGTCGAGCTGCATGTCGACGTCGCCCATGCCGTCGTTCGCGCTGTCTTCATAGTCGGCGACCGCGTCGATGAGCTGCTGCAGCATGCCCACCGCGCCCTCGCCGTCGCGCTCGAAGTGGAAGCGATCGAGCGCCAGGGAGATGCCGACGTAGATATTGAGCATCACGAAGCTCTTCTCGACGATGGCGTTGTCGAAGAAGCCCTGGCGCAGCAGGACCTGGGGCTCTTCGGGATAGGTCACCCGCACCTGCTGCTCGACGATGCGGTCGGTGCCCGGCTCGCGGAACCGCAGGTCGACGACGGCCACCCGCGCCGCGCCCGGCTCGCGCACCGGATCGACCTCGGGCATCAGCTCGATGAGCAGCGCCGAGCCGCCGCCGCGCCGGGTGCCGCCTTCGCCGACGTCGTCATGGGCGACCCGGTGGGCGAGGAAGACGCTGGGCACCGAGAGGCCGCCCCCGCCGACGCCATCATCGGCCCACATCCGCGAGCCGTAGGCCCGCACCATGCGGTAGTCGCTGCCCGGCGCCATCTCCAGCTCGACGTCGAAGGCGACCGGTACGGTGAAGTACGACAGCTCTTCGGCGAAGACCTCTTCGACCGCCGCGGCGTGCTCGACGAAGTAGTAGTTGCCGTCCCCCTGCTCGGCCAGCCCGCGCATGAGGTCGAAGTTGAAGTCGGTGCCGAGGCCCACCGTGGTCAGGCCGACGCCCTCGCTGTTGTAGCGGCTCGACAGCCCCCGGATGCGGTCGTCGTCGGTGATGCCCGAGGTCGCCTGCCCGTCGCTGAGCAGGATGACCCGGTTCTGACGGCCGCTGTCGTAGTGGGCCATCGCCTCGAGGTAGCCCGTCTCGAGCCCGTCGTAGATGTTCGTCGCACCTTCGGGCACCAGCCGGTCGACCACACCGTGCAGTTCGTTTCGCCGCCCGCGCAGCGTGGTCATCGGCAGCAGGAGCTGAGCGTCGCTGCTGTACTTGACGATGGCGATCTGATCGTCGTCGTTGAGGGCGTTGATCATCTGACCGAGCCCCTGGCGGACGAAGTCGAGCTTGCCGTCGGCCCGCATCGAGCCCGATACGTCGACCACCACCGTCAGGCTCAGGGGCGGCCGCAGCGCGGGATCGGCCACCAGCGGGGAGTTGAGGCCGATCTGCAGCAGGGTGCAGTTGTTGCCGTTGATGAGGTTGGCCATCACGCCGAGCATCGCCTGCAGGCAGACCTGCTCCCCGCAGTCGGGCTGGGGCAGCGGCGTATGGTGTTCGGCGAAGAAGCCCGCCGCGTCGATGTCTTCGCTGGTGGGTACGATGCCGTCGGCGAGCAGGCGCCGGAAGTAGCCGATGTCCTGTGCGCCGCCGAGGTTGACGTTGGTATTGCCCTGGGGGGGCTCCGGCATGCCCGGCCCCTCGCCTTCGCCTTCGCCCTCGCCTTCGCCCTCGCCCTCGCCCTCACCGCCCCAGTTGCCGCCCTCGCCGCCCGCGCCGCCCGCGCCGCCCCACGCCCCGGCGTCGGCCGCCGCGTTGGGCTCGTTGTCGTCGTCGCCGAAGAAGCCGCCACTGCCGCCCGCGGCATCATCGCAGCCCGCGAACGCGAGCGCCGCGCAGGCCAGCAACAGGGTCAACCATCGTTCCATTCGCATGGGGTGCCTCCCTTTCATGTGGCACGCCTTACGCGAGCGCCCCTGGATCTTTCCCCGGGCCGGCAGATTTTTCTGCGCGGGCATGAGCGGCGGCCCGGCGAGGCGCGCTGCCGCCACGGACAGGGCGTTCGATTCGTTTGAAAACCACGAGACAGAACCCGATACTGACACGGTTGTGCGCTCGCGCGACGCACCGCGCCGGGAGATCCCATGCAGGTCTTCGTCACCGGAGGAATGAGCTTCATCGGCCGCCACGTCGTCGAGCGCCTGGTGAAGCTGGGCGACGACGTGACCTGCCTGGTCGAGCCCGACAGAGACATCACCCCCCTCGAAGCCATGGGCGTCCGGCTGCGGCTGGGCCGGGTGGACGACCCGCAGACCTTCGCCGATCTGTGCCAGACCGCCGAGGTCGTCTATCACCTGCACGGCATCGATCGGGCGGCGGACGGCGAGACCCTGCACCGGATCAACGCGGGCGGCGTCGCGCAGGTCGCCGACGCCTGCGCGGCGGCCGAGCGCCCGCCCGTTCTGCTGCTGTTGTCATCCCTCGCCGCGGCCGGGCCGAGCGATGCCGAGATCCCCCTCGTCGAGAGCGATCCCCCGCGCCCGGTCTCGGACTACGGTCGTTCGAAGCTCGCCGGCGAGCAGGCAGCCTACGCCCGCGCCGGGCAGGTCGCGACCACCATCGTCCGGCCGCCGGTGGCTTTTGGCGAATACGATCGGGAGATGCTCGAGTGGTTTCGCCTCGCCGATCGCGGGTGGAGCCTCTCGCCGGGCCTGTCGACCCAGCGCCTGTCGCTGGTCTACGCCGCGGATCTGGCTCAGCTGGTCGTCGCTGCCGCCGAGCGCGGCCAGCGGCTGCCGGGGCCCGACGAGCCACCGGTGCCCGGCCACGGGATCTACTACGCCGGAGATGACCACCGTCCGACGTATTCCGACCTGGCGCAGCTCATCGGCGAGGCCCTCGGGCGCAGCCAGGTGCGCGTCCTGCCCACGCCGGCGCCGATCACCTTCGGCATCGCGGCGGTGGCCGAGGCCTATGCCCGACTCAAGGGCCAGCCGGCCCCGCTGACCATCGATCGCGCCCGGGAGGCCACCGCCGGCTCGTGGATGTGCTCGTCGCGCAAGGCCCGCGACGCGCTGGCGATGAAGTGGCGCATCCCCTTGACCCGGCGTCTGCGCGAGACCGCCGAGTGGTATCGGGAGCAGGGCTGGTTGTGATGACCGCCGGCGCCGTACTCAGCCTCCGGCCTTGATTCGGGCCATCGCCCGCCGCCGACGACGCCCGGGCCGCAGGCCCAGCACGCCGATGGTCAGCAGCCACGGGAACTGATTGAAGATACGCACGGCGGTCGGGCTGCGCCGCACGCGGCCGGGCGAAGCGATGGCGTCTCCTTCGCACGAGGCGCCGCCGGTATCGCCGCCGAAGTCGTCACCGCCGCCCAGGTCATCGCCCTCGCAACCGCCGCTGCCGCTGCCTCCGCCCAGGTCGTCGCCCTCGCAACCGCCGCCGGAGCCGTCGTCCCAGCTGTCGTCGCTCTCCCAGTCGTCGCCTTCGCACCCACCGCCGTCGTCGTAGTAGGGCTCGGGCTCGGGATCGACCGCCACATCGCAGCCCGCGCCGGCGGTTCCAGCGGATCCACCGCGATCGCGCGTCGCCTCGGACGGGCTGCCCATCCGGAGGAAGACCCCCGACCAACGCCGATGGGCCCCCTGACCGTCGTGCCAGGTGATGTCCATGCGCAGGGTGACATGGGTCGGGCCGGCCGAGACCTCGAGCCAGCCGGCGCGGGCCTCCTCCGCGGCGAAGAGCACGCCGCCATCGGGGCCGAACTCGCGGTAGTCGACCGTGATCCGGGCGTCCAACGCCGATACGCGGGTGCCGAGGTGCAGCCGCGGGATGGTGATGTCGATCAGCGCCTCCGCGTCGCCGACGGTCGCGTTGACCAGGATTCGGGTCTCGGGGCCCGTCTCGGCGAGTCCGCTCATGTCGGCCGAGATGGCTCGACCCGCGCCGCCCTCCCAAACCCCCGTACCCGACCCGCCTCCGCTCCAGGCGAGCAGCGCGGGGGTCAACAGGAGCAGGACGGCGGGGCGTACGCGGGGCATGGGGGACTCCGGTGGTATCGGGGTTCGAGCGGGGTCTGGTGGCACGCGGCGGGCCGGCCGACCCGGGAGCGGGCTAGAAGTGGAACGTCGTCGTGACGCCGAACCGCATCTGGCCGATCGCGCCGTCGGTCTCGATGGCGGCGCTGCGGGTGACGAGGTCGGCGCGATCCTCCGGGTGCCAGCCGAGGTTCATCAGCGCGCCGAGCGAGAAGTGGTTGGTGAACCGGTACTGAACGCCGGCGTCGGCGAAGATGCTGAAGAGGTCTTCGTCGATGCGCAGCGGCGACCGCCCATCGTAGTGGATGTCGGTGTACTGCAGCGTCTCTCCGAGGCTGAGCTGCAGCATCACCCGAAAGCGATCGGTGATCGGCAGGTACATCCGGGCGCCGAGGGCCCACTCGGTGGAGGCGCATTCGAGCGTCGGGGCGCCCAGGGTTCGCGCGCCGCCGTAGGTCTGCTCCGCGACGCCGACCCGACCGACGAAGTAATATGCCGGCTTCGATCCGGGGATCCGCCCGCCGAAGCCGAACGTGCCGCCGAGCGCGGTGCCCTGGCTGTCTTCGGCGGCGAGATCGGTCTGCAAGCCGGCGTCGAGTTCGAAGATGAAGTGGTTGTCTGCCAGCGCCGGGGCGGCGGTGAGCGTGGCGAAGGTCGCGGTGAGAAGCGCAGCGCGCAGATTCATGACAGAAGCTCCGGTGAAGTCTGCCCCTGCCTCATGCAGCGATCGTTCCAATCCCCGGCCAGGCGAGAATCGGCGCTGGGCGGTCCCGACATGACCCCGCCCGTGCGCAGCAGTCACGCCGGGGCGCGGGGACCGTGAGCGACCGGCACACTGCCGCATACGGTGGACGAACGCGGGCGGGTGGTGCTCGGCGGCGCAATGCCGGTATGGTGTGCGCCTGCTACCCGGAGGAGACGTGAGCGAGGCCAACCGTCGGGCGCTCTCCGAAGCCGTCGCGGCCGCACGCGAGGCCGGCGACCTGCTGCGCCGGGCATTTCACCGCCCACCCCACGACCGCGAGATCGCGGGCAAGGCCACGGCCGACCGTGAGGCGGAAGACATCATCCGGACCCGGCTGACGGCGGCGTTTCCCGAGCACGGCTTCCGCGCCGAAGAGCAGCCCGAGGCCAATCGCGGCCCGCGCCGCCCGGACGGCCCGGTGTGGCTGGTCGACCCCAACGACGGCACGAGCGCCTTTCAGCAGGGCCATCGCGGCGCATCGGTCTCGATCGCGCTGATCCAGCGCGGCCGGCCGATACTCGGGGTGATCTACGCCTATGCCGCGCCCGACGACGGCGGGGACCTCTTCGCCTGGGCCGAAGGCTGCGGTCCGCTGAAGCGCAACGGCGCGCCGGTGCTCGACCCGGAGTGGCCCGAGCTGCTGAGCGCCGACGATACGGTCTTCGTCTCCAACTCGGCCGACGTACGGGCCTTGGCGAACGGGCGCAGCGTCTGGCCGGCCCGCTTCCAGCCGGTGCCCGGTATCGCCTACCGCCTGGCCCTCGCCGCCGCCGGTGACGGCGCCGCGGCCACCTCGCTCTTCCATCCCCGGGACTTCGACTTCGCCGCGGGCCACGCGCTGCTGCGCGGCGTCGGCGGCGTGCTGCTCGACGAGCGCGGCCGCGACATCACCTACGACGCCGATCGGCCGCGGCGGGTCGGCTTCTGCTTCGGCGGTGGCCGCGCGGTCTGCCGAGCCCTCGCCGCCCAGGATTGGCAGTCGGTGCTGCGCGCGCCGCGGGCCGCGGAGGAGGCCTACGACCTCACCCGGCCCGATCGCGCCCGGCTCGCCGCAGACGCTCGACGCCTGACGCGCGCTCAGGGCTGCTGGCTGGGGCAGCTGGTCGGCGACGCCCTCGGCTCCCAGGTCGAGAGCCTGCCGCCCGCCGAGATCGAAGCCCGTTGGCCGCAGGGGGTCAATGCCCTGACCGACGGCACCCTCAACGATCTCATCGCCGGCCAGCCGACCGATTCGGAGCTGGCGCGCATGCTGGCCCACGCCCTGCTGGCCGCCAACGCCTACGACGCGGACAAGGCCCGCGCCGCCTATCAGTGGTGGGCGGCGCTGACGACACGCGGCGAGCGGCCCATCGAGCTCGACGGCCTGGGCAGCCCGCTCGTCCGCGCGGCGCCGATCGCGCTGCTCGGCCACGGGTGGAGCGAGCCGCAGCTCGTCGCCGCGGTGCGGACCGATGCCCGGCTCACGGGCGCCGGGCCCGCCGACGCCGACGCCGCCGCCGCCCTGGCTCTGGCCATCGCCTTCGCGCTGCGCGAGGGCCCCGACGCCGAGCTGGTCTTCAGCCACACCATCGCCGGCGCCAAGGCGCTCGATTTTGCGGCGCCGGTCATCGAAGCGCTGGAAGCCGCCAGTGACGGATCGGGTCTGGGTGACATCCCATCGAAGGAATGGTCGCGCGTCGCGCTGCGCAACGCGTTTCATCAACTGCTCTTCGCCGACGATCTGGCCAACGGCCTGATGGATACGGTGGCCGCCGGCGGGGATGCGTCCTTGACCGGCGCGGTCGCCGGTGCATTGATGGGCGCGGTGAAAGGGCGCGAGGCCATCCCGTGGATCTGGCGCGACCGGATCCTGACCTGTCGTCCGATGCGTGGCCTGCCCGGCGTGCGCCGAGCCCGACCGCGAGCGGTCTGGTCGGTGGACGCGATGGTCGTGGCCGAGAGATTGCTGACCTCGAGTAGATTGTGACCCCAGATGCCGTCTTCGCCCTGCACGTCTTTGATCCCCACGCCGAGCGCGCTGCGCTGCAACGCGCCCTCGCCCGAATAGACAGCCCCTGGCTGGGCCTGTGCGCCGCCCGCGGGCGGGGCCACCTCTGGCGACTCAAGCGCCTGCTCGGCGAGATGGTCGCCCAGTGGGACTCGGACGGCGAGAGCGAGCCGCCCGACGACATTCGGCGACTCGTCACCGACGCGACGACCTGGCTGATCAGCGAGCTCGCCGAACCCGTCGGCGCCCTGTGGCTGACCGTCGACCGACCGTCACCGGGGGTCTGGTCGTCGCTCGCGGGCACCGTCGAAGAGCTTGTGCGCGAGGTCGGCCCCCACCTGGGCGGGGTCATGCTCATCGCTCAGCCGAGTCCCCGTCTGCGCTCGGTCGCGGGGCAGGCGCCCGCCGCCCACGATCTCACGTACAGCCTCGGCGCCTGCGCGTTGGCCGACGTCGGCCCCGCGACCCTGCCGGCCGGCGATCTCGAAGCGGCCCGTGCGCTCTATCGGCCCCTGCTCGATCGCATGCGACAGCGAGCCGGAGTCTCGCCGCCGCGGCCGCTGGCCCGCGATCTCTCGCTGTGCCTCGACGCGCTGGGCGACCTCGAGCAGTATGCCGGCCACCTCGGGGACGCGCTGACCGCCTACGAGGCGTCGTTGGCCATCGCCCGGCGCATGGTGGCCGGAGAGACGGCCCCCGGCGCCAAGCGCGACCTGGCGGTGAGCCTCGAGAACGTCGGCGGCATGTATCTGCGGCTCGACCGCCTCGACGAGGCCGAGACGGCCTATGCCGAAGCGCTGGCGCTGACCCGCGCGCTGGTGGACGAGTCCGGCCATACCCCCGAGCTGCTGCAGGATCTCTCCATCAGCCTCGATCGGGTCGGTACGCTGCACTTTCAGCGCGGCCGACTGCGGATCGCGTTGCAGTCGTTCGAGGAGAGCCACCGCCTGCGCTGGCGGCGGTTCAATACGCTGGGCCCGACGGCCGAGACCCTGTTCGACCTGTGCATCAGCCTGAGCAAGGTGGGTGACGTGCATCGCCGGGCGGGCTCGCTGACCGCGGCGCTCGCCGCGTACCGCCAGTCGCTGACCCTGGCCCGGCGGAGCCTGATGCGCTTCGGCGACGCCCTGGACGTGCGCCTGCAGCTCACCGCCGATCTGGCCAGCGTCGGCGAGGTCTGCTTGCGGCTGGGTCGGCTGGACGAGGCGATGGTCGCTCAGGAGGAGTGCCTGCAGCTCTCGCGCGCTCTGGTGGAGGCCTTCGACGAGACCCCCGACGCGGTACACGACCTCGCCGTCTGCCTGGACAACGTCGGCGACGCCCGCCTGCGGACCGGGCGGCGGGAGAGCGCCCGCGAGGCCTATGAAGAGGCCCTCGCCCTGCGGCGCAGGATGGTCGAAGCGCTCGGCGAGACCCCCGAGACCCTGCGCGACGTCTCGCTCAGCCTCGATCGCCTCGGCGAGATGGCTCTGCGGCTTGGCCGGCTGGGCGACGCGCAGGCGGCATATCACGAGTCGATGGCGCTCGCCCGCCGCCGCCTGGACCGCTTCGGGGTGACCCACGAGGCCCTGCGCGACTTGTCGGTGAGCCTGGAGAACGTCGGCGAAGTCGCTCTGCGGCTGGGCCGTATCGTCGACGCGCGCGCCGCCTTCGACGAGGCGCTGGCCATCGGCCGGCGGCTGGCGGAGGCGGTCGGCGCCAACGCCGAGACCCGCCGCGATCTGGCGACCACGCTCGAACACGTGGGTCGCGCGTCGCTGCGGGCCGGCGAGGTCGACGAGGCCACGACCGCGCTCTTGGAGGTGCTGCGCATCCGCCGTGCGCTTCAGGCGGCGTTCGGCGATACACCCGAGACCCTCGCCGGCCTCGGGCGCAGCCTGGAGCGGCTCGGACAGGCCGGGCTGCTGTCGGGTGATCTCGAGGGCGCGCGGGCCTACATCGTCGAGAGCCTCGCGGTGCGCAGCAGCGCGCTCGAGCGCTTCGGACCGGCCCGACGGATCGTCTCCGAGCTCGCCGTCGCCCTGCGGCTGACGGGCGATGTCGAGGCCGCCCTGGGCGAGGGCGCGCAGGCGCTCGCCGCCTACGACGAGGCGCGCACGCACCTCGATGATCTGCGCGCGCAGTGGGGCGAGTTGCCCGATACGCTCGCCGAGCTGTGCCGGGTTCACCTGGGCCGCGCCCGGGTGCGCCGCTGGATGCCCGTCACCGGAGATACGGCGCCCGACCGGCGCGCGGCGGCCGAGGTCCTCGATCGATTGACCGATCTCGAAGGCGAGCCCGGTCCGCCGTTGATCGCCGATCTGCGGCGCAGTCTGGCCGCGCTCGAGGCGCCGGAGGCTGGATGACCCACCCCCGGGATCGTTTCATCACCGTCTACGGGCGCAAGCCGGCCCTCGAAGCCCTCGCCGACCGCCGAGTGGAGGTCGACAAGCTCTGGCTGGCGCGGGGGTCGGGCGGCGACCTGATCGATCGCATCGTCGAGGCGGCCCGCGCGCGCGGGATCGACCCGGTCTGGAAGTCGCCGCGCGCGGTCACCCGCCTGTCGCGCAACGGGCGCCAGGATCAGGGCGTGGCGCTGGACGTGCTCGCCCGGCGCATGCTGCCCATCGAGGCCTTCGTCGAGCAGGCCCCCACCCAGGCGCAGGTCTTCGTGCTCGACGGGGTCACCACGCCAGCCAATGTCGGGCTGATCATTCGAACGGCGACGGCCGCAGGCTTCGACGGCATCGTGCTGCCGCGGGTCGGCTGCCCCGAGGTCAGCCCGCTGGTGATCAAGGCATCGGCCGGCGTGGCGTTGCGCGCGCCGATCGTCCGGGTGATTACGGTCGACGAGGCGGTCTCACAGCTGAAGGGCGCCGGCTTTCACCTGGCCGGGCTCGCGGCGGACGGCGCCGACGACATCCACCGCTGCACGCTCGCGGACCGCTGTGCGTGGGTCCTCGGCAGCGAGAGCGGCGGTCTGTCTGCCGCCGCCGAGAGCGCGCTCGACATGCGGGTGCGTATCCCGATGCGGGGTGAGGTGGAGTCGCTCAACGTCGCGACGGCGGCGGCCGTAGTCGCCTTCGAGGTTCAGCGACGACTGGCGGGTTGAGCAGGGCCATCGGCCGGCGCTGCCCGGCGACTTCGGGCCTCAGGGCCGACAATGCGCCGCGTCGCGCCCCGATCGACACGCCAGTGGCGCCTCGCACGGCGGCCCGACCTGCAGGTCACACGGCGAGCCGGCCGGCAGCGGTCGATCGACGGGTGGCAGCACCGCCCCGTCGAGCCTGAGCAGGCGGTCGTAAGCCACCAGTCGAGTGTGCTCCACGTCGGCCACGATGGCCGCCACATCCCACAGCCAATGTCCGGTGACCACGCCCCGTCGCTCCAGGCTGGCCAGCGTCTTGTCGCCGACGGCGATGTCTACGGTGATGTCCACCGCGCTGCGGGGGTTGTCGGGGGTGTCGAGAATCGCGAGCGCGAGGCGCGTGAGCTGCTGCAAGTGCCCGGTATCGAGCCAGATGTCGACCCGGCCGCTGGTATCGCCCGCCAGAATGTCGAGCTGCGGATCATCGATCCGCCCGGGGCGACCCCACTCGAGGCTCGGTCTGCCCTCGCGCAGGCCGTCCTCCCAGGTCTCCGCGGCGCCCGAGATCAAGAAAGGCGCGACGCGCGGGCGACCGGGCGCGGCATCCGCCGAGCGCTGCCAACCGATCCGCACGTGCAGCGGTCGATCGGGGCACGGACACGCGTGCACCGTGATGGACGACGCGGCGACCTCACACCGCGCCTCCGGGGGCAGGATCGGCACGGCGCGGAATGCGTAGCGCCCGGGCTTGTCGGCCAGCAAGACCGCAGCGAAGGAGCGCGGGTCATCGGGCGGCCCGCCGGCCGCCGGGTCCTCCGGATCGGCGAAGCGTTCGAGCGGCTGCTGCTCGGCGGGCGCGTCGACGACCGACCACAGCAGGCCGACGTCTCCGAGAGCGACGGTGGCCGGCGGCTTGGCTTTGAGCAACAACCCGGCGCCCGGCTCGATGGCCCGCGGCGGCGCCGGATCGACCTCGACCGTCCACTGCGCACAGGGTGGCCCGGACCAGGCACCGCGCCCGGTCAGCGGGACCCGACGGATGCCGTCGGCGGCCACGACGACCAGCTCACCGGCGCTGCGCCGACCGGCGACCTCGGGGGTGAACTCGACCGTCCACCGCACGACCTCACCCGGCCGCAAGATCAGCGGCGCCCGCGGGCTCGCCGGATCCAGATCGAAGCCCGGGCCGCCGACCCCCACCGAGGCGATCTCGACCGCCACCGCCCCAGCCACCAGCTGCACCGATCGCTGCACGGTCGAGTACGGCTCGACATCACCGAAATCGAGGGTCGTGGGTACGAAGCTCGCCGCCGCCGGCAAAGCCCGGTCGGCGGCGGCGTCTTCGGGGACGGTCGCCGCGTCGGCCCACCCGTCACCCAGTACGGGGGCCGCCGGGCCGTCTACGGCGCCGGCGTCCAGGTCGGGTTCGAGGGTGATGACCTCACAACCGGCGAGCGCCAGCGCGAGGCAGAAGCAGCCTGCGGCGGACCGGCGCCCGGCCCTCGGCCGCGCGGGCGCGCTCATGGCGCGTCGGCGAAGGCATCCCGCATCCGGCCCGCGCGCCGACTGTCGGGGTAGGTCTCGAGGAAGCGCACTGCGGCCGTCTGCGCGGCGGCTTCCCGACCGGCGAGGCGCTCGGCGAATGGCAGGTGGAACATCGCCTCCTCGCGAAATACGCCGCGGGGATGCGCCGAGAGGTAGCGCTCGAACAGCACGGCGGCCTCGGCGGTTCGCTGCGGATCGAGCATCAATCGCTGCGCCTCGCGCACCAGCGCCTCGCCCGGGGCCGGCGCCTCGACCGCCGACGCGCAGTGGTGGGTCGACTCCCCTGCCCCGAGCAGGCTCGACGCCCGACCCGCCGTCACCCGGACCCGGCCCTCGGTGACCCGCACGGTCGAGCAGCCGTCGGCCGTCTCCACGCGGAACGCGGTCCCCACCACCTCCACCTCGATCTCGGGGGTGCGCACGCGGAACGATTGACCGGCGCCGAGCGGCTCGATGTCGAAGTCTGCCGCCCCTCGGCCCAGCCGCACGAGCGTCTGCTCATGACTGCGCCGAACCACTTCCACCTCGCTGCCCGGCGCGCGGACGACGGTGTGCGGGCCGACCTGCACCCGATCGCCGGACGGCGCGGGCTGCGCGGCCCAGATCACGAGCGCCGCGGCGACCGCCGCCAGGCCGGCGAGCGGTACGATCCAGCGCTTCGGGGCGCGGCGTTCGAGCGCGCGCTCGGTGATCCGCCGACTCACCGCATCGGATGGCCGGGCGTCACGCAACGCGGCCAGCGCTTCGTCCGCGTCGAGCCGTTCGTTGGGGGGCTGCTGACTCATGACTGCTCCCACGACAGTCGGGGGGCCGTGCCCCGCCGGGGGCCGGCGCGTCGTTTGTCGTCGGTGCCCCCTTCGGTGGGCAACCGCGGCGGATCGACCTGGCTCTGCTCCCACGCGGCGCGAAACGCCTTGCGGGCCAGCCGGAGCCGACTGGCCACCGTGCCTGGCGGGATGCCGAGCATGGCCGCGACCTCATCGCGGGTATAGCCTTCCACGTCGGACAGCATCAGCACCTCGGCTTGCTTGCGCGAGAGGCGGCCGAGACAGGCGCGCACCGAGAGCTCGATGGCCGGGGTCGGCCCGTCGGCGAACGCCGGCTCGGGTGGGCTCTCGGTGGGCAGCACCCGCTTCAGCCAGACCAGGCGGCGCATGTTCGCCACGACCCGGCGGGTGATCTGGTACAGCCACGCGTCGAACGCTTGCGGCGCCCGACACTTGTGAAACTGCTTCCAGGCCCGCCACAGCACTTCCTGGGCGGCGTCTTCGGCTTCGGGCGCCCGCAGGCCGAGCATGACCGACCAGCGAAAGACCGCGTGCACGCGACTCTGAACGACGCGGCGCCAGGCGGCTTCGTCGCCCTCACGGCACGCGGCGAATTGTATCGGGTCGAGGCTCATGCTCACCAGATGTCGGGCGCCCCGTCAGCTGATCACCGGGGCGCGCGTTTCGTGCCGACGGGCGGCGGGGCTCATGGCGCCCAGTCGACGACCAGCCCCAGACGGCACTGCCAGACATTGAGCGCCGCCCGCGGGCCTTCGGGGATGCGCACATCGTTGGCGGTCGCCAGCCAGCGCAACCCCAGGCGCCCGCCGATGCGCCAGCCGTCGCCCATGGGACCCATCGCCGCGACCGATGCGTCCAGGCCGGCGTCCCAGACGGCCCGGGTCATGGCGTCGGGCAGCTCGAGGCGCAGTACGGTCAGGCGCTCGATCACCCCCGAGATGCGCCCATCGACCTCGAGAGACGCCGTCCGCCAGACCGGCAGCGACCAGCCCAGCGCCATCCAGGCCGACGACAGCTCGAGCGGCCGCCCGTCGAGCTCCCAGACCAGCGGCGGCAGCGCCCCGACCTCGAGCGACACGTCCCAGGCTTCGATGCGCAGCGCTGCCTCGAGGCCGAGGACCGAGGGCGCGCGCAAAGCGGCGCCGACCTCGAGCCCGATGTGCGGATCAGCTTCACTGCGGACCCGGCCGCTCGTCGGCGCGGGGGACGTGTCGCTGGCGATGCCCGGGCCGCCCGACTCGACCCGCCCGCCCGGTTCGCTCGATCGACCCGCCGCGCCCGTTCGCCCGTCGGGGGCGCCGTTCGCGGGCAGAGCGGGCGCGGCGTCGGGGAACGGCGCCGGCTCCGGCGGCGGCGGCGGGCGCAGGTCGAGCGCTCGTTCGGGCCCGGCGCGCGCCAGGGCCTGCGCGGCGGTGCTCGCGATGCGTGGTGTGGGCGCCCGCCGCGCCCGAACGGGGCGGCTCGGCGCGGGCGCGTCATCGCGCGGCGTCGACTCGAGGGCCGGGCGCGTATCCCGACCGGGGCTCGGGGGCGCCGGTGGGGCCAGTGACGGCGGCTCGGGCGACGCCTGCGGCACAACGGGCGAGTCCGATCGAACCCCCGGGCGCGCGAACGACAGCCGCTCGGATGCCATCGGCGGCGATCGTCGCTCGGCCGACGCCACCGCCCGGTCTTCCAGCATCAAGCCGCCGAGCAGTACGGCCAGTCCGCCCAGCCGCCCCCTCCGGGCGACATCGATCAAGGCGTCTTCCGATCGGGTGGCCCAGGGCACGGCGCGTTCGAGGCGGTCGCCGGTCGGCGTAGACAGCACCAGCGTGACCCGGCCGCCACGCTCGGTGAACCGTGCCCGATAGCCGGCCCCGTCGTCACAGCGCTCGGGCCGCACCGGACGCAGATCGAGGCCCGGGCTGTGGCGACCGAGGCGCATGACCGCGACCGCCGCTTCGAACGACGGCTCGACGCAGACATCGACGTGCACCGCGCCGGCGCCGCCCGCGGCGAACGCCCAGATCAGCCCGGTCATGATCCCTTCGAAGGCCACGGCTCCATCCTGGCGGGTCACCCGGCGATTGGCGAGACAGAAGGCGATCTTTTGCCCGACGGCCGATCGCCGCAGGCTCAGCCCGTGGCGCGAATCTCGGCGAGGAAGTCGAGCTGGGCCTGCCAGGCGGCCCGAGCGGGCTCACGCCAGAACACCGCATGAAACGCGTGGATGCCGCCGGGGTAGATCGCGGCGTCGCACCGCCCGCCGGCGGCTCGCACCGCGGCCTCGAGTCGACGGGTATCGTCGAGGATCGGGTCCCGGGTCCCACAGATGGCGAGCATGGGCGGCAACGGCCGGACCGGCGTGAGGGTCTCGAACGCCAGCAGCGGGTCGGCCAATGGATCGCCCGCGCCGTCGTAGTAGCTGGTGCAGATGTCCTGAATCCGATCCTGCAGCCAGGGCGGCAAGTCGGGGCGCCGGCGGATGAATCGATCGGGATCGCTGACCTGCAGCAGCCCACACGCGGGCAGCACCGCGCGAATGCCCAGATCCATCTCGTGCAGCGCCTGGGCCCGGGGGTCATCCAGACGATAGCTATGGGCGGCGACCACCGTGCAGACGAGGTTGCCGCCGGCCGACTCGCCGGCCAGGGTCAGATCGGCCGGATCGCCCCCGTAGGCCGCCGCGTTCTCGACGATCCAACGCACCGCGTCGAACGTATCGTGCACCGCAGCCGGGAAGCTGTGGGCCGGCGTGAGTCGATAGTTGGTGCTGAAGACGACATACCCCTGGCGGGCGAATTTGAGCGCCATCATCCAGTGGGTGTTCTTCGACAGGATGCGAAAGCCGCCGCCGTGCACGTAGATCAAGACCGGTCGCGGCCCATCGTGAGCCCCTTCGGGGCGATAGACGTCGAGCGTATGCGCCGCGAGCCCCGTGTCGCGATAGGGCAGATCGCGGATGATCTCGACCCCGTCGTGCAACGCGCGGGCCTCGGGGTGCAGTTTGCCGGCCCGAGACAGCGAGTTCAGAGACGTATCTATGAGCAGGCGCATGCCGTGGCGACGTACGGCGTGGCGGGTATGGTGCAGCGTTCGGCGGATCATACCCCCATGATGCAGCGTGCCGGCGCCCCATCACAGCGGATTCTGCGCCCGGGGCGAGTTGTGACCCCGACGCGGTCAGGGTGCGGAGCCGGGCGCCCGCGCGGCCCTCCCCCGGGGGGTGAATCGATAGCCGCGGGCCGAGACCCGCACGCGCGGGGGCACCCCCGTCTCTTCGAACAGCCGATAGCCGGGCATCAGCGCGGGCCAGGTCGCCGCGTCGGCCGGGCGCTCAGCGCCAGCGGACTGCAAGGCTTCGACGCAGCGGTCCGTGCCGAATCGACACGGGAAGATGTGCACCGGCGTCGAGCGATGCCCCGCGTCCCAGGCGGCGACCGCCGCGACATAGAGCAGCTCCATCGGCTCGTCCTGCAGCGGCAGGCAGCCGATGGTGACGCAGTCGCCGTGAATGAAGATGTCGCCGCCGGGCGAGACGCCGCGCGGGGTCCGGGTGCGATCGAGCGCGTTGGGATAGTCGATGCCCAGCGACAGGTGAAAACGGCTCGCCGGGTTGAAGCGATCGACCCGGTAGAAGCCCTCGGGCACCTGCAGGTCGCCGACACGTCGCTTGGGGCCCAGCCGCCCGCTGGCGGCGCAGACGGGGAAGGTCCGCACCTTGATCCACCGCTCTCCAGTGGCCGGCGCGGCCCACATCTCGAGCGCGCCTTCGAGCTTGAAGGCCCGCAGGAAGAGCCGCGGCGGCCAGGCGGCGCCCGCGTCGCGGAAGCGTCGCTCGACGTCGGCGCCGTCTTCGGCGAGGGCTGCTCGATAGCGTGAGTAGCGCTGCTGCCGTTGCTCGAACGCGCCGGCGAAGGCGGCCTCCGCCGACAGGCAGCACAGCAACAGCAGGACGACGCCGGGCACGGGACGCCGGAACAGTCGCCCGGCGGGCGGATGGACTTCGCGGGTGTCGATGTATCGCATGAGCGGCGCTACGGGCGCCGCTGCGATTCGATCCATCGCGCGCGAATCAGTTCGGGCGAACGCCTTCTCGGTGCGCGATTCGAAAAACGAACCGGCGCCCCGCGGGGCGCCGGCATCTCGCTCACGAACGGTCGTTCGGGCGGGGTCTCACCCCCACCCGTTCAACCGAGCGGGCTCACTTCGCGTCGAGGCAGCACTGGATGTTGGCGCCACCCGGGCACTGGCCGGCGACCGACTCGGTGTCGCAGACCGCGGTGTCGATGCACACGCCCGAGAAGCCGTCGTCGGTCGCGCAGGGGTAGTCGACGCAGCAGACGATGTTACGGCCGCCGGGGCAGGCACCGGCCACCAGGCTGCCGCCGTCCTCCTCGCAGGGGTCGGTGTCGGTGTTGACGCAGAGACCCGAGCCCACCTCGGTGGTGCAGGGGCCGCCCGACTGCTCGACGTCGCCGATGCAGAAGTCGGCCGCGGCCGACGACGCCTCGAACACCATCTCGACGGCCCCCTCACAGGTGGGCTCGTCGAAGACGGTCTGGGCGTCGAGCAGGTCGTTGGCGCAGGCGTCCTCGCACAGGTTGTCGAGCATCGCGTAGGCGCCGTTGGCGCCCGGACAGTTGCCGTCGTCGTAGCACGACGAGGCCGTGATGGTGGCGCACGCGTCGGCGCAGCTCGGGCCCTCGCCCTCGCCCTCACCCTCGCCTTCCCCTTCGCCCTCACCCTCGCCTTCGCCCTCGCCTTCGCCTTCACCGCCGGCGTCCGCGCAGACGCCCATCTCGTCGCAGTCCTCGCCCGACTCGACGTCGCAGGCCCCGAGCCCGAACAGCAGGGCGGGCAGCAGCAGCAGGTGCAGGTTTCCCCGAATGGAGCTGAGCATCGATTGTCCTCCTCGTATCTTCGATCCGATGCAGGCCGTCATGGCCATTGCCCGCGCGCCGCGCACGGACACACCTATATCGATTACCGCATGCGGCACGTCGGCGAAAGGTCGTAGACGCGCGTCGTGCATCCGCTGCGGCGCAAAGACCCGGTGCCGCTGTCAATTCGGGCGCGATTCCGGTAAACAGTGCGGCGTTGATGCCGGCCTCGCCGGCACTGCCCGCGGAGGATGGCGTGACCCACGCTCTCGCGCTCGGCGGCCGCGACGTCGCCCTCGAATTGCACACCCTGCTGCGGGAGTTCGATCCCGCGGCGTTCAAAGACGAGCTCTCGGCCGGCCTGCGCGAACGCCTCGGCGCGCTGTCGACCCGCCTGAGCGAGCTGCTCGCCGAAGACCCCCGCGATCGGGCCCTGCGCGGGCTGCACGATCGCCTCGCCGAGCTCAAGCGCAGCCTCGACGAGCAGACCGGCCGCCTCTCGGAGCGCAGCCGCAACTGGCGAACGGCCCATCGCCAGCTGCAGATGGCCTACCAGAACCTCGCCGAAGGCCTGCGCACCTACGAGGTGCACGTGCCGGCGCTGCGGCCGACCAACTACCTGCGCAACGTCTTCCATGTGGCCGGCGGGCTCACCGCGGTGGCGCTCGTGGAGTTCGTGCTGGCGCCGGATACCATGCTCTGGGTCGCGCTCGCCTTCTGCACGTACGCCTGGTCGATGGAGGCGCTGCGACGGCTCGTCCCGTCGTTCAACGACCATGTGATGAAGTACTACGCCAAGGTGGCCCACCCCCACGAGTGGCATCGGGTCAACAGCAGCACCTGGTTCACCACCGCGCTGCTGTTGCTGGCGCTGACCGGGCGACCGCTGCTGTGCGCCATCGCGTGCGCCGTGCTCGGCCTCGCCGACCCGGCCGCCGCGCTGATCGGCCGCCGCTTCGGGCGTACACGGCTGGTCAACGGTCGCTCGTTCGAGGGCAGCACCGCCTTTTTCGTCGTCGCCTTCTCCGCCGCGCTGGCCATCATGGTGGGCCTGCACGACCTGCCGTGGGCGGCGGCCGCGATCGCCTCCGCCGTCGCGGCGCTCACCGCGGCGCTGGTCGAGCTCTTCAGCCGGCGCATCGACGACAACCTGACCATCCCCCTGGCGACCGCCGGCGCCGCGTGGCTGGCCTTCGCCCTGATGGGCGTCGCCGTCTGACCACACCGATGGTCCCCTGCCCGCGCTGTCGGGGCCCGGTCGCCGAGACGACCGCCGTCTGCCCCCATTGCGAAGCGTATCTGCTCGAGTGGGATCCGATCCGCGGTCGCTTGGGGCCGACCACCGAAGCACAGAGCTCACCCCAGGCGGCCCGTGGTGGCGATGCCGACGCCCGCCCCCCGATCTTCGGCGAGCACCGCGCGCCCACGACCCTCGATACCCATCGCAGCCTCGGCGCCCTGCGCTGGCTGTGCGGCGTCGGCATGGCGCTGCACGCCCTGCTGGTGCTCATCCGCCTCGTTGAGCCCGGGTTGACCCTGCTCGCCTGGGTCGTGCTCTGGCTGCCGCTGGACGCGTTCTGGCGCTCGACGCGCTGACGCCTGTTCACGGGGTGCTTCAGCGCGACACCGGCAGGCGCGCGCCGCCTCGACCCCGTGAGTAGCGTCCGCCGCCGCCCGGCCGGTCGCGATCGGGTATGCTGCCGGCCATGCGACACCCCGACCGATTCCGGCTCAGCCCCCTGTTCTTCGCCTGCCTCGCGCTGCTGACCGCGGCCTGCTCCGATCGCCCCAAAGACAAGCCAGCGACCGGCGACTCCGCGTCGTCGGCCGAGGCCGCGTGCGTCTTCCGCTATGCCCTGCCCGAGCCGCCGGGCAGCCTCGATCCGGCCTTCGCCCGCTCCAGCCTCGAGAATCTGGTCGCGCCGAACCTATTCGAAGGGCTGATGAACTACCCCGAAGCCGACGGCCGGCCGATCCCGGGGGTCGCCGAGCGCTTCGAGGTCTCGGCCGACGGCCTGACCTACACGTTTCACCTGCGCGCCGACGCCCGCTGGTCCGATGGCAAGCCGGTCACCGCCCACGACTTCGACTATGCGTGGCGGCGGGTCCTCGACCCGAAGACCGGGGCGCCGTACGCCGACATCATGTACGTCATCGACGGCGCCGAAGCGGCCCACGCCGGCAAGGGCCCGGCCAGCGCGATCGGCATCGACGCCCGCGACGGGCGGACGCTGGTCGTGCGCCTGCGCCACCCGGCGCCGTACTTTCCCGAGCTGACGGCTTTCTTCACCTACCTGCCCGTGCCGCGCGCGGTCATCGAGGCCCATGGAGACCGCTGGACGCGCCCGGAGAACATCGTCACCAATGGCGCCTTCCGGCTCGCGCAGCGGGATTATGGGGCTCGACTGGTGCTCGCGCGCAGCGAGAACTACTGGGACAAGGCCCGGGTCGGCCTCGATCGGGTCGAGATCCGCTTCGTCAACGAAGGCAATACCGTCGCGACGCTCATCGAGACCGGCGATCTGGATTGGACGGGGCTCGTCGACCTGCCGCCGGTGCGCCTGCCGGTGCTGCGCCGGACCCCGGAGTTCCGGTCCGACCCGTGGATGGCGACGCACTACCTGCGGCTCAATACGAGCAAGCCGCCATTCGACGACGCCCGGGTGCGCGCCGCCGTGGCCCTCGCGCTCGACCGCGAGAGCCTCGCCCGGATGGCCCGCGGCGGGCGCTCCCCCGCGCAGGGTTTCGTACCGCCGATGCCGAGCTGGTCGGGCGCGTCGGCGCCCGCGAGCGACTTCGCCCGCGCCCGCGCGCTGCTGGCGGAGGCGGGCTTCGGCCCCGAGAAGCCGCTGAGTTTCCGGCTGCACTTCCCCAACGACGAGTTCCGCCGCCTGCTCGCGCAGCTGGTCGCCGCTCAGCTCGAGAAGCACCTCGGCGTGCGCGTCGAGACGTGGACCGAAGAGTTCAGGGTCTACCTGCAGACCCAGGACCGACTGGGCTACGAGGCCAGCATCAGCCGCTGGGCCGCCGACTACGCCGACCCGACGACATTCCTCGAGATGTGGACCGGCGCCTCGCTGCACAACAAGACCGGCTGGACCGACCCCGCCTACGACGATCTCATCGCGCGCGCCCAGCGCACCGTGGATGCGACCGCCCGGCGGGCGCTGTTGAAGCAAGCCGAGCAAGTGGTGCTCACCCAGGCGCCCATCGTGCCGCTGGTCCACGGATCCAAAGCGTTCCTGCTCCGGCCGGGCTTCGAGGGCCTCGGGGTCAATACGCTGGGCAATCATCTGATGCGTCACGTCCGCTGCGCCGGCGGACGGTCGACACCGTGAGACCCGCGTGTCTCGCGGTGGGGTCGGCGCTCCCCGGCGAGGCGGGCCTCGGCGCCTCGACGCCCGCGGGCAGACCATCGCACTTGGGGCTCGCGACGAGGCACGGGGATTGCGTATCGTAACCGGTGCCATGGCTCTCCGCGCACCACCCCTCGCAATCACCGCCGCGCTGCTCGCGACGTGTCTCGGCCCCGGGCCGGCATCGGCGACGCCGGTCGAGACCACGGGCCACGCGATTCGCAACGGCACCCGAGCCCCCCAGGTCGTGCCGTTGACCGCCGGCCAACAGCTGGCGATCGGCTACCTCTACACACCCGGCAACCCCGGCAACCCGTTCTGCACGGGCACGCTCGTCGCGCCGCGGGTGGTGGCGACCGCCGCCCATTGCACGCGGGGCCTGGGTCCGGAGGCCATCGGCTTTGGCATCGGCGTCGATCCGGCCGATCCCGTCGGCCTCTTCCCCCTCGTACAGGTGGCCGAGTTCGGCGACCCCGACATCGACGCCGCGCTGCTCTTCCTCGAAGGCGACGCCGTGGCGCAGGTCCCCGACGTCGAGCCCTTGCCGGTCAACCGGACCTCGCTCGATGGGGCCGACGGAGAATCCCTGGTCGGTCGTCAGGTGGAGGTCGCCGGCTTCGGCCAGACGGGCGAAGCGACCAGCGGCCGATTCTTCGCCAGCGTGCGCCTCGTCGAGATCAACCCCGAGTTCGTCGTCGTCGACGGCGAGGGCCTGCAGGGCCTGTGCTTCGGTGACTCGGGCGGCCCGATCATCACCATGAACGCCGCCGGCGCGCCGGTCATCCTCGGCGTCGAGCACGGCGGCGACGACTCGTGCGTCGGCCGCGACTACCTGACGCGCCTCGACCCGCTCGGCGACTGGCTCGAAGCCGCGGTCGCCGCGACCGAACCGCTGGTGCAGGTGGGCGGCCCGTGTGGCAGCCTGACGTTCCGCGGGCGCTGCGCAGGCAATACGGCCGAGTGGTGCGACGAGAGCGGGCGGGTGGCCGCCGTCGACTGTGGGGTCGCCGATCGGGCGTGCGGCTATATCGATGACGAGACGGGCTACTACTGCACGACGACGAAGGCCTGCGACCTCGACGCCGCGGGCGAGTGCATCGACAGCCCGGAGATGGCCGGCTTCATCGCAGACGGCCCGCAGCGGGTCGAGTTCGTCGGCGGCTGTGTGACAGCGCCGGACGATCACGACCGCTCACCGGGGGGCTTGCTGCTGCTGCCGATTCTGTGGGTGGCATACCGTCTGAGGGCTTGATTCCGGGAACCGGGCGACGGCGCCCGGGTCCCGCTCATGGGCAAACCCACCGTGCGCTGCCCGGCGCCCCGATAAATGCGCCATCGGCCCGGTTCACCCCTTACGTGACCCCCCGTTTCGTGTTAACTGGAGGCTTCGCGGGAGGCCGGAGCACCGCATGCGAAAGACACATATCCTCTGGGCAACGGCACTCCTCACCTGGGGCTGCGAGAACGACCTCGGTGAGGTGCGCGGGCCCGTCGGTGACAATCCGCCGCTGGCCGACTGGTCCGACGCCGCCCCGCCCCACGAGGCGCCGGCGGACGAGGCCGCGCCGAACGTCGCCATCACGAGCGCGGAAGAGGGCGACGACGGGCAGGTGATCCTGACGGGCACCGCGAGCGACGACCGCGCCGTCACGGCCATCCGCATCGCGGTCGGCGCGAGCGGCCCGTACGACGTGCGCCCGACCGGTCGCGGCTTCAACGCATGGCAGACCGTGGTCCCGGCGCCCGCCGCCGGGCCGGTCCTGATCGAAGCCACGGCGTTCGACGGCGCGGGCAATACCGGCACCGCCGAGGCCGTCGTCGATCGCCCGATGCCCGCAGACGATTCGCCGCCCACGTTGGTCGTACTGCAGCCCGCCCATCGCTCGCAGACCAACAGCGCGCGCCTGTTCGTGACCGGCACGGCCGCAGACGACAGCGCGGTGGCCGAGGTCACCGTGGCGATGAGGGTCGATGGCGAGGAGATGCCGGCGGTCCCGGCGTTGACCGCCGACTTCTTCGCCCACTGGTCTGTCGCCATGCCGCTGACCCCCGCGCGGGTGGTGACCTACGTCGTGCGTGCCACCGACATCGCGGGCAACGTCACGACGGTGGAGGCCGAGGTCACCTCACGGGCCGCGCCGCCCCACGACCCGCCCACGCTGGTTTCGAGCACACCCGTAGCGGGCGCGATCGTGGACGATCTGCGACAGACCTTCACCCTGGAGGTCGACAGCCCGGTCGAGGTCGACTTCGTCGGCATCGGCCCCGAAGATCCGGTGACCGGGCCCGGGCCGCTCTTCCCGGCCGCCGCGGCCGGCGACGGGCGTTTCCAGGCGGACCTGCTCCTTCAGCCGGGGCTCAACCGATTGCGAGTCGTGATGCGCGACGTCGACGGGCTGATGGCCCGCGCCCCGTTCACGGTCATCGTCCGCGATGGATGGGGCGAGGTCACCCCGGTCGTCTTGCGCGCGCCGGCCGAGCCGGGCGGCGAGGTGCGACTGGAGCTGGACAAGCCCGGCGCCGCGGAGCTGTTCTCCCTCGAGATCCAGCGCGACTTCACCTTGATGCTCCTCGATCCGGCGCCGTTGGTGAGCAACGCGCTCACCGCCATTCGCGAAGCCTGTCAGGTCGATTGGTCGGAGCCACACTTCGTCGACGGGGTGTTCCAGCCGAACTGCCCGCCCGAGTGGGGCCCCGCCGAGCGCAACCTGTGGGGCCTGCTCACGATGACGTCGGAGAACGTCAACGCCACCGGCACCAGTTTGGAAGGCGCCGCGCTGCGCGCCGAGGATCTCGTCCGGACGCCGTTCGGCTCGATCCTGGCCCAAGCGCTTCAGATCGAAGAGGGGCAGGTCATGCTGGGGCACGATCCCCGGTTCCAAGCGCCGATCCCACCCGCCGAGGATCCGCTGGTCGCCGCCGTGATCGACGAGTTGATCGCCACTCACCCCGAAGCAGAGAACGGTCGGCTGCCGGTCACCCTGGAGGCCGGGCTGGCCGACATGGTCCCTCTCGGCACCACGTTCGGCCCGATCCCGGGCGGTCATCCGGGCTTCATCGATGACGAGAACGGCGGCGTGTTTGCCGAGGTGTTGACCGAGGACTTCGTGATGGGCCTCAAGATGGTCAGCAACCTGCGCATGTACGACGGGCTCGACCTGATGGCCCGGCAGAAGTCGTACTTCGCCGATCGTGATCCGGGGCTCGACCCGGTCGAGCTCGCCTTCCTCGAACTCGTCGACTTCACCCTGGAAGGCATCGCCGCGCGCCCCGCGGTCGATATGGCCTTCAAGATGGTCGAGTCGGACCGCGCCGCGATCCCGGGCCGCAACCTGGAGCCCATCGGCGAGGGTGACAGTGACGTGTGGGACTTCGACCCCTGGCTGCTCGAACGCGTCGTCGCCCGGGCGTCGCGCAACGCTTTCGCTGACCTGCGGACGGGCTGCAACCTGTGCGCCGGCCCGGCCGAGGGCGCCCTGCTCTTCCAGAACCCCACCGATCTGGCCGAGATCGCGATCGGCACCAACGGCTATGACTGCGTGGCCGCCGATCACCCCGAGTGCGGAGTCGGCGTGGCGCCGAACCCGGTCGGGACCGCCGAGCACATCGCGGTGATCGACCACCTCTTCTGCATCAACGACGCCGACTGCGATCCCGACATGGAGTGCCACGCCGAGCAGAACCGCTGCGTGCCGGCCGATCAGTACGAATGCACCCGCGACCGGGACTGCGAGCAGGGCGAGCGCTGCCTGCTCCGGCTGTGCGAGCCGGCGGATGAAGTCGACTGCGTATCGACCCCCGAGTGTGCCGCCGACGAGCTGTGCTACGAGGGGTCGTGCATGCCGGTGCCCGCAGGCTGGTTCCGCCTGTGGATGCCCGCGGGGGCGCTGCCACTGCCCGATCCGGCCTATATGTGGGACATCGTCTTGGAGGTCGCGCAGGCCCGGCTCCGCAACAGCGGCGTGCCGATCGATCCGGATGCCGAACCACAGGACCTCGACCTCGACGAATTCATCGACTTCGTGCCTGAGGGAGAAGGCGACGTCGTCTTCCGACTCCAGGGCATCGACGTCGGGCTGACCGATGTCCAGATCGAGGCCGAGGTGCGTCAGAGCCTGCACGCCGATCGGGAGCGGCTGGCCGACGCGCTCCTGGGGGCCTATACGAACCTCGAGCGGCCCATCGACGCGTTCATCGACCGCGTGGACGGCCAGCTGTGGCTGATGCTGTCTCCCTGTCGGGTGGGCCGCGCTTGGATCCCCGATCCGCGCGAGGACCTCGTCGAGGGCGAAGAGGCCTGCGTCCCAACGGACGGCTTCGGGGCCTTCGACAGCGCCAACGGCGGCGCGCGCATCGACATCGAGCGGGCGCCGGGCGATTTGCGCGGGGTGCCGCTCGGCCAGCCGGGCAATCCGACGCACGACAAGATCTACGTGCGGCTGGCAAATGGCGAGACGGCCCGCGTCGAGGTCATCGAGCTGCGGGCCGACGACGTCGAGCTCTGGTTGCGAGATCCGAATCCGCCGGTCGAGGAGGCGCAGTGATGGCCACCCGCGAGTCCGCGTCGTGCGCGTCGACGACCCCGTTCGTCCGGGCGATGCCGCTCGGCCTGTGCCTGCTCGTCTTCGGCTGCGCGCAGGAGCAGACGCAGGTCCCCGCCGACGCGCCGCCCGAGCCCATGGTGACCTGCCCGTCGGCGGCGCCCGTCGTCGACATCGTCTATCCGGGCGATGGCGATCCGCACACCGAGGCTTTCCTGCGCATCAGCGGTACGCGCACCGGCGAGGGCGCGGTCCAGGTGATCATCGACGACAATCCGCCGCTCACCGCGGCGGGCGGCAGCATCTGGGAGACGACCGTCGAGCTGGAGCCGGGCGCCCACACCATCGAGGCGCGCGCCATCGGCGTGGGTGATTGTCCCGACGGTTCCCCCGTGAAGCATACGGTCGTACAGGGCCGGCAGGTGACGCTGGTCCAGCCTCCGCCCCATCGGCAGATCGAGCTGCGGCTCGACCGCTTCGCCCTCGAAGAGCTGTTGCCGGTGGCCGCCCAGGAGCAGATCACGCTGACCGAGCTGGACCTGCAAGCCCTCGTGCTCAACGCCCTCGCCGCGCTCGAACGGCCGGCCGACTGGGGTTGGGAACCCGACTGGGGCGATACCGAACGCAACCTCGCCAACCTGCTCGTGATGAGCCCCGATACCGCCGACCTCGCGGGCACGACGCTGGCCGATGTGATGAATCTGTCCCGGCAGCTCGGTCTCGCGCCGGCTCACATCCTCTCCGACATGCTCGACCTCGCGCCGTCCGAGCCTTTCCTCGCGTCCGACGTGGTGGCCGCGGTCATGATCGAGAATCTCATCAGCTCCCATCCCAACTGGACCGGCACGTTGAGCGTCTCGCTGGCCGACGGCCTCGCCGATCTGGAGCCGCTCGCCGCGCGCTACGGCGACATGGGCGAAGGCAATCACCCGGGTTTTCTCGCCGAGCCGCCGACGGCGGAGCTGTTCACCCCCGCCTTCGCGATGATCGTCCGCGGCACGGGCAACGTCGATGTCCTGCCCGGCCTGCGTCCCGGTGAGGGCTTCGCGAGCCACATCGCCGACAGCCCGCCGGGCACGTCGCTGCTCGAGCTCGACTTCACCTCGCCGGAGGCTTTCGAGATCGTCGGCCTCGCCCCCGAGCCCCGAGCCGGCCTGACCCTCGAAATCGGCGGTCCGGCCGGCCGCTTCGACTGTCTCGACGCGGGTACGCCCGGCTGTGACAACCCGGTGCCCCCCGAGCCATGGACGCTGCACCGCATCGTCGGTGAG
Source organism: bacterium (assembly GCA_030427205.1). Lineage (GTDB taxonomy): Bacteria > Myxococcota_A > Bradymonadia > UBA7976 > UBA1532 > JACKDM01. The sequence continues at coordinate 49,365 of JAUHXC010000002.1, read as the reverse complement.
GCATCGCGCCGCGCCTTCGTGGGCTTGTATGAAGGTCCGCAGAGCTGGCCATACAACCTCGGCGCCATCAGCGAAGCGGCGACGGTGAATTGGCTCGACGGCATGGTCAGCGTCGTGGTCAAGGCCGATCTCGGCCCACCGCCCGCGTCGGCGTTCATCTGGGACATGATCCTCGACGTGGCGCAGGCGCGTCTGCGCGATACGGCCGACGGTGGTTCCGCCCCCGACGATACCCCGCTGGCCGTGCGTCTGGCGCTGCCGCCGCTGCCTATCGGGCTGACCGCGGACGGGCTCATCGAGACGATGCGGCCGCTGCTCGAGGCGCAGAAGGCCCTGCTCATCGAGTTGATGGTCGGCACGCCCGACGATCTCGACAACCCGGCGACGATCTGGCTCACCGACGCCCCCGCGCTGAACGTGGCCGAGAGCGCGCCGGCGCTGTTCCCGTCGGCGGCCGCCCTCGCCGAGGGCACGGGCGCGACGAGGACGGTGAGCCTGGGCGCCGATGGTCAGCGCTTCTGGACGACCTCGGACGACGGCGAGACTGTCGTGCTCGACGTCGGCCCCTGGGCCGGAGACCACGTCGTCATCGGAGAGACGATCATGCCGGAGGCCGAGTGATGTCGCTGCGTTCATGGTCCACGTGGGCGGCGACGGCCGCTGTGGTCTTCGGGGCCTGGGGCTGCGCCGAGGACGAGCCCACCGAGGCCCCTGCGACGCCGCTCGCCGTCGGTGAATCACGCGCCGTCGAGCTGCGCTTCATCCCGCTCGACGTCACCGACTTCGAGAAGGTGCTCACCCGCATCGATCTGCGGCAGCTTCCGCCGGCGGTCCTCGAGCGGACGTGGCTGACCGACATCGACCTGCGACGCACCGCGCCGAACGGCGCGCCGCAGCTCATCGATCACGCGCTGGCCGCGATCCTGGCCGAAGAGCCCGATCTCGAGGCGACGGATCCTGCCGAGCGGGCCAAGGGCAACCTGATCCGACTGCTGCAGATGTCGCCGCAGACCGCCGACCTCGGCGGGACGTCCATGGCGCCGCTGCTCGACCTCGCTCCGGAGATCGGCTTCTCGGTGCCCGAGGTGCTCGGGGCGGCGCTCGGCGGTCGACCCGATGCAGCTTTCCTGAGCCCGGCGGATGTCGGCGCGGCGATGGTCACCCACGTCATCGGTTCGCACCCCAACGCCCGGGTCCGCCTGGGGCCGCGTACGCCGGACAACCCCGAAGGGCTGTACCCGGTCGAGCCGGGCAAGCTGCCGGTCTTCCTCGACGACGTGCTCAGTGACCTGCGCACCCTGCAGCGGCGCTATGGGCCGTACGCGGAGAACGGGGTCTACCACCCCGGGTTCATCGCCGGGCCCGTCGAGGCTCAGCTCTTCGGCGACGACCTGCGGATGGTGGTGACGGCCCAGACGAACGGGGCCCCCGACAAGGGCATAGATCTCGAGACCGCGAGCCTCGCGGGGGTGAACTCCATCGATGATCACCCGGATCGGCTCTTCGACTTCTCCGATCCGGCGTGGCTGAACATCGAGGGCTCGTTCGCCGATCCCCCGGTCGTCGCGCGCATGGAGTTCGCGCTCGGTGAGGACCCGCGCTTCATCGCCGGGGGCGTCAACCGGGAGCCCGCGCCTCGGGGCGATGGGCTCGTATGGACCGCCGCGCCCTACACCCTCGAACGGGTGGTCGCCGAAGCCGCCTTCGCCCGCTGGCACGACCACACCCTCGAGAACCTGGTCTTCGATCGCACGGCGCTCGACGGCGAGCTGCTGACCATGAACGTCGACAACGGCTGGTTGACCCTCGCCACGCCGGGCAATGTCGGCGCGCCGCCGCCCTCGACCTACATCTGGGATCTCATCACCGAGGTGGCTCAGATCCGGGTGCACGACGGAGGCATCCCCGAGGGCGAGGCCAACGTCACGTTCGTGCTCGAGCAGATCCCGCTCGGCCTGTCGATGGCCGACCTGATCAGCGGCGTGAAGGCCAGTCTGCAGGCCGACCCCACCGCGCTGGTCCAGGTCGCCGCGCGGCTCTTCGACAATACCTGGGGCGAGGCCGACATCTTCTACCGCTGGGTGCGCAGCGATGATCCGGCGGGGGCCGACTACCTGTTCTTCCTCGCCCCCGAAGACATCCCCCGCGACCGGGGAGACGTGCCGATCCGCGCCTACAGCTACGAGAACCCCGGCTTCTTCGCCGACGCGGCGCTCAGCGAGCAGCTGGCCACCCGTGAGCTGGTCGACGACGACGACAGTCACCTGAAGGTCCGCATCGAGCCGGGCATGACGCTCTACGTCGAAGACGAAAAGCAGCAGGTCTACCGCATCTCGGTCGGCGAGAAGCCGTCTCGGGCCCGAGTCGCCCTGACCATCGAGAGGATCCGATGATCTCCCGCGCGCGCGGCTGGGCCGCGGCTCTGCTGGCCCCGACGCTGGCGGCCTCTCCGGTATTGGCCAGCGGCCTCTCCGCCCCGGTGGTCGGCACCAGCTCGTCGTCCGTCGTCGCCCCCGACCCGGCGGCGGTCTATTGGAACCCGGCGATGCTGACCCGCGTCGTCGAGGGCCGCAGTTCGGAGTGGCTGCTCGGGGCCTCGCTGCTCTACCTCGATGTGCGCTACGACCGCATGCGACTCGGCGAGTACCAATACGCCGACAGCCTGCGCTTCAAGGCCCCGGTCCCCCGGGAAGACATCGATCCCCAGCGCAGCGGCCCGGCCGGCGAGGCCATCTCGTCGGACTTCATCCGCATCTTCGGCGTGCCGGCGACCGCGCCGCAGGTCTTCTACGCCGGCAAGATCAACGAAGACTTCAGCGTCGGCGCCGGCGTCTTCGTGCCCTTCGGCGCGGCCATCGCGTTCGATGACGACGGCCCCCAGAAGTGGGCGCTGCAGTCGGTCGATCTGCTCACCGGCGAGTTCGCGGCCGCCGCCTCGTACCGGGTCGACGATACCCTCTCGGTCGGCATCGGCGGCGGGCTCGTCGTCGGGGCGCTCAAGCTGCGCAAGGTGGTCGATCTGGCGAGCACACCGCTGATGCGCGACGCCTTCGCCAACCCGCCGATCGGGCAGCCCAACTCCTTCGGCCCCTCCGCCCCGAGCGAGGTGCGCGAGCTGGACGTGCTCAGCCGCCCGGTCACCATCGGCTGGGGCTTCGGCTGGTCGTGGTCGGCCCGCATCGGCGTGGCGTACCAGCCGCTGCCCGAGCTGCAGCTCGGCGCGAGCTATACCCACCGGGTCCCGGTCGTCTTCACGGGCGGCTTCGAGCTGGACATGGACGACCCGCTCTTCACCCAAGACCTCGTCTCCCAGGGGCTGCAGTACCCGGCGACGATCACCGGCGAGGCCGAGGTCACCTTCCCAGTGCCGCCCAACCTCAACCTCGGCGCGTCGTGGCGCATCGACGACAGCTGGCTGGTGGGGGCCAACGCCTCGCTGTTCTTCAACAGCGTCGTCGACGTGCTCGGCGCCGCGCTCACGAGCAACCAGCTGGTTCAGCCCGAGCTCGGGCTGGGTCCCGACGCCGCGGTCGACCTGCCCCGTGACTGGGCCGATACCTGGCACGTCGACGTCCGCGGCATGTACACCAGCGACGCGTGGTTCCTCGGCGGCGTCCTGGGCTTCCACACGGCAGCCAGCCCGGACGAAACCCTCGACGTGGCCAGCCCCGACGGCCCGCGAGTCGTGGTGGCCGGCACCTTCGGCCACGACATCTGCGGCTGGACCGGCTGGTGTGACAGCGGCGTCGACCTCGTCACCGATCTGCACGTGCAGTACGTCCTGCCGCGTGAGAACACCGGCAGCGACTACGACCTGTCCAACGGCACGTATTCCCTGTTGCTGATGGCCGGCAGCGCCGGTCTGCGCGTGCGCTTCGAGTGACCCCCGAGCGGGTCCTGGCGCTCGCCGGACTGCCAACCGGGCCGAGCGTGGCTTTGTCGGGCGGCAGCGTCAGCGACGTGCACCGGATCGGCCGCTGGGTCGTCAAGTGCCACCCCGACGCGCCGCCGGGCCTCTTCGAAGCCGAAGCCCGTGGCTTGCGCACCCTCGCCAACGCCGGCGCGCGGGTCCCCGCGGTGCGTTGGGCCGGGCCCGAGGGTCTGGTGATGCGCTACCTCGCGCCGGGCCCAGCCGATCCGGTCGGACTCGCCGAGCAGGTGGCGCGGGTGCATCGCGCGCCGGCCGACGCCTACGGCTGGCCTTCCCCGGTCTTTCTCGGGCCGTTCCCCCTGCCACACTCGCCGACCAGCCATGACTGGTCGGCCTTCTGGCGGACGCACCGCATCGAACCGCTGCTGAAGGCCACGCGCTCGCGGCTGGGCCGGCTCGGCCCAGCCGTCGACGACCTGCTCGACCGGTTCGAGCCGCCGGCCGAAGGGCCATGCTTGATCCACGGCGACCTGTGGAGCGGCAACGTGCTCGCCAGCGCCGCGGGACCCGCGCTGATCGACCCATCGGTCTGGTACGGCGAACGCGCCGTCGACCTGGCCATGATGCGCCTCTTCGGCGGATTCGGTCCCCGCTTCTGGCAAGCCTACCGGGCGCTCTGCCCGATCCCCGACGCGGTCGAGGAGAGCCTGCCCTATCACCAGCTCTACTTCGTGCTGGTGCACGTGTACCTGTTCGGGGCCGGCTATCTCGGGCACGTCGCCGACATCGTGCACCGCTATCGTTGAATGCCCGGCGACCCGACACCCGACGGAGGCATCCACTCGCCATGGTGCGCAAGATCAAGAAGAAGAAGCGCGGCGCCGCCAAACGCAAGGCGCCGCAGCGAGCGACGTGGCTGGTCCCTTTCGACGACGAAGGCGTGGCCGGCATCTACATCCACAAGCACGGGGACGGCGACGACCACAGCGCGTGCGGCCCGGTGGTGATGTGTTGCGAGCGGGCTGTCGAGCCCTACAAAGCCCTCGCGCCCGACCTCCACGGTCGGGTGGCCGAGTACAAGGCGCAATGGGGCGACCACCTGACCCGGTGGTTCGACAACGGCGTGAAGGCGATGTACTTCGTGCTCTGCGATCAACACGAGGCCAACGCGATCTATCAATTCGGCTTGCCGGCCGACCACGCGCGGCCGCTGCTGCTGGGCAGAGTCCCCCACTCGGCCTACCGTGTCCCGCAGCGCAAGTTCGTCGCCGAGCATCTGCCCGCTTGATCGAACGCGCGCCGTGACGGCCCGGGTCGAGTTGACTTCGCTGCCCAACCGGTCGAGTCTGGGGCCGATGATGCTCGCACTCCGCCCGTTGTTCGTACTGCTCTGCCTGCTGTTCGGCGGCTCGGCCCTGGCCCAGCCGGGCGTCGTGGAGTCGGTGCGTTTCGAGAGTCACCCCGACCGCCTCGACTTCTACTTCACCGCGACCACCGTGATCGACGGCTCGCTGGCCGAGAAGATCCCCGCCCGCCGAGGCGAGGTGCTCATCTTGCGGCTCGGCGGCATCACGGCGGCGCGCAAGTGGATCGAGACGCCCGATCCGCTCATCAAGCGCACGCTGCTGCATCCGTCGACCCAGCGCCCGCCGGGGGCGATCCTGCGGGTGAGGTTCAAGCGACGATTGATCACCAAGGACCTCGTCCAGCAGATCCGCGCGGAGTACGTCGGCGCCGATCAGCGCACGGTACGGATCACCGTGCCCCGACCCGAGGGGCGCGGCGGCAAGGCCCGCACCAGGCCCAAGGCGACCCCGAAGACCAAGGGCGACCCCTCCGAGGACGGAGCGGCAGACACCGCGACAGCGACACCCGATCCGGCGACCCCCGATCCGCCGACGCCCGATCGGGACGGGGCTGCGCCGGAAGACCCCGCACCCGCAGCAGCCGCGACCGACGACCCAGCGGCACAGCCGAGCGATGGAGCCCGACCGGTGCCGGACACACCGGCCCCGCCCGCTGTGCCGGCGGCGGATCCGTCACCATCCACCCCGATGACGCCGCCGCCGACGCCGACCTTCGCGGCGGTGGTCAGCCCGCCGGCCCCGCGAACCGCGGACGTCACCGACGGGCTCGACGGCTTCGTCGATCGGCTGCGCCTGGGCCTCGAACAGCGTCCGGGCGTACCGCGCGTCGCGATCCTGCCCTTCACCGCGCTCGACGAAGCGAGCCATCGCGACCACCTCGACGACGCCAACTCGGCGCTCATCGCCGCGCGCATGCTGCGCCGGCCCGGTCTGGTGCTCGTCGAGCCCGAGACTTTCGACGACGGCCTCGAGCGGCTGCATCGCGGTGAAGACGGCCGCTTCGCTCTCGACGACGCGCGGGCGCTGGCCGAAATGTCGGGCGCCGATACGCTCGTGGCCGGGAGCGTGCTCAGCGAAGGCGATACGGTCACCATCGCCGGCCGGGCGATCGACGTCGCGACCGGCCGCGACCTCGGCGCGACCCGCCAGCCTTTCGACCGGGACGCCATGCGGCGCCTCTCCGAGCGCATCCGTATCGAGCACAGCGCCTCGTCGGCCATCCTACGCTCGGCCTTGCTGCCGGGCCTGGGGCAGATCTCCCAGGGGCACACCGGACGCGGCGCCGGCTATCTGACCGGGTTCATCGCCACGCTCGGCGCCGGCGCCGTCTCCTTCGCGCTGGGCGCCACCGCCGAGTCCGACTATCAGTCCAACGACCCCTCGACGGTGGGTCGCCGCGACGACGCCGACGCCCACTACGCCCGGTCGAGCGCCTTCTTCGTCGCCGCCGGCGCGGTCTGGTTGGCGAGCCTGGTCGACGCCATCGTCACCAGCGAAGATCGCGTCGACTACGAGATCCCCCGCGATGCGCCCGACAACTGACACGCGCCCGCAGCCATGGACGGCCCGCGTCAGTGGGGCTGCGGCCCTGGGGCTGATCGCTGTGGCGCTCGCCGGATGTGGACCCGTCGAGGCCGACCACCCGCTCGATCCCGATACGCCCCGGGCGCAACAACAGCCCAGCCGGCTGGCGGGCCAGCTGATCGCGCCCGGCGGCGGCAGCGCCGAGCTCTTCGCCGACGCCCGCGTCGAGCTGTGGACCGCCGCGGACGGACCCGACGACACCGTCGTCAGCATGACGGCCTACGCAGCGCCGATCGACGCCGCCGGCCGCTTCCGTTTCGACGCCGTCACCCCGGGCACCTACCGCCTCGACGCCAGCGCCGACGGTCTCGCCGCCGACCCGCTGGTGCTCACCCTGCCCGCGGGCGAAGTCATCGACATCGGCCCCGTGGTGCTCGAGCCGCTCTGGGGCACGGTGATCGGCCGGGTCCTCGACGACGCCGGCCAGACCGTGCCCGCGGCCGTCGTCTCCATCGGAGACTCGCTCTTCGTGCCCGATGGCAACGGCCGCTTCGAAGTGGCGGTGCCCGCCGGCGCCGCCACGATCACCGCCGAGGCGCCGGGCCATGAGCCCGCGCGGCGGGCGCTCGACGTCGAGCCGGGCATCCGCACGACGGTCGGCGCGCCGCTGGTGCTGGTGCCGCGGGCGGCGACCCTCACCGGGCGGGTCGAGCTGCGCCGCTTCGCCACCGACGAGCGACGGGCCGCCATCACCCTCGAACTCGACGACGCCGGCGACATCGTCGCGCCCGTCGACGGGCGCTTCACCTTCGACGACCTCGCGCCCGGCGCGCACCGGATCATCGCCCGGGCCAACGGCTATGACCCCGAGGAGCGCCAGGTGGTCATCGCCGCCGGCGACCGGCGAGAGCTCGATCCGATCGAGCTGTTGCACGCCTCCACCGGACCCGACGCCGTTCGGCTGACCGCCATCATCGAGTCCGCAGACGGTGGGCCTGTCGCCGGCGTGACCGTCGCCGCGCGGATCAACACCGTGCCGTTCGCCACGGCGGTCTCCGACCGGGACGGGCGGATCGACCTCGCCGCCGCCCGGGACGATCGCTACTGGCTCGACGTCGACACCGCCGGCTTCGCCCCGGCCAGCCTGGGCCCGCTGATCTACGCCGCCGAGCACGATGCCTTTCGCGGCATCGAAGGCGATCGCCCGCGCCTCGTCCTCCAGCCCCTGCCCTGACCCTCGTCCGCGAGCGGGTTGCGCGTGCGCCCGAGATATCGCAGGGTGCGGGCCCTGGACAGGAGTCGCGTATGCTCAGAGCGCTTCTCACCCTCGCCATCGGCCTGGGCAGCATCGCCACCGCGCAGGCGGGTGAGCCCATCGTCTACACCCTGTCGTTCCCCGACGCCCAGAACAGCTACGCCGACGTCGAGGCCCGGATACCGGTCGAAGGCCGCACCGAACTCGAGGTGATGATGGCGGTCTGGACCCCGGGCTCGTACCTGATTCGAGAGTACGCCCGGCATGTCGAGCAGGTCGCGGCGACGAGCGACAGCGGTCAGCCGCTGAATCTGGTCAAGACCCGCAAGAACCGCTGGCGCATCTCGGCGCTGGGCGCGGCGAGCGCGGTCGTGCTGCGCTACAAGGTCTACGGGCGGGAGATGTCGGTGCGCACCAACTGGGTCGAGCGCGACTTCGCCCTGATCAACGGCGCGCCGACATTCATGACGCTGGCCGATGACGGCGGCCCGCGGTCGCACATCGTCGAGGTCCGACGCCCCGAAGGCTGGGCGGCGGTGCACACTGCCCTGCCCCGCGCCGACGGCGGCGGCGACCGCTTCGTCGCCGCCGACTTCGATACGCTCGTCGACTCGCCGATGCTGCTCGGCAGCCCGCGCACCGCCGAGTTCGAGGTCGGCGGCAAGGCCCACCTGCTCGTCGACGACGGCGGCGGCGATGTCTGGAACACCGAGCAGGCCGCCGCAGACGTACGACGCATCATCGAGACCCAGCAGGCTTTCTGGGGCACGGTGCCCTACGACCGCTACACCATCCTCAACGTGATCCACGAATCGCGCGGCGGCCTCGAGCACCTGGCGTCGACCGTCGTGATGGCCAGCCGTTGGCACCAGCGGCTGCGGCCGCGCTATCTGCAGTGGCTGCGTCTCGTGAGCCACGAGTATTTCCACACCTGGAACGTCAAGCGGCTGCGGCCGGTCGAGCTCGGCCCGTTCGACTATGAGCGCGAGAACCACAGCCGCTCGTTGTGGATCGCCGAGGGCATCACGTCCTACTACGACGCGCTGCTGCTGCATCGCGCGGGCCTGTCGACCGTCGACGAGTACCTCGACATGCTCTCCGACCGTCTGCGCGCGGTGGCCCGCACCCCGGGTCGCGCCATCCGCAGCCTCGAGCTGGCCTCGTTCGACGCCTGGATCCGCTACTACCGCAAAGACGAGAACTGGTCGAACACCGACGTCAGCTACTACGACAAGGGCGCCGCGGTGGCGTGGCTGCTCGACGCACGCATCCGCGCGGCCACCAACGGCAAGAAGAGCCTCGACGACGCCATGCGCACCGCCTATCAGCGCTTCTCGGGCGAGCGGGGCTTCCGCACCGAGGCCTTCTACGCGCTCGCGTCGGAGGTGGCCGGCAGCGACCTCGGGCCGTGGTTCGCGCACCATGCCGCCAGCACCGATCCGCTCGACTACGCGCCGGCCCTGCGTTGGCTCGGCCTGCGCCTCGCGCCCGCGCGCGACACCAAGGCGGGCTGGCTCGGCGTACGCAGCGCCGATCGCGGTGGCCGGCTGATCGTGCGTGAGGTCGTCCGGGACGGGCCGGCATGGCAGGGCGGCGTCAACCCCGACGACGAGATCATCGCCATCGAGGGCTATCGCGTCACGGCGGGCGGCCTCGGCGAACGCCTCGAGCAGTATCGCCCCGGCACCCGGATCGAGCTGTTGATCGCCCGCCGCGAACGCATGTCGACCTTGGCGGTCGTGCTTGGCGAACCGCCGCAAGAGCCGACGATCGAGTTCGATCCGCAGGCCGACGCCCGGGCGATCGCGCGCCGGACGGCATGGCTCGGCACCCCGGCCGCGGGCGCGCAGAAATCGAATAAGTGAAAAATGCAGCCCCGTGACCGGAAAGTGTCGCGATGGGCGCTCAACCTTGGTATACGGCCGCCTGTTCGACCCCCGGAGACAAAGGGGCGATTGCGAGCCATGGGAGGAACCATGAACCGGTACTTCAAGAGTGTCGTCACCGTCGCGGCTGCGGCGGTCCTTCTCGCCAGCCCGGCCCTCGCCGATCGGCGCACTTCGCTGAGCAACAACCTGCTCATGAAGGACAAGGACGACGTCGTCATCTATCCGCAGCTGATGCTCGACTACCGCAACCTCATCAACTTCGACTATGGCGCGTCGAAGGGTGAGGGCAGCGGCATGCTGCTCATCGGCAGCCGGGACTTCGGCTTCGGCATCCTGGTCAACCGGGCCGACATCAACCCCGGTCCCCTGTCCGATGCCGGTACGAGCTTCATGTGGAACTACATGGACACGTACGAGCTGGCCAACCTCGGCGCCCCGGGCAACATCCTGGCCACCGGCGACGGCGGCGTGGCGGACGGCGACTACGCCAGCCCGCTGACCTTCGTCGACCTCATCATGGCCTTCAACCTCGGCCGCAACCTGCTGGGCTTCCGCCTCGGCATCGGCACCGGCGGCGACTCGCAGACCGCCGACGACGAGGACAGCAACAGCCAGTTCGCGCTCAAGCTCAGCGCCGGCATGAGCTTCGGCAAGAACTTCGACATGGCGGCCGACATCGTCTTCGCCAGCGGTCAGCGCACCGTCGGTGGCGACTTGGCCCACAGCGGCCAGCTCTTCGGCATCAACGCCAACATCCGCGGCTTCTCGCCGATGGGCGAGAAGATCGACCTGGGCTACCTCGGCCAGTTCGCCTTCGCCAGCCAGGCCATCACCGAGGCCAACGACAACAACAGCGATGCCCGCAACGACATCCTGCTCGTCGGTGGTCTGGGCCCGGTCTACAAGCTCAGCAAGATGAACAGCACCGTGTCGGCCTACGGCATCGTCGGCCTCGGCTACAGCGGCCGTGACCCCAACACCGACGGTGACTCGGACGAAGACGCCGAGACCGACATGAAGATCATCATCCCCGGCTTCCGCATGAGCCTCGAGCTCAACCTGCTGGAGTGGATGGTCTTCCGCACCGGCATGGAGTACCACTTCGGCTACAATCAGGACACCCGGGCCAACGGCGACCTCGTGCTCACCGAGCAGGAAGGCAGCTTCGGCTGGAACGCCGGCTTCGGCTTCATCGTGGGCGACTTCACCCTCGACACCGCGCTGCAGCAGAACTGGATGACCCAGGGCCCCGACTTCCTGGGCGGCGACGCGCCGATGTTCCTCAGCGTCGCGGCGAACTACACCTTCTGAGTTCGCCCGATGCCGCCGGCTGACGCCGGCATACACGACGCCCCGCGCCTCTGGCCGGGGCGTTTGTATTTTCGAAGCCATGGCCCGCGGGCCGACTCGTCGGAGCAATTCCCGCGACGAACACGGCCGACGGACATCATCAAGGTACGGCAGGACGGTGACACGGTCGCCGAGCGGTCATGACCGTCGGCGCCCGTCCTGCTGCGCAGAACCCCATACGCCCAGCGGCGTCGGGGCGTGGCGGCAAATCATCAGATCCCGAGGGATGCGCTGCCCCGCCCGGCGCCCGAGTCCCCCGATGGAGTCATCCATGGCTGACGTCTTGATCATCGGCGCGAACCGGGGCATCGGGCTCGAACTCGCACGCATCTACGCCAAACGCGGCGACCATGTCATCGCGGCCTGCCGCGCGCCGTCCGACGCCCTGCAAGCGCTGGCCCGGCGCCACACCGTGCGGATCGAAGCTGATGTCGATGTGGCCGACGATACCCTGGGCCAGCTCGCCGAGCGCCTCGCCGGGGTGCGCATCGATGTTCTGCTGCACAACGCCGGCATCTTGCGGGCAGAGACCCTCGACGCGCTCGACCTCGACAGCATCCGCAAGCAGTTCGAGATCAACGCGCTCGGCCCGCTCAAGACGGTGGCGGCGCTCAGGCAGCGGCTCGCTGACGGCGCGCGGATCGGCCTTGTGACGAGTCGCATGGGCTCGATCGCCGACAATACATCGGGCAGCCGGTACGGCTACCGCATGTCAAAAGCTGCGCTGAACATGGCCGGCGTATCGCTGGCGCACGACCTGCGCCCGGCCGGTATCGCGGTGGCCCTGCTGCACCCGGGCTACGTCCAGACAGACATGACCGGCGGCACGGGACACGTCAGCCCGGCCAAGGCCGCAGCGGGTCTGATCGATCGGATGGACGCGCTGACACTGCAGACGAGCGGCCGGTTCTGGCACGCGGAGGGGCACGAGCTGCCCTGGTAGGGATGCCCGATTGGGCCCGCGATCGGTCCCGATGTCGGAGACGAGCCGGGTTGCCCGGCCCGTCGAATCACATCGCGAAGGGCATGTTGATCTGCATCGGATCGCCGCTGAACTGCGGGAAGCGGAAGACCTTGACGGTGCGCTCGACGCAGTTGCCCTGAGCCGTGCCCTTGATCGGGCCGCCGGCGATCGCGGCGCTCGACACCGATCCGTTGGGCGCGATCTGCATCTTCACCGTCACCGTGCCACCCGCGCCGGGCGGCTGAGCCTTGCACTTGCGGACGCCGCCGGCGTTGCGCTTCACCACGGTGAGGATCTGACGCCGGGTCAATCGCTCGGGCAGCATCGGATCGCTCGGCGCCGCCACCGGGCTGTTGCCGCCCGCCGGGGCCGCCGGCTTGTTGCCGTTGAGGCTGCCGAGCAGATCGTCGACCTCGCTGGTCTCCTTGGGCGCAGGCGGGGGCGGCTTGGGCGCGGCTGGCTTGGGGGCCTCGGCCGGCGGCGGCGCATCCTCTGCGGCGGCCACCCGCACAGCGGGCGGCGGCGCAGGCGCGGCGGGCTTGGGGCTCGCCGCACGCCGGGGGCTGCTGCGGCGGGTCGGCTTCGCAGCCGCGGGCTTGGGCGCCTCCGCCTCCGCCTTCGGCGCTTCGGCGACCGGCGCGCTGCCCGCATCGGCCGCGTCCTCGGCGACGGCCGTCCCGGCATCGCTGGCCTTCTCGGCCGCCTTCTCCGCCGCGGCGGGCGCAGGCGCAGCCGGCTCGGCCGGCGATCCCGCTGCCGGGGCAGGCGCCGGCGCAGCGGCCGGCTGGGCACCGGCCACTGGCGGCGGTGGTTGATCCCCTTGAGCCACGATCATGCCCACGAACACCGCGACGACGACCAGGATGGCCAGCACGATGACGCCGAGCACGATCATCAGGGTCGTATTCGACTGCTTGGGCGCCGCGACGAAGCCGGCCACCACCGGGCCGCCCGACGGCACGCCGGCGGTCTCGCGGGTCTCCGTCGGCCCACCGCCGGTGAACCCCGACAGATCGATCAGCCCCGACTCCTCGAAGCCCGGCCCTCCGCCCGTACGGGACTTGGGCACCTCGAGGCTGTCCAGATTGATCAGTGCCGACTGTTCGGCTTCCTTGTCCGACGCCATCGCGTCAACCCCTTAAAGAACCATGCGCGCGGAAGTCCTCGGCTACGTCATCTACCGCAATGCGCCGCCGAGCGAAACGTTATGCTCGCTATCGGGGGTCGCGGTCGAGAGTAAAGTTCCCGATCGGCCGCGACGCGCCCGGTTTCTACCGCATGCGATACGCCATCGCCCCCGGTGAGTGTCCACCAGAAATCGTGATCACCGCATCACCCCCCGAAACCTGCCGGCAGGCCCGGTTCGCCGAACCCGGCGACCGATTGACTGCGATCGACGCCGTCGGACCAGGCGCCACCCGGCGCGGCCCCGCCCTCGGCGTTCGATCCGGCCGTGGCCGACCCACCGCCGCGGGAGAAACGCCGCGCATCCGCCGGCGCTGCGGCGGGCGGGGTGGCCGCGCCCGCGACCGAGGCGGCCGTGGCCCCGGCCATCGCGTCTTCCACGTTCGCACCGGGCGTCGGATCGAACGCGGCGTCCGCGGCCGCGGCCCAGGCCCCTTCTGCGGCGTGGGGCCCCGCGGCGGCGCCGGCCGCAGCGACCGTGTCGGCAGCAATATCGGCCGCCCGATCGATGGCCGACGCCGCGGCGTCTGCGGCCGAGGCGACGGCGCGGGCCACGCCGCCGACCGCGCCCGCAGCGTCCGCTGCAGCCTGGGCGATCTCTCGTACCCGGCGAGCGGCCCGGGCGGCTCGAGCCGCCGCCGCCGCGCGCCGCGCGACGTCCGAGCCCGCGCCACGGCGCACCGCGACCGGCTTCCACTGCAGCCCGTGATGCGCGAGCTCGAGCGTCTCGACGGCTTCGAGGCTCTCACCCTGCAGCTCCTCGATCTCCCACTTGTTGGGCCACGCCTCGATCACGTCGTAGCGTCCCACCTCGTCGTAGGCGTCGTCCCCGAGCACGATCACCGACAGCGACCGGCGCAGCGGCTTGCCGGCCGTCGATACATCGGCGATCCAGTTGCGCAGGGTCGCCTCGCTCGCATAGCCCCGCTTGAGGGTGATGCTGCCGAACTGCCCCTGGCCGGGCAGCTTGATGCCGCGATCGTTGCGCCCGCCTTCGACGTGCGTCACCACCTCGTGCTCTGAGCTGATCCCGCTCACCCCCTGGAAGTGGCCGACCACCACCCCGTCGATCTCGATCTTGAACCGGAAGTTGCCGATGGGTCGTTCGCTTGACATGGCAACCAATCTAGCAGGCGCCCGGGGCCGCCGACAGGCCCGTAGCCCCCGTGTTCGAAAAATCTCAAATCGAGGCTTGACGTGCCCAGGGTGATCCACTAGCTTCCCCGCCTGCCACTTGTTCCGGCATAGCTCAGTTGGTAGAGCAGACGGCTGTTAACCGTCGGGTCACAGGTTCGAGTCCTGTTGCCGGAGCTTCTCGAAAGGCCCAGGCGTTCAACGCCTGGGCCTTTCGTCGTTCTGCGGCCATCATGTGCCTGAGCCGGTCCGTCGATCGGCGCTTGACCGGCAGCGGACGAACGTTGACGGAATACGGCCGCCGAAACGCGGAAAACGTACTTGCGGCCAGCGCTTGACTCACCCCGGCCGACTCCGCACGATGCGAGCACCTCTGCAGCCGGAGACCGGATGAAACACGCGATCTGCGGGCTCGTCGGCCTGACGCTGGCGCTCGCCGCCTGCGAAGACGAGCCGCCGGCACCGACCCCCCTGGCCCAGGTCGAGCACGAACCCGCCGCCGCGTCGATGCGCCGCCTCACCGCCGAGCAATACGGCGCGGTGGTGCGCGATCTGCTCGGCGACGACATCATCCTGCCGGGGCGCCTCGAACCCGACAGCCGCGCCGGCGGCTCACCCGCGATGGGCGCCACCGTGACCGCGGTCTCGGCGCGCGGCGTCGAGCTGTACGGCAACGCGGCCTTCGAACTGGCGGCTCAGGCGCTGACACCCGAGCGCCGTGACCGGATCGTGCGATGCGACGCCGCCGACGAAGGCTGCGTGCGGGAAAGCCTCACGGCGCTCGGCGAGCGGGCGTGGCGCCGACCGCTCACCGCAGCCGAGGTCGACCGCATCGTCGGTCTGAGCGTGCAGGCCGCCACGACTCTGGGCGATCCGTGGGCCGGGCTGGAGTACGGCGTCGCAGCGCTGCTGCAGTCGCCTCACTTCCTCTATCGCATGGAGGTGCCCGGCGAAGAGGGCCTCGCCGCAGACGCTCTCGGGCCCTACGCCATCGCCAGCCGCCTCGCGTTCCTGCTGTGGAATCAGGCCCCCGACGACGCGCTGCTCGCGGCCGCCGCCGACGGCCGACTCGAAACCGCCGAGGGGCGTCGGCTCGAGGCCGAGCGGATGATCGCCGACCCGCGCATCCGCCGCGGCGTGCGCGCGTTCTTCGCCGACCTCTACGGCCTCGACGAGCTCGACGGGCTCAACAAGGCGCCCGAGCTCTTCCCGCACTTCGACGATACGGTCGCCGACGCCGCCCGGGAGGAGACCCTGGCGGTCGTCGAGCGCCTGGTGGTCGACGAGCGGGGCGACTATCGCGACATCATGACGACCCGCACGACCGTCGTCGATCGCAAGCTGGCCTCGATCTACAACGTGCGCGCCCCGGCCCGGGACGGCTTCGGCCCGGTCGAGCTGCCCCTCGACGGTCCGCGCCAGGGCCTGCTCGGCCACGTGAGCACGCTGGCGCTGCACAGCCACCCGGTCTCGACGTCGGCGACCCTGCGCGGCATGTTCGTCCGGGAGACCCTGCTGTGCCAGACCATCCCCGACCCGCCTTCGGGGGTCGACACGTCGATCCCCGAGCCGTCCGGCTCCGCGCCGACGCTGCGCGATCGCATCGCCGAGCACCTCGAGGCCCCCGGCTGCCGGGGCTGCCATGTCATCACCGATCCCATCGGCCTCGGGCTCGAGCACTTCGACGGCCTCGGCCGCCTGCGCGCCACCGACGGCGGCGCCGAGATCGACCCGTCGGGCGACCTGGACGGCGTGCCCTTCGACGGGCCCATCCAGCTGGCTCTGGCCGTGCGCGAGCACCCCGCCTTCGTACCCTGCCTCGTCGAGCGGCTCTATCGCTACGCCCTCGGCCGCGAGCCGGCGGACGGTGACGAGGCGCTGCTCGGCGCGCTGACCGAGCGCTTCGTACGCGGCGAACACGACGTGCTCGGGCTCATGCTCGACATCGCCGAGAGCCCGGCTTTCGCCCTGGCCACCCGGCCGACCGACGACACCGAAGGGGGTGAGTGATGGGCCGCATCATCCGCATCGCCGGCAAGCCCCGGCGCGGCGTCCACCGGCGCCATGTCCTGCGCGGCCTGCTCGCCGGCGGCGCCGCGGTCACCGTGGGCCTGCCCGGCCTCGACCTCTTCTTCTCCGACAACGGCGACGCGCTGGCCGACGGCGGGGCGATCCCGCCGCGCTTCGGGCTGTTTCTCTGGGGCAACGGGGTGCACCCCGAACGCTGGGTCCCGCCGACCGAAGGCGCCGGCTGGACCCCCTCGCATCAGCTCGAGCCCATCGCCCACCTCACCGACGTCGTCTCGGTGATCAGCGGCTGCGACGTGAAGGTGCCCAACCTCTACCCTCACGGCTCGGGCGAGAAAGGCATCCTGTCCGGCGCGCCGGTCGAGGTCGTCGACGACGTCGAGACCTTCGCCCTGCCGACGATCGACCAGGTCATCGCCGCCGAGATCGGGGGTGAGACCCGCTTCGCGTCCATCGAGTTCGGCGCCGAGGGCGGCGCGCTCTCGTACAACGGGCCCAACAGCCCCAACCCGACCGAGAACTCGCCGCACGCCTTGTTCGAACGCATCTTCGGCGCCGGCTTCCGCGCGCCGGGTGAGAACAGCGAGCCCGATCCGCGCATCGCGCTCGAACGCTCGGTGCTCGACGCGGTGCTCGTCGATGCTCAGAGTCTGCGGCAGCGGCTCGGCGCCCGCGACAAAGCCCGCCTCGACGCGCACTTCGAAGGCATCCGCACGCTCGAGCAGCGCCTCGCCCGGCTGGAGGCCGATCCGCCGCAGCGGCTGGCGTGCGTGCGCCCCGAGGCCCCCGGGGGCAGCTTCGATCCCATCGAGGGCCGGGCTCAGGTCAGCCGCAAGAACCGGGTGATGTGCGACATCATGGCCATGGCGCTCGCCTGCGATCAGACCCGGGTCTTCAGCAACTTCATCACCCAGCCGGTCAACAACATCCTCTTCGAGGGCGCGACCGCGGGGCACCACCAGCTGACCCACGACGAGCCCGGCGATCAGCCGCAGGTCGACGCCATCGTGCGCCACCTCGTCGGTGAGTTCGGCTACCTCGTCGAGGCGCTGCGGGCGGTGCCCGAGGGCGACGGCACGCTGCTCGACAACTGCGCGGTGCTCGGCACCAGCGAGATCAGCTACGGCCGGACCCACGGGCTCGAAGAGTTCCCGATCCTCGTCTCGGGGCGCGCCGGCGGGGCGCTGAAGACGGGCCTGCACTACCGCTCGTCGAGCCAGGAGAACGCCAGCAAGGTGCACGTCACCCTGATGCGGGCCCTGGGCATCGTCACGTCCGGGTTCGGGGCCGACGAAGGCTTCGCCAGCGACAGCATCGGCGCCCTGGAGGCATGATGGACCGCCCACTCCCCTGCCCCGCCGCGCGCCTGCTCGGCTTCACGGCTCTGCTGAGCCTCGGCGCGCTGCTCGGCTGCGGTGAAGACGCGACGCCCGAAGAGGCGCCGCCGACCGCCGCGCCGGTCGAGATGGGCCCCTGTGGCCACCTGGGTGAACCGACCGTCTACGTGCTGCGCACCCTCGACTTCATCTCGGTCGAAGACGGCGTCGCCGACGGGCTCGACCTCGACGGCACAGTCAGCACCGCCGGCGACGGCACGGGCTGCGGCAAGGTCGACTTCACCGCGCCCGACGGCACCCCGGGCATCGACAACCAGTTCGCCCGGCTGCTGCCGGCGATCCAGGCGGTCGGCGGCGAGGGCGGCTTTCAGAGCGCCATCGCCCGCGCCATCAATACCGGCGCGGTGCTCGTCACCGTCGAGCTGGCCCACCTCGACGACGTGCAGGACGACGCCTGCGTCGACATCACCGTCGGCCGGGCCCTCGGCGCGCCCGACATCGGCAACGACGGCTTGATCGAAGCCGGCCAGACCTACGATCGCGACGTGGACGCGCCCTCGTATACCGTCGAGGGGTCGACGGTCGTCGGCGGGGTCTTCGAGAGCGGGCCGTTCACCATGGCGCTGCCGATGGTCGTCGACGACATCGAGCTGTTGATCACCGTGCGCGACATGTACCTGCGCGGCGGCGTCGACGAAGACGGCGCGCTGCGCGGCATCTTCGCCGGCTCGATCGTGCTCGACGAGCTCAACGCCTTCATCGATCGCATCGACGAGGGCTCGGCGCTCTTCACCGCCATGCGCAGCGTGCTCGGGGCCAACGCCGATCTCGACCCGGACGAAGACGGCCGCTGCCGCCGCATCTCGATCGCCGTCGGCGTCGAGGCCGTGCCCGCCTTCTTCTTCGACGACCCGGCGCCCGCGACGGACGAGGCCCCGAGCGAGTGAGCCGACCCGACCTGCACCTCTACACCGCCGCGACCATGAACGGCTGGAAGCCGCTCATCCTGCTCGAAGAGCTGGGTGTCGACTACGAGCTGACCCATATCCGGTTCTCAGAGAGGCAGCAGAAGGCCGACTGGTACGTGCGGCTGAACCCCAATGGCCGCATCCCGACGCTCGTCGATCGCGGCGCCGACGACTTCGTCGTCTTCGAGTCGGGGGCCATCCTCTGGTATCTCGCCGAGAAGTTCGGGCGCTTCCTGCCCAGCGAAGCCCGCGCGCGCTCCGAAGCGATGCAGTGGCTGATGTTCCAGATGAGCGGCGTCGGCCCGATGATGGGCCAGGCGATGTATTTCCAGCGCATCGCCGCCCCCAACGGACACCACGACGCCTTCGCCATCGAGCGCTACGTGCGCGAGTCGCGGCGGCTGCTCGAGGTGCTCGATCGGCGCCTCGCGGGCCGGGACTACGTGCTCGGCGACGCCTACGGCATCGTCGACATGGCGCTGTACCCGTACGCCCGCGCGTACCCCTGGGCGCGGGTCTCCGTGGACGGGCTCGACAACCTGCGCGCGTGGTTCGCCCGCGTCGGCGCCCGCCCCACCGTGCAGCGCGCGCTGCAGAAGCCCCGCGCCGTGCCGGCTTTTTTCGGTGAGGGCGAAGACGCCGAAGAGCAGTCGGCCAACGCGGCCCGCTTCGCTGAGCGCTGAGCACCCCGTGAGCCGCGTTCCCTTTCACTTCGAGAGTCATCGGCCCAGCGGCCCGCTGGCGGCGCTCGTCGAGTCCATCTGGTATGCCCGGGGAAGGGTGCCCTACGCCCGCGAGCGCATCGCGCCGACCGGCTCGACCGTCGCCGTCTTCGTGCTCGGTGATCCCATCTGCGAGACGCCGCGCAACGGCGCCGGCGAACCGCTGACGACCGATCGCGGCTTCCTGCTCGGCCCGCACGACAGCCCGGTGATCAACGCGCCGCTCGGCGAGACCTTCGCGGTGGGCGTCGTCACCACCCCCGTGGGCGGCGAGGCCATCTTCGGCGTGCCGCCGAAGCGCATCCGCGGGCGGGTCGTCGACCTGCTGGCCGCCTGGCCCGACGCCGCCGCCCTGCGACGCGGGTTGCTCGATATCGAAGCAGTCGGGTCGGGCCGCGGGGCCATCGCCCGCGCCATGATCGACCGCGTCACCGCGCACATCGCCGACCGTCGGGCGCTGCCGGGCACCGCGCGCTGCGCCCGCGCCGTCGCCGCCATCGAGGCCGATCCGGGTCGACCGATCGCCGATGTCGCAGCCACTCTGGGCATCAGCCACGGCCACCTCGATCGCGAGTTCACCCGCATCGTGGGCCTCACCCCGCGCATGCTCGCCCGTCTGCTGCGCATGCGCCGCCTGCTGGCCGCCATCGACGTGACCCGGCCGGTGCCGTGGACCCACGTCGCGGCCGACTTCGGCTGGTTCGACCAGCCGCACTTCATCCGCGACTTCAAGCGCCATACCGGCGTCGCGCCGAGCCACTACGTCGCCGCGCAGCGGGCGACCTTCGAACGGCTGGAGGTCACCGAGTCGATCGGCTTCGTGCCCGAGCTGCCGGCGATGTGAAATCCGTACAATCGCCCGCCGGCCGCGGCGGGCAGGCTGCTCCCACACGCCACGGGAGCAGACCATGCCACGCGCCTTCGAAGCCCACGCCACCATCGCCCGCTCCGCCGACCACGTCTGGCGGATCCTGACCGATTGGCCCCGCGCGTCACGGTGGATGAAAGGCATCGACAGCCTGCGAGCCGACGGGCCGCTCGCCATCGGCACCGACCTCGTCTTCGAGGCCCGCGGCAAGCGCCGCGCCGCGCGCATCACCGCCTGCGAGCCGGGCCGTCGGTTGATCCTGACATCGACCCAGGGCGCGGTGACCGCCGACTATGTCTATGGGATCGAGCCGCTCGACGGCGACCGTTGCCGAGTCTCGCTGGTGGCCGAGTGCCGGGTGGCCGGGCCGCTCGCGATCTTCGGGCCGCTCCTGCGGTTCGCGGTGCGCCGGACGGATGGCGACCAGATCACGCGGCTCGCGGCGCTCGTCGACGATACGCCGCCGGCCGCGGCCGGGTGAGGCCGCCGAAGTCGCTCAGCGCGCGAGGCGGCGGTTGGTATAGCTGCCGTCGTCGGTGACCTCGCGCACCACGAGCGGCGCGAGCCACTCGGGGAAGACCACCTCGGCGTCTTCGGTGGGCAGCTCGACCTCGGCGAGGAAGAGCTCGCGGTCGGTGAAGGCGTCGATCTCCCAGATGCGATCGCCGTCCGGCACGGCGTAGCGCACCTTCTGCACCCGGCAGCCGTCGGTCAGGGGCCACATCGCCTCGAAGATGCGGGCGTCGCATGGCTCCTCGAGCTCGATGCGCTTG
Source organism: bacterium (assembly GCA_030427205.1). GTDB lineage: Bacteria > Myxococcota_A > Bradymonadia > UBA7976 > UBA1532 > JACKDM01. The sequence continues at coordinate 28,130 of JAUHXC010000002.1, read as the reverse complement.
ATGCCCTTGCCGGCCTTGACGGTGCGCACGAAGCGCTCGCCGTGCACCGTGCGCACCCGGCGGACCCGCTCGATGAGCCGCTCGCCGGGCAGATAGCCTTGATCCATCTCGGCGCGCTCGCCGTTCTCCTCGGCGAAGGCAGGCAGCGCCGACAGCAGATACTTGCGCTCGATCTCCACCGGCACCGGCCCGGCCGCGTGGGCCCGCAGGCGCTCGGCCATGGCGGCGACCGCCTGCTCCAGACCGGCGAGGCCGCCGCCGAGCCAATGGGTGCGCACCTCACCGAACAGCCGCTCGGCGCGGGCCTGATTGAGCTGCAGCAGCGCGAGCAGACCCGGCGCCTCGTCCACCACGGCGTCGGCGATCTCGCGGGCCTCGCCGACGCCGCACGCCTCGGCGATGCGCTGCGCCCGCAACTCGGCCGCGCGGGGCATCGCGATGACCAGCTCCTCTTCGAGCACCGAGCTGTCCTGGAACTGCCCCAGGACATCCTGCAGCTGCTTGCACTGCGCGACCAGATCGCCCGCGCCGGGCACCCGCCCCTTGATCGGCTCGATCAGGTAGCGCAGCCGCTTGGTATCGATGCGCGCGGTGTGCAGCTGCTCGGCGTCGGCGAGGCTGTGCGCCTTGCGCATGCGCTTGCCCAGCGTGGCGATCGCCCGGTCGAGGGCGTCGGCGAGCGCGGTGGCGTAGGTGCGGGTGACGGCGGGCGCGTCGAGGCGGATCTGACGGGTCATCACCGAGAGCCGCTCGGCGAGGCTCTCTTCGACCTCGCCGAAGGCCGCCCGCACCTCGCCCCGCGCCGAGTCGTAGGCGTTGGCCTTGCGTCGGGCGAGCCGCTCGCACAGCCACCGGTGACCGGGCATGGCCACCGCGTCGAGCCGCTCGGCCTGGGCGGTCACCCACTCGAGCATCACCTCGGCGTCGCGGCCGATGCCGGTCGAGCCCATGACCCGCTTGAGGTCGCGCTCGTCCTTGCGGCTGATCTCGGGGGCCATCGGCCCGCGCCATGCGCGCAGCGTGGCGCGCGTGCGCCGGATCGACACCCGGAAGTCGTGCAGCGACTCCGCGTCTTCGGGGTCGTCGAGGCGCACCGCGGCAGCGCGGGCCTGATTCATGAAGTTTCGGGCGATGCGACGAGCCGCCTCACCGGGAGACAGATCGAGCAGGTCGGATGCGGGGGTACTCATGGCGTGGGGAGATAGCATCGCGCCGCCGGACAAGTCGAGTCCGGCGTGCTGCGGATGGTCATGGCGGAGGGTTGAGGGGATGGGCCGATACGGCAGGCGGGAGGACGGGGCGCAGGGTCTGCCGGGCCGAAGCCCGGCCGATTCACCCGTGCGCTGCGAGCTGTTCTTCGCCGGAGGGGCCCGCGCCATGCACCTTGCGCGAGTACTTCGCCGCGCAGTCGACGCAGGCCAGCGCCTCGTTGACGATCTCCATGCCCTCACCGCCGGGATCGGCGCGCCAACGCTTGCGCTTCGTCCGATCCTTGCGCTTCATCGGGGCCTGTGAATGGGACCGCCGGGGATAGGAGACATCACGGGTCTCGACGATGATGTGATATGCCTGATCGCCAGGCTTCGAAGAATCACCACAGATCTCGCACCGATACATTCGCACAGCCAACCGTTGGGACCGATCGAGGGGGCTGACTCCTCGCCGGTGTCGGGCAGCGCGAAACGGCTGCCCGCGAAGTCTACGTTCTGACGACGCACCGCGCGCCGTCGACCCATGAGATACCACTGCCGGGCAAACGGTTACAACTCAAACTTTTTGAGGTGTCTCGATTTCGGATGTTGCGGCTTCGTGAAGTTATGTGGCGAGACGCCCCATTAGCTTGACGAACGAACGTTCGAACGATACCGATGACGCCGTTCGAACGTTCGTTCGAGAGGTCCACCATGCGTCCCCTGCTGCCGGCAGCCCTCGCCGCGAGCCTGCTCGCGTGCAACCCGTTCCACACCGCTCGCAAGGCGGACGACATCCGGCCGACGGCCCTGCCCGACGCCTGGCAGCAGCCGGTCGGCGCGGCGGCGGCGCCCGATCGCTGGTGGACGTCTTTTGGCGATCCGGCCCTCGATGGCGTCATCGAGACGCTGCTCGCCGACAACCTCGATCTGGCTCAAGCCTGGAGCCGCCTGGCCCAGTCTCGGGCCGTCGCGGCCCAGCAGGGCGCCGCCCGGCTGCCGACGGCGAACGTCAGCGCCGGCGCCGGCGCCTCCCGGCGCTACGTGGCCACGCCCCAGGCCACCGGCGATCCGGCCAACCCGATCGCCACGGTCACCGAGGGCGATACCTTCGAGAACTACAGTCTGTCGGCCGCCGCGCAGTACGAGGTCGACCTGTGGGACCGCATCGGCGCCGGCCATCGGGCCGCCCGGCTCGACGTGCAGGCCTCGGCGCTCGACGTGCAGGCGCTGGCGATCAGCCTGACCGCCAGCGCCGCCGATCTGTGGTTCGCGCTGGTCGAGAGCCGCTCCACCGAGGCGCTGCTCGAGAGTCAGATCGAGACCAACACCACGCTGCTCGAGCTGGCGCGCTTTCGCTTCGGTGAAGGGCTGGCGTCGGCGGCCGACGTGCTGCAGCAAGAGCAGCTGCTGCTGTCGACCCGGCGCCAGCTGCCCGCGGTGCAGGGGCGGCGGGCGACGCTCGAGCACCAGCTCGCGGTCCTGCTCGGCCAGCCGCCGTCCGCCGGCGCGGCGCTCGGCGGGGCCAGCGTCGAGGTGCCCGACCCCCCTGCCCTGCCCGCCGCCGGCGTACCGGCCGATCTGTTGACCCGCCGCCCCGACATCCACGCCGCCCAGCTGCGGGTCGCCGCCGCCGACGAACGCGTCGGGGCCGCCATCGCCGGCCGCCTGCCCAACATCACCCTCAGCGCCAGCATCGGCTTCGAGGCGCAGAGCTTCGGCGATCTCATCGATCGCTGGGTCTGGAGCCTCGCCGGCAACCTGCTGGCGCCGATCTTCGACGGCGGGCGGCGGGCGGCGGAGGTCGAGCGCAACCGCGCCGCGGTCGAGGGCGCGCTGGCGGCCTTCACCCAGACCACGCTGCGGGCCTTCGCCGAGGTCGAGGACGCGCTGGTGCTCGAGGCGCGGCAGGCCGAGACCCTCGACCGCCTGCAGGCCGAGCTGGATGTCAGCCGGCGGCTCTACGAGCAGGCCCGCGCCCGCTACATGGAAGGCCTGACCGACTATCTGCCCGTGCTCAGCGCCCTGCAGGGCGTACAGCGCAACGAGGTGAGCCTGCTGTCGGCCCGCCGCCAGCGCATCGCCTATCGCATTCAACTGCATCGGGCGCTGGGCGGCGCCTGGACCACCGAGCTGCGTCCGCCGGTGGCGGCCCGCGCCACCGACTCCGAAGGAGACCGCCGATGAACGCCCTGCGTATCGCGCTGAAGATCATCCTGCCGCTCTTGGTGCTGGCGCTGGGCCTCGGGGCCTTCCGCGGGCTCAAGTCGATGCGCAAAGCACCGCCCAAGAAACCGCCGATCGAAGTGGCTCAGCCGGTCGAGATCGTGACGCCCACCGCGGCGGACGGCCCGGCGCAGATCCGGGCCCTGGGCACGCTGGTGCCCGCCCGCGAGGTGGCGCTGCAGGCCGAGGTGACCGGGCGCATCGAGACGGTGGGCGAAGGGTTCGTCGCCGGCGGTCGCGTCGCCGAGGGCGACCTGCTGGTGCAGCTCGACCGACGGGACTACTTCCTGCAGATCAAGCAGGCGCAGGCCAGCGTCAAGCGGGCCGAGGTCGCGCTGCGCCAGGAGGAGAGCCGCAAGGTCGTCGCCGAGCGCGAGTGGGCCATCGTCGGCGAGACCGGCGCCTCGCAGCGCGGCCGGGCGCTCGCCCTGCGCGAGCCGCAGATCGACGGGGCCCGCGCCGATCTGGAGGGCGCCCGCAGCGCGCTGCAGCAGGCGCGGCTGGCCTATGTGCGCACGACGATCGAGGCGCCGTTCAACGCGGTGGTGCGCAACGAGAGCGTCGACGTGGGCCAGGTCGCCCGCCCGGGCGCGCCGCTGGGCACGCTGGTCGGCAGCGACGTGTGGTGGGTGCAGGTCTCGCTGCCGAGCGCCGAGCTGAGCTGGCTCGAGGTGCCCGGCAGCGCGGCGCAGGTGGTGCAGGTCCTGGGCGATGGGCGGCGCGTGGAGCGCACGGGCGCGGTGCTGCGCCAGCTGCCCGACGTCGATCCGAGCGGCCTCATGGCGCGCATCATCGTCGAAGTGCGCGATCCGCTGGGTCTGGCGGATCCGTCGCAGACGCCGCTGCTGCTCGGCGCGACGGTGGACGTGACGCTGGATGGCCGACCGCTGACCGACGCCTTCGCCCTGCCCCGCGAGGCCCTGCGCGGCGACGATCGGGTCTGGCGGGTCGGCGCCGAGGGCACCCTGGCGATCGAGCCGGTGACCGTGCTGCGCCGTGAGCGGGATCGGGTGGTGGTGCGCGGGGTCGCCGCCGACGCGCGCATCGTCCGCAGCCGGATCTCGGCGCCCATCGCGGGCATGAAGCTCGCGGTCGCCGGCGACGCGCCCGCGCCGACGGGCAGCGCGGCGGCGCCCGCCGCTGGCAAGGACAATCCGCCGAAGGTGGCCCGCCGTGACGGCGAGGCCGAGGCGGACGACGCCGCGGAGAAGAGCCGATGAGCGCCCCCGACGACCGCGCCACCCCAGTCGAGGCCGGGGCCCGGCCCCGCCGTGCGCGCCACGGGGCGCTGGCCTGGATGGCGCGCAATACCGTCGCCGCCAACCTGCTGATGTTCCTGCTGATCGTCGGCGGGCTCATGATGAGCGCCAACGTCAAGCAGGAGGTCTTCCCCGAGTTCGATCCGGACTTCGTGACGGTGACCGTGGTCTACCCCGGGGCCAGCCCCGAAGAGGTCGAGCAGGGCATCGTGCTCGCGGTCGAAGAGGCCGTGCGCGGCATCGACGGCGTCAAGCGGGTCAAGAGCACCGCCAGCGAGGGCTCGGCCAGCATCCAGGTCGAGCTGCTGACCGGCGCCGACCTCGACGCGGTGCAGAACGACGTCAAGGTGGCGGTCGACCGCATCCAGAGCTTCCCCGAAGAGGCCGAGCGCCCGGTGGTCTCGGCGGCCCCGGCGGTGCGCAACGTCATCGCGGTCATCGTGTATGGCGACCTGAGCCACGAGGTGCTGCGCCAGACCGCCGAGCGCGTCCGCTCGGGGCTGCTGGCCGAGACCGTGGTCACCCAGACCGACCTCAGCGGCGTACCGCCCCGGGAGATCGCCGTCGAGGTGCCCCAGGCGACGCTGCGGGCCTACGGGCTGACGCTCGAGCGCATCGCCGGAGCCATCCGTCAGGCCTCGGTCGAGCTGCCCGGCGGCGCGGTGCGGGCGGCGGGCGGCGAGGTGCTGGTGCGCACGACCGAGCGGCGGGACGTGGGCGCCGAGTTCGCCGACATCACCCTCATCTCGCGGGCCGACGGCACCCAGGTGAAGCTGGGCGAGATCGCCACCATCCGCGACGGCTTCGGCGAGACCGATCAGGAGTCGCTCTTCGAAGGGCAGCGCGCGGTGCGGCTCAACGTCTACCGGGTCGGCGACCAGACCCCGGTGCAGATCGCCGAGGCGGTCGAGGGCTACGTGGCCGACCTCGCGCTGCCGGCCGGCGTCGAGCTGGCCACGTGGGACGATCAGTCGGAGATCTACGCCGACCGCATCTCGCTCTTGCTGCGCAACGCCGGCATGGGGCTGGCGCTGGTGATGGTGGTGCTGGGGCTCTTCCTGGAGATCCGCCTCGCCTTCTGGGTCATGCTCGGCATCCCGATCTCGTTCCTCGGCGCCTTCCTGCTGATGCCCCTCTTCGGGGCGTCGATCAACATGATCTCCATGTTCGCGTTCTTGCTGGTGCTCGGCATCGTGGTCGACGACGCGATCGTCGTCGGCGAGAACATCTTCGAGCACCGCCGCCAGGGCAAACCGTTCCTGCGCGCGGCGATCGAAGGCGTGCAGCAGGTCGCCTCGCCCATCGTGTTCGCCGTCGCGACCACCGTCGCCACCTTCGGCCCGCTGCTCTTCGTGCCCGGCTTCACCGGCAAGATCTTCGGCGTCATCCCGATCATCGTGATCGCGGTGCTCATCTTCTCGCTGGTCGAGTCGCTGCTCATCCTGCCGGCCCACCTGGCCCACGGCAGCCGCGAGGTCGGCGGCGTCATCGGCTGGATCAACCGCCAGCAGCGCAAGTTCTCCGACGGCCTCGACCGGTTCATCGAGCGGCTCTACGTGCCCTTCGCCCACCGGCTCGCGCGCAACCGCTACCTGGTCGCCGCCGGCGCGCTCGCGGTGCTCTTCGCCACCGCCGGGCTCGCGGCGGGCGGGTTCGTCAAGTTCGGGTTCTTCCCCAAGATCGAGAGCGAGGTGGCCGCGGCCAGCATCCGCCTGCCCATCGGCGCGCCGGTCGAAGAGACGCGGGCCATCGGCGAGCGGCTGATGTCCGCCGCCGCCCGGGTGGTCGAGCGCAACGGTGGCGAGGCCATCAAGCGCGGCCTCTACGCGCAGGTCGGCAGCAGCATCGGCGGCTTCCGGCCGGGGCAGGCCGGGCCCACCGGCAGCCACATCGTCGACGTGCAGATCCAGCTCGTGCCCATCGATCAGCGGGACATCACCGCCCGCGAGTTCGTGCAGCAATGGCGCGAAGAGGTGGGCACGCTGGTGGGCGTCGAGACCCAGAGCTTCGCCTTCAGCATGGGGCCGAGCGCCGGCGCGCCGGTCGACATCCAGATCAGCCACCCCGAGACCGTGGTGCTCGAGAGGGCCGCCGAGCGGCTCGGCGAGTCGATCGCCGACTTCCAGGGGCTGCGCGACATCGATCCCGGCTTCAGCAACGGCAAGGCGCAGTTCGACGCGACCCTCACCGCGGTGGGCCGCTCGGCGGGGCTGACCGAGAGCGACCTCGCCCGCCAGCTGCGCTCGGCCTTCTTCGGCAGCGAGGCCCTGCGTCAGCAGCGGGGGCGGGACGAGGTCAAGGTGATGGTCAAGCTGCCCTATGCCGACCGCCGCACCGCCGAGAGCCTCGAGGGGCTGGTGCTGCGCACGCCGAGCGGCGGCGAGGTCCCGCTGGCGCTGGCGGCGCATCTGAAGCCGGGCAAGGCCGAGACCGCGATCAATCGGGTGGACGGCCGGCGGGTGCTCAACGTGACCGCCGACATCGACGAGACCCAGGCCAACGCCAACGAGGTGCTCTCACGCATCGAGAAAGAGGTGTTGCCGGGGCTCATGGCCTCCACCCCCGGGCTGACCTACAGCCTCGAAGGCGAGCAGCGCGAGCAGCGCGAGAGCCTGGGCGCGCTCGGCTTCAACTTCATGATGGCCATCCTGGCGATCTACGGCCTGCTCGCGGTGCCCTTCCGCAGCTACCTGCAGCCCTTCCTGGTGATGTCGGTCATCCCCTTCGGCGTCGTCGGCGCGATCCTGGGGCACATCGTGATGGGCTATGACCTCAGCGTGATCAGCGTGCTGGGCATCGTCGCGCTGTCGGGGGTGGTGGTGAACGACTCGCTGATCATGATCGTGGCGACCAACGAGTTCAAACGGGCCGGCGCGACGGCGACCGAAGCGGTGATCCAGGGCGGCGCCCGGCGCTTCCGGCCGATCCTGCTGACCTCGCTGACGACCTTCTTCGGGTTGATGCCGATGATCTTCGAGACCTCGATGCAGGCCCGCTTCCTCATCCCGATGGCCATCAGCCTGGGCTTCGGCGTGCTCTCGGCGACCGTGATCGTATTGGTGGTCGTGCCGGCCTACTATCTCATCCTCGATGACATCGTGCGCGCGTGGCGCTGGGTATACCCGGCCGACGACGCGCACGAGATGCACGAGATCCTCGACGACGCGGAGGCCGCATGAGCCGGGCGGGACAGGACGGCAGCGCCCGCAAAGAGCAGCGGGATCGGGTGCTCGAAGCGGCGGCGGCGCTCTTCGCCGAGAAGGGCTTCGGCGGCACGGGCATGCGCGAGCTCGCCCGGCGCGCGGGCGTCTCGCTGTCGATGATCAACTACTACTTCGGCAGCAAACAGGGCGTGCTGGAGAAGCTGCTCGACGACCAGCACGATCGATACGTCGCAGCGGTCAAGGGCGCCCTGGAGAGCGCCGAAACCGTCGAGGGCAAGGTGCGCGCCTGGGTCCGGGCGGCGGTGACCGTGGCGCGGCATCAGGGGGCCGCCATGCGGGTCGCCTTCATCGACCTGCCGCGAGAGGCGCCGGGCGTGCTCGAGCAGAAGGCGTCGCGGATCCACGAGGTGGTCCAGCTCATGGCGACCCACGTCTTCGGGCCCATCGGGCGCACCGGCGACATGCACTTCCTCGGGCCCGCCCTGGGCAGCGCGGTGATGTCCCACTTCATGATCCGCCCGATGCTCGAGCGGGTCGTGGCCGGGCTGCCGACGGACGACGCCTTCTTCGAACGCTATGTCGAGGCGATCAGCGGGCAGCTGCTCTACGGGCTGGTCGGGCGACCGCCGCCGGCCGAGACCGAGGCCGGCCGGACCCCTGCTGCGCCCGCCATCCTCTTCCCCGGCCTCAAGCCGGCTGGACCTCGGCCAGACGCGCCCGAATGAGGGTGCGGATCTTGTGCTGCCAGTTGTAGACGACCTGGGTCGTGCAGCCGATCGTCTGCGCCGCCTCGGCCGGTGAAAGACCGTCGGCATACAGCAGACGCAGGATCAGTCGGCCCTTCGGGGCGAGCTGCTCGGCGAGGTGGCTCTGCAGATCGGCCTGCAGCGATCGCCCCAGCGCCACCGCCTCGGGATCGTATCCGCCGGCGACCCCGCGGGCGTCGTCGAGCGCGCCGATCTCGGCCCCCCCACCCCGCTTGGCCGCCTGCTCGCGGCGCAGGACCTTGGCCGCCTCGCTGCGGGCGACCATCGCCACGTAGCTCTCCAGCGACGACCCGCGCGCCGCGTCGTACTGCCGCAGGCGCTGCGCGTCGTCCCGCATGAGGATGAGCCAGACCTCCTGCACCAGATCGTCGCCGTCGTAGGGCCCGAGGCGGCGGCCGGCGCGGCGTTCGAGCACCCGGCGGCAGATGGCGCGCACCACCGGCATCAAACGGCTCACGAGGCCGTCGATGGCCTTGCGATCGCCGGAGAGCGCCGCGTCGAGCAGCACCGCCCCGCTCGCGAGGGCGGCGAGCAGCAGCCGAAGCAGGGTCATCGGGCGGCCTCCCCGTACTCGAGCGCGACCGGCAGCCAGCGGACCCCGTCGACCGCCGCCCGGGCCGCCTCGACCGTCTGCCCGTCGAGCGCCCCGAGCGCCTGCGCGTCGGGGCCGCCGACGGCGAACCACAGCGTGCGCTGACCGAAGGCCGCGGCGTCGCTGCCGAAGAGCTCGGCGACCGGGGCTTCGAAGCGCATCGCGCCGCCTTCGCCGACGACGATCATGCGCGGGTCGACCGCCGCGAGCCGCCCGGCGAGCGTCTGCACGAAGGCCCGAACGGGCGGCGTCTCGCCCACGGCGCCCGCCGGTGAGAGCGCGATGGTCAGGATGCTCTCGGGATCGACCGAGCCGCCGAGCGCCGCGGGCTCGTCGCCGCGGACCGGGGCCTGCACCCCGCGCACGGCGTCGATGCGGTAGTCGGGTATCGGCGCGCCGCGGGGCACGAAGACGAAGAGCGCGACGGCCGCCGCGAGGGCCACGGTCACCGCCGGCCCGATCCACCGCCGACGGCGGGCGCCGAGGGCCGAGCGCGTCTCCCGCCGGGCCCAGGTCTCGACGAAGGGCGGCAGCGGCTGCGCCAGCTCGCGCAACAGGGCGCGGGCCTCGGGATCCTCGGCCAGGCGCGCCTCGATCCGCGCCGCCTCCGCCTCGGTCGCGTCGCCGTCTCGATAGGCGAGCAGCGCGTCGATGTCGGCGTCGGCATGGGCGTCGGCGTCGGCCGCCGACCCACCGCCCGGGGCGCCCTGCGGGCCGTCGAGCGCGCCGCGGGCGACGGCGTCGATCCAGTCATCATCCGCTGGGCTGTTCATGCAGGCTCCTCTGGCTCGTATGGCGCGCTGTGGCCCCGTGAACGGGCCCCGGGTCGGCCGGCGGCGCGGCAGCATAGCCGATCACTTCGCCGGGGGCATCCGTGGGCGGCTGCGCGCCGCGGCGCAGCACCGCCCGATACATGGGGGTAGCCCCGGGCGGCGGGCCGCCTTTTTCGCGCGGTCGATTTTTTGTGCGGGCGGCGCCCATCGACGACGGATGCGGGCCCCGCCTTCCGCGATACGGGTGACCGACCGGGGGTCTCACTCGTCAACAGGTGGCTTCATCGACCGGCCCCCCGTTGTGTAGACTGCCCGTCCCTCACGCCCGATCCCGCCGTGGCTTCGGGTCGTGTGCGGGCCCGAATCCTGGTGAAAGCAGCGCCCGTGCCTCTGCCGCTCGGCCCATTCGATCTGTACGCGCCGGTCGCTCGAGGCGGCACCGGCGAGGTATGGCGGGCCCTGCACCGCACCCAGGGCACGCCGGTGGCGGTCAAGGTGGTCTCGGTCGACATCTTCGACGAGCGCAGCTTCCGCGCGCGCTTCGCCCGCGAAGTGCAGTCGATGGCCCAGCTCAGCCACCCGGCGGTCGCGCGCATCCACGACTACGGCGACATCGCCCCGGCCCTCGCCGAGCGCAGCAACGGCCGCCTGCCCGAGCGGGCGCCGTGGCTCGCGATGGAGTGGCTCGGCGGCGGCCCGCTCGACGTGAGCACGATCTACGAGTGGCCCGTGCTGCGGGCGACGCTGCTGACGCTGCTCGACGCGCTGGCCCACGCCCACGCCCACGAGGTGATCCACCTCGATCTCAAGCCGGACAACGTGCTGCTCGCCGAGCGGGGGCCGGTGCTCACCGACTTCGGGCTGGCCTTCAGCGTGGCCGGCCGCCAGTCGTTTCGCGACAACCAGGTCTTCGGCACGCCGGGCTACATGGCGCCGGAGCAGATCCACGGGCAATGGCGGGACTACGGCCCGTGGACCGACCTCTACGCGCTCGGCTGCCTGGCGTACGAGCTGGTCTGCGGCCACGTGCCCCACGGCGCCGACCAGCCGGGCCCGTTGCCGCTCATGCTGGCCCACGTCACCGAGCCGCTGCCCGCCCTCGCGCCGCGCATGACGCTGCCGGCCGGCTTCGCCCTCTGGCTCGACCGCCTGCTCGCCCGCAACCCGGGGGAGCGCTTCCGCTTCGCCGCCGACGCCGCCGTCGCGCTGCTCGCCCTGCCCGCCGGCGTCGACCTGTTCGACGGCGAGGCGACGGCCAGCTTCGAGAGCATCGCCGAGGCCCTCGGATCGGTGGAGTGGATCGCCGGCGATACCAGCCTCAATCGATCGAAGGCCTCGCTCGTCGCCGACGAGAACAGCCTCGACGCCGCCCGGCCGGCGACGCTCGACGAGACGGTCGACTTCCCCGTCGACGAGCTGCACGGCGGTCAGCCGATCCTGCCCGCGCTGAGCAGCATCGAGCGCGCCGCGACGCCGCCGGGCGCCTTCGAAGCCATCGACACCGCCATCGAGGCGCTCGATCTCGAGGCCCGGCTGAACGCCGAGGTGCACGCCGAAGATCTGCCGTTCGCCGACGACCGCGGGCCGCGCACCGCGCCGGCGGCGCCGATCGATCCAGAAGCTGCGGAGGTCCCCGTCGGTCGCGATCCCGACGCGACGGCGTTGGGCCAGCCGCCCGTGCTCGGCATCGAAGAGACCGTCGACGCCCAGGCGGTGTTCGAGGCGTTCGACGCCGGCAAGGATCTCTCGCTGCCCGACGATCTGCGCGATCTCGTGGGCCGAGGGTCCACGTCCCCGGCCATCGAAGCGCTGCCGGCGAGCCCCGACGAGCCGGTCGGGCTGCTGGAGACCACCGAGCTGCGCGCGCTGCGCCCGGTCGTGCGCTCGGCGCCCGTCGCGCCGCGACCGCCGACCAACCGCACGCTGGTGATGGGCCCGGTCTTCCTGCCCATCGACGATACGTCGTGGGCCGCCGGCCCCGGCCCCGACGGTCGGCCGCCGATGCCCGCCACATGGAACCGCCAGGGCCCGACCCCGCCGCCGCCGCTCATCGACGCCGGCGAGGCGCTGGTCAGGCTGCGCACACCCCCGCCGGTCGGTCGAACCGCCGAGCGGGACGCCTTGTGGCACGAGCTGCGCCGGGCGGTCGGCGGAGAGACCCGGCTGGTGCTCATCGAGGGGCCCGCGGGCCAGGGCAAGACCCACCTCGCCCACTGGCTGTGCCGCCGGGCCCACGAGCTGGGCGTCGCCGACCAGCTGCGGGTGCACCACGCCGCGTCGGGGGACGAGACGAGCGGCGTCGCGCCGGCCCTCGTCCGCCACCTGCGCCTGCAAGACCTCGATCACCGCGATCGGCTCGACCGCATCCGGGCGCTGACCGGCGACGCGCTCGACCCCGAGGCGAGCCGGGCCTTTGCCGCGTCCCTGGTGCGCGAGCAGGAGGTCACCGGGGTCACCTCGGCGCTGCTCATCCAGTCGGAGAGCGAGCTCGACGCGGCCCGCGCCGGCGGCCTGCTCGCCCTGTGTGATGCGCGCCCGCTGGTGCTGCACCTCGACGACGTGCAGTGGAGCTGGAGCTCGATCCGCTTCGCGCTGCACCTGCTCGACCGACACGCCGACGTGCCGCTGCTGATGGTGCTGACGGTGCGCGACGACGCGCTGCGGCCGGGCTCGCTCGAGCGCAAGATGACCGAGCGGCTCGCGGCGCATCCGCGGACCCGGCGCATCCGGCTGGGGCCCCTCGAAGCCGATGATCTGACCCGGCTGGTGACCTCGCTGCTGCCCGTGGAGCCCCGGCTGACGTCGGCGCTGGTTCAGCGCACCCACGGCAACCCGCTGTTCGCCGTCGAGCTCATGCGCCACTGGATCGGCGAGGGCGCGCTCGTGCCGGGCCCCGAGGGTTTCCGACTCGCCCGCCGGGCGCTGACCGAGAGCCTGCCGGGCAGCCAGCGCGCGGTCTGGAGCGCGCGGCTGAGCCACGCCCTGCGCCGGGCGGAAGCGTCAGCCGGCCATGCGCTGGAGCTCGCCGCGGTGCTGGGGCCGGTGGTGCATCACTCGGAGTGGGCCCTGGTCTGCGCTGCCGCTCGCCTCAACCGCCCCCGCGAGAGCTTTCGCCGGTTGGTCGACGAGCGGCTGGTGCGCCCGCTCGCCGACGGACAGTGGACGTTCGGCAACGCGATGCTGCGCGAGGTGCTGCTCGAGACGGCCCGCGAAGGGGATCGCTGGCAGCGCTGGCACAGCGTCTGCGCCGACGTGCTCGCCCGTGACGAGGGGGTCGATCCGGGGCGCCTGCTGCACCACCTCGCCGAGGCCGGCCGCGACAAGGAGGCCCTGCCGCCGGCCCTCGATCTCGCCGATCGCCAGATCGATCGCGGCGCGTTCGTCGACGCCGAGGGCACGCTGCTCGAGGCCGCCGGCATGCTGCGCCGCATCCGCCAGCCGCTGGGCAGCCGCCCGTGGGTGGAGATCAGCCTGCGCTGGAGCCACGCGTGCATCGCCCGCGGGCGCACCGCCAACGGGCTGCGCCGGGCCCTGTGCTGCGAGCTGCTGACTCGGCAGAGCGGCAACGCGCATCTGCGCAGCCGAACGCTGCTGGCGGTGGCCCGCGCGCGCTACGCCGCCGGTCAGTCCGAAGCGGCGCTGCGGGCGCTTCAGGGGGCGACCCGCGCCGCCGATCAGGCCCGGGATCGGCGCCTCTCGGCGCGGGTGCGCAACGCCGCCGGCCGCTGCCTCGTCGAGCTCGGTCGCTTCACCCAGGCCCGGCTCGCGCTCGACGGCGCGCTCGATTCGGTCCGCGGCATCTGGGCCCCGCGGCTCAACGCAGACGCCCGGCGTCACCTCGCCGACATGGCGCGGCGGGCCGGCCGGCACACCGAGACGCTGGAGCACGCGCAGGCGGCCCTCGACCTGTACCGCCAGATCGGCGCCCGCCAGCAGCAGGGTCAGGTCGAGCTGCTCATCGGCGACAGCTATCGACATCGCGGCCAGCCCGAGGACGCCGCCGAGCACTATCGCACCGCCCGGCGCCTGCTGCGGGCCGCGGAGGCGATCGACGCGCCGATCGCCGACCTCGACCTGGCGTTGGTCATCCTCGACCTGGGCCAGTATCACGAGGCCCGACCGTTGCTCGAAGCTGCCCTCGACGCCGTCTCCGGGCACGCCGGGCGCGGCGCGGTGCTCTCGGCGATCGCCCAGTCGTTCCTGGTCGCCTGCGCCGCCGCCGAGCGCGACTGGGAGACCTGGGATCGTCATCTCGACGCGCTGACGCCGCTCGTCCAAGGGGCCGTCGTCGATCCGGACATCGCCCGCGGGCTGCGCCTGGGCGGCCGGCTCGCGCTGCACGCCGGCGAGACGGCCCGCGCGCACCGGGCGGTCGAGCTCGCGGTCCGTCAGCTTCACGCCCTGAGCCGGGACGCGGACGCCGGCGCGCTGAAGCGGGAGGTCGGCCTCTGATCCGCCGCCCCGTCGGACCCCGTGAATGGGACCGCCCGGCGGTGCCCGGGGTCGCCGCGCTGTTCACGGCGCTGCTGGTGGCGTCGGTCGCCCCGCCGTGCCGGGCCGAGAGCGAGAGCCGGCGCGCGTTGGACGCGATCATCGCCGCCGCGCTGCCCCTCGTGCATCAGCCGACGCCCGGGGGTCCAGCGACGGCCCTCGACCCCGTGAATACGGCGCTCGAGGACGGCGGGCGCCGGCTGTGGGCGCGCGCCGTCGACGTGCCGCTCGTGATGCCGGCCGGCGATCGATTGACCGTCTCGCTGCGGACGCGGCACGCCGCGGGGCGGCTGGTGGCATGGCCCGCAGACGCCCCGCACATCACCCTCGATCGGGCCGACGACCGGTGGCTGCTGACGGTCGGCGACGACCGACTCCGCTGGACCGGGACCCCGTCGACCGCGGACGGCTGGCGATCCATCGCGATCACCCTCGACGGCGCCCGCGGCCACATCGGCCTGTGGATCGATGGCCGGCAACGCGCCCGGCGTGTTCGGGCGCCCTTCGGCGTGCCCGGCGGGCGGTGGCTGCGTATCGGCCCGGCCGCGGGCGATGTCGCCGATCTGGCGGTGTGGCCCGATCTGCCGGGGGCCGACAGCCTGCTCGAACAGCACCTCGCCGCGACCGGGCTGCGCCCCGCGCCCGAGCCGGATCGGATCGCGCTGACCGTCAACCGCTCGCCCGGGCCAGCCCGCTTCGGGTGCCCGCGGTTCGCGCCCGATGGCCGCTGGCTGGCCGGATGCCACAGCAACGCGCTGGTCTTCGTCGATCGGGCGACCGGCGAAGCCACCGGGACCCACATCGAGCACCTCGAACCGCTGACGGCGGTCTCCATCGACCCGACGGGCCGCTACGTCGCGACCGCGGACGGCACCTCGACGGCGTTGATCTGGCAGGCGGCGACTCAGCGGCCGATCACCCGCCTCGACGTGGGGCATCCGGTCGCCGGTGTCGCGTTCGCGCCCGACGGTCGAACGCTGGCGCTGTGGACCCCCGCCGAGGCGCCGGGCGCTTTGACCCGGATCCCCTTCTACGATCCGCTCGCCGCGCCGCGGACGATCGCGCTGCCGGCGCCCGTGCGCCACCTGATCTGGCGGCCCGACGGCGACGAGCTGGCGCTGGTGCTCGACGGCGCGCCGCCGCGACGCCTCGGCCCCGACGGCTCGCGGGCGGCGGGCGCGGCGCCGGCGCAGGTCGTCGCCTGGCATCCGACCGATCCCGTCCTCTTCGCGGGCTCAGTGGATGGCCGCATCTGGCGCCACGGCCCCGATGGTGTACGGCAGGTGCGCGCGACCGCTGGCTCGGACCGCGTCCCGGCGCCCGGCCGATTGCCGGCGCTCTTCGCCCCCGATCGACCGGCCGGCGCCCGCTGGGTCATCGGATCCCGCTGGGGCAGCTTCGGTCGCCCGCCGTGGTCGCCGCCGCGGGATGTGCGCGCGGTCGCGGCGCTGGCGGTCGATGCGCGGCGGATCGCGGTCGCCAATGACGCGGGGGTGACGCTGCTCGACCACGACGGCCGGCGCGTGGCCACGCTGCCCCAGCCGACCCCGGCGACGGCGGTCGCGTTGTTCGACAGCACGCTGCTGACCGGCGGCGCCGATGGCGTGATGCGGCGCTATGGGCACGATGGCCGGCCGCTGGGCGAAGCCGCCGCGCCACCGCCCGACAGCGAGGGCAACCCCCAGCCGATCCGCGCGCTGCGGATCGCGCCGGACGGCGCGCGGGTCGTGGTCGATCACCTCGGCGCGTGGCACGCCCGCATCCTGCCCCTCGACGGCAGCGCCGCGCCCGCCGCCCGCCGACCGGGCCCACCGCCGACCGCGCGCATGGCCGTCTCGCCGGCGGGCCTTCGGCTGCTCGTCGCGGGCTATACCGGCGCGCTGACCGGCTGGGATCTGACCCGACTGCGGCGGGTGACCGGCTTCAGCGCGCCGAGCCCCACCACGAGCCTCGCCTGGACGGCCGACGGGCCGGTCACCGGCCACGTGGACGGCACGATCCGCCGCTGGCGCATCGACGGTCGGCTGATCGAGGCGCACCCGGCCCACGCGGCCAGCCCGCAGTTCACCGTGGGCGGACAGAGCATGCCCAGCGGCGGGGTCGACGGGCTGTTCGCGCTGCGCGACGGCAGCTGGGTCAGCAGCGGGCGCATGGCCGTGCGTCACTGGCAGGGCTCGACATCGACGCGCCGTGCCCTGCCCACGCCGAGTCTGCAGATCACCCGGCCGGTCATCGATGGCCTCGGCTGGCTGGTGATCTCGACCGTCACGGGCCCGATCCGCCTCGATCCGGCGACCGGCGCGCATCAGGCCCTGCCGCCGCCGGCCGATATCACCGGATCGCCCTACGCCTTCCTCGCCGCCGACGGCCCGTTCGTCGCCGCCGTCCGCCACGGGGCCGACGGTCAGCGGCTGACGGTCTGGAACATCGCCGGCGACGCGCCGGCCCTCGTGCTGGATCGACCGCTGCCGCTCTTCGCCCGCAGCCTCGCACTCGACGACGCGGGCGAGCGGCTGGCGCTGGTCGGCTCGGTACGCGCGGCCGACGGCAGCTGGCAGTTCCCGATCCTGCTGCTCGACCCGCGCACCGGCGACATCCGGGCCCGCGTCGAGGGTCACCGCGCGGCGCCCTCCGCCGTGCGCTTCGAAACCGCGGCCGACGGGACGCCGCGGCTGCACACCGGCTCGTGGGACGGGCACCAGCGGGTCTTTGCGCTCGACGGTGCCGATACGCGCCTGATCGAGCGTCGCTCGGGCTGCCCGGCGATGGCGCTGCACACCGGGCCCAGCCACGTCGCGCTGTGCAGCGATCGGATCGAGCTGCGCCGGGACGGCGGCCGCTTGACGCTGATCGACGACGCCGACGGTCAGTGGCTCATCGCCAGCGACGACGGCCTGTTCGCGGCGTCCCGTGAGGGCGACGGCCTCGCGGCGGCCATCAGCGGACCCCGCCGCATCGGCCTCGATCGGCTGGCCCTGACGCGCAACCGGCCCGACCTGATCGCCGCGCGCTTCGGGCTCGGCGACGCCCCGCTCCGGGCCGATCTGGCAGCCCGGGTCCGCCGCCGCCGCGCCCGCCACGGCCTCTCGACGGCGCCGCCGACGCCCGCCGCGCTGCCGCAGGTCGATCTCGAGCCGGTGCGCGTCGACGGCTCGACGCTCGAGGTGACCGCCGGCGCGCGCTCGGCGGTGAATCTGACGCGCTGGCGGGTTCGAATCGACGGCACGCCGGTCGCCGAAGGGCCGCTCTCGGGCACGGTGGCCCGCTTCACCGCGCGCGCCCGGCTCACCGACGGGCCGAATCGGGTCGAGGTGGATGTCGCCGATACCGAAGGCCGCTGGTCCCCGCGGGCGGTGGCCGTCGTCGAGCACCACGACCCGCGCCCGCCGCGGCTCTTCGCCGTGGCGTTCGGGGTCTCGCGCTACGCCGATCCGGCCATCCGCGACCTGCGCTTCGCCCATCGGGACGCCCTCGACCTGGTCGACCGCTTCGCCACGAACAAGGGGCCGTGGGCCGACGTGCTGACCCGGGCGTTCACCGACGAGGCGGTGACCGATGACGCCTTCGCCGACGCCGAGCGGCTGCTGGCGACCGCTGATCCGCGGGACACCGTGATCGTCTTCGTCAGCGGCCACGGGCTCTACGATCGCGGCGGCGTCTATCGCTATCTGACCCACGACGCGCGCCTCGCCGACGTCGAGGCCGCGTTGCCCTTCGAGCGCATCGAAGCCCTGCTCGACGCGACGCCGGCCCGTCAGCGGCTGCTGCTGCTCGATACCTGCCAGTCGGGCGAGCTGTTCGAGGGCGAGGCGATCAGCGCGCCCTCCCCGAGCCACGGCGGCGAGATGCGGGCCCGGGTGATCGATCCGTCGGCGACCGCGCGGTTGATACGGCCCATCGCGGCGGCGCCGGCCCGCGCCGACGACCGCCGGGATCGCTTCGTCGATCGTGATCTGCGTCGGGGCCGCGGCGCGGTGGTCTTCTCGTCGTCCCGCGGCGCCGAGGCGTCGTGGGAGCTCGAGGCGCTGGCCAACGGCGCGTTCACCGAGGCGCTGCTCGACGGCCTCGCGGGCAGCGCCGATCGCGATGGCGACGGCCGGATCGCGCTGCTCGAACTCGAAGCCCACGTCGCCGCGCAGGTCGCCCGGCTCACCGGCGATCGCCAGCATCCGAACATCTCGCGCGAGAACCGCGCCGCCCGACTCAGCCTGCCGATCCTGCCGGCCAACTGACGCCGACGCGCGCCGTCCGGCGACGATTCCGGCTCGAATATTCTTGTTGTATCTCGACTTACCCGGCCAGCGAACGGCCAGGGCCGAAACTGACGCGTGTGATACACGTTGCAGTCAATGGGCATTTTTACAATACTTTGCCCGCGTTCGCCGAACCCCCCGGAGGGCATCCTCATGCATCATCACCGCGCCCCGTCGCGTCGTGGCCCGATCTCCGTGCCGCTGCTGCTCGCGTCGCTCGCCGCCCTGCTGCTCGTCCCCGCCGTCGCCGCCGCGCAGCTGCGGGTGAGCGTCGTCGACTGGGTCCAGGGCCGCCCCGAGATCCCCCACCCGGCCCTCAACGGCCAGACGACGATGCTGCAGGCCATCGCCGAGGGCGGCAACTGCGGGGGCAACTACCAGTATCGCTGGGACATCAACGGCGATCAGGACTACGACGACGCCCACGAGCAGATGCGCAACGCCAGCGCGGCGGCCTATGCCGGCTACTTCGCGCCGCTCGGCCTCGACGTGCAGCTGCCCGCAGCACAGGGTGACCGGCTCTACTACCCCAAGGTGGAGGTCACCTGCGGCAACGAGACCGCCTCGGCGACGATGCCGGTGAAGGTCACCGTCGATCGGCTGTGCCCGAACTACCCCAACAACCCGACGGTCGAGAACGACAACGGCTGCGTGGGCGACGACAGCCTGGGCCTGACGAAGACGGTGCACGCCAACCGGGCCGTCGACCGGGGGCTGTGGTACCTGTTCCTGCGCTTCAACCACCGGGGCGACGACGGGCACGGGCACAACGTGCACACGTGCACCTTCGCCAACAACCAGAACATGTATGGCCACGGGCACGCGCTCAACGCATTCCTGCGACGCAGCCACGGCCACGGCGAAGGACGCGACGAGGACGTCTACTATCGCCACGTGACGCTGTGCGGCCTCAACGCGCTGCTGTCGACCTACAACATGACCGGCGGCATGTGGTTCGACGACGTGAACAACCGCGGGATCAACGGCCAGTCGATCCAGTATCAGAACGGCGTGCTCGGCGGCCTCGGCCGCTATGGCTACTCCACCTCGTCGTGGGTCGAGCCGCTCGCCAGCTTCGGCGACCCGACCTACGTCGCCCAGGCGGGCCCCAACAACATCCACGGACGCACGCTGCGCGACATCGGCCAGGATCTGGCCGACGGGCTCATCCAGTGCATGTCGTCGGACAAGGGCTGGTACTATCACTGCCAGAACGGCGCGGGCACCCACAGCGACGCCTCGACCAACGGCTGGTCGCCCGAGGCGCTGCGGCTGCTCGAGCGCAAGATGGGCGTCGAGACCTATCAATGGGCCAAAGACGGGCAGCGCACCTGGCTCGATCGCCACTGCGGCAACGGCAACTGCACCTATCATCACGGCGGCTACAAGCTCTCGGGCAACGGCCTGGTGGGCTACGGCTGGGTCGACGACGAGCAGTACAACCCGGGCGGCAACCACGGTCGCCACGTCGCCGAGCTGCAGAACATGGTGCCCGGCGCGGGCTACTGGGGGCTGTATTACATCTACGCGATGACCAAGGGCCTGCGCTCGTTCGTGCCCGAGATCACCTACCTGCCCAACGGCCGCGACTGGTCGGCGATGTTCAACGAGTTCCTCATCCCGCAGCAGCAGGGCGACGGGTCGTGGAACTGGGCCGGCAACTGGGCGTGGCAGGGCAGCGTCGACCAGAACACCCGCACCGCGCTGTCGGTGCAGATCATCCAGACCTGGCTCGAGACCCAGGCCTACGCCCGCGCGACGCCCCAGGCCAGCGGGCCGGGCATCGACATCACCTTCGACCACTCGTGGAGCCACGTGCTCGACCCGTCGGTGCACATCGTCGCCTACCGCTGGAACGTCTTCGACGCGCCCGGCGACGACCGCAACGGCGACGGGCAGGTGACCGGCGACGAGATCGTCTGGGAGTTCGAGACCGACGACCGCGACGAGGCCTTCGTCTTCCAGTACGACGACGAGCTCGACTGGGGCGAGACCATCACCCGCAACGTCATCCTGCAGGTCGAAGACGACCAGGGCCGGGTGGTCAACGACGACGCCAACGTGCAGATCGAGCTGTCGCTCAAGAACCACCTGCCGGTCATCGTGGGCCACCCCGACGGCGGTGACGCGGTCTACGGCGGCTACCTGGGCACGCCGATCCTGCTCGACGGCCGGGCCACCTACGACGTCGACAGCGAACACGCGGTCTTCCCCGGCGACGGCAACCGCCCGCGGGGCGTGCCCGATCGCATCACCTCGCTGCACTTCGACCTCAACCTCGACGGCGACTTCGACGACGCCGGCGAAGACGGCGCGCTGGGGCCGGTCACCTTCATCCCCCGGGCCGGGCAGGCCGCCGGCGACCGCATCGCGGTGCCCATCCGCGCCTGCGACGACGGCCAGTGGAACGGCGAGTGCTACGACGGGGTGACCCGCGCCGACTGCTCGGAGTGCGCCTTCGGCGCCGCGTCGGTGCTCGTCGTCGAGAACATCGAGGCCCCGGTCATCGACGCCGGCGGCCCCTACAGCGGCGCGCCCGGCGACGACATCGAGCTCGACCTGAGCGGCACCCGTGACCCCGAGGGCGTGCTGGGCATGACCTACAGCTACCGCCTCATCGAAGGCGACGGCACGCTGCAGCCGACCCCGGGCTATCCCGGCGGCAACGGCGACTGGGGCCCCAACCCGATCTACACCCCCGACCCCGACGGCGCCCGGGTCGACGTCATCCGGGCGACGGTCACCGACTATGGCGACCTCTCGGCCGAGAGCGACATCGAGATCGCCGTGGCCAACGTGCCGCCGATCATCGACTTCTTCGCGGTCAGCTACACCGGCCGCGCGCCGACCATCCAGGGCGGCGTCTCGGTGGTGAACCTGGGCAACGGCCGCTACCGGGCCTCGGTCAGCGCGGTGCCCGATACCCGCTACGACGCCTGGCTCGAGTACCAGGGGCACGACCCGTACGGCGAGCCGGTCAGCGCCACCGCCGACATCACCGGCGACGGCGCCTTCGCCGGCCCGGTGGCCGGCAACCGGGGCACCGTCGGCCCGCAGGTCATCGCCGCCAATACCAACCACCGGGCGACGGTGCGGCTCAGCGACGGCGACGACACCGTCAGCGCCCACCGCGACCTGCGCTCGCCCTTCGCCGACCCGACCTTGCGCTACTTCTTCGACGTCGGCGGCGACGGCCGCTACGAGGTCGCCGGCGGCGGCGCCGACTGGGTCGAGTTCCAGGTGCCGCCGGGCACCGACGAGGTGCGCATCGCGGGCATGGTGCGCGGATCGGGCGGCGACCCGGCCATGTTCGACCAGGTCGTCGGGCTCGACAACCGGGCGCCGGTCTTCGAGCAGGCCAGCGTCGTCGGCCAGAACGACTTCGACGTGGTCGTCAGCGGCAGCGCGGTCGACCCCGACGGCGACCAGATCACCTACACCGTCGACTGGGGCGACGGCAGCCCGCCGACGGTGACCCAGGGCGGCATCAGCCAGCACAGCTACCCCGACGGCGTCTACCGCACCTACACCGTCACCATCACCGCCGACGACGGCCAGGGCGGCACCAGCCAGCGCCAGCTCGAGGTGGACTTCCCCGAGCCGCCGGAGAACCAGGCGCCGCGCTTCGAGTTCGCCCGGGTGCTCGACCAGGACGGCTTCAACGCGGTCATCGCCGCCAGCGCCGCCGACCCCGACGGCGACGCGATCACCTACACCTTCGACTGGGGCGACGGCACGCCGGCGACCCAGAACCAGGGCGGCGTGGCCGAGCACGACTTCCCCGCGGGGCAGTTCGGCACCTACGACGTGACCATCACCGCCGACGACGGCCGCGGCGGCCGGGTGCAGCGGGTGGTGCAGGTCGAGTTCGAGGCCCCGCCCGACAACCGCCCGCCGGTGCTCGACAGCCTCGAGATCGTCAGCCGCAACGGCTTCGACGTCACCGTGGCCGCCGCCGCGGTCGACCCGGACAACGACCCGCTGACCTACACCTTCGACTGGGGCGACGGGCAGGCGCCCACCGTCAACCGCGGCGGCATCGCCGCCCACCGCTTCCCCGACGGTCAGTTCCGGGCCTACGACGTCACCGTCACCGTCAGCGACGGCCGCGGCGGTCAGGCCAGCGACGACATCGCCATTGTCTTCGAAGCGCCGGCCGAGAACCGCCCGCCGGTCATCGACCAGTTCGTCGAGATCAGCCGCGACGGCTTCTCGGTCACCGTCGCCGCCAGCGCCCTCGACCCCGACGGCGACCCGGTCTCGTACACCTTCGAGTGGGCCGACGGCGCGCCCGATACCCGCAACGCCGGCGGCGTCGCGGTGCATACCTTCCCCGCCGGCCAGTTCCGGGCCTACGACGTCACCGTCACCGCCGACGACGGCCGCGGTGGCGCCGTGCAGGACACCCTGCGGGTCGAATTCGAAGCCCCCGCCGAGAACCGCCCGCCGGTCATCGACCAGTTCGTGCAGATCGGCCGCGACGGCTTCGAGGTCGCCGTGACCGCCAGCGCCGCCGATCCCGACGGCGACCCGCTGACCTACACCTTCGTGTGGGGCGACGAGAGCGACGACACGATCAACGTCGGCGGCGTGGCGACCCACACCTACCCCGCCGGCCAGTTCCGCGCGTGGCAGGCGACCGTCATCGTCACCGACGGCCGCGGCGGCGAGGCCCGGCGCGACCTGAACATCGACTTCCCCGCCCCCGCGGCCAACGAGGCGCCGATCATCGCCCGCCTCGACGAGATCAGCCGCGACGGCTTCCGGGTGGCCATCGCCGCCAGCGCCGTCGACCCCGACGGCGACCCGCTGACCTACGTCATCGACTGGGGCGACGGCAGCGATCCGGCCGCCTCTCCCGGCGGTGTCGGCGTGCACGACTTCCCCGCCGGCGCGTTCCGGGCCTATGACGTCACCGTCACCGTCGACGACGGCCGGGGCGGCACCGCCGAGCGCACGCTCGAGGTCGACTTCCCCGAGCCCGCCGCCAACCGCCCGCCGACCATCGACTTCGCCCGCGAGATCGGCCGCGACGGCTTCGAGGTCGTCATCTCGGCCAGCGCGACCGACCCCGACGGCGACCCGCTGACCTACACCTTCGAGTGGAACGACGGCGAGGATCCGATGCAGAACGCCGGCGGCGTCGGCGTGCACACCTACCCCGCCGGGGTCTTCCGGGCCTACGACATCACCGTGACCGCCGACGACGGCCGCGGCGGCGTCGCGCAGGCCGAGGTGCGGGTCGACTTCCCCGCGCCCGCCGCCAACCGCCCGCCGACCATCGAGGTGGCCCGCGAGATCGGGCGCGACGGCTTCGAACTCGTCGCCTCGGCCACCGCCGTCGACCCCGACGGCGACCCGCTGACCTACACCTTCGACTGGGGCGACAACAGCGAGCCGACGCGCAACGCCGGCGGCCTCGCGGCCCATGACTACCCCGCCGGGCAGTTTCGGGCCTACGCCATCACCGTGACCGTCGACGACGGCCGCGGCGGGCGCGACAGCGCGCAGATCCAGGTCGACTTCCCCGCCCCCGCCGCCAACCGGGCGCCGGTCATCGAGGGCCTGCGCGAGATCGGCCGCGACGGCTTCGAGGTCGTCATCTCGGCCACCGCCGTCGACCCCGACGGCGACCCGCTGGTCTACACCTTCGAGTGGGGCGACGGCGACGAGCCGGGCATCAGCGTCGGCGGCCTCGCGGTGCACAGCTTCCCCCGCGGCGCGTTCGAGACCTACACCGTCACCGTCACCGCCGACGACGGCCGCGGCGGCAGCGCCGAGGCGCAGCTCGAGGTCGACTTCCCGCCGCCCGCCGCCAACCGCCCGCCGGTCATCGAGGTGGCCCGGGTGCTCGGCATCGACGGCTTCGAAGCCGTGCTCACCGCGACCGCCGTCGACCCCGACGGCGACGACATCGTCTACACCTTCGAGTGGGGCGACGAGAGCGAGCCGACCCGGAACGCCGGCGGCGTGGCAGCCCACGACTTCCCGGCCAACGTCTTCCGGCCGTACACCGTCACCATCACCGCCGACGACGGCCAGGGCGGCGCCGACAGCGCCGAGGTCACCGTCGACTTCCCGCCGCCCGCCGAGAACGTGCCGCCCTTCTTCGAGGTCGCCCGCGTACTCTCCCGCGACGGCTTCGGCGTCGTGGTCACCGCCACCGCCGTCGACCCCAACGGCGACGACGTGCGCTACACCTTCGACTGGGGCGACGGCAGCCCGACGACCACCAACCGGGCCGGGCTCGCCGAGCACAGCTACCCCGAGGGCGACTACCGGGCCTACACCGTCACCATCACCGCCGAGGACGGCAACGGCGGCAGCGTGGCCACCGAGGTGGTCATCGACTTCCCGCCGCCCGACCAGAACCGCCCGCCGGTCATCGAGGTGGCCCGGGTGCTCGCGCTCGACGGCTTCGAAGCCACGCTGACCGCCAGCGCGGTGGACGCCGACGGCGACCCGATCACCTACACCTTCGACTGGGGCGACGAGTCGCCGGCCACCGAGAACCGCGCCGGGCTCGCCACCCACCTCTTCCCCGAGGGCGAGTACGCCGCCTACACCGTCACCGTCACCGCCCGCGACGGCCGCGGCGGCGAGGCCAGCGCCGAGGTGCCCGTCGAGTTCGTCGCGCCCGACCAGAACCGCCCGCCGGTCTTCGAACTGGTGCGCGAGCTCTCGCGCGACGGCTTCGACGTGACCCTGGCCGCCAGCGCCGTCGACCCCGACGGCGACGCGCTGACCTACACCTTCGCCTGGGGCGACGAGAGCCCCGACACGGTCAACGCCGGCGGCATCGCGCCGCACGCCTTCCCCGCGGGCCAGTTCCGCGGCTACACCGTCACCGTCACCGCCGACGACGGCCGCGGCGGCCAGGCCAGCGAAGAGCTCGTCGTCGAGTTCGTCGCGCCTGACCAGAACCGCCCGCCGGTCATCGAAGAGCTGCGGCTGGTGCGCCAGGAGGGCTTCGAGGTGCTGGCGGTCGTCGGCGCGGTCGACCCCGACGGCGACGACCTGACCTATACCTTCGCCTGGAACGACGGCGCCCCCGACACCGTCAACCGCAGCGGGCTGGCGGCCCATCGCTTCCCGGCCGACGTCTACCGGGGCTACACCGTCGAGGTCACCGTCGACGACGGCCGCGGCGGCACCGCCGAGGGCGAGGCGCAGATCGCCTTCCAGGCCCCGGCCGACAACCAGCCGCCGATCATCCGCAACGTCAGCCTCGACATGGGCCCGCGGGGCCGCGCCGAGCTGGTCATCGAGGCCGTCGACCCGGAGAACGGGCCGCTGACCTACTTCGTCGACTGGGGCGATGCCGGCGGCGAGCTGTTGCGCCTGCCCGGCGGCCGCGGCAGCCACAGCTACCCCTACCGGGTCGACGCGCCCTACGCGCTGCGGGTGGTGGTCGCCGACGACGAAGGGCTCGAGGCGGAGCACGAGGTCGAGGCCCAGGTCATCGACAGCCCGACGATCATCCGCGAGGTCACCGCCCGCGAGCTGCGGCCGGGCTCGTGGTTCTTCGACATCGTCGCCGACGACGCCGACAGCCCCGAAGGCCTGGCGTACAGCTACGACTTCCAAAACGACGGCGTCTTCGAGGTCGACGGCGCCGACAACAGCGAAGGCGTCTGGATCTACGACCCGCCGGGCCAGTACACCGCCCGGGTCGCGGTCACCGATCCCTGGTCGGGCGTCACCGTCGAGGACGAGGTCACCGTCGGCGAGGACGGCGATCACATCGTGCGGCTGCCGCCGCGCATCGAAGACGTCTACGTCGAGATCGGCCCCGGCGGCCAGACCACCGTCGCGGTGGACGCCATCGACCCCGAGGGCGGTCAGCTCACCGGCGAAGTGGTCTGGGGCGACGTCGAGCTCAGCGAGGGCGACCCGTGGCAGCCGATGATCAACCTCGCCGCCCAGCACCGCTACCCGTTCCCCGCCGACGGCGAGCCCTACCAGGGCACCGTGCGGGTGACCGATCCCAGCGGGCTGACCGCCGAGATGCCGTTCTTCGCCGACATCGTCGACCTGCCGACGATCATGAACAACCTGTCGACGCTCGACGAGGGCGAGGGCAACCTGCTCGCGCGGGCCAACGCCAGCGACCCGGACACCGACGAGCTGCTGTATGCCTTCGACTTCGACGGCGACGGCCAGCACGACACCGAATGGCTCGGCGAAGGCATCGGCAGCCATGTGTATGCCATGGGTGGCAGCTATGACATGCTCGTCGACGTGATGGACACCTGGTCGCAGACGGTCACCCCGTTCGAGCACCCGGTCGACATCGAGCAGTGGGACAACCGGCCGGGCGGCGTCGACGCGCAGGTGCAGGGCCGCGAGGGCGAGTGCGTGCGCTTCGGCGTGGGCGACGAGAGCCTCGAGGTCGGCGTCGACGACCAGGGCTGCGACGGCGCCGAGCCCATCGAGCAGGACCTGTGGACCTGGGACTTCGGCGACGGCAGCCAGGCCACCGGCCGCACGGTGCATCACCGCTACGTCGACGACGGCAGCTACATCACCCGCGTCTGGGGCGGCCCCGACGACGCGCCGCTCTCGGCCAAGGTCGCGGTGTCCATCGGCAACGCCCCGCCGGCCTTCGTCACCGAGCCGCCCGAGCTGGCCACCGCCGGCCGGGCCTACGCCTACGACATCGAGGTGGTCGACCCCGGCGAGACCGACCTGATCCAGCTCGAGCTGGTGCAGGGCCCGCCGGGCATGCTGCTCGCCGAAGAGGGCCGCGGTGAGTTCCGGTTGACCTGGGACGTGCCGCCCGACGAGGTCGGCGACGTCGAGGTCGAGCTGCTCGCCAGCGACGGCCACAAGATCGACGGCGAGTGGGTGCCCGACGGCGCGCGCACCACCCAGCGCTACCTCATCCGCATCAGCGGCGACATCGACCCGGTGTTCGTCGGCGACATGGGCCCCGACGCCGCGCCGCCGGGCCTCGACGACTTCACCGGCAGCGGCTGCGCCTGCGACGCCGCCGACGGCTCGCCGGCGGGCCTCTTGTGGAGCCTGCTGGCCCTCGTCGGGTTGATCGGGCTGCGCCGCCGCCGCTGAGCGCCCGCGGCCGGCCCGCGACCCCGCCTCGAGCCGCAGCGCCTTCGCAGTCTGCGCTGTCGCCGGCGGCGTCGCCCGCAGCCATCCGCCGCGATCCGACCCCCGACCCCGCCTCCCGCCGCAGCGCCTCCTCAATCTACGCCGCGGACAGCGCCTTCGCCCGCAGCCATCCGCCGCGATCCGACCCCCGACCCCGCCTCGCGCCGCAGCGCCTCCTCAATCTACGCCGCGGCCAGCGCCTTCGCCCGCAGCCATCCGCCGCGATCCGACCCCCGACCCCGCCTCCCCGCCGCATCGCCTTCGAAATTTCCGCTGCCGCCGGCGTCATCGCCCGCTGCGCGACCGC